>NZ_BAABFP010000008.1 GCF_039541115.1 Angustibacter luteus
GTCAGCGCCGTACCAGCCGGCACCCCGGTGTTCGACGCCCCCGGCTTACCCGCCGGCACGGGCGGCGCTGCGGCGAGGACCGTGACGTGGCGGGTGACGAGCGACGCGATGTTCCCGGCCGAGTCGGTGGCGCGCAGGTCGATGGTGTGCGCACCGACCGCGAGCCCGCTGTAGCTGACCGGCGAGGTGCAGACCGTCCAGCTCCCGCCGTCCAGGCGGCAGGCGAAGGTCGCGGTCTCGTTGGCGGCGAAGGTGTACTGCACCGACGTGCCCTGCTGGGACGAACCCTCCGCGGGACCGGCGCTGACAGTGGTCACCGGCGCGGCCGTGTCGACCTTCCAGGACCGGGTGACCGAGGAGCCGCCGTTGCCGACGACGTCCGTGGCCGTCACGACGAGCGTGTGCGCGCCGTCGGCGAGACCGCTGAAGGACACCGGGGAGGTGCACGCCTTGGCCGCGGCGGCGTCGAGCTTGCAGGACAGCGTGGCCGGCTCGTCCGTGGTGACGTCGAAGGTGGCGCTGCCGGAGGTCACAGTGGCGCCTGCGGCCGGACCGGAGGTCAGGCTGAGCACCGGAGCGGCCGTGTCGACCTTCCAGGACCGGCTGACCGGGCTGCTCACGTTGCCGACCGCGTCGGCGCCGGTGACGACGAGGGTGTGCGCGCCGTCACCGAGGCCGGTCAGCGAGACCGGCGAGGTGCAGGCCTTGGCAGCGGCGCCGTCCACCGTGCAGGACAGGGCGGCGGGGCCGTCGGTCGCGACGTCGAACGTCGCACCGCTGGAGGCCACGGTCGCGCCGGCGGCCGGACCGGAGGTCAGGCTGAGCACCGGTGCGGTCGTGTCGACCTTCCAGGCCCGGCTGACGGCGGAGCTGACGTTGCCGACGCTGTCGGTCGCGACGACGGACAGCGTGTGCGCGCCGTCGTTCAGGCCGGTCAGCGAGACCGGCGAGGTGCACGGCGCCGCGGCGCCGCCGTCGACCACGCAGGACAGCGTGGCCGGTTCGTTGGTGGCGACGGCGAACGTCGCCGCGGCCGAGGCGGTGGTCGAGCCGGCAGCCGGACCCGAGGTCACAGCGGGCACGGGTGCCGTGGTGTCCAGCACCCAGGTGCGCGCGGCCGAGGCCACGACCTTGCCGTCCGGGGCGACCCCACGCAGCTGGAAGCTGTGCGCGCCGTCAGCGGGCTGCTGCACCGCGGTCGGGCTGGTGCAGGCGCTCCAGGCAGCGGTGTCCACGCGGCACTGGGCGGTGCCGGCGCCGGCGGCGACGAACTCGAAGGTCTGCGGGACGGTCCTGGTGCTGACGCCCTCCTGCGGGCCGGCCGTGATCGCGAGCAGCGGAGCGTCCAGCGTGCTGACGGCGGTGCTCCACAGGTTGTCGACGGAGACGACCTGGGCGTTCTTGGTGGACGAGCCCGAGAGGTAGGCGCTCAGCCCGAGGCCGCCGTTGCCCATGGCCGGGTCGGCGGCGGCGTCGGTGGCGGTCATGGTCCAGGCGGCAGGCTCGGTCGAGCCCTGCCACACCTTGGCGGCGACCTGGACCGGCGCGGAGCCGGTGACCCCGACGAGCACGTGCAGCTGGGTGCCGGGCGCGTAGGTCAGGCCGGCAACCCGCGCGGACTTGAAGGTGAGCTCCTTGGCGCCGGTGCCGTGCACCAGCGCGAGGTTCACCGAGCCGTCGGCCAGCAGGCGCAGCTTGGCGCGGTAGCCGTCGCCGTCGCTGGTGCCGCGGCCGGCCACGGTCAGGTACGTGCCACTGCCGGTCTGGGCGGTGCTCACGGACAGGTCAGCGTGGGTCAGCACGTCACGCGACTGACCCGGCAGGAACGCCGAGTAGGTCGCGCCCGGCGTACCCGTCGCGATCCGCCCGGCGCCGCCGGAGACGGAGAAGTTCGGGGACTGGTAGTTCAGCTCCCAGGCGGCGCCGCTGTCGGCGGCGCCCCAACCCGGGGTGAGGCTGCGGGTGAAGCTGTCCTGCACGGTGCCGGTCGAGCTCGGGTTGGAACTGTCGGCCGAGGCGGTCGCGGCGGTGAGCACCTGGCCGGCCAGCGCGGCCGGGACGACCAGCGTCGCTGCCACGGCGGCGCCAGCCGCTCTACCACAGGCGCGAAGCCTGTGTCGATGGGATGAGGGGTGTCTGGTCATAAATAACTAGTCGTGCGACACCGCAGGGGTCTTGAGGAGCTCTCACGTGATATCGGTCACATAGCGTGGCGTGTCGCTACACAAGGTGATACGTATGACGGATCTGACCCGATACGTCCGATTGCGATTCGGTGCGTGACCCTAGCGGTGCGACGTCGCGCGCCGAGCCCAGCGCCCGCGGACGGCAGCGAGGGCAGCGGCCACCCGCATCCGTCGAAGCCCCGCCCTGGCCCGCGCCGGTGAGGAGTACAGCCCCCGCTCGGCCCAGAAGCCGCAGAGCGCCGCACGGGCCGCGCGGTCCAGCCGCACCAGCGCGGAGCGGTGCACGGCGAAGAACGGGAGGCTGCCCGCGAGCGAGCGCTCGATCTGCCGGCGCACCCCGGCGGCGTCCGCCGCGCCCGGCCACACCGTGGGGCTGTCCGGCTGCCCGAAGGCGAACACGTCCTCGAGCGCGCGCCCCGTGGACAGCAGCCAGCCGCTGTAGAGGAAGAACTCGGTGAGCCGGTGGTCGACGAACTCGCGCTCGAATCCTCGCTCGGACCGGCCGGCGACGTCGTCCAGGAGCGCGCGCACCAGGTCCGGGCGGAGCGGGAACGGCGTCACCGTCGGAGTGAACCGGCCGACGTGCTGCGCCGGGTCCAACCCCAGGTACCGCAGGGTCTGCTCGAACGACGGAAGGTGCGGGTGGCCGTGCAGGTCGTACGCGCGGGTGCGGTCGTGACCGTCGTCGTCCCGGAAGAACCCCAGGTCGACGTCGTGCACGAGGTGGTTCTTGGCATCCAGGACGATGCAGAGGCTTCCCGTCAGCTCGGCGGCGGCTCGCAGCTTCAGCACCTGCTGCAGCCGCCAGCCGCTGGTCCGCAGGCCGTCCAGCACCGCCGGGTCCACCAGCTCCGCCGGACGCCGGAACTGCACCCGGTCCCGCAGGCCGCCGTAGTCGTGCCCGAGCCGGCGCCGCTGGCGACTGCTCAGCCCGCGCCGGGTGTTGTCGACGACCACGATCCGCCCCACCAGGTCGGGCGACAGGAAGCGGTCGAGCGAGCGCGCCTGCAGCCCGAGCATCGGCAGCTCGGGTTCATAGCAGACCGTGACGAGGTCGAGCACGGGTCCGCGGTCGCGATGCAGCGGTCAGGCCGACAGCTCGTCGAGCACCCGACGCAGCTGCGTGCTCGAGGTGTGCGCCGTGTACGGCAGGTACACGACCTCGACGCCGACCGACGCGAAGTCCCGCTCCAGCTTGTGACCCTTCGCCGTGCCGCGCCAGTCGTCACCCTTGAAGATCACGTCGAACCTGAGCTCGCGCCAGGTGTCGAGCTTCTCCGGGACGACCTCGGCGTGGACGTCGTCGACGTACCGGCAGCTGCGGACGATCTCGAGGCGCTCGACCAGCGGGACCACCGGGGTGCGCCCCTTGGCCAGCATGGACATCTCGTCCGACACCACCCCGGCGACGAGGTGGTCGCAGAGCTCCCGCGAGGTGCGCAGGATGTTGAGGTGCCCGATGTGGAACAGGTCGTAGATCCCGGGCGCGTACCCGACACGGCGACTCATGGGACTCCCCTCCGACGACGAGGTCAATGCTAGGAGGGGCCGGGCGCCCATGCGGCAAGATCGCGAAAGTCGACGGGTGCGCTCACCCTGAGTGACTGGGCTGTTCGGGGAATCGCCCCTGGCACGCCGAACGGTGTGAAACCATCGAGGTGAGCACCGACGTACCCGTCCCCCGTCCACCACCGAGCCGAGGAGCAGCAGGACATGGATCTGCGCGAGTACGTCCTGATCCTGGTCAAGAGCTGGAAGCTCTTCGTGCTCCTGGGTCTGGCGGGCATCGCCCTCGGTATGGCGCAGAACCAGAGCAGCACGCCGCAGTACAAGGCGTCCAGCACGGTCTTCTTCTCACTCTCCCAGGGCGACTCGGTCAGTGAGCTCGTCCAGGGCTCGACGTACACCCAGAACCTCGTCACCTCCTACGCCCAGCTCGCCCGGATGCCCGTGGTGCTGGAGCCGGTGATCGAGGACCTCGGCCTGGACACCACGGCCAAGCGGCTGTCCGGCCAGGTCGCGGCCGAGGCCCCGCTGGACACGGTCCTGCTCAAGATCACCGTCACCGACTCCTCGCCCAGCCGGGCCGCCGCCGTGGCGAACGGCATCGGCCACCAGCTCGCGGTGTCCGTCGGTCAGCTCTCGCCGAAGTCCACCGACAAGGCCGAGGCGGTGAAGGTGACGACGGTCGCCGCCGCGGACGTCCCGCGCTACCCGTCCGCGCCGCGCACGAAGGTCAACCTGGCGGCCGGCCTGCTGGCCGGACTGGCGGCCGCCTTTGCGATCGTGGCCGTCCGTCGCCTGCTGGACAACAAGGTCCGCAGCGAGGACGACGTCCGGCGGGTCACCGACGCCCCCGTCATCGGGTCCATCGGCATGCGCCGCGGTCGGCGGCGCAGCGCGCTGGTGCTCGACCCGACCAGCCACGACCCGCAGGTCGAGGCGTTCCGCCGGCTGCGCACCAACCTGCGCTCGCTGGACGTCGACCAGCAGCACCGGGCGCTGGTCATCACCTCCGCCCTGGCCGGCGAGGGCAAGACCACCGTGGCGCTGAACCTGGCCCGCACGCTCGCCGAGTCCGACCTGCGGGTGCTGCTCGTGGACGCCGACCTGCGCCGCCCGAGCCTCGCCGACTACCTCGGGCTGGAGGGGACGATCGGGCTGACCACCGCACTCCTGCAGAACGTCCCGCTCGAAGAGCTCATCCAGGGTTGGGGCCCCATCCACGTGCTCACCGCCGGCGAGACCGCCGTGCGCCCGAGCGAGCTGCTCGGCTCCGACGCCATGGGCCGCCTCGTCCAGCAGATGGCCCAGCTGTACGACATCGTCCTCCTGGACGGCGCGCCGCTGCTGCCGGTCACGGACTCGGCGAGCCTGGGCAAGCACACCAGCGGCGCCCTGGTCGTCGTCGACGCCCGGCGCACGCGCCGCCAGCAGTTCGCGCAGGCGGTGGCCGCTCTGGAGATCGCGTCGGTGGACGTGCACGGCGTCGTGATCAACCGGGTGTCCGGGCACGCGGACAGCTACGGCTACTACTCCGACACGAACAAGCCGGGCCTGCGCCGGCGCTGGCTGCAGCGGCGCCAGCACCGTCGCCCCCGGACGCCTGCCCGACCGGCTGACCCGGGCCACACCCCGCTGACCGGCGGGAACGTCCGCCCGATACCGACGCCGGCGCCGACGCCGACGCCCGCGACCGCACCGACGCCCGCGCCTGCGCCGGCGCCCGCGCCGGCCAGCGGACCGGCTCCGCTGACCCCGCCCGCCGGCCCGGCGGCCGGTGCGCCCAACCCGCACCGGCCCGCGAGCGGCGACCCGCACGCTGCGGGACGGCGCTAGCGCGGTGCCCGCGACGCAGTCGCAGCTCCGCGAGAAGGCCCTCGGGATCGTCCTCGCCACCGAGGCGACACCCGCGGTGCGCTCCGCCGCCATCCGGTCCACCGCAGCCGGCCTCGGCGTGCCCACCCGTCAGGTGCGCCAGTGGGTGCGCGAGGCGGAGGACGACCAGGTCGTCCCGACGTGGGCCAAGATCATCGCCGTGGGGCTGCTGGTGCTGCTGGCCTGGAGCCCGCACCTGAGGAAGGACATCCCGGCACCCCTGCCGATCGAGCTGCTGCTGCTCCCCCTGTGGTGGCCGGCGACGCGCCGCGCGCCCGCCTTCGCCCCGTTGATGTGGCTGGTCGGGGTGGCGCTGGCCAGCGGGTTCTGGCTCGCTGTCTGGAACGGCTCGGACCACGCCTACACCCACGGCGGGATGATCGCCACGACCAGCCTGGTCCTGAGCGTCTTCCTCGGCGTCGGCGTCATCCTGTGGGCGCGGACCGTGCTGGGCCTGCGCTGGACCGGCGTGGCGTTCGCGGTCGGGCTCCTGATGTCGGCCGCGCAGACGGCCAGCTCGGGTCTCGCCGCGACCAACCCGTGGAAGTTCGCCTGGTCGCTGCCGGTGACCCTGCTGCTCCTGTCGCTGCTCGCCCCGGTGCGTTCACGGCTGGTCCAGGTCCTGGCCCTGGGCGGGCTCGCCCTGAGCGGTGTCACCAACGACGCCCGCAGCTTCTTCGGCATGTGCCTGTTCACGGCCGGGCTGGTCATCTGGCAGGGCCTGCCGGCGGGTCAGCCGGGCCGGCTCCGACGCATCACCCCGGCCGTCCTGCTCGCAGGCCTGCTCGCCCTCGTCTACTGGGGCGGCACGAAGCTGTTGCTCGACGGCGCCCTCGGCTCGGGCCTGCAGGAACGGTCCCAGGCCCAGGTGCTCAAGAGCGGCTCGCTGCTGGCCGGCGGCCGGCCCGAGTGGACGGCGACCTGGCAGCTCATGCACGAACGTCCGCTCGGCTTCGGCCTGGGCTCGGTGCCGACCAGCAGCGACATCGTCGTGGCCAAGACGGGCCTGTCGAAGGTGCTGGAGGACTACGACAGCGGCTACGTGGACAAGTTCATGTTCGGTGGCGCGTTCAAGCTGCACTCGGTGGCCGCGGACCTGTGGGTCAACCTCGGGGTGCTCGGCCTGCTGCTGGCCCTGGTGGTCGCGGTGATCCTGCTCGGCTCGCTGGTCCGCGCGCTCGCCGACCGCACCGCGTCCGCGGTCGTCATCTTCACCACGGTCGTGGCGGTCTGGTTCCTCGCGTTCGGGCCCATCGTGTCCAACCTCGGCGACATCGGCCTGGCCCTGGGGCTGACCCTGCTGGTTCGGGACGCACCGGGGTCGGGCGCACCCGGCCCCGAGCCCGCCGGCCACGGTCCCGGGTGAGTCCACGCCACGACGGGCGGGTCGTCGTCCTGCAGTCGTTCGGCCGCCCGCGCCCGACCACGAACCCGTACCTGCAGCTGCTGGCCCGCTCCGTGCCGGCCGACCGGGTGCACATGCTCCCGTTCAGCTGGCGGACGGCCCTGGTCGGGCGCTGGGACGTCTTCCACGTGCACTGGCCGGACGTGCTGATCCGGGGCTCCGGTCGCGTCCGGACCATCGGCCGCCAGCTGGCCGCGCTGGCGTTGCTGCTGCGCATCCGGGTCACCGGCGCCGGACTGGTCCGCACGGTGCACAACGTGCGCCCGCACGAGGGCGGGAGTCGCCTGGAGCAGCTCGTGCTGGGCCTGTTCGACCGGTGGACCACCGCGCAGATCGAGCTCGGCCCGGTGCGGGCGCCGCAGGTCCGCGCGCCGGCCACCCTGGTGCCGCACGGCCACTACCAGGACTGGTACCGCGGCGCGGACGTGCCGGACTCGGTGCCGGGTCGACTGATGTACTTCGGCCTGATCCGGCCGTACAAGGGCGTGCTGCCCCTCGTGGGCGCGTTCCGCGAGCTGGCCGACCCGGCGCTGAGCCTGCGGGTCGCCGGGCAGGTTCCCTCGCCGCAGCTGCGGGCCGAGCTGGAGCTCGCGCTCTCGAGCACCCCCTCGGCGAGTGGCCTGCTGGAGCACGTGGACGACGCGACGCTGGCCGCCGAGGTCGGTCACGCCGAGCTGGTCGTGCTGCCCTACCTCGAGATGGGCAACTCGGGCGCCGCCCTGCTCGCCCTGTCGCTGGGCCGTCCGGTCCTGGTCCCGGCCAGCGAGTCCACCCGGGCGCTGGCCGCTGAGGTGGGCGAAGCCTGGGTGCTGACCTACGACGGCGAGCTCGGGCCGGACATCCTGCGCCAGGGGCTCGCGCGGGCGCGCGCCGGCCACGACGCGGGAGCCACCCCGGACCTGGGCGCCCGCGAGTGGGTGGCCGCAGGACGCCGGCACGCCGACGTGTACGCGGCCGCCCCCCGGCGGGCCCGCCGCCGGGCCCGCTTCAGCGAGCCAGGATCCCCAGCAGGTCGCGGCACATCGCGGTCGACGTGAAACGGTCCTCGACCGCCGCGCGACCCGCGGCACCGAGGGTGCCGGCGGTCCCGCGGTCCGCGAGCAGCGCGAGGATCTGCGCGGCCATGGCTGCCGGGTCGGCGACCGGCACGACCCGACCGGTCGTCTCGTCCACGTAGTCGTCCATGCCCGGGGTGTCGGAGATCACGACGGGGCGGCCCGTGCTCATCGCCTCCAGCGCCACGGTCATGCCGGACACGTGCTGGTTCGGGCGGGTGGCGACGGCGACGACCGAGGCGCGAGCGTAGAGCTCGGCGACCTGGGCGTGCGGCACGTGGGCGAGCACCTCGATGCCCTCCGGGGCCGGCTCCTTGGACGACGACTGCACCACGACCCGCACGTCCGGGCGCTCGCTCCGCACGATCTCCAGGGCCGCGAACAACGTCCGCGGGTCGCGGTCGCGGTCACCGCCGATGCTCACCACCATCGGCTCCGCCTGCTGGTAGGGCGCGAACCCGTAGAAGTCCGGGTCGACGCCGAACCGCAGGAAGCTGACCGGCGGGGCGTCCGGGCCGAGCCACTGCGCGAGGACGTCGACCTGCGGGCGGCTGAGCGTCCACAGCCCGTCCAGGCCGCGCAGCAGGTCCCGGGTCCTGGCGACGTCCGCGGCGGCCTCGGGCCGGTCGAGCCGGTCGGTCACCCAGATCACGCCGGACAGCAGCCGCTCGCCGCGGACCGTCCCGTGGATCTGCGCGGCGGTCTGCTCGTCCCAGCAGAGCAGGTCACCGGCGACCCGGGTGGCCGGGCGCAGCGCCGAGACCCGCCCCGCGCTCGCCCGGCGGGCCAGGCGGGCCGCGGCGGACGGGGGACGAAGCTCCACTGCCGAGACCTGCGCGCCGCCCTGCTCGAGACCGTCCAGGCCGTACGGCCAGCGGCCGGGCACCGGACTCTGCGCGTGCCGCCGGGCCCACGCCTGCGGACCCTTCCCGGGGGCGAACAGGACGGTGGCGCGGACGTCGCTCGTGCCGGTCATAGCGGTCTCCTGGCCTCGGCCGGTCGGGGGGCGCAGCAGCCACCGGTCGGCGGCGATGCGGCTGTCGGTGGTGGGCAGGTCGGCGAGGACCTGCCCGGCGTCTCGCGGCGAGCCCGCCGCCCGGGCCAGGGCCTGGGCCACCTGCGACGCCGGCGCCGTCGGAGCCAGGACCTCGTGCCCGTGGGCCTGCAGCCAGCCGGCCAGCCCCGTCTCGCTCGTCGTGACGACCTCGCAGCCGTGGCCGAGCCCCTCGACCAGCGGCAGGCCGACCTGCTCGCGCCAGGCGCCGACCCGTTGGGAGAGCAGCACGAGCACGTGCGCGCGGCGCAGCGCCTCGTGCACCAGCGAGCGCGGCGGGTCGACGTCGACCCGGACCTCGTCCCGGCCGGCCGCCCAGTGCTGGACGTGCTCGAGCAACGGACCCTTGCCGATCAGGTGCAGTCGCAGGCCCTGCGCACCGGCGCCGAGGGCCTCCCACCCGGCCAGGAGCTGCCGCACGCCCTTGCGCTCGCTGAACGCCCCCACGAACAGCACGGTGCCCGGCTCACGCTCGCCGGGTGGGCAGTCGCACGCCGTGGGCAGCGCCGGGAAGACGGCGGCCCGGCGGGCGAGCACCCGGTGCGGGACGTAGCCGGCCACCAGGTCGTAGCAGCCCTGGGTACCGAAGGCCAGGCGGTCGAAGCCGCGCACCAGCACCCCCAGGACCACGCGGGTGGCCAGCCGGGCGAGCGGCCGGGGCAGCCTCGCGGCGAGCTCGTCGGCCGGGTCGGTCAGCCCGATGCAGTAGGCCACGGCCAGCGCTCGCCGCCGCGGCGCCAGGCGGGCGGCGACCAGCTGGGCCAGCAGGTCCGGCCAGCGCCGGGTCATCAGCGGCTCGTTGAGCTCGACGACGTCGTAGCCCCCGGTGAGCAGCTCACGCACCGCCGCGGGCCGGGAGACCTGGCGCGGCACCGGCACGCCGTCCGGCAGGACGCTGAGGTCGTAGTCGTACCGGGTGCCGTGGTACAGCACGGTGGCCGGCGCCATCACGGCGAAGCGCTCGAGGTGCGCCGTCCGCAGCGACTCGTAGACGCGCGCGACCCGCACCTGCCTCACGTGCCGACGACCTTGGCCCGGTCCCGCCGCACGTACACGACGTTCGCGATGACCTGGAACAGCAGCACTCCCACGGCCGAGCCGATGATCGGCCCGGACGGCCCGATCAGCCCGGTCAGCCAGATCGAGAGGCCGAGGTTCACCGGCAGCAGCAGGCAGATCATGACCGCCTGGTAGCGCAGGCCCCGCGCGTCGGTCATGTACATCCCGAGCGGGTACTTGACCGCCTGGCAGATCATGAACAACGAGTAGGCGACGAGCAGGCTGACCGGCAGGTGGATCGTGCCGCCCGTGGCCACCTGGGACAGCAGCGGCGAGGCGAGCGACAGACCCAGGCAGACGAGTGCCGCCGCCACCCCGAACACCAGCGAGATGCTCATCGGTGAGGCGTGCCGGCCCCGGGCGCGCTCGCGGGCGAACACCGGCCACAGCGTGAAGCCGGCCGCGCTGACCACCGCCCAGACCGGCGAGTAGATCTGCGAGGCGAGGTTGTACTGCGCCAGCGACGTGGTGCCGGACAGGTGGCTGAGCACGATCCGGTCGGTCTGCATGGCGATCGGCAACGCGATCATCTGGACCAGCATCGGCCAGGCCACGCTGAAGACCTCGCCACCGCGTTCGGTGCGCACGTGCGGCGCGCTGCGCACCGAGCGACCGAGCATCGGGGCGATCATCCGGCCGCCGAGGACGGTGGCGATCAGCGCGATGAGCACGGCGGTGCCGTACGGGATCACCGCGACGAAGTTCCCGGCCGGCACGTGCCAGTGGGTCAGGATCAGCAGCGTCACCAGCGTGACCGGGGCCTGCAGGCCGAGCAGCGCCAGCCCGACGTGGTTCTTGCCCATCCCGGCCAGGATCCGCTGACCGATGCCGAACGGCATGCCGATTCCGAGCAGCGCGAGGCAGACGGCCGCGGCGACCGCTCCGCCACCCGGTTGCAGCCCCTCACCGAAGATCGTCGGCCACAGCCCGAGCACCGAGATGCCCACCGACACCGCGCAGATCGTGACCATCGACCCGCACAGGATCCGGATGCAGGTGACCAGGACGCCGTGCACCTTGGAGTCCCGGCTGGGGTCGTGCGAACCGCCGATGACGTTCATGATCGCGGCCGAGATGCCGAGGTCGGCCCACGGCAGCAGGGCGCCGATCCCGACGAGCAGGCCGTACTGGGCGTAGGACGCCTCGCCGTAGTGCTCGATGATGATCCGGGTGTTGAAGATGCCGATGACCGCCGAGATCGGCAGCACGGCCATCCGGGTGCCACCGCTGCGGATCAGCCCGATCCAGGTGTCCCGGGCGTGCTTGACCTCGACCTTCTCCGGCACCGACGGCTGCTGGTCCTGGTCGTCCACGACGCTCATCCGGCACCCGCCCCGGTGGGCCGCAGCAACGCGCCCACACCGGCCAGCGTCCCGCGGACGGCGCCCAGCACGACGCGCGGCGAACGCAGGATCCGCTTGCGCCCACCGTGCCGGCGCAGGACCCGCCACGACGCCCGCGGCGTGGCCAGCAGCCAGCGCAGCCGCTCCCGGCGCGGCAGGTTCTTCGCGGCGAAGAGCAACCGGTTGCGGCAGTTGAAGTAGAAGTACAGCGGCGACTTGGCGTCGCCGCTCTGGGTGCCACCGACGTGGTGCACCACCTCGACGTCGTCCAGCACGACCAGCGGCAGCCCCTGCTGGGCGGCCCGCCAGCTGAGGTCGACGTCCTCCCAGTACATGAAGTAGCGGTCGTCGAAGCCGCCGACCGCCCGCCACGTCGACAGCGGCACCAGCAGGCAGGCGGCGGTGAGCCAGGAGCCGCGCGCGGTCAGGTCCGGGCCGCCGCCGGCGCGCAGGTCACCGGTGGCCAGCTGCAGGACGCCACCGGAGAACCAGGTGCGACCGCCCGGCAGCACGATCCGCGGGGAGACCAGGGCGCCCGGGTGTCGCCGGGCGCCATCCAGCAGCGCCTCGACCACCGCCGGGTCGACGTCGACGTCCGGGTTCAGCAGCAGGACGGCGTCGCAGCCGAGCTCGGCCGCCCGCGCGACGCCCAGGTTCATGCCACCGCCGAAGCCCAGGTTGCGGTCGGCCTCGATCACCTGCCAGCCGTGCTGGTGGGCCAGTGCGCCGACGGCGGACCGCTCCGCGCCGGTCGTCAGGTTGTCGACGACCACGACGTCGTGCGGGGCCTCGAGCGCGCGCAGCGCCGGCAGCCGATCGGCCAGGAGCTGGTGCGAGGCGTAGTTCACGACGACCACGCCCAACCGGGAGACGTGGGCCGGGGCCTGCGGCTGGGCGCTCACGGCCGCTTGTACTCGGAGTAGACGTAACCCCAGGTGCCGGCGACCATGCCGGCGCCGCGGGCCAGGGTGCGCACCCCACGCGCCTGGTCACCGACGTCGCGGCGGACCAACCCGACCAGCGCCCGGGCGCCGCCGCCCAGGACCCGGACCGCACCGGCGCCCAGCAGCCGTACGCGCACCCCCAGGCGACCGGCGGCGTTGCCGCTGAGCTGGAGCGACGTGCGCGTCCAGCCGTTGCCGCTGCGGAACGCCCGCGCCAGCACCCAGCGGCGCTCGACCCGCGCGGCCGGCACGACGTCCACCACCAGGGCCTCGTCGCACCAGAGCATCGCACCGCCGCTCTCGTGCAGCTGACGGGTGAACAACGTGTCGGAGCCGCCACTGAGGCCGAACCGCTCGTCGAAGGTCAGGCCGGCCGAGCGCACCTGCGCCAGGTCCAGCAGCAGGTTGTTGGTGGCGGCCACCTGCACCGCCGTGCCGGTGGGCAGCCGGCGCCGGTCGAAGAAGCGGCCCGCCGACACCCAGGCGGACGGCTCGACCGCGAACTCCGAGACGACCGGACCCACGACGGCCGCACAGCGCCGCTCGACCCAGACCGCCAGCAGCAGGTCCAGCCAGTCCGGCACCGGGCGCTCGTCGTCGTCCACGAACACCAGCAGGTCGTCGCGACCGGCCTCGGCCAGCGCACGGTTGCGGGCCGCGGCGATGCCGGGCCGGGGCTCGTGGACGTACTGGACGTCGGGCCAGCCCTCGACGACCGTCTGGCGCGCCGCAGCCTCCGGGTCGTTGTCGACGACCAGCACGCGCGCCGGCCGGCTGGCCAGCGTGGCCTGGCGCACCAGCTCGGGCAGGATCGCCGCCAGGTCGTCGGGCCTGCGGTAGGTCAGCACCGCGACCACCACGGACTCGACGTCCGCTCGGGGCGGCTGCTCGACCTGCACGCTCGCTCCTCACCGCTCGGATCGGACGTCCGATCTGACCCCCGTCCCATTCTGCCAGCCCGTTCCGCGCGCCGTGGCCGTTCCCGGAGAGTCCCCCGGGGCCCTCGCCCCGTGCTGCGGACGTGCCGGTGGGCCACCGGGACTGGTCCCTGTGGCCCACCGGAAACCCTGTCTGATCAGGGGTTGAGCGGTCCCGCGGCGAAGTTGTCCACGATGACGTTCTCCGGGACGTTCGTCGACGTACCGGACAGGTACGCGTTCAGTCCAACCGATCCCGCCGCCTGCAGCGTCGCGCTGGAGTCGGTGGCCGATGCGGTCCACGCCGTCGGCTCCGTGCCACCGACCGGCCAGATCTTGGCCCGCACCGTGGTCGGCGTGGTGCCGAACACCTGCAGCCGGATGCGCAGCGGCGTGCTCGGGCTGTTGGTCAACCCGGTCACCGTCAGCGAACGGAGCGCGGTCTCCGTCGTGCCGACCACGCTGACCAGCGAGAGGTTGACCCGGCCGTCGGCCAGCAGCTTGACCTTCGCGGCGTACGTGTTCGCGCCGACCTTGCGTCCGGTGACCCCGATGAAGGTGCCCCCGCCGGTCTGCGCCGAGTCCGCCACGACGTCCACGACGACCTCGGTCGAGGTGGCGGAGACGCCGTCCAGGTTGGCCGTCACCGTGGAACCAGCCTTGGCCAGCTTGAGCCGGGCCTGCCCGGAGGCCACCGAGAAGTTGGTGTTACCTCCCGACAGCGTCCACGGGCCGCCCTTGTCCGCCGTCCCCAGTCCGTTGACCACCGTCCGACCGAAGAGGTCCTGGGCGTAGAACGGGTTGACCACCGGTGCGGTGACCGTGACCGAGCCGCTCTTGGTGGCGGTCGCGCCCTGGTTGTCGGTGACCGTCAGCACGACCGGGTAGGTGCCCGGCGCGCTGTACGGGTGCGACGTGATCTTGCCCGAGCCCGTGGTGCTGTCACCGAAGGTCCAGGACCAGGCCACGACCGAGCCGTCCGGGTCGGCCGAGCCCGAGGCGTCGAACGACGCGGTCAGGTCGGTCGGGGTGGCCGTGAAGGCCGCGGTCGGCGGGACGTTCGCCGGCGCCGGCGCCACGGTCACCGACTGGGTGGTCGTGTTCGTACCACCGCGGTTGTCGGTCACCTTGAGCGTCACCACGTACGTGTCGCCCGCGGCGTAGTCGTGCGCGCTGGTCACACCGGTGTCGGTGCTCCCGTCGCCGAACGACCACTCGTAGCTCGAGATCGAGCCGTCCGGGTCGTGCGACGTCGTCGCGTTCACCGCGACGTGCAGGTTGGACTTCGTGACCGTGAAGGCCGCGACCGGGTTCACGTTCGCCGGAGCCGTCACCACGACCGACTGCTGGGTCAGGTTGGTGGCACCGTCGTCGTCCGCCACCGTCAGCTTCACCACGTAGGTGCCGGGGTCGGTGTAGGTGTGCGACGTGGTGATGCCCGTGTCCGTGGCCCCGTCACCGAAGTTCCAGGCGTAGCTCACCACCGAGCCGTCCCCGTCGTGCGAGGTCGAGCCGTCGAACGCCACGCTCAGGTTGGTCGGCGTCGCGGTGAAGGCCGCCGTCGGCGCCTGGTTCGGCGCCGTGGTGACCACGGCCTGGGTGACCTGCGCGGTCGCCCCCTGGTTGTCGGTGACCGTCAGGACGACCTGGTGCGTGCCCGGGTCGGCGTAGGTGTGCGACGGGGTGGCGCCGGTGTCGTGCGCGCCGTCACCGAAGTCCCACGCGTAGCCCGCGATCGTCCCGTCGGGGTCGTGCGAGCCGGTGGCGTCGAAGTCGACCTTCAGGTCCGTCGTGGTGGAGCCGAACGCCGCGGTGGGCGACTGGTTCGGCACGATGCCCTTGCCCAGCGAGTAGTGCTGGGACACCTGGGCGTCGGTGAGCAGGCTGGAGTACACCGCCACCTCGTCCAGGTCACCGTTGAAGTACGCGCTGGTGCCACCCCAGTCGGAGTCGCCACCGATGCGCCAGTAGCCCGCGTAGTCCTGCGCGCCGCCGGTGCTGTTGGAGGCCACGAGCCCACCGTCGACGTACAGCTTCAGGCCCGAGGAGCTGCCCTCGGCGACCATGTGGTGCCAGCTGTTGTCGTTGTAGGCCAACGGGGACGACACCGTGTTGGTGAAGCCCAACCAGGTCCCGAAGGTCAGCCGCCCGTCGTCCTCCATGTAGACGTGCCGGTCGTACCCGCTGCTGTAGCCGGCCTGGGTGTTGCCGAAGCCGATCAGCTTGCCGCCGACGTGCGTACCGGTGCGGAACCACAGCTCCTCGGTGAAGGTCTGCGGGTTGTTCGCCTGCTGGCTGCTGTACACCCCGCCCGTGCTGCCGTCGAACGTCGCCGAGCCGGTCGGTCCGCCGGTCACCGCGCTCGGACCACCCTGGGTGACGCCGCCGGTGTAGGCGCCGTCCTGCCCGTTCGGGGTCGAGTCCACCGCGGTGCCCGCAGCGTCGCCGAGACGCCAGTACAGGTCCGGCTCCGCGTCGTAGACCGCCTGGCCGTAGGTGTCGGCCGGACGGGTCCCGGGCAGGGTGCGACCGCTGAGCGAGTAGTGCGAGCGCACCTGGGCGAAGGTGAGCTGGCTCGGGTAGATCGCGACGTCGTCGATGTCGCCCTGGAAGCCGTTGGAGCTCTTGTCGCCCGGCCACCCGCCGATGTTGTCACCGCCGATCCGCCAGTAGCCGTCGTACGGCTGGCCGCTGTGGATCCCGCCGTTGGCGCCGACCCGCTTGCCGTCGACGTACAGGAACTCGCCGGCGCTGCCCAGGGTGCCCACGACGTGGTGCCACTGGCCGTCGTTGTACGACTGCGCGCTGGTCACGATGGCCGGGAAGCCCAGCCAGGTGCCGAAGGTCAGCTTGCCGTCGTTGGTCATGTAGACGTGCCGGTCGTAGTTGCCGCTGAGCCCGGTGGTGCTGCCACCGAAGCCCAGGATCTTGCCGCCCGAGGTCGTGGTGGTCTTGAACCACGCCTCCGCCGAGAAGGTGTCCGGCGCCGTGACGGGCTGGCTGTTGACCCCGAACGCGGTGTCGGTGCCGTTGAAGGTCGAGGCCTTGTCGGCGTCGCCGGTACCTCCGGCGGCTCCGCGGGTGACCCCGGCGCCGAGCGTCAGGTCGTCGAAGCCGGCCGAGTTGTAGGCCGTCGTCGCCGAGCTCTCCCCCAGCCGCCAGTACTGGCTGGCGCCGTCCGCCAGCACGCCGTCGGCGTAGGCGCTGGCCGCGCCGCCGTTCACCACCACGGTCACGTTCTCGCTGGTGGCCGTGTTCCCGAGCGGGTCGGTGACGACGAGCCGGTACCGGTGCGTGCTGCCGTTGACCAGCCCGCGGTCGATGAAGCCCATCGGTGGGCGCAGCCAGAACGTGGACTTCTGCTTGCCCGTGTAGATCGGGTGCGCCGTGTCGTTGTCGCGCACGAGGTCGTAGCTGAGCTCCTCGTTGTCGCGGTCCCAGTTCGCCGGCCACGCCACCCGGACCGAGCCGGAGGACAGGGAGACCGCGTTGGGGTTCAGCGCCGCGCCCTTGACGACCGGGCCCTGCACGTTCGGTGCGATCGAGCGCTTGGCGAACCGCACGATGCCCTGCTGCGCCACGCCGTTCACCCGGGGGAACTCGCCGCCCATGACGACGTAGTCGCTGTTGCCGGTGACGGTCCAGGCCGCCTGCGTCTGGCCGGTGAAGCTCCCCGCGTCCAGCGTGGGCCACCAGCGCAGCAGGTCCGGAGCCGGGTAGCCGGCCCAGTTGTAGTAGCCGTAGGGGTCGTTCGTCACGGTCGTCTTCGCGTCCTTGGTGAACGCCATCGCGCGCTGGAACGACCACGGCGTGGTCTGCGGGAACTGGCCGATGTTGCCGCAGTAGTGCGAGTGCCCGACGCCGTAGACGGCGTCCGCCCCCGCCCAGACCCAGTAGGTGTCGCCGTGGCAGTCGTCGATCCAGTTGATCGCGCCGGTGGTCGGGTCGGCCGCGACGATGCCCTCCAGGTTGCCGTTCGACCCGTAGACGTAGCCGCTGCCGAAGATCTGCTGGCCGTCCGTCGTGAGCGAGAGCATGGCCGCGTCGGTGCCCCAGTTCTGGACCGTCGCGTTCATCGCCCACGGCATGCTGGCGCCCGTGTTCAGGTCGACCTTGGCGCTGCCGCGGGCCTGCTGGCCGTTCATGTTGCCGAAGTTGCCGGCCAGCACCATGCCGTCACCGGCCGGGGTCAGGACCATCGACATGACGTCCTTGTCGGCGACCGGTGCCCAGCTGGTCACCGCGCCGTCCGAGGCACGGAAGGCGGCCAGGCGCGAGCGCGGCGCGCCGGCGCTGCTGAAGCCGCCACCGGCGTACACCGTGGTGTTCGTCGCGACGAGGGTGCGCACCTTGTAGTCCGTGCCGGGGTTGAAGGTCGTGATCAGCGCGCCGGTGGCGGTGCTGTACGCCGCGATGCGGTACCGGTTCACCCCGTTGGCCGTGGTGAAGTCACCGCCGACGTAGATGCGGCTGCCGTCGGGCGAGGCCGCGACGGTGAGCACCTGGCGGTTCAGGTTCGGTGCGAAGGAGGTGATCAGCGCGCCGGTCTGCAGGTTGTAGGCCAGCAGGTTGTTGCGGGGCGTCTCGTTCGTCCCGGCCGGTGAGCCGGCCGGACGCGCCGACGTGAACGACCCGCCCGCGTACACGGTGTTGCCGACGATGACCTGGGACCAGACGACTCCGTTGACCTGGACGGTCGGGAGTGCGTCGGCGCTGACCGTGGGGACGGTGCCGGCCGGCGGGGTGGTATCCGCGTGCGCGGCGCCGGCGGGGAGGGCGACCAGCGCGGTGACCGCCAGTACGGCAGCCACGGTGGCCAAGGTGAACGTCTTGGCGGCGCGGGCGATAGCTGAGCTCATGAGCTTCCTTCATGTCGCAGCGTTGACGGCCCCTGCTGACCGCCCCTGTGGAACACGTCGAACGTAACTGCGCGCAACGGACCCCGTCCGGCGAATGGCCAAACGGGGTCCGAAGTACTACGCAGCGTAACTAGTTGTTATGGCAAGTCGACGTGCCGGACGTGCAGCTCGTCCACCGTGAGCGTCATCGGGGCGTTGGTGACCGAGCCGGACAGGTACCCCTGGACGGCGACGCCGCCGGGGTTCTGCAGGTCGGCCGTCGCGTCCGTGGCACTGACGTTCCAGGTAGCCGGCTCGGCGTCCCCGGCCTTCCAGACCCTGGCCCGCACGGTGGTGGGCGAGGCGCCGATCGTCTGGATGCGCACGTGGAACACGTCGCCGGGCTGGACCCCGGACGCCGCGGTGACCGCGGTGGCGATGGCCGTGTCGGTGCCCGCCACGGTGCGCGAGAGCCCGAGGGTCAGCCGCCCGTCGGCGAGGAAGCGCATCTTCGCCCGGTAGTCGGTGGTCGCCGTGATCCGACGGCCGATCACGGACACGTACGTGCCGCCACCGGTCTGGGCCTTGTCGAGCGAGACGTCCACGACGGTGTCCGCGCTCGGGTCGCCGATCCCGGCCAGGGCCGCCGTGAGCGTGGCACCGGCCGCCATCTTCAGCTTGCCTGCGCTGCCGTCCACCGAGAAGTTGGCGTTCCCGCCGGAGATCGTCCAGGCACCGCCGAGGTCGGCGGGGCCGAAGCCGGAGGCGACCGTCCGGGAGAACGTGTCGTCCGCCACCACACCGGACACCGGCGCCACGACGGTGACCGCCTTGGTGATCGACCCGGTCGCCCCGTCGTCGTCCGTCACGGTCAGCCGGACGTTGTAGGTCCCGCCCGCCGGGAAGGTGTGGCTCGGCGTGGCGGACGTCGAGGTGCCGCCGTCGTCGAAGTTCCAGCTGTACCCGGTGATCGTGCCGTCCGTGTCGCTCGAGGCGGTGCCGTCGAACGCGGCGTCCAAGCCGCTGGCGGTGTTGCTGAACGCCGCGGTCGGCGCGTCGTTCACGTTCGGCGGGTGGTACTCGCTGGCCACCGTCGCGGCGGACACCTGACGGTTGAAGACGGCGATGTCGTCGATCGTGCCCGCGAGGTAGGACGACGTCGGCGCGCCGGTCCACCCGCTGAGGGTGTCACCGATCCGCCAGTACCCGGTCAGCACGCTGGCCGAGGTCACCGTCGGGGCGGAGGCCACCTGGACGCCGTCGACGTACAGCACCTGACCGGCGCTGCCGAGGGTGGCGACCACGTGGTGCCACTGCCCGTTGTTGACGACGCCCGGGCTGGTCAGGATGCGGTTCACCCCGGACTGCCGGGCCCCGAACGAGATCTTGCCGTCGTTGCGCAGCCACACGTTGCGGTCGGTCGTCGTGCTGTTGCCGCTGGCCGCCGTGCCGGCGCCGAGGATCTTCCCGCCACGCGTCGTGGTGGTCTTCACCCAGGCGCCGATGCTGAACGCGCCGGGCATCGCCGCGGAGGCGCGGGTGGCCCCTCGACCGTTGCTCGTCCCGTCGAACAACGACGCCGGGTCGCTGTCGCCGGTGATCGCACCGGCCTGTCCGCCGCTGACGCCGGTGCCGAGCACCAGGTCGTCCACGCCGGCCCAGTCGTGCGCGATCGCCTCGGACTCACCCAACCGCCAGTACTCGGTCGGTCCGTCCGCGAGGACCTGACGGGCCGACGAGCTGAGGCCCGCGGCCGAGGCGACGGTGATCTGCTGGTTCTCGCTCAGCGAGGTGTTGCCCAGCGGGTCGGTCACCGTGAGGCGGTAGCGGTGGGTCGAGCCCGGGGCCACCCCGGTGTCGATGAACGAGAGCCGCGGCAGCGTCCAGAAGTTGGAGACCACGGTCTGCTGCCACACGGGGTTGGCCGTGTCGTTGTCCCGGATCAGCTTGTAGACCAGGGTGTCGTTGTCCCGGTCCCAGGTCGCGGGGAAGGTGAACCGCACGGTGCCCGGCTGGTACGACTGCATGTCCGGGTTGAGCGCGGCGCCGCCACGGTTCACCGGGCCGGACTGGTTCGGTCCCAGGGCCCGGGTGGTGAAGCGCGCCAGCCCTTGCTGCGGGACGCCGTCGACGCGGGGGAACTCGCCACCGATCACCACGTAGTCGCTGTTGCCGGTGATGTTCCAGGCCGCCTGGCCCTGCCCGGTGAAGGTGCCGGCCTCGGGGTCCGGGAACCAGTGCAGCAGGTTCGGGCGGGGGTTGCCCTCCCAGTTGGTGTAGTTGCCGGTGGTGTTCCTGGTGATCGTCCCGCCGACCGTCTTGGTCCAGGCCAGCGCGTGGTGGTGGGTGCGCGGGTTCGTCTCGGGGTACCCGCCGACGTTCCCGCAGAAGTGCACGTGCCCGATGGAGTAGACGACGTCAGGCATGCCGCCGTACGCGGAGTACGTGTCGCCGTGGCAGTCCTCCATCCAGACCAGCGCACCGCTGTTCGGGTTGGCTGCGAAGGTGCCCTCGAAGTTGCCGCCCGAGCCGAACACGTAGCCAGTGCCGTACACGTTCGTGCCGTCCGTGGACAGGCTCGTGATCCCCGCGTTCGCGCCGGCGTCCATGATCTTCTGGTTGGCCGCCCAGGGCAGGACCGCCCCGGTGCTGGCGTCGAGCGCGCCCAGCCCGTACGCCGCCACCCCGCTCAGCTGGGTGAACACCCCACCGACGACGAGTCGGCTGCCGTCCGGGCTCATCACCATGGCGCCGACCGCGGCGTTGGCCGTCGGAGCCCAGGGCAGGACCGCGCCGGTGATGGCGTCCACCGCGCCCAGGTTGGTGCGCACCGTGGAGCTCAGACCGGAGAAGGAGCCCGCGATGTACAGCGTCGTGTTGGTCGCCGTCAGCGCGCGGACCTTGTAGTCCACGCCGGGGCTGAACGAGCTGATGATCTGGCCGGTCGCGGTGTTGTAGGCCGCGATGCGGTACCGCTTCAGCCCGTTGGCCATCGTGAAGTCGCCGCCGACGTACAGCCGGGAGCCGTCCGGCGAGGCCGCCACGGTCATCACCTGCGCGTTCAGGTCGGGCGCGAAGCTGGTGATCAGCTCGCCGGTGGTGATGTCGTAGGCGAGCAGGTTGTTGCGGGTCACCTCGCCGGTACCGGCCGGGGCGCCGGCCGGACGTGCACTGGTGAACCGGCCGCCGGCGTAGACCGTGTTGCCGACCACCACCTGGGACCACACGACGCCGTTGATCTGCACCGTGGGCAGGATGTCGGCGCCGACGGTCTGCGGGACCCCGGGCGCAGGGTTGGTGTCCGCCAGCGCCTGCGAGGGCAGCACCAGGGCGGTCAGCCCGGTGAGCAGCAGGGCGGCGACGGGCGCCAGGGCGACCAGGGCGCGAGGGCGGCGATTGGTGAGCATGTGGTGTCCCCAGCGGTGCGATGGTGCGCGCCGCGAGATCGCGGCGCTCACCAGCGAACGTAACGCTGCGCAACATTTCTCGCTGGAAAATCACCAATCTCGTGGGATAATACTACCCTGAGTTACTGATGATCACGCGGAAGCGTCTCCGCGGAGCAGCACGACCGGCTTCGTCGGGTCGTAGCTGACGTTCAGCTCGACCGATCCGCGCGACGACTTCGGCACCAGCCAGACGTACGTGGCGCTCGCGTCCTGACCGGCCTTGACCGAGCCGGTCCAGGGCTTGGACGGCGGTGACGAGCTGTCCACCGCCGGCGTCGCCGCCTTGCCGTACGACGCCGTCACCACCGCGTTGCCGAGGTCCAGTGTCGTGGGGGTCCCGTTGTGCAGCTGCAGCGTGATGGCGACCGCCGACCCGCTCAGCTCGCCCGGCCCTCGACCCTTGACCGTCACCGCCTTGACCGACGAGACGTGCACCGTGACCCCGCTGCCGAAGGTTGCCGTGGAGCGCAGCGGCTGCGCCTTGTGCGTGGGGCGGGCACTGCCGGCCACACCGGTCGTGGGAGCGGACGAGGTCGAGGCCGACGGGCCTGACGTCGTACCGCCCGGCGTCGTCGACGAGCCGGTCGGCTGGGCGCTGGCGGTGGCGGACGTGCCCGAACCGGCAGTCGGGTTGCCGTCGGAGCCGGAGCAGCCGGCGAGGAGCCCGCCCACCACCACCAGCCCCGTCACGGTCGCGAGTGCGACTCGGGTCATCCGTCGTGCCTCCTGGTCATCGCGGCGCCGGACCTGCCAGCGCCTGCATGTCGTGGAACCACTTCACCACGGCAAGCGCCAGGAATCCGGCGTTCGCGAGGAAGAACAGGCAATACACAGGGAAGAACGCCGCGGGCACACCGAACAGCACGAACGCCAGGCAGAGGAACCCGTAGTCGGTGGGGATCACCAGCAACGACCGCAGCCGGGACGTGCCGCCCCGCTCGATCGGCACCCCGGTGGCGGCGACCTGCCGCTGGCGGAGCAGGTCGTTGAGGATCATGCCGAAGAAGGCGACCGACGACACCGCACTGAACGCCAGGGGGACCAGCAGCCAGCCGTCCGCGACGTCGTAGAACCGGTACACCGCAACGAGAACGGCCAGGTGCAGCGTGGCGACCTTGCCCGCGTCGAACATGTGGTCCAGCCACTCCCCCGCCGGCGAGCCGCCGCCGCGCAGCCGGGCGAGCTGGCCGTCCGCGGCGTCCAGGGCGTACCCGAGCACCAGCAGGGCGGCCACCAGCACGCCGACCCACCACTGCGGCCGGACCAGGAACACCACGGCGATCGCCGCGTACGTGAAGCAGGCGCTGACCGCGGTGACCTGGTTCGGGGTGCGCCCGAGCAGGTACGCGGCGGCCGCGAACGAGCGCCCCAGCGGCCGGTTGACGTAGCGCGAGTATGCCGGCGCGCCCTTGGTCGTCTTCTGCGCCTGCGACAGCCGCTGCCTGGTCTCCCGGAAGCCCGGCCGCTCGTTCGCGGCATCCAGCTGC
Organism: Angustibacter luteus; assembly: GCF_039541115.1. NCBI lineage: Bacteria > Bacillati > Actinomycetota > Actinomycetes > Kineosporiales > Kineosporiaceae > Angustibacter > Angustibacter luteus. The sequence continues at coordinate 23,116 of NZ_BAABFP010000008.1, forward strand.
ATCATCGCTCGGCCCCCACTCGGTCAGCCTGGCTCGTCGCCGCGCGCCGGCGTCCGGATGCCCTGTGCCGCAACGGGCCCGAGGCCGCCAGCCGGGCGCAGAGCTGCTCGTACGCGGCCGTCACGTCGTCCCAGTCGTAGCGGGCCGCGCGCTCGCCCGACGCGACGCCCCGCTCCCGCTCGGCCTGCGGGTCCGCCTCCGCCTTGGTCACCAGGGCGCGGACGTCCTCCGGCGTGCCGAAGTAGTGTCCGGCCTCGCCCAGCACCTCGCGGTTGAAGACCACGTCGAACGCCGACACCGGAGCCTGCGCCCCGATCGCCCGCAGCAGGGAGGGGTTCGTGCCACCGACGGAGTGGCCGTGCAGGTAGGTCAGCGAGCCGGCGTACAGCTGGTCCAGCAGCTCCTGGTCCCAGATACCGCCGAGCAGCCGCACCCGGTCGTCGGCCAGGGACGTGACCCGCTCGGTGTAGGCGTCGGAGTAGGGCGCCGAGCCCACGACCACGAGGGGCAGCCGCGCGTCGCTGCGCACGTAGCCCTCGACGACCAGGTCGAGGTGGTTCTCCGGCTCGAAGCGGGCGACCACCAGGTGGTATCCCCGAGGCGTGAGGTCCAGCTCACCGAGCCGGTCCAGCCGCTCGGGGTCGATGGTGGGGGCGCCGTACGCGATCAGGTCGGTGCCAGCGTCGAACTCGTCACGGTAGTAGTCCGCGATGCCCTGGGCGTCGGCGATGAGCGCGTCGGACCAGCGCACCGCGAGCGCCTCTGCAGCGCGGTAGTAGCGCCGACCGGTCGGTCCCCACTTGCCACGCCGCCACTCCAGGCCGTCGACGTGGGTGGCGACCGGGACCCGCCGGGCGCGCAGCACCGGCAGGAACGGCGAGTTGGCCGCGTTGAACACCACGACGGCGTCCGGACGGCGCCGGCTCACCAGGTGCAGCACGGAGAGCGCGCTGTGGCTGAGCGTCTCGAGGGAGCGCTTGCGCAGCGCCGGCAGGTGCACCAGGCGCATCCCGAGGTAGCTGTCGCCGACCTCGGCGTCCCCGCGGCAGTAGACGACGACCTCGTGGCCGCGCTCGACCAGGCGACGCCCGACCTCCTCGACGCAGGTCTCGAAACCGCCGTACCGGGCCGGCACGCCACGAGTCCCCACCAGTGCGATGCGCATGCTCGACATTCTCTCGTACGGAACGGCGTCCTCGGACGGTCGCAAACCGGAAACCTCAGTAGGCGCCGGATCCGCGCACGACGGCCCGGGCCGTCTTCCACAGGATCTGCAGGTCGAACGCCACCGACCAGTTGTCGACGTAGCGCAGGTCCAGCCGGACCGACTCCTCCCAGCTGAGGTCGGCTCGTCCGCTGACCTGCCACAGGCCCGTCAGGCCGGGCTTGACGCGCAGCCGGCGGTGCACGGCGTCGTGGTAGGCGTCGTACTCGACGCGCAGCGGCGGACGCGGTCCGACCAGCGACATGTCACCGCGCACCACGTTCCACAGCTGCGGCAGCTCGTCGAGGGAGTAGCGGCGCAGGAAGCGGCCCACCGTGGTGACCCGCGGGTCCTGGCGCATCTTGAACATCAGTCCGTCGCGGTCGCTGGAGTCCAGCACCTCGTGCCGACGATCCTCGGCGTCCACCACCATCGAGCGCAGCTTCCACAGCCGGAAGGGGCGCCCGTCCTGCCCGATCCGCTCCTGCGGGAAGAAGGCCGGTCCGCGGCTGGACAGCCGCACCAGCAGCGCGCTGACGGCGATCACCGGGAGCGCGGCGAGGAAGAGCGCGGTGCCGAGCGTGCGGTCCAGCGCCGCCTTGGCGAGCATCTGGCCCTGCCGGGAGTCCGGGGACTCCACGTGCAGCAGCGAGAGTCCTGCTGCCGGGCGAACGTGCAGCCGCGGGCCTGCCACCTCCACCAGGCCCGGGGCGACCACCAGCTCGGCTCCGGTGCGCTCGAGGGCCCAGCTGAGCCGGCGCAGCGACGCGGAGGACATGCCGGACCCGGCGACGATCACGACGTCCACCTGGTGGTCGATGACCGCCTGCGGGATGTCCGACAGGCTGCCCAGCACCGACAGGTCCCCGATGAGGTCCCGGTCGGACAGCATGGTCGGCACGCAGGTGCCGATGACCTGGTAGCCGTGGTAGGGCACCGACGAGAGGTCGCGCACGACATCGTCCACGGCGGACGGGTGGCCGACCACGATGGTGCGCATGAGCGCCTGACCCCGGTCGCGCTGGCGGTGCAGCTGCAGCCGCAGCACGTACCGGTAGATCGCGGTGAACAGGGCGACCATGGGGACGACGACCAGCACGAACCGGCGCGGCAGCAGCAGGCCGAGGCTGTAGGACGACAGCGCCATCGTCACCAGGACCAGCACGGCGGCGCGGCCGATCATGTTGAACTCGTCCGGGCCCTCGCCGGTGCGGCGGCTGTCGTAGGCCCGGAGCAGCCCCAGGGCCGCGCACCAGGAGATGGCGGCGACCAGGCTCAGCGCGACGTATCCGGCGAACTCCGCGATGGAGTCCTGCCTGGACAGCAGCGTCATCAGCAGGAACGAGACGAAGGCGATGACGAAGTCACCCGTGAAGGCGCGACGGCGCCACGGGCCGGCCCAGAGCTGGCGACGGTCCGCCGCCCGGGCGACCGGGTTGAACTCCCCGCTCGCCGGCGACTCGCCCTCGCCCTCGCCCGGTCGGGTCGGCTGGCGGACGATGAAGGGCTGCTTCGAGGCCCACGACACGCGGTCGGTGGACGCGGGAGATCGACGGTCCGCCACGGTGGACGAGGGGGTCACGTCGTCATCGGCGTCGACCCCGAGCGAGTCGTCGTACGTCGTCATCTCCACCCCAACCACGTCCACGCGGCGTCGCCCCCTAGCAACTCCGTCGGTGTCACCGAACGTAGTAGGGACGTGTAACGGGCGTGTGAAAATGGCGGAATCGCCCGCGCAAACCATCAATAGTGACTAGTTATCTCACGCAGAGTGAACGCTTGATCAACTACGCGCGGCGGTGAACACGCTATGCAGTCGGCGCGTGGAACCGGCCCTGCGCGGCCAGCAGCCCCTCGTGGGCGAGCGCCTCGACGGCGTCCGCGGCCTCCTCGAGCGTCACGCCGAGGTCCTTGCGCTCGGTGGCCGAGAAGTCGCGCAGCACGTAGTCGGCGGCGTCCATCCGGCCGGGCGGGCGACCGATCCCCACCCGCACCCGCAGGTAGTCCTTGGTGCCCACCGAGCGGGTGATCGAGCGCAGCCCGTTGTGCCCGCCCTCGCCACCACCGAGCTTGAGCCGGATCTGGCCGTACGGGATGTCGAGCTCGTCGTGGACCACGACCAGCTGGGCCGGGTCGACCTTGAAGAACTGGGACAGCCCCGCGACCGGGCCGCCCGACTCGTTCATGTAGGTCGCGGGCTTGGCCAGCACCGCGCGCGGACCCGGCGCACCACCGGGTCGCACGCCGAGCCGCCCCTCGAGCACGGCAGCGCGCGCCTTGTGGCTCTTGAACGAGCCACCGACGCGCGCGCCGAGGACGTCGAGGACCATGGCCCCGACGTTGTGCCGGTGGCCGGCGTAGCCGGGCCCGGGGTTGCCGAGCCCGACCACCAGCCAGGTGTGGTCTGTGCTCACTCCTGCTCGGCGGCGGGCGCGGCCTCGCCCTCGGCGGACTCGGCGTCGTCGGCCGCAGCGTCGGGCGCCTCGTGCTCGATGCCGGCCTCGGCCTCGGCCTCGGCCAGCTCGGCCTCGAGCGCCTCGGCGGTGACCTGGGCGGTGATGTTGACGATGAGGATCTCGGCGTCGGTCAGCAGGGTGGCACCGGCGGGCAGCGCGACGTCGGAGGCGTGGATCTGGGTGCCGGCGGACAGGCCCTCGACGCTGACCTCGACGTTCTCCGGGATCGCGGTCGCTGCGACCTCGAGCGACAGCGTCTGGTTCTCGACGGTGACGACGGTCTCGGGTGCGGCGTCGCCCACGACGTGCACCTGGACGTCGACAGCGACCTTCTCGCCCTTGCGGACCACGACCAGGTCGATGTGCTCGATGACCGGCTTGATCGGGTCGCGCTGCACGTCCTTGGCCAGGGCGAGCTGCTCCTTGCCGTCGATCACGATGGTGAGCAGCGCGTTGGGGTTCTTCAGCGCCAGCATCGTGTCGTGGCCGGGCAGCGTGATGTGGATGGGGTCGGTGCCGTGGCCGTACATGACCGCCGGGATCTGGTGCGCGCGACGGATCTTGCGGGCAGCGCCCTTGCCGAACTCGGTGCGGGTCTCGGCGTTCAGGGTGAGGTCGGTCACGGTGAGGCTCCTTCAAGCGATCTGCGGTCGGTGCGGAGGTCTGGGCCTCGACGCGGGGCGCAGCACGAAGGGGCGCCCACCGGGCGCCGCGTCGATCACGGAGACGTGGACGGACTGCCCGTCGTACGTCGTCCCTCGCCGAGGCAACCTGGCAATCCTACCGTCAGGTTGCAGAGGTTCCCAAACGCGGCGTCGCTCGGTGCGCTGGTTCCCGCACTGGGGTGTTCAGCTGACGGCAGCCAGGGTGGACGGTCGGGTCGCCTGGGCGTAGACCGTGTCGCCGGGCTCGAGCCGCAGCTGGTCGCTGGCGCCGCGGGTGACCTGGGCGACGAAGCGCTGGCCGGTCCCGGCGTCCTCGAGCTCCACCCGCACCTCGAAGCCCAGCCGGACGACCCGCTCGACCCGGGCGGCCACCACCCGCGCTGAGCCGGCCGGACCGGAGTCGGCGGCCAGCCGCTGCTGGTCACGGTCCAGCCGGATGTCGTGCGGGCGCACCAGGTCGTCGCCCAGACGCGACACCGAGCCCAGGAACGACATGACGAAGTCGTTGGCCGGGCGGTCGTACAGCTCCTCGGGGTCACCGACCTGCTCGATCCGGCCCTGGTTCAGCACCGCGATCCGGTCGGCCACGTCCAGGGCCTCCTCCTGGTCGTGGGTGACCAGGACGGTGGTCACCTTCACCTCGTTGTGCAGCCGGCGCAGCCACGCCCGCAGGTCGCCGCGCACCTTGGCGTCCAGCGCACCGAACGGCTCGTCGAGCAGCAGCACCTGCGGGTCCACGGCGAGCGCCCGGGCCAGCGCCATCCGCTGGCGCTGCCCGCCGGACAGCTGCGCGGGGTAACGGTGCTGGAACCCGCCGAGGCCGACGATCTCGAGCAGGTCGTCGACCTTGCGGGCGATCTCGGGCTTGGGGCGCTTGCGGATCTTGAGACCGAAGGCAACGTTGTCGCGCACCGTCATGTGCTTGAACGCGGCGTAGTGCTGGAAGACGAAGCCGATGTCGCGCCGCTGCGGTGCGACCCGGGTGACGTCGCGGCCCATGATCGTGACGGTGCCGGCGTCCAGCTGCTCGAGGCCGGCGATGGAGCGCAGCAGGGTCGACTTGCCCGAACCGCTCGGGCCGAGCAGCGCGGTCAGCGAGCCGTCCGGGATCTGCAGCGAGACGTCGTCCAGGGCGAGGAAGTCGCCGTAGCTCTTGCGGGCCGCGCTGACGGTGATCATCGGGTGCTCCTCTTGCGGTCCAGCAGGGTCATCAGGGCCAGCACGATGACGGCGATCGCCATCAGCAGGGTGGCGGCGCAGTACGCGCCGTAGGTGTTGTGGTCGTCGATGTAGCGCGAGTGCACCAGCAGGGTCAGCGTCTGGGAGACCCCGGGGAAGTTGGACGAGACCATGATCACGGCGCCGAACTCGCCCAGCGAGCGGGCCACGGTCAGCACGACGCCGTAGGTCAGGCCCCAGCGGATCGCGGGCAGGGTGATCCGCCAGAGGGTCTGCCAGCGCGACGCGCCCAGGGTCACCGCGGCCTGCTCCTGCTCGTCGCCGATCTCGTGCAGCACCGGCTCGACCTCGCGGACGACGAAGGGCAGGGTCACGAAGATGGTGGCCAGGACGAGCCCGGGGAAGCCGAAGATGACGCGCAGCCCGGTCTGCTCCACGGCGCCGAACCAGCCGTCGACCCCCCAGAGCAGGATCAGCGAGACCCCGATGACGATGGGCGACACGGCGAACGGCAGGTCGACCACCGCCTGGACGAGGTTGCGGCCGGGGAAGCGCCCGCGGACCAGCGCGAGCGCCGTGGTCACGCCGAACACCACGTTGACGGGGACGACGATCGCGACGATGAGCAGGGAGAGGTGCAGGGCGGAGATGGCGGCCGGCGTGGAGATGGACTCCACGAACGCGCCGATGCCGCGCTCGAAGGTGCGGTAGAGGATCAGCGCCAGCGGGACGACCACGAGCACGAACAGGTAGCCCAGCGCCACGGTGCGCAGCGTGAGGCGGGTACCGGTCGACGTCCTCATGCGGCCCGCTCCTGCCGACGGAGGCCGCGCCCGGCCAGCACCCGCAGCACGAACAGCGCCACGAACGCGATGAGCAGCAGCGCCACCGAGACCGCCGCCGCGTTCACCGGGCTGTCCACCTCGATCTGCTGCTGGATGTACTGCGAGGCGACCTGGGTGTGCCGCGGGATGTTGCCGCCGATCAGCACGACCGAGCCGTACTCGCCGATGGCCCGGGCGAAGGCCAGGCCCGCGCCGCTGGCGACGGCGGGCAGCAGGACGGGCAGGACGACCGTCCGGAAGATCGTCAGGTTGCTCGCGCCGAGCGAGGCGGCGGCCTGCTCGACGTCCCGGTCGGCCTCGATCAGCACGGGCTGCACCGACCGGACCACGAAGGGCAGGGTGACGAAGGCGAGCGCCACCAGGACGCCGGGCTGGGTGGCGTTGAGGTGGATGCCGACGGGACTCTGCGGGCCGTACAGCGACAGCAGCACGATGCTCGCCACGATGGTCGGCAGCGCGAACGGCAGGTCGATCAGGGCGTTGACCGCGCCCTTGCCGGGGAACTCGTCCCGCACCAGCACCCAGGCGATGAGGGTGCCCATGAACGCGTTCAGCACCGCGACGACGAGCGAGATGCCGACCGTCACCTTGAGTGCGGCCAGCGCGCTGGGTGCGGTGACGGCGTCCCACCAGCCCGAGAGACCGTTCTCGAACGACGTCACGGTGAGCGCGGCGAGCGGCAGCAGGACGATGACGCTGAGCCAGAGCGTCACCAGGCCGTAGCCCAGCGGGCCGACCGCGCCCGTGATGCTCGCCCGGCCACCGCCGCCCCGACCATCGCGACCACGCCACCCCCGCCCGCTGGTCGCGGGCGGGGGCGTGGGCTCGGTGAGCAGGGCGCTGGTCATGGCGGCTACTGGGTGGCGGCGTCGTAGATCTTCGCCACGCTGCCCTTCTCCTTGTCGAACAGGGCCTTGTCGACGGACGGCCAGCCACCGAGGTCGGCGATCGTCCACAGCTTGGTCGGGGCCGGGAAGTCCTTGGCGTACTCGCTGGCCACGGCCGGGTCGACGGGCCGGAAGCCGGCCTGCGCCCACAGCTTCTGCGCCGCCGGGGTGAAGGTGTAGGCGACGAACGCCTTGGCCTTCGCCAGGTCCTTGCTCGTGTTCACCACCGCGATGGGGTTCTCGATCTTGAAGGTGGCCGGCGGGGTGACGTGCTCGACCTTCTCGCCGCTGCGCTCCAGGAACAGCGCCTCGTTCTCGTAGGTGAGCAGCGCGTCGCCGGTTCCCTGCAGGAACGCCTCGCTGGCCTCGCGGCCGGACTTCGGCTGGATCTTGACGTGGTCGCCGACGAGCTTGCCCAGGTAGTCCAGGCCGGCCTGGGCGTTCTGGCCGCCGTCGCTCTTGGCCGCGTACGGCGCGAGCAGGTTCCACTTCGCCGAGCCGGAGCTGAACGGGTTGGGGGTGACCACCTCGAGGCCGGGCTGCAGCAGGTCGTCCCAGTCCTTGATGCCCTGGGGGTTGCCCTTGCGGACGACGACGGTGACCACCGAGCCGAACGGGACGCCCTTGTACTGGTTGGCGTTCCAGTCCTTGTCGACGAGGCCGGCGTCGACCAGGCGGGTGACGTCCGGCTCGACGGAGAAGTTGACGACGTCGGCCTCCGCGCCCGCAGCGACCTTGCGAGACTGGTCGCCGGACGCGCCGTAGGACTGCTGGAACGCGATGCCCTTCCCGTCCGCGGTGGCGTTGAAGCCCGGGATGATCTTGTCGAAGCCCGGCTTGGGCACCGCGTACGCGTACAGGCTCAGCGTGCCGACGCTCTTGCCACCGGCCTGGTTGCCGGCGCCGGCGACGTCGCTGGAGCCACCCCCACAGGCCGCGAGCACGGCAGCTGCCACCCCCGTAGCGGCGATCAGGGCAAGGCGGGGGCGGTTCATCCGGTGGGGTCCCTTCGCAGTAAGTCGAGCACCTTGCTCGACTTCCTACGGTTCCCAATCCCCTGCCAGGTCACAACCCCTGTCGCCTACGTCTCACCCACCGGACACCTGTCTCACCAGCCGTGCACGTGGTGTTCACCTCCGGACCGCGGTCAGGGCGCCAGGTCCGCGATCGTCGTCCCGTCCAGGACCTCGCGCTCCGCCGCGCGCAGGCGCAGCCAGAGCTGCTGCACCGCCGCACCGCTGTCCGGGTAGGCGAGGTTCTCCGGTCGGAGCCCGCGCACCAGCGCCAGCGGCCCGTCGATGGCGCGGATCACCTCGGCCACGGTGATCTGCGCCGCCGGACGGGCCAGCCGGTGCCCGCCGTCCTGCCCGCGCCGGCTGTCCAGCAACCCGCCGCGGCGCAGGTCCCGCAGGATCGTGTCCAGGAACTGGGCCGGGATCGCCTGTGCCGCAGCGATGTCGTCCGCCTTCGTCCACCCGCCGCTCGGCTCGCCCGCGCCGTCACCCTGCTGGGTGGCCAGCACCACGCAGGCCCGGACGGCGTAGTCGACCCGAGCGGACAGTCGCATCGACGCCGCGGCTCAGACGTTGCCGTCGAACAGGCTGGTCACCGAGCCGTCGTCGAACACCTCGCGGATCGCCCGGGCGACCAGTGGGGCGATGGAGAGCACGGTGAGCTGGTCGAACTGGCGCTCCTCGGGGATCGGCAGCGTGTTGGTCACGATGACCTCGCTGATCCGGCTGTTCTTCAGCCGGTCCACCGCGGGGCCCGACAGGACGGCGTGCGTGGCGGTGACGATGACGTCGGCCGCCCCGCTGTCGAACAGCGCGTCGGCGGCCTGGCAGATGGTGCCGGCGGTGTCGATCATGTCGTCGACCAGCACGCAGGTGCGGCCCTGCACGTCACCGACGACCTCGTGCACCTTCACCTGGTTCGGCACGTTCGGGTCGCGGCGCTTGTGGATGATCGCCAGCGGCGCGCCCAGCTTGTCCGACCACTGGTCCGCCACCCGGACCCGGCCGGCGTCCGGGGACACGATGGTCAGGCTCGAGCGGTCCACCCGCGAGCCGACGTACCCGGCGAGCAGCGGCAGTGCCCACAGGTGGTCGACCGGGCCGTCGAAGTAGCCCTGGATCTGCGCGGCGTGCAGGTCGACGCAGATCAGCCGGTCCGCACCGGCCGCCTTGAACAGGTCGGCCATCAGCCGCGCCGAGATCGGCTCGCGGCCCCGGTGCTTCTTGTCCTGCCGGGCGTAGCCGTAGAACGGCATCACGCAGCTGATCCGCTTGGCCGAGGCGCGCTTGAGCGCGTCGGTCATGATCAGCTGCTCCATGACCCACTGGTTGATGGGCGCGGTGTGGCTCTGGATCACGAACGCGTCGCAGCCGCGCAGGCTCTCCTGGAAGCGCACGTAGATCTCGCCGTTGGCGAAGTCGTACGCCGTGGTGTCGACGAGCTCGACCCCCAGCTCACGCGCCACCTCCTGGGCCAGCTCGGGATAGCCGCGGCCGCTGATCAGCACGAGGCGCTTCTCGCCCGTGGTGGTGATGCCCGTCATGCCGGGGCGTTCCCTTCGGTGGTGGTGAGGTCGTCCTGGCTGGGGTCCTGCTCGCCCAAGGCCTTCGCGGCCGCCTCGGCCGACGGGGTGCCGGGCCGCTTGCGCAGCGTCCAGCCCTCGACGTTGCGCTGCGGCGCGACGTTCAGCGCCAGGGCGCCCGGCGGCACGTCCTTGCGGATCACGGTGCCGGCGCCGCTGTACGCGCCGTCGCCCACGGTGACCGGCGCGACGAACATGTTGTCCGAACCGGTGCGGCAGTGGTCGCCGACCGTGGTGCGCGACTTCGTCACCCCGTCGTAGTTCACGAACACCGAGGCGGCACCGATGTTGGAGTGCTCGCCGATCGTGGCGTCCCCGACGTACGACAGGTGCGGCACCTTGGAGCCCGTGCCGATCTGCGCGTTCTTGGTCTCCACGAAGGTGCCGATCTTGCCCCGGTCGCCCAGCGCCGTCCCCGGCCGCAGGTAGGCGAACGGTCCGACCGAGGCACCGTCCCCGATCACCGAGCTGCTGCCGTGCGTGCGGACCACGGTGGCGCCCTCGCCCACCCGGACGTCGGTCAGCGTGCTGTCCGGCCCGATCGTCGCGCCGGTGGCGACCGTGGTCTCGCCGTGCAGCTGGGTGCCGGGCAGCAGCCGGACGTCGCGGGCGAGCTGCACCTGGACGTCGACCCAGGTGCTGGCCGGGTCGACCACGGTGACGCCGGCCCGCATCCAGCCCTGCACGACGCGGCGGTTCAGCTCGGCGCCCACCTCGGCGAGCTGGACCCGGTCGTTGACGCCCTCGGTCTGCCACACGTCGTCCAGCGGGTGCGCGCTGACCCGGCGTCCGGCGTCCCGCGCGATCGCCACGACGTCGGTCAGGTACTTCTCGCCCTGGGCGTTGTCGGTGGTGACCTGCGCGAGCGCCACGCGCAGCACCTGCGCGTCGAAGGCGTAGATGCCGGAGTTGATCTCACGGATGGCGGCGGTCGCCTCGTCGGCGTCCTTGAGCTCGACGACTGCCAGCACGCTGCCGTCCCGGTCGCGGACCACCCGACCGTAGGCCTTCGGGTCGTCCAGCACCGAGGTCAGGATCGTCACCGCGCTCTCGCTGGCGTGGTGCGCGGCGACCAGCTCGCGGAGCGTCTCGGCGGCCAGCAGCGGGACGTCGCCGTAGGTGACCACGACGGTGCCGGTCAGCGCCGGCAGGGCGTCCAGCCCGCACTCGACGGCGCGGCCGGTGCCCTTGACGTCGTCCTGGTCGGCGACCACGGCGTGCGGGGCCACCTGGAGCACGTGCTCCGCCACCTGGTCCCGGCCGTGCCGGACCACCACGGCGAGGTGCTCCGGGTCGACCGCCCGGGCCGCCGCGAGCGCGTGCCCGAGCAGCGAACGCCCCCCGATCTCGTGCAGGACCTTCGGCAGGGCCGACTTCATGCGGGTTCCCTCACCTGCCGCGAGGACGACGACGGCGGCCGGGCGCTGATCTGGCACCTGCGCATGCTACCCGCGAGTCGCTTCGACTGGCTCCGCCCCCACGATTCGAACGTGGACTGCAAGGCTCCAAAGGCCTGCGTGCTGCCGTTACACCAGGGCGGACCGGCGCGGGACGGGCCCACGCGGACGCTCCATACTGCCAGCGACGGGCATGATGGGGGCCATGACCCCTTCCGACGCACGCCCGGGCGCCCCCTCGGGGCGGCGGGCCCGGATGACCGGACCGCAGCGCCGCGAGCAGCTGCTGGACGTCGGTCGCCGGCTGTTCGCCGAGAAGGGCTTCGAGGGCACCAGCGTCGAGGAGATCGCGTCGCGCGCCGAGGTGTCCAAGCCGGTGGTGTACGAGCACTTCGGGGGCAAGGAGGGGCTCTACGCCGTCGTCGTCGACCGCGAGATCCGGCTGCTGCTCGACGAGATCACCGGGGCGCTTTCCGCCGGCAGCTCGCGCATGCTGGTCGAGCAGGCCGCGCTCGCGCTCCTCGGGTACATCGAGGAGTCCGCGGACGGCTTCCGGATCCTGGTCCGCGACTCCCCCGTCGCACAGGCCTCGGGGTCGTTCTCCAGCCTGATCAGCGACGTCGCCACCCAGGTCGAGCACCTGCTGGCCGACGAGTTCAAGCGACGGAAGCTGGACCCGAAGAACGCGCCCATGTACGCCCAGATGCTGGTCGGCATGGTCGCCCTCACCGGGCAGTGGTGGCTGGACGCCCGCAAACCCCAGCGTTCCGAGGTCGCCGCGCACCTGGTGAACCTGGCCTGGAACGGGCTGTCCGGCCTCGAGGCGAAGCCCACGCTGAGCAGCACCGACTCCTAGGCCCGCTCGTCCAACAGGCCCGGTCAGGCTTGCTGGAGCTCGATCCGGTTGCCGACGCCGTCCTGGGTGTGGAAGCGCCGCAGCCCGGGGATCTGCTCGTCCCAGAGCACGGGCAGCCCGGCGGCGGCCACCCGCTCGGCCAGCGCGTCGACGTCCGAGACCGCGATGCCCGGGTGCGCCTTCAGCGCGGGGGTGAACCCGTCCTCGACGCCGCAGTGCAGCTCGCACGAGCCGGCGCGGAACCAGACCCCGCCCCGCGCGGCCAGGGCGGCCGGCTTGGGCACCTCGCTCATGCCCAGGACGCCGGAGTAGAAGGAGCGCTGGGCGTCCTCGCTGCCGGCCGGGCAGGAGACCTGCACGTGGTGCAGGCCCACGACCAGCGGCTCGCTCATGCGGCACCCCCCGTCGGCGGCTCGGCGCGGCGGGCGACGCAGAACACCCGCCGGAACGGCAGCGCCGTCCCCCACGGACGGCGCGGGTACGCCGCCCGCAGCCGCCCGGCGTACTCGTCGAGGAACGCCTGGCGCAGCTCGGGCTGCTCCTGCAGCGCGTCCATCACCGGACGCAGGCCGGTGCCGCTCACCCACGCCAGCACCGCGTCGTCGCCGAACTCGCCGGCCGGGTCCAGCACGTGCACGTACGTGGTCTCCCAGGCGTCGACGGCGCACCCGGCGTCGGCCAGCAGCGCGGCGTACGTCGTCGGCTGGCCGACCGCCTCGCCGTGCCGCAGCGCTCCCTCGACGTGGGCCGCGAACTGCGGCTGGGCCGCGACCTCACGCATCAGGGTGTGCGACGGCGAGTCGAAGTTGCCGGGCACCTGGAGCGCGAGCCAGCCGCCCGGAGCGAGCCCGGACACCCACTGCCTCAGCAGCTGTAGGTGACCGGGGACCCACTGCAGCGTCGCGTTCGTGACCAGGACGTCCACCGGGTGCTCGGGCTGCCAGTCGGCCACGTCCCCGAGCTCGAACCGCAGCCGGCCCGCGACGTCCGCGCGCCCGACCTGGTCCTGCGCGCGGGACAGCATCTCCGGCGAGGAGTCGACGCCGAGCACCTCGGCGGCCGGCCAGCGCCGGGCGAGCGAGGCGGTCAGGTCACCGGGACCGCAGCCCAGGTCGACCACCCGGCGCGGCGCGCCGGCTCCGACCCGGGCGAGCAGGTCGGCGAACGGCCGCGACCGCTCGGAGGCGAACCGCGCGTAGACCGACGGGTCCCAGCTGACCATGAGCGCTCCTCGGGTGGGCTGCGGGCTCGACGGCCCCAGCCTGACAGGCGCAGTATCTTGACGTCAAGAGACTTTGTTTCTCGATGTCGAGATGCTTGATGGACCTAGGATGACGAGCGTGAGCACCCCCGGGCCCGGCGACGAGGTCGACCGCATCGTCGCCGCCTGGCAGCGCGAGCGCCCGGACCTGGACGTCGAGCCGCTCGAGGTGCTGTCCCGCGTCTCGCGCCTGGCCCGGCACCTGGACCGCGCCCGCAGCGCCGCCTTCGCCGAGCACGACCTCGAGAGCTGGGAGTTCGACGTGCTGTCGGCGCTGCGCCGAGCCGGTGCGCCGTACGAGCTGTCCCCCGGCCAGCTGGTCACCCAGACCCTGGTGACCAGCGGCACCATGACCAACCGGGTGGACCGGCTCACCGCCCGCGGGCTGGTGCAGCGCCTACCGGACCCGCGGGACCGGCGCGGCGTGATCGTCCGGCTGACCCCGGCCGGCCGGGCCACCGTGGACGACGCGTTCGCCGGGCTGCTGGCCCGCGAGCACGACCTGCTGGCCGAGCTCGACGCCACGGATCGCCAGGAGCTCGCGGGGCTGCTCCGCCGGCTCGTGCTCCCCTTCGACTCCCGCTGAGCGCTAGACCGGCTTCGCGTGCTCGACGGCCGCCGGGGTGAACGAGCCCTGGCGCAGCACCGGGACGACGTCCGAGGCGTCCAGCTGACCGGCGAGCTCGACGTCCTGCGCGAAGCCGCGCTCGATCAGCTCGCGACCGGACGGCGTGCCCGCCAACGGCTGACGGTGCTCGAACGCCAGCGCGGCGACCGCAGCCTCGGGCGACAGCTCGATGCCCGGCGCCGCCGTCCGCAGCCCGGCGATCACCGCACCCGCGCCGACGTGGTCCTCGTAGGCGACCCGCAGCGAGCCGTCGCCCCAGCGCTCACCGGCCGGCACGACCGCGACCCGCAGCGGGGCGGACCCGGCCAGCGAGCGCTCCCGCACCTCGTGGGCCACCCGCTGCGCGACGGCCGACGCGTTGCGCAGGCAGCCGACCAGGACGAGCGCCGGCGAGCTCATCAGCACGTGCGAGATCGAGGACCCGTTCGGCGACGGGAGCACGAGACGGGTGCCTTCGGGCAGGTCCAGCAGCGACGCCGGTGACAGCGACGGGCCGGAGGTGTGCGAGCGGGTCCCGGCCAGCAGCGCCTCCAGCGAGCGGGCCAGCTCGTGCGCCTGCTCCCCACCGGGGTGCGGCCACACCCGCGCGCCGCGCTCCAGCGCGACGGTGACCGAGGTGGAGAACGACAGGACGTCGACCACGACCACCACGTCGGCACGCTCGGCGCCCTCGGTGAACCGGCGAGCGCCCGAGACGCCCCACTCGACGTCGATCCGCGCGGTGGTCGTCACGAGCCGGGAGCCTACCGTCGCACGGGGTCCGCCGTGCCCGGGAGCGCAGAACCGCTTCGTCGCCGACGGGTCGGACGACGTCACCCCCGGACGGGTCGGCCGACGTCAGCCGCCGACGTCAGCCGCCTCCAGCCAGCGGGACTCGACGTCCTCGCGTTCGGCGAGCAGGCCGCGCAGTCGCTCGTCCAGCTCGCCGACGGCGACGTGGTCGGTGGCCTGCGCCGCCATCTCGGCGTGCAGCAGCGCGACCTGGCGCTCGATCCGCTCCACCTGCCGTTCCAGGCGGGCCATCTCCTTGCGGGCCACGCGCTGCTCCTCGGCGGTGTGCACCCGGACGTCCGACGGGATCGCCGCAGTAGGTGCATTCCGTTCGGACGCAACGGACCTGGCCCGCGCGGGCGGGCCGCTCGCGCGCAGGTGCAGGTACTCCTCGACGCCGCCGGGCAGGTCCCGCAGGTGGCCGTCACCGAGCAGCGCCACCTGCCGGTCGCACATCCGCTCGAGGGCGTACCGGTCGTGCGAGACCACGATCAGGGTGCCCGCCCAACCGTCCAGCAGGTCCTCCAACGCGGTCAGGGTGTCGACGTCCAGGTCATTGGTCGGCTCGTCCAGCAGCAGCACGTTCGGCTCGTCCATCAGCAGCCGCAGCAGCTGCAGCCGGCGTCGCTCGCCGCCGGACAGCTCCTTGACCAGCGACTGCTGGCGCTGTCCGGTGAAGCCGAGCCGCTCGGCCAGCTGGGACGCCGTGACCTCGCGCTCCCCCAGGTGCGTCGTCTCGCGGACGTCGGCGACCGCGTCCACCACGCGCAGCTCGGCGAGCGCCTCGAGCTCGCGGACCTCCTGGCTGAGGAACGCCAGCTTGACGGTCCGCCCGGTCTTCACCTTGCCTGCGGTGGGCGCGACGTCCCCGGACAGCACCCGCAGCAGGGTCGACTTGCCCGAGCCGTTGACCCCGACGACACCGATCCGGTCGCCGGGCCCGATCAGCCAGGTGAGGTCGTCCAGCAGCACCCGCTCGCCCAGCTGGACCCGGACGCCGTGCAGGTCGATGACGTCCTTGCCCAGGCGGCGGGTGGCGAAGCGCAACAGCTCCACGTCGTCGCGCGGCGGCGGGACGTCGGCGACCAGCGCGTTGGCGGCGTCGATCCGGAACTTGGGCTTGCTGGTCCGGGCTGGCGGCCCGCGGCGCAGCCAGGCGAGCTCCTTGCGCAGCAGGTTCTGCCGCCGCTCCTCCGTCGTGGCGGCGACCCGGGACCGCTCGGCCCGAGCCAGCACGTACGCCGCGTAGCCGCCGTCGTAGGCGTCGACGGTGCCGTCGTGCACCTCCCACGTGGTGGTGGCCATCGCATCCAGGAACCACCGGTCGTGGGTGATGGCGACCAGCGCGGACGACGGTCGCCGGGCCGACAGGTGCCGGGCCAGCCACGCCACCCCCTCGACGTCCAGGTGGTTGGTCGGCTCGTCCAGCAGCAGCAGGTCGGGGTCGGCCACCAGGTGCTTGGCCAGCGCGATCCGGCGGCGCTCGCCACCGGACATGGGTCCGACCACCGCATCCAGGCCGCCGACCGCCTCGGCCCCCAGGCCGCCGAGCAGTCCGCTCACCACGTCCCGTACCCGGGCGTCGCCGGCCCACTCGTGGTCGTCCAGGTCGCCGACGACGCACGCGCGGACGGTCGAGTCCGGGTCCAGCTCGTCGTCCTGGCCGAGCACCGCCACGGTGAGGCCACCGGTCTGGGTGACCCGGCCGTCGTCCACCGCCTGCAGGCCGGCGAGCACCCGCAGCAGCGTCGACTTGCCGCCTCCGTTGCGGCCGACCACCCCGATCCGGTCCCCGGCCGCGACGCCCAGCGAGACGTCGTCCAGGATCACCCGGGTGGCGAACGCCAGGCGAGCGCGTTCGAGGTTGACGAGGTTGACCGGTCCGGCTGCCATGGGTGCGCCGTCAGGTCAGCCGGGGCAGGTCGCCCACCCGGGCGCCGTGCACCGGGCCGTGCGCGCGCTTGACGACCTCGCAGGCGCCCGAGGCCGTGAGCGCCACCGACAGGTCCAGGGCGTGCTCGTGGTCGCGGACCAGGAAGGCCAGGGTGGGGCCGGAGCCGCTGACGACGCCGCCGAGGGCGCCGTACTCCAGGCCCACCTCGAGGAGGTCCGACAGGTCCGGCCGCAGCGAGAACGCCGCGGGCTGCAGGTCGTTGCGCAGCGCCTTGCCGAGGGCCACGCAGTCCCCGCTGCGCAGCGCCTGCATCACCTCGTCGCCGACCCGGGGCTCGGCCAGGGCGCGTCCCGCGGTGAGCCGGTCGAACTCGGCGTACACCGCGGGGGTGGACAGGCCGTCCTCGCTGAGCGCGAGCACCCAGTGGTACTGGCCGCGGGCCAGGGCGGGGGTGATCTGCTCGCCGCGGCCGGCCCCGATCGCGGTGCCACCGACCAGCGCGAACGCGACGTCGGCGCCGAGCTGGGCGGCGAGCTCGAGCAGCTCGGCGCGGTCCAGGCCGGTGCGCCAGGCAGCGTCGCAGGCGACCAGCGCGGC
The DNA here is from genome assembly GCF_039541115.1 of Angustibacter luteus. Classification (NCBI taxonomy): domain Bacteria; kingdom Bacillati; phylum Actinomycetota; class Actinomycetes; order Kineosporiales; family Kineosporiaceae; genus Angustibacter; species Angustibacter luteus. The sequence goes on from NZ_BAABFP010000008.1 coordinate 40,352, forward strand.
GGCGGCGTCCGCCGAGCCACCGGCCATGCCCGCGGCCACCGGGATCCCCTTGTGCAGCAGGATGCGGGCGCCGGCCTGCACGCCGCCGCGGCGGGCAACCAGCTGGGCTGCGCGCAGCACGAGGTTGTCAGGCGTCAGCGGGACGCCGTCCGTGTGCTCGCCGGTGACCTCGAGCTCGAGCCCGCCGCCGGTCGGCGTCACCGTGACGTCGTCGAAGACGCTGACCGCGTGGTAGACGGTGCTGACCGGGTGGAAGCCGTCGTCACCCAGTGCCCCGACCGACAGGTCGAGGTTGATCTTGGCCGGAGCGCGCACGCTGACGCTGTCCGTCCGGTCACCTGACATGCGCACACCCTAGGTGAGAGTGGCGGACGCCCGCGCACCGGCGAGCGCCACGAACGCCTCGATGCCCAGCTGCTCGCCGCGGGTGCGCGGGTCGATGCCCGCCGCGCGCAGCAGCTCCTCGGCCGCCGCGGGGCTGCCCGCCCAGGTCGCGAGCGCGGCCCGCAGGGTCTTGCGGCGTTGGGCGAAGGCGGCGTCGACGGCGGCGAAGACCGCTGCGCGGCCGGCGGTGGACGGCGGGGGCGGGCGGCGCACCAGCCGGACCAGCCCGGAGTCGACGTTCGGCACCGGCCAGAACACGGACCGGCCGACGTCGCCTGCCCGGGTCACCTCGCCGTACCAGGCGGCCTTGACGCTGGGCACCCCGTAGATCTTCGAGCCGGGTCCGGCGGCGAGCCGTTCGGCGACCTCGGCCTGCACCATGACCAGCACGCTGCGCAGCGTGGGCAGCCGCTCGAGCAGGTGCAGCAGCACGGGCACGGAGACGTTGTAGGGCAGGTTCGCGACCAGTGCGGTCGGCGCCGGGCCCGGGACGCCGTCCACCTGCAGCGCGTCCGCGGTGACCACCTCGAGCCGGTCGGCGACGTCCGGCCGGCGCTCGCGCACCGTCTGCGGCAGTCGCCCGGCCAGCAGCGGGTCGATCTCGAGCGCGACGACCCGGCTCACGACGTCCAGCAGCCCGAGCGTCAGCGAGCCGAGGCCCGGGCCGACCTCGACCACGACGTCGTCGGGCACCAGCTGGGCAGCCTTGACGATGCGCCGCACGGTGTTGCCGTCCGTGACGAAGTTCTGCCCCCGCTGCTTCGTCGGCCGCAGATCCAGCTCACCCGCCAAAGCCCGGATGTCAGAGCCCCCCAACAACCCATCCACCGAACGACTCACACGATCACGGTCCCAGACGGACCGGGCAGACCGGAGGTCGGCGTAAAGGAGCTTGCGACAGCCGACCGCAGGTGTGCCCGGTCCGTCTGGGACGAAGCCACGCGATCAGTCGTACAGGTGGCTGCCGCAGCCCCACTGGCCGGAACCACCGCGGGCGTACAGCGCCTGCGCGCGGGCGGTCTGCTCGGACGCCGAGGCGTCGATCGGGTTGCCCGCGCCACCGACGCTGTGCCAGGTGCTCAGGGAGAACTGGTAGAGGCCGTAGTAGCCGGCGGGGTTCACCGCACGCGGGTTGCCGCCGGACTCGCACTGCGCCAGCGCGGCCCAGTTCAGGCCGCCGCCGCTGCCGGCCGGGATCGCGCCACCGGTGGGCTTCTTCGTGCCGACCTGCTGGACCTGCTGGACCGGCTTGGCGAGGATCGTGCGCGAGACGAGCTTGGTGGCGCTGGCCTTGCCGTTCACGTAGGTGATCAGGTACGTCACCTTGGCCCTGCCGGGCTTGCCCTTCGTGGTGACCTTGGTGGTGCCCTTGTCCAGGGTCGCCGACTTCGTGGACGTGGTGCCGAACCTCAGGGCGGCAGTGCGGGCGACCTGCTTCTGGGTCACCCGGTCCAGCTTGACGGTGGCGCCGTCGACCAGCGGGGTGCTCAGCGGGGCGGAGAGCTTGTCCAGCGTGCGCGGCTGCACGGCGGCCTCGTCCAGCAGCTCACCGACCGTGCTGGCGTAGGTGATGTGCTGGTCGGCCTTGCCGCCGACGACCAGCGCGACGTCCTTGCGGGTGTCGAGGTCCATGCTCAGGCCCTGCCGGCCGAGCGGGAGGGAGCGCGAGACGGACAGGCGGGCCGAGTCGGCGCGCAGGCCGAGCTGGGCCAGCGCCTCGTCGACGTTCAGCGCCGTCGTCCAGTACTGGCGGTCGCGGCCGTCGATGGTCACGGTCAGCTGGCGGCCGTAGCGGACCACCACCTGGGTGCCGTCCTTGATCTTCGCGTTCGGCGCCGGCGACACGATGTCGTGCCCGCCGACCCGCACGCCCTCACTGCTGAGCACGTCCTGCACCGAGTCCCCGAAGGCGTGCACGTTCTGGTGCCGCCCGTCGACCACGAGGTCGACGCTCTTGTCGAAGCTGGCAAAGGCGACCGTGCTGGCGACGACACCAGCAAGGGTCAAGCCTTGGACAATCAGGCGAGTGGGGCGTGAGATCACAGTGGTCCAGACCTAGCAGCACCCGGGCACGGAACGGGCTCACGTGCTGCCTCGGCACCGGCACAGGCCGTCATGAGGGCCTGGTCGGTGCACAGGCGAGCAGATTCGCCCGGATGGACGAGCCCACTGCTGTGCACGTCGCCCGAGGACTTCCCCGACCCCGGCCAACAGCGTCCGACAGTAACGAACCCGTCAGGAGAGTCCAAGTGCACCGCTCTGACCTGCGGCTTTGCCCTCAGCCTCGGCGCTGCCGGCGGGTCGACCGGGCCGTTGGGCGTCCGATTGACGGCCAATTGTCGCGGTTGCCCGACGCATCGCGCCCCGTGGGACGTCGCGGACGACGTCCCGCAGGAAGCCGTAGCGGCGCAGCCACTGGGCGCTGCCGCCGCTCGTGCGCTGGTCCGCCTGGTGCCACCAGTCGGCGATGTCACCCCACCCGGGCGCCGCCAGCGAGCCGCCGAACTGCTGCACCGCAAGGGCTGCGGCCAGGTTCGCCAGCCCCAGCCGGTCGGCCAGCGGCCAGCCCGCGAGGGTGCCGGTGACGAACGCGGCAGCGAACACGTCACCCGCCCCCGTCGGGTCCAGCGGGGTCACCGGCAGCGCCGGCACCCACTCCTCCTCGCCGCTGATCGAGTCCACCGCGAGCGCGCCGTGCGCCCCCGCGGTCACCACCGCGATCGGCACCCGGTCGGCCAACGCGTACAGCGCCGCCCACGGGTCGTCGGTGCGCGTGTAGCGCATCGCCTCCACGCTGTTCGGCAGGAACGCGTGGTACCGCTCGAGCTGGGCCAGCGTGTCGTGCGACCACTCGCCGCTGGGGTCCCAGCCGGTGTCGGCGAACAGCAGCGTGCCCGCGTCCGCGGCCTGCCGGGTCCACGGCTCGAGCTCGGGCCGCAGGTCGACGAGGGTCGCGCGCGCCTTGGGCGGCTCGCCGATCATGGCGCTCGCGTCCTGCGGCGGCTGGTGGCCGTGCGAGACCATCGAGCGGTCCCGGTCCACGGACATCGACACGGTCACCGGCGAGTGCCAGCCGTCGTAGCGCCGCGAACGGGACAGGTCGACGTCCTCCTGCTCGCTCAGCGTCGACCAGTTGAACTCCCCGTACGAGTCGTCGCCGAACGCCGCCGCCAGGCTGGTGCGCAGGCCGAGCCGGCTCGCCGCGATCGCCGCGTTGGCCACCCCGCCCGGGCACGAGCCCATGCCCTGCGCCCACACCTCCGTGCCGGTGGCCGGCCGCTCCGGCAGGCCCGTGAAGATCAGGTCGAAGAACACGGTCCCTGCCAGCAGCAGGTCGAACCCGCCGTCGGTGCCCCGCTGCCCGGCGAGCGGGTCGTAGCGGTGCGGCTGGGGCTCGTCGTGGGCGGCTGACGTCGGGGTGCTGATGCGTGGCTCCCTCGGGCAGGACAGGATCGGACCATGCGCTTGACGATCCTAGGCGGTGGCGGGTTCCGGGTGCCGCTCGTCGTGCGGGCGCTGCGCGCGCCCGCCGCGCGCGGCCTCGTCGACGAGGTGGTGCTGCACGACGTCGACCCGCAGCGGCTGCGGGCCATCGCGAACGTCGTCGCCGAGCTCCCCGGGGGGATGGCGGGCGAGGGTCCGGTCGTCGGCGGGACGACGTCCCTGGACGTCGCGCTGCGCGGCGCCGACGTGGTGTTCTCGGCGATCCGGGTGGGCTCGGCCGCCGGCCGGGTGGCCGACGAGCGGGTCGCATTGGACCTCGGCGTGCTCGGCCAGGAGACCACCGGCGCCGGCGGCGTGGCCTACGCACTGCGCACCCTGCCCGTCGCCGTGGACGTCGCCCGCCGGGTCGCCGAGCTCGCGCCGTCCGCCTGGGTGGTGAACTTCACCAACCCGGCCGGGATGGTGACCCGGGCCATGGGCGAGGTGCTGGGCGAGAAGGTCATCGGGATCTGCGACTCGCCGTCCGGACTGGTGCGCCGCGCGGCGCTCGCGGCCGGGCTCGACCCGGCGGCGACCGTGCTACCGGACTACGTCGGGCTGAACCACCTCGGCTGGCTGCGCGGGCTCTGGTCCGACGGCGTGGACCACCTGCCGGCGCTGCTCGCGGACGACGGGCGGCTCGCCACGTTCGAGGAGGGCCGGCTGTTCGGGCCGTCCCTGCCGCGCCTGCTCGGCGCCCTGCCCAACGAGTACCTGCACTACTACTACTACGCGCGCGAGTCGGTGGCCGCGACGCGGGCCGCCGTTGCCACCCGCGGCGAGACCCTGGCCGCCGCCCAGGCCGAGCTGTACCCGGCGCTCGCCGCGTCGCCGTCCGGGGCGCTGGAGCGGTGGGAGGCGGCGCGGCGCGCGCGCGAGGAGGGCTATCTCGCCGAGGCGCGGCCGGCCGGCGAGGCCCGCGACGAGGCGGACCTGGCCGGCGGCGGCTACGAACAGGTCGCGCTCGCCGTGATGCGGGCGGTGCTGACCGGGGAGCCGGCCGAGCTGATCCTCAACGTGCGCAACGGTTCTGCGCTGCCGCAGCTGTCCCCGGACGCGGTCGTCGAGGTGCCGTGCACGGTGGACGGCACCGGCGCGCACCCGCACACCATGCGGGCGCTGGACGCGCACCAGCTCGGCCTGGTGCTCGCCCTGGGCGCGGTCGAGGACGCCACCGTGGCCGCCGCGACCACCGGGTCGCGGTCCGCCGCGCTGCGGGCGCTGACCGTGCACCCGCTGGTCGACTCCGCCCGGGTGGCCGAGCAGCTGCTCGACGGGTACGTCGCCGCGCACCCCGAGCTGGCCGCGCTGCTCGTCCAACGCTGACCCGGGCCTACTTCGAGGCGGCGTTCGCGGCGTCCTGCGCCTTCTTCAGCCCCGAGTCCACCGGCGTCCGGCCGGCGAAGATCTCCTTGAAGATCGGGTTGTAGGCGTTGTTGGCGTCCAGGAACTTCGGGCCGAACGGCGGCTCGATCGTCGCGCTGCCGCTGGCCTCGCCGAACTGCGCGGTGTCGACGTCCTCCTTCTTCCAGTAGTCGTAGTACGACTGCTGGGCGGCGGTGACGGCCGGCAGCGCGGCGCCGGACTTGCCGACGTACGACGCGCCCTCGGTGGAGCCGAGCCACTTGAGCACCTTGACGGTGGCGTCCTCGTGCTTGGTCTTGGCGTTGCCCGCGGCGATGACGCTGTTCACGACGCTGACCCGCCCGGCCGGACCGGCCGGCATCGGCGCGATCCCCCAGTCGAACTGCGCGCCGTCCGCGACGTTCTTCAGGTTGTAGGTGCCGGACTCGAACAGCGCGAGCTTGCCCTGGATGAACTTGTCGCGGCTGAAGTCGCCGTTGTCGTTGGTGTCGGCGGCGGACGGCGCGACGTGGTCGGCGTTGATCAGCTTCACCAGGTAGGCCATGGCCTGGGCGCTCTTGGCGTCCTGGGAGAAGACGAAGCTGCCGTCCTCGGCCTGGAACTTGCCGCCGTTGGACCCGATGAAGTTGTAGTAGATCGCGCCGAGGTCGTTCGCGATGTTGGTGCCGTACTGGGCGAGCTTCTTGCCGTCGAAGCCGGGCTGGTCGGCCGTGCGGCCCTTGCTGTCCTTCGTGAGCTTCTTGGCCGCGGCGAGGTAGCTGTCGGACGCCGGGTCGCTGGGGTTCCAGGTCAGCTTGCTCGGGTCGACTCCGGCCGCCGAGAGCAGCTTCTTGTTGTAGTAGACGACGGTGCGTCCGTCGGTCAGCGCCGGGACGCCGTACAGCGTGCCGTTGCGGGAGTACTGGTCGACGGCCGCCTTGACCCAGCCGGACTTCTCGTCGGGCAGCGCCTTGTCGATGTTCATCAGCGCGCCGGAGTCGGCGAGCTGGCCGAACGGCGAGGAGTTCAGCCAGAAGATGTCGTCGATGTCACCGCTCGAGACGTCCAGCGGCAGCTTGGTGAAGTAGTCCGCGTACGGCACCAGGTTGATCTTCACCGTGATGTCGGGGTTCGCCTTGGTGAACGCGGCGAACGACTCCGCGTAGGACTTCTGCACCTGGTCGTCCCAGATCCGCACCGTCACGGTGGTCTTGCCACCGGAGTCGGCGGAGTCGTCGCCGGAGGACGACGGCGAGCAGGCCGCGGCGGCCAGGGCGAGCACCGCGAGCGAGGCGAGGGCGGTCAGGCGGGTTCTCATGGTGGGACCTCTCACGTTGATGTCACTTGAAACCGGTGATGGTGATGGACCGGACGACGTGCCGCTGGAACACCAGGAAGATGACGAGCAGGGGGACGACCGCAACCGTGGTCGCGGCCATCACGAGGGTCCAGTTGCCGTTGTACTGGGACTGCAGGTTCGCGGTGGCGAGGGTGAGCGTCTGCCAGGTCGGCCCGCTGGTGATCACCAGCGGCCACAGGAAGTTGTTCCAGTGCGAGACCACGGTGATCACCGCGAGGGTGGCCAGGATGGGCCGGCTCACCGGGACGACCACGTACCGCAGCACCTGCATGGTGTTGCAACCGTCCAGTCGCGCGGCGCTGATCAGGTCCTCCGGGATGCCCCGGAAGTACTCGCGCAGCAGGAAGATCGCATACGGGGAGCCGAACACCTGCGGCAGCACCAGCGCCCAGAACGTGTTCCGCAGGCCGGCGGCGGCGAACATCGCGTACAGCGGGATGATCGTCACGATCTGCGGCACCATCAACGTCGCCAGGTACACCCAGAACAGGGCGTCGCGGCCCGGGAAGTCCAGCCGGGCGAACGCGTAGGCCGCGAGCACCGAGAAGAACAGCTGGCCGACCAGGATCACCCCGACCACCTGGGCGGTCACCACGACGGGGGTCACGAAGTCGTACTGGCCGCCGAACAGCGTGCTGAAGTTGCCGCCGGTGACCGGGTGCGGTGGCGCCAGCGAGGTCTGCGCCGCGAACTGCTGCGGGGTCTTGACCGCCGTCATCAGGCTGAGCAGGAACGGCGCGATCGTGACCAGCGCGCAGACCGACAGGACGACGTACGCCGTCACGTCGCCGCGCCGGGTGCCGCGCAGCGCGCGTGGCGGCCGGGTGTCGAGGGTGCTCACATCGGGCCCCTCACGTCGAGAGGTCGTACGTCGTGCGGCGGCCGAACCACCGCTGCTGGGCGAGCGTGATGGCGACCAGGATCGCCAGCAGCACCAGGGCCATGACCGCGGCCTCCCCGATGTTGCGGGACTGGAAGGCCTGGTAGTAGATCCGGCCGGCGATGACGTCGGTGACCCCCTCCGGCCCGCCCTGCGGGGTCAGCGCGTAGATGGAGTCGAACACCTGGAAGCTGCTGATCACGCCGGTCACCAGGACGAAGAACAGCGTGGGCCGCAGCAGCGGCAGGGTGATCCGCCAGAAGGCCTGCCAGGCGCTCGCGCCGTCGATCCGGGCGGCCTCCTGCAGGTGCGTCGGGATGGACTGCAGCCCGGCGGTGAAGAAGAGGGTGACGTAGCCGACCTGCGTCCAGACGGTCACCGCGATCACCGAGGGCAGCGCCAGCCTGGGGTCGGCCAGCCACTCGACTCGCTGGTGGATCAGTGCGTTCAGCGCGCCGTCCGTGGGCGCCAGGATCCAGCGCCACACCACCCCCAGGACGAGCGGGGCGCAGATCCAGGGCAGCACGTAGACGACCCGGAAGGCCGAGGAGCCGCGCAGGCCCCGGGTGAGCAGGGTGGCGCCGAGCAGGCCCAGCGCGGTCTGGATCGGGATGACGGCGAGCACGAACACCGCGGTGATGGCCAGCGAGCGGGCGAACGCGGGGTCGCTCAGCACCGCCCGCCAGTTGTCCAGCCCCGCCGGCGTCACGGACGAGATGAGGTTCCAGTGGCTGAACGAGAGCCAGATGACCACCAGGATCGGCAGCACCAGGAAGACCGTGATCCCGAAGAGGCTGGGGGCGAGCAGGGCGTACGCGGTGCGGGTCTGCGACCTGGAGTGCCGTCCCTCGCCCATCTGTCACCCGCCTCGCGTCGTCCGGTGGTCTCCTCGTCCACCTGAACGTCTACCCCATGTCCGGCAAGTCCGACACTCGAGATCTGTCCCGTCTCACCACGGGCGCACGCCGCGCACACCATTCGCGCTACTCGTGCCTATGGAGGCCCGATCACCACGTCAAGCGCGAATGGTGCGGGAACGGGGTCTCAGTCGGGGTCGCTGCGGCGCAGTCGCTTGGTCTGGCCGCGCCGCTTCTTGGCCGAGATCCGGCGCTCGACCGAGCCCTTGGTGGCCTTGGTCGGACGCCGGGCCTTCGGCGGGGCGGCGACGGCCTGCGCGAGCGTCTCGGCGAGCCGCTTCTGCGCGGCGTCCCGGTTGCGCAGCTGCGACCGGTGCTCGCTCGCGCTGATCACGAGCACACCGTCGACCAGCCGTCCGGCCAGCCGGTCCAGCGCCCGGGCCTTCAGGGTCGGGCCGAGCGCGGTCGTCGCGACGACGTCGAACAGCAGCTCGACCCGCGAGTCGCTCGTGTTCACGCTCTGTCCGCCCGGCCCGGACGAGCGGGAGAACCGCCAGGTCAGCTCCGCCTCGGGGATCGACACCCGGGCACTCACCCGGACCGGCCCGGCCATAACCGCGTCAGTCCCAGGGACCGTAGAGCTGCTCGGACGTCGCAGCCAGGGCCCGACACAGCGTGGGGACGTCGACCGCTAGGGTCTGCGCCATCGCGCGCACGGTGTGCGGCACCAGGTAGCTGGCGTTGGGGCGACCCCGGTAGGGGGTCGGCGTCAGGTACGGCGCGTCCGTCTCGACCTGCAGCCGGTCGAGCGGGGTGACGGCGAGCGCGTCCCGCAGGCCCTGGGCGTTCTTGAAGGTCACCGTGCCCGCGAAGGACAGGTAGTAGCCGGCCTCCACCGCGCGGCGCGCCATGTCGCCGTCCCCGCTGAAGCAGTGGAAGACCGTACGGCGCGGTGCGCCCTCCTCAGCCAGGAGGCGCAGCACGTCCTCGTGCGCGTCCCGGTCGTGGATCTGCAGCGTGAGGTCGAGCTCCTTGGCCAGCGCGATGTGCCAGCGGAACGACTCCTGCTGCACGGCCTGGCCCTCGGGACCGGTGCGGAAGTAGTCCAGACCGGTCTCGCCGACGCACCGGATCCGCGGCCGGCGGGCCAGCGCGGCGATCTCGGCGTAGGCGGCCTCCAGCTCGCCGGTCTCGGCCAGCCGGGGCGCCTCGTTGGGGTGCAGCGCGACGGCGCCGACCAGCCGGGGCTCGCGGGCCACCAGCTCGGCGGTCCAACGGGCGCTCGGCAGGTCGCAGCCCACCTGGACGGCTCGGGGCACGTTGACCCGGACCGCGTCGTCCAGCAGTGCGGCCAGCTCGGCGTCCGCGGCGTCCACCGCGGCGTGCTCGGGCCAGCTGTCCCGCGAGCTCGCCCCGATGTCGAGGTGGGTGTGGTTGTCCACGACCGGCAGCGGCAGGGCGTCCGGCAGCGGCGGCCGCTCGCTCACGACTCCTGACCCGCCGGCTCCTGACCGGCCGGCTCCTGACCCAGCCGGGCCAGCTCCTCGTCCACCACGGAAGCGTCGAGCTTGGTGAAGATCGGCACGGGCTGACCGACCGGCGCGCCGACGGTGACCGGCACCGACTCCCAGGCCGGGAAGCCGGTGTAGTCCCCCATCAGCACGGGGTAGCTCGGGCCGCCGTCCAGGTCGTCCACCTCGCGGATCTCGGGCATCGGCGAGACCACGCCCGTGCCACCGAAGACCTCGTGCACGGTCTGCGCGCTGAACGGCAGGAACGGCGAGAGCTGGGTGCGGCAGTCGCTGATCGCCTGGGCCGCGACGTGCAGCACCGTGGCCATCCGGTCCTTGTCCTCCTTGAGCTTCCACGGCGCCTGGTCGGACAGGTAGGCGTTGACCGACGCCACCACCCGCATCGCCTCGGCCAGCGCCTGCTTCATCCGGTGCGAGCCGATCAGGTCGCCGACCACGTCGAACCCGGCCGCGGTGGCGGCGAGCAGCGCGCGGTCGTCGTCCGTGAGGTCACCGGCCGCCGGGATCTCGCCGAAGTTCTTGTGGATCAGGTTGGCCGTGCGGTTCACCAGGTTGCCCCAGCCGGCGACCAGCTCGTCGTTGGTCCGCCGGACGAACTCGGCCCAGGTGAAGTCCGTGTCCTGCGTCTCCGGACCCGCCGCGGACAGGAAGTAGCGCAAGGCGTCCGGCTGGTAGCGCTCGAGGAAGTCGCGGACGTAGATCACCACGCCGCGGCTCGACGAGAACTTGCGGCTCTCCATCGTCAGGAACTCGCTGCTGACCACCTCGGTCGGGAGGTCCAGCACGCCGTACTCGCCGGGCTCACCGCCCTTGTCCCCCTGGCCGTTGTAGCCGATCAGCTCGGCCGGCCAGATCTGGGAGTGGAACGTGATGTTGTCCTTGCCCATGAAGTAGTAGGACAGCGCGTCGGGGTCGTTCCACCACTGGCGCCAGGCCTCCGGGTCGCCCGTGCGCCGCGCCCACTCGATGGACGCGGACAGGTAGCCGATCACCGCGTCGAACCACACGTACAGGCGCTTGGTCGGCTGGTCCTCCCAGCCCGGCACCGGGATGCCCCAGTCCAGGTCGCGGGTCATGGCCCGCGGGCGCAGGTCGTCCAGCAGGTTCTTGCTGAACCGGATCACGTTCGGCCGCCAGGTGCCGGTGGCCTCGCGCTCGTCCAGCCAGCGGGACAGCTCGCCCGCCAGCGCCGGCAGGTCGAGGAAGAAGTGCTGGGTCTCGACGAACTCCGGCGCCTCGCCGTTGATCCGGCTGCGCGGGTTGATCAGGTCGGTCGGGTCGAGCTGGTTGCCGCAGTTGTCGCACTGGTCGCCGCGGGCGCTGTCGTAGCCGCAGATCGGGCAGGTGCCCTCGATGAACCGGTCCGGCAGGGTGCGGCCGGTCGACGGCGAGATGGCGCCCTTGGTGGTCTGCTCGATCATGTAGCCGTTGCGCTGCACGCCGCGGAAGAGCTCCTGCGCGACCGCGTAGTGGTTGCGCGTCGTCGTCCGGGTGAACAGGTCGTAGGTGAGGCCGAGCGAGGCGAGGTCCTCGACGATCATCCGGTTGTAGCGGTCGGCGAACTCCCGCGCGCTGACCCCCTCGGCGTCCGCCTGCACCAGGATCGGCGTGCCGTGCTCGTCGGTGCCGCTGACCATCAGCACGTCGTGCCCACGCATCCGCATGTACCGGCTGAACACGTCGGAGGGCACGCCGAAACCGGCGACGTGGCCGATGTGGCGCGGGCCGTTGGCGTACGGCCAGGCGACGGCAGACAGGACATGACTCATGCGCCCCAGCCTAGTGATCGCGCGCCACCCGGTTTTGCACGGTCCACAGGCCGCTCGCGCTGTCGGCGTCACTGGGTAGGTTCTGCCGCATGAGTGATCGTCAGCGGGTCAGCAGCGGCGCGGTGTGGGAGGAGTCCGTCGGCTACAGCCGGGCGGTGCGGGTGCGCGACCACGTGTGGGTCGCCGGCACGACCGCGGCCGGCAGCAACGGCGACCCGGTCGGCGGGGACGACGCGTACGCGCAGACCCGCGAGGCGCTGCGGCGGGTCGTGGCCGCGCTGGCGGAGGTGGGCGCGAGCCCGGCGGACGTCGTCCGGACCCGGATGTACGTCACGGACATCGCCTTCTGGGCCGAGGTGGGTCGCGCGCACGGCGAGGTGTTCGGTGACGTCCGGCCGGTCGCCACGATGCTCGAGGTCTCGGCGCTCATCGACCGGCGGCTCGTCGTCGAGGTCGAGGCCGAGGCGGTGCTCGGGTGACGACCGCGTTCGAGCACGTCGTGGTCAACGCGAAGGACGTCGACGCGCAGGCCGCCTGGTGGGCGCTGGCCCTGGGCTGGTCCGAGTCGTTCCGCGACGAGTGGGAGGTGGACGTCGACGCGCCGGCCGGCGACCCGCCGCTGCGGCTGGTGTTCGGGCACGCGCCGGACGCACCACCGCACCGCAACCGCATCCACCTGGACCTGGCCAGCCGTGACACCGAGCACCAGCGCGAGATCGTGACCCGGCTGCTGGCCAGCGGCGCCAGCCGCGCCGACATCGGCCAGGGCGACGTGCCGTGGGAGGTGCTGCGCGACCCCGAGGGCAACCTCTTCTGCGTGCTCGAGCCCCGACCGGTGTACGCCGCCGGTGCGGTGGCCGCGGTCGTCGTCCAGGCCGTCGACCCGGAGCGGATGGTCACGTTCTGGCAGGCGGCGACCGGCTGGGAGCGGTCCGACACCGAGCTGGTCGCGCTGCGCTCGCCCGGCGGCGTGTACCTCGAGCTGTACCCGGTCGAGGACCGCCCCCTGGCCCCGCCGGAGGGGCTGGACCGGCTGCACCTCGACGTCCGGCCGGCGCCCGGCGCCGCGCAGGCCGACGAGGTCACCCGGCTCACCGGGCTCGGCGCCGCACCCCTCGACATAGCGCAGGGCGACGTCCCCTGGCAGGTGATGAGCGACCCCGAGGGAAACGCCTTCTGCATCCTCTCGACCCCGAAGGAGGCCACCGATGGCTGACGAGCTGCCCGAGCTGCTGGTGCCGGACGTCCAGGCCTGGCGGGTCTGGCTCGCCGAGCACCACGGTGAGGAACGCGGGGTCCGGCTGGTGCTCGCGAAGAAGGGCACCACCGAGCCGACCACCCTGCGCTACGAGGAGGCGCTGCAGGAGGCGCTCTGCCAGGGCTGGATCGACGGCCAGGTCAACCGGCGCGACGAGGCGACGATGTACCAGCGGTTCACCCCGCGCCGGTCCCGCAGCATGTGGTCGAAGAACAACGTCGAGCGGATCGCCCGGCTCACCGAGGAGGGCCGGATGCGACCGGCCGGCGTCGCGGCGGTCGACGCGGCCAAGGCGGACGGGCGCTGGGAGGCCGCCTACGCCGGTCCGGCCACGATCACGGTCCCGGAGGACCTGGCCGCAGCGCTGCGGCTCGACCCCGCCGCAGCCACGACCTTCGAGAAGCTGACCAGCCAGAACCGGTACGCGATCCTGCTGCGGATCGGCCAGGCCAAGCGCGCCGACACCCGGGCCCGCCGGATCACCCAGTACGTCGAGATGCTGGCCCGCGGCGAGTCGATCTACCCGCAGAAGGGCCTCGGCGCCTAGCGGTCAGCCGAGCCGGGTGAGCCCCCGCTTGAGCTGGCGGGCGGCCTGGGCGATCCGCTGCTCGTTCTCGATCAGCGCGAACCGCACGTACCCGTCGCCCTGCGCACCGAACCCGACGCCGGGCGAGAGCGCCACGTCGCACTCGCGCACCACGTGGGTGGCGAACTCGATGGATCCCATGTCCGAGTAGGGCTCCGGGATCGGCGCCCAGGCGAACATGGTTCCCCTCGGCCGCTCGATGTGCCAACCGGCCCGGTCCAGCCCGTCGCACAGCGCGTCCCGCCGGCTCTGGTAGATCGCGTTGACCTCGAGCGGGTAGTCGACGGCCTCGTCGAGGGTCACGGTCGCGGCGATCTGGATCGGCTGGAAGGTGCCGTAGTCCAGGTAGCTCTTCAGCTTCGCGAGGGCCGCGACGACCTCGCGGTTGCCCACCAGGAAGGCCACCCGCCAGCCGGCCATCGAGAACGACTTGGTCATCGAGTACAGCTCGACCGCGACGTCCCGGCCGCCCTCGCACTGCAGGATCGACGGCGGCATCCAGCCGTCGAACGCGGTCTCGGCGTACGCGAAGTCGTGCACCAGGACGACGTCCCGCTCCTTCGCCCAGTCCACCAGCCGCTGCAGGTCGGCCAGCTCCACGGTGGCCGTGGTGGGGTTGTGCGGGAAGGACAGCACGACGACGCGCGGCTTGGGCCAGCCGTACTCCCAGGCCTCCATGACGTTCTCCACGAAGTCCTGGCCGGGGCCGATGCCGACCTGCCGTGCGTCCGCCCCGGCGAAGTACGGGCCCCAGATGTGGATCGGGTAGGACGGCGACGGCACCAGCGCGGCGTCGCCCGGCTGCAGCAGCACCCACATCAGGTGGCTGAAGCCCTCCTTGGCACCGATGGTGCTGATCACCTCGGTCTCCGGGTCGAGCTCGACGCCGAACCGGCGCTGGTAGAGCCCGGCGACGGCCTGGCGCAGCTTGGGGATACCCCGGGAGGAGGAATAACGGTGGTTGCGCGGGTTGTGCGCCGCCTCGGCGAGCTTCTCGACCGTCAGCGCGGGCGAGGGGATGTCGGGGTTGCCGAAGCCGAGGTCGATGACGTCACGTCCGGCGCGCCGCGCCTCGACCTTCAGCCCGTCGATGATCGTGAAGACGTACGGCGGCAGGCCGGGAATGCGACGGAACTCCATCCCCCCAACCTATCCGGACGGCTCCGGTGGGCGAACGTGCATGATCACCGCGGAGTGGGGGCGAGTCGGTCGCGCCCGGCGGTGATCATGCACGTTCACCCCGGGCGGCGGGCGGCGAGGACGGCGTCGTAGAGCTCGCGCTTGCTCACCCCGGACGCCGCCGCCACCTCCCCGGCGGCCTCCTTCAGACGGGCGCCCGAGTCGACGAGCTGCTGCACGCGCGGGACCAGGGACTCCACCGAAACCTCGGACGGCGCGGCGCCGGCCACCACGACGGTGATCTCCCCCCGGACCTCGCCGGACTGCGCCCAGTCGACCAGCTCGGCCAGTCCCCCACGCAGCACCTCCTCGTACGTCTTGGTCAGCTCGCGGCAGACGGCCGCCGGGCGCTGCGGCCCGAACGCCGCCGCCATCGCCGCGAGCGACACCGCCAGCCGGTGCGGCGCCTCGAAGAAGACCATCGTGCGCGGCTCGTCAGCCAGCGCGGCCAGTGCCCGGGAGCGCTCGCCGGCCTTGCGGGGCAGGAAGCCCTCGAAGCAGAACCGGTCCACGGGCAGCCCGCTCACCGCGAGCGCGGTGAGGACGGCGCTCGGGCCCGGCACGGCACTGACCCGCACCCCGGCGGCCACCGCGGCGGCGACCAGCCGGTACCCGGGGTCGGACACGGACGGCATTCCGGCATCGGTCACCACGACCACGGTGGCGCCGCCGACGAGCGCCTCGACCAGCTCCGGCGTCCGCTTGGACTCGTTGTGCTCGTGGTAGCTCAGCACCCGGCCGGCCAGCGTGATGCCCAGGGCACCGACGAGCCGGCTGAGCCGCCGGGTGTCCTCCGCGGCGACGAGGTCGGCACCGGCCAGCGCCGCGGCCAGTCGCGGCGGCGCGTCGGCGACGTCCCCGATGGGCGTGCCGGCGAGCACGAGCAGGCCGCTGCCGGCAGTACTCACGGCGCGCCGAAGCGACGTGCGCTGGCCCGGTGCTGACCGCCGTCCACGACGACGTCCGAGCCGGTCACCCAGGACGCGCGCTCGCTGAGCAGGAAGGCGACGACGTCCGCGACCTCCTCGACGGTGCCGAGGCGGCCCCAGGGGAACTCGCCGGACTCGAACTGCTCGAAGGCCTCGGGGTCGCCGAGCCGCAGCGAGTCCCAGCCGCCGCCGGGGAACAGGATGCTTCCCGGGCTGACCGCGTTCACCCGGATCCGGTCGCCGGCCAGCTCGTCCGCGAGCACCCGCGCCAGGTGGATCTCGGCGGCCTTGGCGACCGCGTAGGTCGTGCGCGGCGCGACCCGCGAGCCGGTCACGCTGGTGACGAACACGATGGCCCCGCCGCCGGCGCGCACCAGGTGCGGGTAGCCGGCGCTGACCAGGGCGGCGGCGTGCCCGGCGTTGAGCTCGAAGGTGGCGGTGAAGTCGGCCGGGTTGCTGTCCAGCAGGTTGCCGCCCACCGTGCCGCCGGCGTTGGCGACGAGCCGGTCCAGGCCGCCCAGCTCGTCCGCCACCGAGTCGACGGCGGCGGCGAGGGCCGCGTGGTCGGTGACGTCCACCTTGCGGGTCACCACCCGTCCGCGGTGCCGGCCCACCTGCCGCGCGGCCGCCGCCAGCCCCTCGGCTCCTCGGGCCAGCAGGGCGACGTCCGCGCCCTCGGCGGCCAGCGCGTCCGCGATGCCCAGGCCGATCCCCCGACTCGCGCCGGTGACCAGCGCCCGGCAACTGCTCAGACCCAAGTCCATGTACGGACCCTACGGCTTGCCTACGATGGCGCCGTGACCACCGCTGCGACGACCGCCGCGACGCAGCCGAGCACTGCCGTCGAGAAGCTGCGCACCCACCTCGTCGGCTACCGACCGTCCGGCCGGTTGTGGGGGTGGCTCGGCCCGCTGGCGGTCACCGCGGTCGGTGGGTTCCTGCGCTTCTGGCACCTCGGCAACCCGCACCAGCTCGTGTTCGACGAGACGTACTACGTGAAGCAGGGCTCGTCCTTCCTGGACTACGGCTACGAGCGCTCGATCGACCCCAGCTTCAGCGGGACGCCGGACACCGCGTTCACCCACGGCACGACCGACGTCTGGGGGCAGGCGGCCGACTTCGTGGTCCACCCACCCGTCGGCAAGTGGATGATCGCCGGTGGTGAGTGGATCTTCGGGCAGGACAGCTCGTTCGGCTGGCGGTTCACGGTCGCGTTGTGCGGGACGCTCTCGATCCTGATGACCGCGCGGATCGCCCGACGGATGTTCGGCTCCACGCTGCTCGGCTGCGTCGCGGGCGTCCTGATCGCCTTCGACGGTCACCATTTCGTGCACAGCCGGACGTCGCTGCTCGACCTGTTCGTGATGTTCTGGGCGCTCGCCGCGTTCGGGGCGCTGCTGATCGACCGGGACCACGCGCGGGAACGGCTGGCGGTAGCGGTCGCCCGAGCCAGGTCGAGCGCCGGCTCAGCGACGACGAACGCGCGGCTGGCGGGGTACGGACCGGGCCTGGGGCTGCGGCCGTGGCGGCTGCTCGCGGCGCTGTGCCTGGGCCTGTGCTGCGGCACGAAGTGGTCGGGCGTGTACTTCCTCGCGGCGTTCGGGCTGATGACGGTGCTCTGGGACGTCGGGGCGCGCCGGGCCGCCGGCGTCGAGCGCTGGTTCGCGGGCGGGCTGCTGCGGGACGGCGTCCCGGCGTTCCTCACCGTGGTGCCCATCGCGCTGCTCACCTACCTGGCGTCCTGGACCGGCTGGTTCCTCACCAAGGGCGGCTGGGACCGCGAGTGGGCGAAGGCTCATCCGAGCGACTCCTGGGTCCCGGACGCGCTGCGCGGGCTCTGGCACTACCACCAGGAGATGTACCACTTTCACGTCACGCTCTTCAGTGACCACCCATACAAGACGAATCCATGGTCGTGGATGATCCAGGGCCGGCCCACCTCGTTCTTCTACGAGGGCAAGACCAAGGGCCAGGAGGGCTGCCTCGTCGACCAGTGCAGCAAGGCGATCACCTCCATCGGGACGCCGACGCTGTGGTGGGGCGGCGTGGCGGCGGTCTTCGTGCTGCTCGCGATGTGGGCCCTGCGGCGCGACTGGCGGGCCGGCGCCATCCTGGCCGGGCTGACCGCCGGGTACCTGCCCTGGTTCGCGTTCCAGCACCGGACCATCTACTCGTTCTATGCGATCGCGTTCGTGCCGTGGATGGTGCTGGGCGTGACCTACGTGCTCGGTATGGTGCTCGGCCCGCGCACCGCGAGCCCCACCCGACGCCTGGTCGGCGCAGTGGTGAGTGGCTCGTACGTGGTGATCTGCGTCATGCTGTTCTTCTTCTTCTGGCCGGTCCTGACCGCACAGGTCATCCCGTACGCGCAGTGGGCGGCGCGCATGTGGTTCCCGAGCTGGATCTGAGCTCCCACCATTCGAGCTCCCAGGAACTGAGGCGCACGTGACGCAGTCCCGCGGTTGGCGGCCCTGGCCCCGCCAGGGCCGTCGCCGGCGTGCCCTCTTCGCCGCGCTCGTCGCGGCCGTGACCGGGTCGCTGGTCTGGCAGGGCCTGCTCGCCGGGTCCGCGCAGTCCACCGCACCGCTGCTCACCACGTCGTCCTGGCGGGTGGTCACGGACCCCACGGGCAAGTCCGCCGAGGGCGCCGCCGCCCAGGGGCCGACCGCCGAGAACGCCTGGGTGGCCCAGGGCAGCGACCCCGGCACGGGGGGACGCTGGGCGGACATGACGCACTGGGCGCTCGTCGACCTGCGCCAGCTGTCCGGCAAGAACGGCTCCATGTCCGCCGGCGCGGCCCGGTACTGGTCGTACACGTGGCCGCGGGACGCCGCCTTCGCAGCCGCCGCACTGGCCCGCACCGGCCACGTGGGCGAGGCGTGGCAGATGATCGACTTCCTGCGCAGCGTGCAGGAGGACGACGGTGGCTTCGAGGCCCGCTACCGCCCGGACGGCACCGGCTCGCCGGACGCCCGTGAGCGCCAGTCGGACGGCGCGGCCTGGGCGTTGTGGGGCACCGCGCAGGTGCTCGCGCAGACGAAGGACGACGACGCCCGGGTGGCTCAGCTGGTCGCGCACTACGACATGGTCGACGAGGCGTCCGACTACCTGATGCGGCTCACCTTCTCGGGCACCACGATGCCGCCACCGGGACCGGACTACTGGGAGGTGCCGACCCGCAAGCTGACCCTGGGCACCGCGGCTCCCGTGCTCTTCGGGTTGCGCGCCGCGGCCCAGCTCTACGGCGAGCTCGGGTCGCCGGCGCTGGCGACGAGGGCCTCCGGCGCCGCCGACCAGTACCAGCGCGTGCTCTACCAGACCTTCGCCCGCAAGGGTTTTCAGCGCTATCCCGCGGGCGGTGGCGTGGACGCCGCCATCACCTTCCTGATGCCGCCGTTCGTCGAGCACCCGCGAGCCGACGTCGTCCGCGCGTGGCGCAAGTACCAGCGCGACGCCGAGCGCCCCGCGGGCGGCCTCGCCCCGGGGACCTCGTGGAAGAACGACGGCATCTCGTGGACGCCAGAGGTCGGCCTGGTCGCGCTGACCGCCGCCGCCTCGGGCGACCAGACCCGCGCCGAGCACTGGCTGGACTGGCTGGACTGGCACCGCGTCCCGTGGGGCAGCCTGCCCGAGAAGGTCCTGGGCGACGGCTCGCCGGCCGGACCGGCACCACTGGCCTGGACGGCGTCGTCCGTGCTCATCGCCGTG
This sequence comes from Angustibacter luteus, assembly GCF_039541115.1. Taxonomy (NCBI): domain Bacteria; kingdom Bacillati; phylum Actinomycetota; class Actinomycetes; order Kineosporiales; family Kineosporiaceae; genus Angustibacter; species Angustibacter luteus. The sequence continues at coordinate 59,621 of NZ_BAABFP010000008.1, forward strand.
GCGACGCTGCGCGACCGCGGGACGGGCTGAGGGCAGGATCGAGCGCAGGTGTCGATCCGGCCGGTCGCCGTTCGTGTAAGGGGTGACCGACCGACCTGATCGACCTAGGAGGTGCGACATGCAGCAGTACCTGCTCAGCGTGTACCAGCCCGAGGGCCCCATGCCCGACCAGGAGTTCCTGGACCAGATCCAGCGCAACCTCGACGAGCTCAACGCCGAGATGCGCGCCGCGGACGCGTGGGTGTTCGCCGGCGGGCTGCACGCCCCCAGCACCGCGACCGTGGTGCGGGCCAAGGGTGACGAGGTGCTCACCACCGACGGCCCGTTCCTGGAGGCCAAGGAGTACCTCGGCGGCTTCACCATCGTGCAGGCGCCCGACCTGGACGCCGCGCTCGAGTGGGGTCGCAAGCTGACCCGGGCGACCACGCTGCCCATCGAGGTCCGCCCCTTCTCCTGGCAGACGGACTGAGCGGTCCGTGGTCTCGGCGTCCGGGATCGAGCAGGTCTTCCGGGCCGAGTACGGGCGGGCGGTGGCCGTGCTGGTCCGCGTCCTGGGTGACATCGACCTCGCCGAGGAGGCCGTGCAGGAGGCGTTCACGGTGGCGGTGGCCCGGTGGCCGGACGACGGGCTGCCGCCCAGCCCGGCCGGCTGGATCATCACCACCGCCCGCCGGCGGGCCATCGACCGGCTGCGCCGCGAGGCGACCCGGGCCGACCGGCAGGCGCAGGCCGCGCTGTTGCACGCTCAGGACGAGCCCGTCGAGGAGGGCGCCGTGCGCGACGACCGGCTCCGCCTGCTCTTCACCTGCTGCCACCCGGCGCTCGCCCGCCCCGCCCAGGTCGCGCTCACCCTGCGGCTGCTGGGCGGCCTGAGCACCGCGGAGGTGGCCCGGGCGTTCCTCGTGCCCGAGCCGACGATGGCTCAGCGGCTGGTGCGGGCGAAGGGCAAGATCCGGGACGCCCGCATCCCCTACCGGGTGCCCCGCGAGGCGGACCTGCCGGAGCGGCTCGGCGGGGTGCTCGCCGTGATCTACCTGGTCTTCAACGAGGGTTACACCGCCAGCTCGGGAGCGGAGCTGGCGCGGACCGACCTCGCCGCCGAGGCCGTGCGGCTGGCCCGGCTGCTCGTCGAGCTCATGCCGGACGAGCCCGAGGCGCTGGGCCTGCTCGCCCTGATGCTGCTGGTGCGGTCCCGGGAGCCGGCGCGGGTCGGTCCGGACGGCGCGCTGGTGCCGCTCGACAAGCAGGACCGGTCGCGGTGGGACGCCGGGCTGGTCCGCGAGGGCCAGGACCTGGTGCGCCGCTGCCTGCGGCGCGGCCGGCCGGGGACGTACCAGCTGCAGGCCGCGATCCAGGCGGTGCACAGCGACGCCCTGACCCTGGCCGCGACCGACTGGCGTGCGGTGCTGCGCCTGTACGACGACCTGCTGGCTGTGGCCCCCACCCCCGTCGTCGCGCTGAACCGGGCGGTCGCCGTGGCGGAGGTGCAGGGGCCGGCGGCCGGGCTGGCGCTGGTCGACGACGTCGAGCTGCCGCAGTACTACCTGTGGCACGCGGTGCGCGCGGACCTGCTGCGTCGGCTGGGCCGCGACGGCGAGGCGCGGGCGGCGTACCTCGCCGCGTCGGATCTCACCGACAACGACGCCGAGCGCGCCTTCCTCCTCGTGCAGGCCGGCGCAGACTAGAACACCAGTTCGATTTCAGGTAACGTGGGGCGGCATGACGGCCACCGTGCACGCCGCCCTGCAGGGCGGGCTCCAGGGCTCCCTGCTGGACGTCGGCGACGAGCTCGAGCTGCGCTCGCTGGGGTCGATGCGGCGGACGATGCTGGGTGACGGCGCCTGGGTCGACCTGCGGCCGGGTTGGCTGGCCGGGTCCGACGTTCTGTTCGACCACCTGGTCGAGCACGTCCCGTGGCATGGCGAGCGCCGGCAGATGTACGAGCGGGTGGTCGACGTCCCCCGGTTGCTCAGCCACTACGGGGAGGGCGACGCCCTGCCGCACGAGATCCTGACGACGGCTCGCTCCATGCTGGACGCCCGCTACGCCGATGAGCTCGGCGAGCCGTTCGTCACCGCCGGCCTGTGCCTGTACCGGGACGGTCGCGACAGCGTGGCCTGGCACGGCGACCGCTTCGGCCGCGGCGCCACGCACGACACCATGGTCGCCATCCTGTCGGTCGGCACCGCCCGCACCCTCGCGCTACGCCCGACCGGTGGCGGCGGCCCGACGCACCACTTCCCGCTCGGGCACGGCGACCTGGTCGTGATGGGCGGGTCGTGCCAGCGCACCTGGGACCACGCGATCCCGAAGACCACCAAGGCCGTCGGCCCGCGGATCAGCATCCAGTTCCGCCCCCGCGGCGTGCTCTAGGCCGGTCGCCGCACGGGTGATGCGGCTCAGTCGGGGATGTAGTCGAACTCGTCGGGGTTGGGGCCGGTGCGCCCCTGCTCCCCGCGGTCGAGGCCGCCGACCGCCGCGAGCTGGGCGTCGTCCAGCTCGAAGTCGAACAGCTCGAAGTTCTCCTTCACCCGCTCCGGCGTCACGGACTTGGGGAAGATCACGTCACCGCGCTGGATGTGCCAGCGGAGCACGACCTGCGCCGGGGTGCGCCCGACCTGCTCGGCGACAGCGGTGATCGCCTCGTCGTCCAGCACGCCACCCTGGGCGATCGGTGACCACGCCTCGGTGACGATCTGGTGGTCGTGGCCGTACGCGCGCACCTGCTCGTTGGTCAGGAACGGGTGCACCTCGATCTGGTTGACCGCCGGCACCGTGTCGGTCTCGGCCGCCAGCCGCTGAAGGTGCGCGACCTGGAAGTTGGAGACCCCGATCGACCGCGCCCGACCGTCCTTGGCGAACTCCTCCAGCACCTTCCAGGTGGAGACGAAGTCGCCGTCGTAGCGCGTCGGCAGCGGCCAGTGGATCAGGAACAGGTCGACGTAGTCCGAGCCGAGCGCCTCCAGCGTGCGGTCGAAGGCCCGGCGGGCGTCGTCCGGACGGTGGAAACCGTTGTTCAGCTTGCTGGTGATCCACACGTCCTCGCGGTCGAGGTCGCTCTCGCTCACGGCCTGGCCCACCTCGCGCTCGTTCCCGTACATCTGGGCCGTGTCGATGTGCCGGTAGCCGATGTCGAGGGCGGCCCGGGTGGCCTGCGCCGTCTGCGCCGGGTCGATCTGGAAGACGCCGAACCCCAGCTGGGGGATCGCGCGCCCGTCGTTCAACGTGATGGTGGGAACGGTGGTCACCGGTCGACTCCTCGGGTGCGGACGTACGGGCGGACCTAGCGATCCTCGCGGACGCCAGGGCCGCCCGCATCCCGGCGCCCCACCACCACAGCCCTGGTCAGCCCCCGGCGAGCAGCTCGTCGAGCTGCTCGTAGCCCTCGACGACGCCGACGTCCATGCCGCTGGCCATGATCATGTCGCGGATCTCCATCGACTCGACGACCGACAGGACGGTCGTGCGGGTGCGCCCGTCGCCGAGGTCCTCGAGCGTCAGGGTGTCCAGGCTGACGCCGTCCGGTGCGCCGTCGAAGCTGAAGGTCTGCACGATGCGGTCCTCGCGGACGTCGTGGAACGAGCCCCAGAAGCCGGCGATCCGCTCGCCCTCGCGCCAGGCCGTGTAGCGGTAGCTGCCGCCGGTGCGCAGGTCCCAGTGCTCGATCGTCATCTCGAGGTTGCGCGGACCCATCCAGCGGGCCACCAGCTCGGGGTCGGTCCAGGCGCGGAAGACCTTGTCCCGCGGGTGGTCGAAGTCGCGGACCACCTTCACGGTCGGCAGCTTCGGGTCGGCCTCGATGCGGGTCTCGTGCGTTGCGGTGGTGGTCACGATGCTGCTCCTGCCTGGTCGGGGCCGGTCGTGCGGACCGTGCCGTCGTCGTCCATCTGGTCGAGCAGGGCGTCGAGGCGGCGGTAGCGCTCCTCGGCCTCCTTCCGGTATCGCTCGATCCACTTCGTCATGAGGTCGAACACCTCCGCCTCGAGGTGCCGCGGCCGGCGCTGCGCGTCCTTGCTGCCGCTGACCAGCCCGGCGTCCTCCAGCACCCTGAGGTGCTTGGACACGGCCTGGACCGAGACGTCGTAGGGCTCGGCCAGCTGGCCGACCGTGGCGTCCGCGGTGGCCAGCCGGGCCACCAGGTCACGCCTGATCGGGTCGGCGAGGGCCGCGAACACCCGGGAGAGCTGGTCGTCCGCCACGACGCCTCCTTCGTCAACCGTTTGGTTGAGGACGACGCTACGGCCGCCTCCAGCCGTTGTCAACCCTTTGGTTGAATAAACGGCGCAACCGCCCTGGCAAAGCAGGAACGGCGACCCGCTCGATGCAGGTCGCCGTCCTCAGGTGATCGGGTGGAGCTGAGGGGACTCGAACCCCTGACCCCCTCGTTGCGAACGAGGTGCGCTACCAGCTGCGCCACAGCCCCTTGAACCGCAGACAAGGTTATCAGCCAGGAGCCACTGCTCCGGACACCCCACCGGTGTTGCGGGTCAGCCGTTGGCCGCGATGCGGCGCTCGAGGATCTCGTCGAGGTCGAACCCGCCGGCCTCGGCCGCCGCGGCCACCACAGCCGGCTCGCCGACCGGCTCGCTGACCGGCTCGGCCACCGGCGCGTCCGGGGCGGGGTCGTTCGAGTACGCCGCCGGGCGGACCTGGACGGGGGGAGCCTTGGGCTTGAGCGTGTACGTCGGGGGCGGCACGGGCACGGGCTGCCAGCTGCCGTCGTCCGGCCCGGACTCGACCTCGGACGACGCACCGTCCACCGCGGCGGCGCTGCCGGCTGCGGCGGCGCGGTCCCGGTTGGCGGCGACGACCTGTCCGACGACGTCCCGGCGCGACTGCCGGCGAGCCAGCGAGGCCGAGCGCAGCTCCTGACGCGCCTGGCGACGACGCTGGTCACGCGCCCGCCGCACCGTGTGCCGCTGCCAGCCCACCATGGCGACCAGCGCGGCGGTGACCAGCGCGCCGAGCCACCAGGCCAGCGCGGTGAACGGGACCAGCAGCCAGACCACGGGGGTGACGACCAGCAGGCCGAGCAGCACCAGCCCGCGGACCGGGGTCCTCGGCGACGCGATCGCCGGACGCGCCGGACGCACCGGACGCTCAGCGACAACCGGTGACGCCGGTGACGGCGCCGGACGCCCCACGGCCGGCGCGCGCTTCACCACGACGTCGGACGGCGGGCGCGCTGACGAGCGCGATGACGGGGCGACCACGTACGAGCGGGGGTTCGGGCGGGACAGCGGCACGGCGCGCACCGCGGGCCGGCGCTCCAGCACGCGCATGGCTTCCGAGAACCGGTCGACGGACCGGACGGTGGCCAGGTGATCGCGACGCCGAACCCAGTGCCCGAGCAGGTAGGCAGCCCAGATGGCCACGATGACCACGAAGATGAGGCTGCTGGGATCCACGGTCACAGACGGTAGGCGCGCTGCGACAAGTGTTCACGCAGGCGGCTCGGTGTGTCGCGGATGAGACTCGTGTGGTTTCTGTGACTGGACGTCGTGCCAGCGCCCGAGCAGGCCACCGGGGCCGAGCTCCTCGCGGGTGAGGGCGAAGGTCCGGTGGTCCCGCCACGCCCCGTCGATGTGCAGGTACGCCCGCCGCAACCCCTCGTCGCGGAAGCCGAGCTTGTCGACGACGCGCAGGCTCGCGGCGTTCTCCGGCCGGATGTTCACCTCCATCCGGTGCAGCCCTAGCGTGATCAGGCAGTGGTCGGTGGCCAGCGCCACGGCGGTCGGGGTGATCCCGCGACCGGCGACGTGCTCGGAGACCCAGTACCCGACGTTGGCCGAGCACAGCGACCCCCAGCCGATCCCGCTGACCGACAGTTGGCCCACCATCACCTCGCCGTAGGTGATGGCGAAGGGCAGCCCGCGTCCGCCGCGCGCCTCCCGAGCCAGGGCGCGGACCAGCTGGGCGTAGGACATCCCGGGGGCCTGCGGGTCCGGCGGCGTCGCCTCCCACGGCTCGAGCCAGTGCCGGTTCGCCGTCCGCAGCTCGCGCCAGCGGGCGCCGTCCCGCAACCGCAGCGGCCGCAACCCGACCAGCCCGTCGGACAGCGTGACCGGCCAGGCCATCAGTGGTCGCCGCCGCGGATCTGCTCCACCGCGTGCACCAGCACGGGCGACAGGACGGCGAGCCCGTCCCGGCAGCCGCCGGTCGAGCCGGGCAGGTTGACGACCAGGGTCCGACCGGCGATCCCGGCCACCCCCTGGGAGAGCATCGCGGACGGAACCCCTTGGGCGACACCGAAAGCCCGGATCGCGTCGGCGATGCCGGGCGTCTCGCGGTCCAGCACGCGCCGGGTCATCTCGGGCGTCAGGTCCCCCGGCGTGAGCCCCGTGCCCCCGGTGGTCAGGACCACGTCGATGCCGTCCGCGACCGCGGTGCGCAGCGCTTGCTCGACGGGCTCACCGTCGGGCACGACCACCGGGTCCGGGACGTCGAGACCGAGCTCGCGCAGGCCCGCCACCAGGATCGGACCGCCGCGGTCGGCGTACACCCCGGCACTGGCCCGGTTGGACGCCGTGATCACCAGGCCCTTCACGCCGGCGCCTCGCCGGGCTCGACCCAGTCACCGGAGCGGCCACCAGACTTCGCCGTCACCCGGACGTCGGTGATCCGGGCGTGCTTGTCGACCGCCTTCACCATGTCCACCAACGCCAGTGCCGCCACGGTGACGCAGGTGAGCGCCTCCATCTCGATGCCGGTCCGGTCGGCGGTCCGCACGGTCGCGGCGATCTCGACGCCGTCGTCCACGACCTCCAGCTCCACGACCGCCGCGTGCACCGCGACCGGGTGCGCCAGCGGCACCAGGGTCGGCGTCAGCTTGGCGGCCTGCAGCCCGGCGATCCGGGCGACCGCGAGCGCGTCCCCCTTGGGTACCTCACCGTCGCGCAGCGCGGCGACCGCGGCGGGCGAGAGCAGCACCCGGCCGCGGGCCGACGCCGACCGCGCGGTCACCGGCTTGCCGGACACGTCGACCATCCGCGCCGCCCCGCGCGCGTCGACGTGGGTGAGCCGCGCCTGCTCGGGCTGGCCCTCGGGCTGCTGCTCGCTCATCGGGCCCGCCGGTCCAGCACCAGGCAGCGCACCTCGTCACCCGCCTCGACCCGGGTCACCGCCTCGGGCACCACGACCAGCGCGCTGGCCCGGGCCAGCCCACCCAGCACGTGCGAGCCCTGTGCGCCGGACAGCCGGACCACCCGCGACCCGTCCTCGGCCGTGCCGAGCTCGGCGCGGGCGAGCTGCAGCTTGCCGGGTGGCGAGGACCATCCCTCCAGCGCCGTCGCCATCTCGCTGCGCCGGAACAGGCCCCGGTGGCCGGCCATCTTGCGGATCGCCGGCCGGACGAACATCTCGAAGGACACGTAGGAGCTCACCGGGTTGCCGGGCAGGGTGAAGATCGGCGTCGCGTCGGGGCCGACCGTGCCGAAGCCCTGCGGCATCCCGGGCTGCATCGCGACCTTGCCGAACCAGACGGTGCCCAGGCCGCGCAGCACCTCCTTCACCGTGTCGTAGGCGCCGGCGCTGACCCCGCCGGTGGTGACCACGAGGTCGGCGCGCACCAGCTGGTCGGTCAGCGTCTGCAGGAACGTGCCGGCCTCGTCGCGCACCACCCCGACCCGGTACGGCCGGGCGCCGGCGTCGATCGCGGCCGCGGTCAGCATGATGCCGTTGCTGTCGACCACCTGGCCGAAACCGGGCGTCACGCCGGGGTCGACCAGCTCGCTGCCGGTGGACAGCACCACCACCCGCGGCTGCGCGTGCACCTTGACCCGGGCGCGGCCCACGGCCGCCAGCAGGGCGAGCTGGGTCGGGCCGAGCAGCGTGCCCGCGCTCAGCACGCGGTCACCGGCTCGGACGTCGCTGCCGGCCACGCGCACGTGCTGCCCGGACGGCGCCGCTGCACTGAGCAGCACCGTGCGCACGCCGCCGTCGCTGAGCTCGACCGGGACGACGGCCTGGGCGCCGGACGGCAGGGGCGCCCCGGTCATGATCCGCATCGTCTGCCCCGCGGCCAGGTGCTGCGCCGTGGTCGAACCGGCCGGGATGTCGCCGACCACGGGCAGCTCCACCGGGTGCTCGGACGACGCCGCCGCCACGTCGGCGGCGAGCACCGCGTAGCCGTCCATCGCGGAGTTGTCGAAGCCGGGGACGTCCATCGGGCTCACGACGTCCTCGGCGAGCACGCAGTCCTGCGCCTCGAGCAGCGCCAGGTCGATCGGGTCGAGGGGCTGCACACCGTCGAGGCACCGTTGCAGGTGGTCCTCGACGCCGATCACGGGCGCGACCTCAGCCAGCTGCTGAAGTCCTTCCCGAACTCCGGGTGGCCCTCGGCGAGCTGGACCACGGCCTGCAGGTAGCTGAGCCGGTCGCCGGTGTCGTAGCGGCGGCCGCGGAAGATCACCCCGCGCACCCCGCCGCCGTCCTCGGGAGCCATCGCAGCCAGCTCCTGCAGCGCGTCGGTCAGCTGGATCTCGCCGCCCCGGCCGGGAGCGGTGTGCCGCAGCACCTCGAAGACCGCGGGGTCGATCACGTAGCGCCCGATCAGCGCCAGGTTGCTCGGGGCGTCCTCGGGGGCGGGCTTCTCCACCAACCCGGTCACCCGGACGACGTCCGCGCCCTCGTCGGCACGCTCGTCGATGGCCGCGCAGCCGTAGAGGTGCGCCTGGTCCGGCGGCACCTCGAGCAGTGCGATCACGCTGCCACCGTGCTCGGCTCGCACCCCGAGCATCGTCTCGAGCAGGGTGTCCCGCGCGTCGATCAGGTCGTCGCCGAGCAGCACCGCGAACGGCTCGTCGCCGACGTGCTGCGCGGCGCACAGCACCGCGTGGCCGAGCCCCTTCGGGTCGCCCTGGCGGACGTAGTGCACGTCGGCCAGCACCGCGGCGTCCCGGACGCGCTCCAGCCGGAACTCGTCGCCCTTCGCCTCCAGCGCCTGCTCGAGCTCCCAGCTGCGGTCGAAGTGGTCCTCCAGCGCGCCCTTGTTGCGGCCGGTGACCATCAGCACGTCGCTCAGGCCGGCCTTGACCGACTCCTCCACCACGTACTGGATGGCCGGCTTGTCGACGACCGGCAGCATCTCCTTCGGGATCGCCTTGGTGGCGGGCAGGAACCTGGTTCCCAGACCGGCCACGGGGATGACGGCCTTGCGGACCGGGCGCTCGTCGCTCATGCGGGCCAGGCTAGCGGCAGCCGGTGACGGCGACGTGTCGAGGAAGTCACCGGTCCAGGACCGGCTCCTCCCCTGCGGCCAGGCCCTGGGGCGGAACGTGCGACGTCGCGGCGACCTGCCACTGGTTTCGCCCCGCCCGCTTGGCGGCGTACAGCCCGTCGTCCGCGGCCCGCACCAGGTCGCCACTCGCCGACCCGTGCATCGGCAGGGAGGAGATGCCGACGGACACGGTGACGTCCACGCTGTCCTCGCCGACGATGAACGGCTCCTCGCGCACGGCCTCGCAGATCCGCTCGGCCAGGTGCTCGGCGCCCTCGGTGTCGGTCTCGGGGGTGACCACGACGAACTCCTCGCCGCCGTACCGGGCCACGGTGTCGACCTCGCGCACCACGCTGGCCAACCGCCGGGCGAGCTCGCGCAGGACGGCGTCCCCGACCGTGTGCCCGTAGGTGTCGTTCACGTTCTTGAAGTGGTCCAGGTCCAGCAGCAGCACCGACAGCGGCCGCTCGAACCGGCTCGCGCGCTCGACCTCGCGGGCCAGCGTCGTGGTCATGTGCCGCAGGTTGCCGGCGCCGGTCAGCGGGTCGGTCACCGACAGCCGCTGGGCCTCGCGGTGCAGCAGCACGTTGTCGACCGCGATGCCGGCCGGGCCGGCCAGCGAGACCAGCATCGCCTCGGCGTCGGTGTCGTAGGCCGGGCGCGAGGGCTCGCGCTCCACCACGATCACCCCGACCGTGTGGTGCCCGCGACGCAGCGGGGCGGCGAGCGCGGGCCCACCGAGCACCGTCGTGGAGTCCTCGTGGCCGTGCCCCAGGCGCCGCGGCATGCCGTCCACGGCCACCTCGCCGGCCAGGTCGCCGCCCAGCGGCAGCCGGCGCACGACCGCGCGGGGGGCGCCGGCCGGCACCGACGCGCGCGCCACGACGGAGCCGCCCTCGACCAGCCAGGCGGTGGCCCGCTGGGACTCGGTCGCGGACGCCGCGGCCGACAGCACCGTGCCCAGCAGCCCCTCCAGGTCGTGGGTGCGCTCCAGCGTGTCGCCGAGGCGTGCGACGTTCTCGCGCAGCAGGTTCCGGCTGCGCTCCAGCTCGGTGAGCTTGAGCTCCAGCTCGTCGGTCATGTGGTTGAAGGCGCCGGACAGCCGGCCCAGCTCGTCCTGCCCCGCGGCGGGCAGCCGGGTGCTGAGGTCACCGCGGGCCACCCGCTCGGCGGCCTCGGTGAGCGCCAGCACCGGCCGGGTCAGGCTCGCCGCCAGCCGGACCACGAGCAGCATGCCGATCACCAGGGCGAGCACCAGGGCGAGGGCAAGCCAGCCTTGGGTGAGCGCCAGACCTGGCGCGGCGATGGCGGCCGCGACGCCGCAGTACTGACCCTGCGCCTTGGTGGAGATCGCGACCTTGCGGTCCTCGATGTCCCGCACGCCGGGGCTGGACGCCGCCGCCATCCGCAGCTTGGCGCCCAGCGCGCCGGTCTGGGTGGAGACGCCTCGGCCCTGGGGGCAGGCCAGCGCGAGGTCGGTCTCCGACGGCAGGCCGAGCACGGCCGCCAGCGCGTTGAGCCGCTGCTGGTCGTAGACCTGGCCGACGATCGCGGTGCCGAGCTCGTTGTCCTTCGCGTCGACCGCCTGGACGACCTCGGACACGACGGGCAGCCCGGTCGGCACCAGCGGCTGCACGCCGATGGCACTGGCCTTGGAGCAGGACGAGGTGAGCAGCTCGGAGACCGGCATGTCCGGGGTCGTGCCGGCGGACGCGACGACCTTGCCGTCCTTCACGAACATCGAGAAGCCGTCGGACTGGCGGGAGATCGCGTTGCGAGCCGCGATCTGCAGCTTCTGCGTGCGGGCCTGCAGGGCGAGCACGCGGGCGGCCTCGCCCATGGCCAGGCACCGGGCCTGGAGCGCAGCGCCCACCGAGCTCGCCGCCTGGGTCATCGACAGACCCGCGGCCTGGTTGACCTGGCGGGGAGCGAGCACGCCGATCGCGAGGAGGGCGGCGAGGGCCGGGATCAGCAGCACGACACCCAGCACCACGGCCAGGCGGCTGCGAACCGACTTCATGTCCCCCTCCATCCCCGAAAGTTGCGGCAGGCTCGCGCGCGCGATGTCGTGGCATGGTGGCATGAAAGGCCGAGCGACGTCACGGCGCACCTGGCAATTCGGGACACAAAGGGGTGTTCATCACGAACTTTTCACCAACATCCGAACAGGACCGCCCCGGTACAGCCCCGTCCAAGCCAGAACTTCGGCGGCAACGTCGGGACGTGCGCCGCTCCCGCGAGGATACCGCCGCAGGAGCGGACGGCGACAGACTCGCGGACGTCGTCGAGTCCCTCGCGCCGGTCCGGGCCGCCAGCACCGTGGCGGCCTTCGCCTCGCGCGGGGACGAGCCGTCGACCGGGCCGCTGCTCGCTCGGTGGCGGGCCGCGGGTCGGCGGGTGCTGCTGCCCGTCGTCCGACCAGACCTCGACCTGGACTGGGCCGTGGACGGCGGCGAGCGCCGGACGAGCGCCGTGGTCGACGTCCCGGAGCCCACCGGTCGCCTGCTCGGCGCGACCGCGATCGCCGCGGCGGCCGTCGTCCTGGTTCCCGCGCTGGCGGTGGACCGCCGGGGCACCCGGCTCGGTCAGGGCGGCGGGAGCTATGACCGGGCGTTGGCCCGCACCGCGCCCGGGACACTGGTCGTCGCGGTGCTGCACCCCGGCGAGCTGCTCGACGACCCGCTCCCCCGCGAGCCGCACGACCGACCGGTGCACGTGGTGGTCACGGTGGACGGCGTCGCCTGGCTCAGCTCCCCGGCTTGAGCGTGAGCTCGTCCGAGCTGGCGTCCTTGACCGCGGCCTGGGTGAAGGGCCAGGGGTAGCTGCGGCCGGTGGCCCAGTGGTCGACCTGGTCGTCGTAGTGCGCGTCGTAGGCGTGCCCGGACGCGCCGGTCAGGTTCACCCAGGTCGACTTGTCGAGGTCGGACAGGTCCACCACCATCCGCATCGACGGCACGGCGGTCACCTCGTAGCCCTCGGCCGCGTTCCACCCGGTGGCGTCGACCAGGCCGGACCCGCCGCCGAGCTCGATCGGGCCGCGGTTGACCATGGCCCGGATCGGCCCCGGCACCGACGGGCCGCCCAGCGGCGTGTGCTCGAGCTCGAGCCGGTGCAGCCGGCCCCACTGCCAGCGCGACGCGTCCTTGCCGAGCTGGCGGGTCAGCTCCAGCCGCGCCGACACCATCGCCTGGCGCACGATCTCGTCCCGGTTCTCGATGGCGCCCGGCGTGGCCCGGTTGTCCCACCACGGGTCGCTCTTGCGCTTGAGCAAGGTGGTGACGACCTGGAACCAGCGGTCCCCGCCGTCGGCCTGCAGGTCGTCCCCGAGCTCGTCGTCAAAGCCCAGCCGCATCAGGTTGCGCCACACCGCGTTGTAGTACGCGGCGGCCGCGGAGTCTGGTGGCTGGGTGTAGTTCCAGCCCTTGAGCAGCTGCTGCGCCTCGCGGGTGAACGCGTCGTCCGACAGGTCCGTGGCCAGCAGCAGCGGCACGAGCGTGGGCGCCATGCCGTTGCGGTTGTCGAACTGGATCTTCGCCATGTCCGCGGCGGTCAGCCCGGTGCGGCCCTGCAGCAGGTCCCGGATCCGCTGCGAGCGGTAGCCGTAGGACCAGTCCTGGGTCAGGTACGGGTCGTCCGCAGCCTGGACCTGCTGGTTCGCGGTCACCACGAAACCCTCGGGCGGGTTCTCGACGGACGGCATCTGCGCGAACGGGACGTACGAGGCCCACCGGTAGCGGCTGGACCAGCCCGGCACCGGCCAGCGGCCGTCGAAGCCCTCGCGCACCGGGACCTTGCCCGGGGACTGGTAGCCGATGTTGCCGTCGACGTCGGCGTACACGAGGTTCTGCGACGGCACCTCGAACTGTGCGGCCGCGGCGCGGAACGACGGCCAGTCGGTCGCGGTGTCGATGGCGAAGATCGCGTCCGCGGTCCGCCCCGGGCTCAGCGCCGTCCAGGACAGCGCGACGTCGTACGTCGGCGCCTCGGCGTCGTTGTCCCGGTAGTCGCGGCCGGCGTCCTTCACGTCGTCGAGGACGTCGGACAGCAGCGGCCCGTGCCGGGTGGTGCGGACGGTCAGCGGGACGTCGTCCCCGCCGCGCACCTTGATCGTCTCCTCCCGGGACTCCACCTGGGTGTACCGGCCGTCGTACTCGACCTTGTCGCCGACGAGACGCTCGAGGAACAGGTCGGTGACGTCGGGCGCGAGGTTGGTGAACCCCCAGGCGACCCGGGCGTTGTGGCCGATGATGACGCCCGGCGTCCCGGAGAAGGTGAACCCGGCCACGTCGAACGGGCACTGGGCACTGACCGTGCGGCAGTGCAGGCCCATCTGGTACCAGAGGCTGGGGATCGCCGGCGACAGGTGCGGGTCGTTGGCCAGCATCGGCTTGCCGCTCTTGGTCATCGACCCCGCGACGACCCAGGAGTTGGAGCCGATGCCGTCACCGCGGCCCATCAGCTCGGGCACCGACGCGAGCGCCTTCTGGGCCAGCGCGAGGGCCGAGCGCCCGGACGGCGCCTGCGCGGCCCGCACGGTGCCGGACGGAACGGCGGCCGCGCTGCCGGCGCCGACCGTCGAACCGGTCGCGGTGTCGGCCTCGGACAGGATCGGCGCGTGGTCCTTGGTCGGGTACGGCGGGTACAGCTGCTCGATCCGCCGGGTGGACAGGTACGCCGAGAGCCGGGCCCGGGTGATCTCGTCGTCGTAGTTGCTCTTCAGGTCCCAGGCCATCGCCTTGAGCCAGGCCAGCGAGTCCACCGGCGTCCACGGCTCCACGTGGTAGTCGGGCAGCTGCAGGTCCAGCACCGCGTACTCCACGCCGAGCTCGGACGTCGAGCGGCCCGAGATGTAGGCGTTGACCCCGTCGGCGTACGCCTGCAGGTACTGCCGGCTCGACGGGGACAGCAGCGGCAGCTCCTGCTCGGCGACCCGCCGCCAGCCCAGGGTGCGCACGACCTTGTCGGCGTCCAACGCGTCCTTGCTCTCCCCCACCAGCTCCGAGAGCCGGCCCGCGGTGATGTGCCGGCGCAGGTCCATCTCGAAGAAGCGGTCCTGGGCCTGCACGTAGCCCTGCGCGGCGAACAGGTCGTCGGCGGTGTCCGCGTACACCTGGGGCACGCCCTGGTCGTCGCGCAGCACGGTGACCGGGGCACTCAGGCCGGGCACGTCGACGTCCCCGCCGCGGTCCGGGAAGGACCGCCGGACCACCGTCGTGACGGCGATCGTGGCCACCAGCGCGACCACGACGAGCGCGGCGCAGACGACGACGAGGACACGAACGATCGGGTTCAGGCGGGCCACGCTGCGAGACTAAGCCACCTGCACCCCCGCACCGGACACTGGAGGCCGCGAGTGACCTCACGAACTGGGCACGGCTGGTGACAGTCGACCTGCTCAACCAGTCGCTGCTCGTGGGCGCCGTGGTGGTGCTGGTGGCCGTCGCCGCGGTGCGGTTCTCGTTGTCCTCCGGGCTGCCCTCGCTGCTGCTCTACCTCGGGCTCGGCGTGGTGCTGGGCGAGGCCGGCCCGCTGGGGATCAAGTTCGACAACCAGGAGCTCACCCAGGTGCTCGGCTTCAGCGCGCTGGCGCTGATCCTGGCCGAGGGCGGCCTGACCACCCGCTGGACGACGGTCCGGCACGCCCTCGCACCGGCGTCCGTGCTGGCCACCGTGGGCGTCCTCGTGTCGGTGCTGGTCGTCGGCGCCGCCGCGCACCTGCTGCTCGACCTGCCCTGGACCGTGGCCATGCTCGTCGGTGCCGTGCTCTCCTCCACCGACGCCGCCGCCGTGTTCTCGGTGCTGCGCCGGGTGCCGATCCACCCGCGGCTGGCCGGGGTGCTGGAGGCCGAGTCCGGGCTGAACGACGCCCCCGTCGTGCTGCTGGTCGTGGTGCTGTCCGAGCAGGCGACCAGCCACGGCGCGCACCACACCTGGTACGAGCTGGTCGCGCTCGGCGTGTTCGAGCTCGCCGCGGGCGCTGCGATCGGCCTGGCCATCGGCTGGCTCGGGGCCCAGGGGTTGCGCCGGCTCGCCCTCCCGTCGTCCGCGCTCACCTCGCTGGCCGTGCTCGCGCTGACCATCACCGCCTACGCCCTCGGCGCGAACCTGCACGCCTCCGGCTTCCTCGCGGTCTACGTGGCGGGGCTGGTGCTCGGGAACGCCGAGATGCCGCACCGGGCGGCGGTCCGCGGCTTCGCCGAGGCCGTCGGCTGGCTCGCCCAGATCGGCCTGTTCGTACTGCTCGGGTTGCTCGCGTCGCCGAGCGACCTGCGCGACCAGCTGTGGCCCGCCCTGGCCCTCGGCGCGGTGCTGCTGCTGCTCGCCCGACCGCTGTCCGTGCTCGTCTCGCTCACGCCGTTCCGGATGCCGTGGCGCCAGCAGGCGTTCCTGTCCTGGGCGGGCCTGCGCGGCGCCGTCCCGGTCGTGCTGGCCACCGTGCCGGTGACCACCGGTGTGCCCGGGGTGGAGTGGCTGTTCGACCTGGTCTTCGTCCTGGTCGTCGTGTTCACCCTGGTGCAGGGCCCCACGCTGCCGTTCATGGCGCGCAAGCTGGGGGTCGAGCACACGATGGACAGCCGCGACCTGGCTGTCGAGTCCGCCCCGCTGGACGAGCTGGGCGCCGAGATCCTGCAGGTCAGGATCGGGCAGGACTCGCGGCTGCACGGCCTGGAGGTCTTCGAGCTGCGGCTGCCCCGCGGCGCGAACATCGCCCTGGTCGTCCGCGAGGGCGAGAGCTTCGTGCCGGGCGACCGCACCGTGCTGCGCCGGGGCGACCAGCTGCTCGTGGTCGCCACCCAGAAGGTCCGGCGGGACACCCAGCGCCGGCTGCGCGCGCTCAGCATGGGGGGCCGGCTCGCGCTGTGGGGCAAGCGGGCGGAACGCCAGCCGGGCCGGCGGCTACCGTAGCCGGGTGACCAGTGCGGCGGTGGCCCCGACCACCGGAGGGCCACGCGCCGTGCGCGCGGGTGCCTTCGCGCTGGCCGCGGTGAGCCTGTCGCTCGCCGCGCACACCATCGCCGGTGGTCCGCTGCCCGCTCCGCTCGCCCTGCTCACCGCGGTGGTCGGCGTCGGCTGCGTGGCGGTCGCCGCGACGGGGCGCCGGATCGGCGGCCTCGGCATCGGGGCCGGCCTGGTCGCGATGCAGGGGCTGCTGCACGTCTGGTTCTCGCTGACCGGCGGGCACGGCTGCGACGTCGGCGGCATCGTGCTGTCCGGTCACCACCACGGTGCGGCGGCCTGCGCGCAGGGGGTGAGCGCGGCGGCCACCGCGTCGCACCCGGCAACCTCGTCGAGCGCCGGTGGGATGAGTGGCCTGGCGATGCCGGTCGCGCACGTCCTGGCCGTGCTGCTCACCAGCGCGCTGCTGGCCCGCGGCGAGCGGGCGCTGTGGCAGCTGGCCACCCTCGCCCGCACCTACCTCACCTCCGGGTCGCTCGTCCCGGCCCGCGCCACGGTGGACGCGGCGCCCGCCGTCCGGCGTCCGGCACCGGTCGACGTCCGGGTGACCGGGCCGGCGGACCCGGGCCGCACGGCAATCGGGCGGCGCGGGCCGCCCGCGCTCGCCTGCGGCTGAGCGCCCCCGCGTGCGGGGGGCCGGCCGCTGCCGACCCATCTCACCCGTCCCGGCGCACCCGCGCCGCCGCACCACCGGAGCGCCCATGCCCCGTCCTGCACCCGCCCGCCCATGGCCGGCCCTCGCCGCGCTGCTGACCCTTGTCACCGCCCTCCTCCTGGTCGGTGCTCCCACCGCCCAGGCGCACGACCAGCTCAAGAGCACGACCCCCGCCGACGGTTCCCGGGTGAGTGGCCCGTCCGTCGTCCGGGTCACCTTCGGCGAGCCGGTGCTCGACGTCGGGAGCGGCAACCGGATCGTCGTCGTCGGACCCGCGGGACGGGTGCCCGGCCACCTTGCCGTGGACGGCGCGGTGGTGAGCACCACGTTCGACCAGCCGCTGCCGGCCGGGCGGTACACCGCCACCTGGCGGGTGGCCTCGGACGACGGTCACCCGGTCTCGGGGACGTTCCACTTCACGTCGCTGGGTACCACTGCGAGCGCCACGCCCAGCGCCACGCCCAGCGCCACCCCGAGCGCGGATCCGTCCTCGACCACCGCCACCCCGGTACCGTCGTCCTCGAGCGCGCACGAGGACGAGGACCAGGCAGGCGGCCCAGGACGGGTCCTGCTGCTGGTGCTGATCGTGGGCGCGGCGCTCAGCGCCGGCACGATCGTGCTGGCGAAGCGTCGGCAGCGGGAGGCGCCGTGAGCACCGACTACGCCCCGGCCTGGCGGCTGTGGCTGGCCACCGTGCTGCGCCTCGTGCTGGCCGGGGTGCTCATCGTCGCTGGGTGGCTGAAGCTGCCGGAGCCCGCCGCGTCCGTCCGGGCGGTCCGGGCCTACCAGCTGCTGCCCGAGTCGGTCGTGCCGTCCGTCGGCCACGCCCTGCCGCTGCTCGAGATCATCGTCGGGGTGCTGCTGCTCGTCGGTCTGGCGACCCGCTTCGCCGCCGCGGTGGCAGGCCTGCTGATGCTGGCCTTCATCATCGGCATCTCCTCCGCGTGGGCTCGCGGCCTGACCATCGACTGCGGCTGCTTCGGCGGTGGCGGAACGGTCGCGGCCAACCAGACCAAGTACGCGCAGGAGATCGCGCGGGACGTCGGGCTGCTGCTGGCGGCCGCGTTCCTGGTGGTCTGGCCGGCCAGCCGCCTCTCGATCGACCACACCCCGTCCGCGGGCAGGGACCCCATGACTGACACCGAACCGTTGACCGAGAAGGAGACCGGACGATGACCTCTGGCAAAGCATCCCGCGACGACCGCGAAGCCAAGGCAGCCGAGCGGCGGGCCGCCGTCGCGAAGAAGGAGGCCCGGCGCCGCAACGGCATCATCACCGCGGTGGTGGCCGTCGTCGTCCTCGTCGTCGTCGGCGCGTACGTCCTGGTGCAGAACGACAACAGCTCGCAGACGTCCAGCAGCTCGGCCTCGCCCAAGGCGACGACCGGCAAGCAGAACCAGTCGATCCTGCTGGGCTCGGCGTCGGCGACTGTGGTCGTGGACGCCTACGAGGACTTCCAGTGCCCGATCTGCAAGCAGTTCGAGGAGCAGTCGGGGCCGCTGCTCAAGCAGTACCTGGACCAGAAGCTCATCAAGATCAACTACCGCCCGATCGCCATCCTGGACAACGCGTCGACCACCCAGTACTCGACCCGGGCCCTGAACAGCGCGGGGTGCGTGGTCAACACCAGCCTGGACGCGTTCCCCAAGTACCACGCGCTGCTGTTCGCGAACCAGCCGCCGGAGAACAGCGCGGGCCTGCCGGACAGCAAGCTCATCGAGCTCGCCAAGCAAGCCGGCGCGACGGACGTGAGCACCTGCATCAACGACCAGACCTTCAAGGGCTGGACGCAGCGCGTCACCGAACAGGCGAGCAAGGACAAGGTGGTCGGGACGCCGACGATCCTGGTGAACGGCACCGTGGTCCAGGACTGGCAGCCGGCGAACCTGAAGACGGTCATCGACGCCGCACTGAAGAACGGCTGAGCCCTTCGAAGGGTCCCCCGCTCAGCCCGGCTGCGGCCCCGGGTACACCTCGACCTCCGTCGCCTTGACGGAGAGCCACACGGTGGACCCGGGCCGCAGGCCGAGCTCGGCGACCGCCGCTGCGGTGACGTCCACGAGCAGGGACGGCCGGCCCTCGACGTGCACCCGCACCCTGTCGTGCAACGGTTCGAGGCCGTCCACGACCCCCGGCCAGACGTTGCGGGCGCTGCCCGGGCCCGGCTCGGCGGTCAGCAGGCTCACCGCCGAGGGAGGGACGGCGACCAGCACCCGGGCCCCCGGCAGCTGGTCCCCGGTGCCCTGCAGACCGCCGCCGTCGTCCAAGCGGACGTGACCACCGGACTCGGCGGCGCCGGCCAGCAGGTTCAACCCGACCAGGCGGGCGACGTAGTCGGTCGCCGGCCGCCGGGCGACGTCGGCCGGGCGGCCGCGCTGGACGACGCGACCGCCCTCGACGACGACCAGCCGGTCCGCCATCACCATGGCCTCGACCGGGTCGTGCGAGACGACCACCACGGGTCCGCCGAAGTCCACCAGGTGCCGGCGCAGGGCGACCCGCACCTCGAGCCGGGCGCGGGCGTCGAGCGCGGCCAGCGGCTCGTCGAGCAGCAGGGCCTGCGGGCGGCGGGCCAGCGCGCGGGCCAGCGCGACCCGCTGCGCCTGACCACCCGACAGCTGGCTGGGACGGCGGTCGGCCAGCCCGTCGACGTCCAGCCGGGTGAGCCAGTCCCGAGCCTCGGCTCGGGCCTGGCGCCGCGACGCCCCGCTCGAGCGGGCGGCGAAGGCGACGTTGTCCAGCACCGACAGGTGCGGGAACAGCCGGTAGTCCTGGAAGACCAGTCCGACCGGCCGTTCCTCGGGCGGCACGAAGACGTCGGCGCCGTCGTCGAGCAGCCGGCCGCCCAGCTCGATCCGCCCGCGCTGCAACGGTTCCAGGCCGGCGATCGCGCGCAGCAGGGTCGTCTTGCCGGCACCGTTGGGCCCGAGCAGCACCACGACCTCGCCGGGATCGACGTCCACCTCGAGCTCGACCGTAAAGGCGCCGCGGGTGATCGCTCCGTGCACCCGCAGCCCTGAGGAACCCAGCCCTGAGGAACCCAGCCCTGAGGAGTCCACCCCGCTCATGAGGCGACCCCGGTGCGCAGCCACCGGTCGCGCAGCAGCACCAGCACCGTGACGGACACGACGAGCAGCACCAGCGAGAGCGCGATGGCGGCGTCCGGGTCGGTCTGCAACGCGATGTAGACGGCGACCGGCATCGTCTGGGTGCGGCCCGGGAAGTTGCCGGCGAAGGTGATGGTGGCGCCGAACTCGCCGAGCGCTCGGGCCCAGGACAGCACCGCGCCGGCCACCAGCGACGGCGCGACCAGCGGCAGGGTGACCCGCCGGAACACCGTCATCCGGCTCGCGCCCAGGGTGGCGGCGGCCTCGTCCATGCCGCGGTCGGCGCTGCGGAACGCGCCTTCCAGCGTCAGCACCAGGAACGGCATCGCGACGAACGCCTCGGCGATCACCACCGCCGCCGGGGTGAAGGGCAGGGTCAGTCCGAACCACTGGTCGAGGTACTGCCCGACCACGCCGCGCCGGCCGAGCGCCATCAGCAGCGCCACCCCGCCGACGACCGGGGGCAGCACCAGCGGCACCGTCACCAGCGCGCGCAGCAGGGCCGTGCCGGGTAGCCGCGAGCGGGCCAGCACCCAGGCCAGCGGCACGCCGAGCACCACGCAGACGAGCGTGGCCAGGGTGGCGCTGACCAGCGACAGCTTCAGCGCGCTCGCCACCTGGCTGCTGGACAGCAGCTCGGGCAGGTTGCGCCAGGGGGCACGCACGAGCAGCGCGACGATCGGCAGGACGAGGAACGCGACGGCGAGCGCCGCGGGGACGGCCAGCGGCCAGGGCGCCCGGGCGGGCTGGCCGCGACGTTGCATGGACCTCAGGGTGCCTGGAATCCGGCCGCCGTCAAGGCTGCCGTGCCGGTGGGCGAGAGCACGTAGTCGACGAAGGCCTGCGCGGTCGCCGCGTTCTTCGAGCCCTTCAGCGCGGCGATGGGGTACGACGTGGAGGCGTTGACGTCGGCCGGGATCTCGACCCCGGCGACCTTGTCACCGGCGGACTTCACGTCGGTCACGTAGACCATGCCGGCGTCCACCTCGCCGAGGGTCACCTTGGCCAGCACGGCCTTCACGTCGGCCTCCTCGGTCACCGGCTTCACCGTGATGCCGGCGTTCGTGAAGACCTGGGCGGCGACGGTGCCGCACGGCACGGCGGCCTGGCAGAGGGCGACCTTGACGCCGGACCTGGCCAGGTCGTCCACGCCGGTCACCTTGGCCGGGTTGCTCGGCGGTACCGCGATCTCCATGACGTTCTTGGCGAAGTCCTGCGGGTTGGCGGCATCCCCGGCGTCGCTCACCTGCGTCATGTTCTTCTTGCTGGCCGAGGCGAACACGTCGGCCGGCGCGCCCTGGGTGATCTGCTCGGCCAGTCCCGAGCTGGGACCGAAGCTGAAGGTCACCTTGGTGCCCGGGTGCGCCGCCTCGAAGCTCTTGCCGAGTGCGGTGAACGACTCGGTGAGCGACGCCGCCGCGAACACGGTGATCGTGCCGGTGATGGCGGCGGACGACGTCGACGAGCCCCCAGCGCTCGTCGTGTCGTCGCTGTCGCCGCAGCCCGCCATGACCAGGGCCAGGGACGCCACGAGGGCGACGACGAGGGTACGGCGGAGGTTTCTCACGGCTGCTCCAGGTTCACGGCTGCTCCAGGTTCACGGCTGCTCGGGCTTCTCGACGACGACGTGGGTGGACTTCACGGACGCGACGGCCAGCACGCCGGGCTCGAGGCCGAGGTCGTCGGCGGCCTCGCGGCTCATCAGCGACACCAGCCGGTGCGGACCCGCCTGGACGTCCACCTGGGCCATCACCGTGTCGCGGACCACGCGGGTGACGAGCCCGACGAACCGGTTGCGCGCCGACTCGACCAGGATCGGTCGCGGGGCGGGGCGCTCGGCGGCGTCGGCGACCTCGGTGGCCAGCCGGGCGAGCTCCGCGCCGTCCACCACCAGCCGGCCCGCGCCGTCCGACTCGGTGGTCAGGCGTCCGGCGTCCACCCAGCGGCGCAGGGTGTCGTCACTGACGCCCAGCAGCTCGGCGGCCTCACGGATCCGGTACAGCGGCACAGGCGCACCCTAACCGCATCTGCGGCTCGATGACCACGTTCTTCCCGCACCCGCGCCCTCGCCCGCCGCGCCGCCACCGCAAATATCCCGCTATCCGGGCTTGTGGAGGCCGTTTGACCCCGAATAGCGGGACATCTGCGGGTATGTGCGGGGGTCAGGGGGTTCGGGTCAGGGGTTCGGGTCAGGCCGTGGCGTGCGCGGCGGCGCGGCCGGCGGTCCGGCCGCTGAACAGGCAGCCGCCGAGGAAGGTCCCCTCCAGGGACCGGTAGCCGTGCATGCCACCGCCGCCGAAACCGGCCACCTCGCCCGCGGCGTACAGCCCCGGCACCGGCTCGCCCGGCGCGCCCGGACTGGTTCGCAGCACCCGACCGGACAGGTCCGTCTCGAGCCCACCGAGGGTCTTGCGGGTCAGCACCCGCAGCCGGACGGCGATCAGCGGGCCCATCTTGGGGTCGAGCAGCTTGTGCGGGGTGGCCGTCCGGATCAGCTTGTCCCCGCGGTACTTGCGGGCACCGTGGATCGCGGTGACCTGCAGGTCCTTGGTGAAGTCGTTGTCGATCTCTCGGTCGCGGGCCAGCACCTGCCGCTCGACGTCGGCGAAGTCCAGCAGGTCGTTGCCGGCCAACGCGTTCATCCCGTCGACCAGCTCGCGCAGGGTGTCGCGGACCACGAAGTCGACGCCCTTCTCCTTGAACGCCTCGACCGGCCCGGGCGCGCCGGGCTTCACCCGGGACAGCACCTGCCGGACGTCCTTGCCGGTCAGGTCCGGGTTCTGCTCCGAGCCCGAGAGCGCGAACTCCTTCTCGATGATCTTCTGGGTCAGCACGAACCAGGTGTGGTCGTGGCCCGTGCCCAGGATGTGCTCGAGCGTGCCGAGGGTGTCGAAGCCCGGGAAGTACGGGACCGGCAGCCGCCGGCCGGTGGCGTCCAGCCACAGGGACGACGGCCCCGGCAGGATCCGGATGCCGTGGCCGGGCCAGATGGGATCCCAGTTCTGGATGCCCTCGGTGTAGTGCCACATCCGGTCGCGGTTCACGATCGAGCCGCCGGCGCTCTCGGTGATCGCGAGCATCCGCCCGTCGACGTGCGCCGGGACGCCGGTCAGCATCTCCCGCGGCGGCTCACCCATCGCCGTGGGCCAGTTCGCCCGGACGAGCTCGTGGTTGCCGCCGATCCCGCCGGAGGTGACCACCACGGCCTGGGCGCGCAGGGTGAACTCGCCCGTGGACGTCCGGGACGACGACTCGCCCCGCCGCACGTCGCTGGCCTCCAGCGTCACCCCGGTCACGCCGTCCACCGCGCCGTTGGTCGTCGTCAGCGCGTCCACCCGGTGCCGGAACGCCAGCCGGACCAGCCCGCGCTCGACCCCCGTCCGGACCCGCCGCTCGAACGGCTCCACGACGCCCGGGCCGGTGCCCCAGGTGATGTGGAACCGGGGCACCGAGTTGCCCGGACCGTCGGCGAGGTAGCCGCCGCGCTCGGCCCAGCCGACCACCGGGAAGAACCGGACGCCCTGCTCGCGCAGCCACTGCCGCTTCTCGGTCGCGGCCCACTCGACGTAGGCGCGGGCCCACCGGCGCGGCCAGTGGTCCTCGCGGTCGCGGTCGAAGCCGGCCGTGCCCTCCCAGTCCTGCCAGGCGAGGTCGAGCGAGTCCTTGATGCCCATCCGGCGCTGCTCGGGGCTGTCCACCAGGAACAGTCCCCCGAACGACCAGAACGCCTGGCCGCCCAGCGACTGCTCCGGCTCCTGGTCGACCAGGACCACCCGGCGTCCGGCGTCCACCAGCTCGGCGGTGGCGACCAGCCCGGCCAGGCCGGCTCCGACCACGATGACGTCTGCGTCCATGCCCGCGCTCATGCGGGGCATCGTTCCACGTCCGTCAGCCCAGGTAGGCCAGGTGCTCCTCGCGCGGGTCCAGCACCGCGGCGAGCCGCAGCCAGCGCCGGGCCAGGTCCTTCTCGCCCTGGCGCATCAGGGTGCGTCCGAGCAGGTGCGCGGACTCGGCGTCCGACGGATCGGCGGTGACGAGGCGCTCCGCGATCTCGCGGGCGCGGCCCAGCGCGGCGAACCGGTAGCTGGCCAGCGCCAGCAGCCGCTGGGCCGCGGGGGCGGCAAGGTCGTCGGCGGCCATCCGCTCCAGGGTCGAGATCGCGTGCCGCGGGTGGCCGTCGTCCAGGTACTGCTCGGCGAGCCGGAACAGCTCGTAGCCGTCCGGGGTTGTCATGGCCGTCGTCGTCATGGGCACGGAACGTGCTCAGGTGGCGGCGCATTCCGTGCCTTGCCCGTACACTTGGCACTCGATCGACCGGAGTGCCAGAGCCGGTGCGCACCTGTGGAGGACTTGGATGCCGACGTACGACTACGCCTGCACGCACTGCGACCACGCGTTCGAGATCGTGCAGTCGTTCACGGACGACGCGCTGACCGTGTGCCCCGAGTGCGGTGGCCGGCTGCGCAAGGTCTTCGGATCCGTGGGTGTCGTGTTCAAGGGGTCGGGCTTCTACCGCACCGACTCGCGCAACTCCTCCACCGTGCCGGCGAGCAAGTCGTCGGACGGCAAGTCGTCCGAGAGCAAGTCCTCCGACAGCTCGTCGTCGAGCGGCTCGTCCTCCGACAGCAAGTCCTCGTCGTCCTCGTCGTCGGACAGCAAGGCGTCGAGCTCGTCGTCCACGGGTTCGGGCGGCTCCACCTCCGCCGCCTGACGGTCCTGTCCCACGGGACGGCGCTTGGTCCCGTTGTCCACAGGGCGCCGTCGCGACCACCGCCGCGGGCCGCGGGCCCCCTAGGGTTGGCGTCATGACCGATCCGGCCCACGCCCACGCTTCCCGTTCTGCCACAGCGACGTCAGCCCCGATCGGGGTGATCGGCGGGTCGGGGTTCTACTCCTTCCTGGACGACGCGGCCGAGGTCTCGGTGCCGACCCCGTTCGGCGAGCCCAGCGGGCCGGTCACGCTGGGGGCGGTCGGTGGGCGCGAGGTCGCGTTCATCGCGCGGCACGGCAAGGACCACCGCTTCCCACCGCACCGGGTGAACTACCGGGCGAACCTGTGGGCGTTGCGGGCGGTCGGCGTGCGCCAGGTGCTGGCCCCCTGCGCCGTCGGGTCGCTGCGCGCCGAGAACGGGCCGGGCACGATCGTGCTGCCCGACCAGGTCGTCGACCGGACCTGGGGGCGCGAGCACACCGTGTACGACGCGGAGGGTCCGGTCGTGCACGTGTCGATGGCGGACCCGTACTGCCCGCGCGGGCGACGCGCCGTCCTGGCCGTGGCGCAGGCGCAGGACGAGCAGGTGGTGGACGGCGGCACCCTCGTCGTCATCAACGGCCCGCGGTTCTCCAGCCGGGCCGAGTCGCAGTGGCACGCCGCTGCGGGCTGGTCCGTCGTCGGCATGACCGGCATGCCGGAGGCGTCCATCGCGCGCGAGCTCGCGGTGTGCCTGACCTCGATCGCCCTGGTCACCGACCTGGACGCCGGTGTCGAGGAGGGCCAGGGCGTCACCCACCACGAGGTGCTGGAGGTGTTCGCGCACAACGTCGAACGACTGAAGGCGATGCTCTCGCAGGTGATGCCGACCATGCCGGACGACGACGAGTGCGCCTGCCGGCACGCGCTCGACGGTCAGCGGCTGCCGTTCGACCTGCCGTGACGCGGCTGCTCGACCGGCTGCGCGCGCGTTCCGAACGGACCCCGCCGGCCGGCGTCGGCGGCTGGGTCCCGTTGCGCCGCAGGGGGCACGGGCTGCGCCGCTGGTTGGCCGCGGGCTGCGCGGCGGCCGCGACCGCCGTCGCGCTGGGCACCCTGGCCCCCGATCCGCGCCCTGGCGTGCCGGTGCTGGTGGCGGCCCGCGACGTGCCGGCCGGCGCGGCCCTGCAGGACGGTGACCTGGACGTCGTCCGCCGGCCGGCGACCGAGGTTCCGGCGCAGGCGCTCACGAGCACTGATGCCGCCGTGGGCCGGGTCGTGGCCGCCCCACTGCGAGCCCGCGAGGTGCTGACCCGGTCGCGCCTGGTCGGCCGCAGCCTGCTGGCGGCGCGGCCGGCCGGTGACGTGATGGTCCCGGTGCGAATGGCGGACGGCGCGGCCAGTGCCCTGCTGACGCCGGGCAGCCGGGTCGACGTGCTGGTGGCCGCGCCGGACCAGCCCGCCGCCCGCACCGTGGCGCGCGGGGCGACCGTGCTGGCCGTGCCGGGCGCCGCGTCGTCCGGCGCCAGCACCGGTGGCAGCACCCTGCTCGGCGGGTCGGCCGCCACGGATCCTGGGCAGGGTGGGCTCGTCCTGCTCGCGGTGCCAGCGTCCACGGGCAACGACTTGGCCCAGGCGGCGGTCGTCGGCCAGCTGTCCTTCCTGGTCCGCTAGCCCCGCCCCACCCGCACCATTCGCGCTCTCCGTGGTTTTCCGGGCAGCACAGCCACGGGTAGCGCGAATGGTGCGTGGGGGATCCGGGTCACGTGACGGTCGGAGGCGGCGGTTGCGCTACGTTCGATGCGTTCCGGAACTCGAGCAGATGGGCGATCAGATGCTGAAGGGCTTCAAGGACTTCCTGATGCGTGGGAACGTCGTCGACCTCGCGGTCGCCGTCGTGATCGGCGCTGCGTTCGCACTCGTCGTCAAGTCGCTCCTCGACGGGTTGATCAACCCGCTGATCGCAGCGATCTTCGGCAAGCCCGACCTCACGGGCGTCGGCAACTTCACCATCAACGGTGCCAACTTCTCGATCGGCCTCGTCCTGACCGCCGTGATCAACTTCGTCATCATCGCCGCGGCGATCTACTTCATCGTCGTCGTGCCGATGAACCACCTGGCCGAGCGGCGCAAGCGTGGCGAGGAGCCGGAGCCCGAGGCGCCGAGCGAAGAGGTCATCCTGCTCACCGAGATCCGCGACCTGCTCAGCCGCACGAGCGGCGCGCCGACCCAGGAGTAGCACTCACTCCCAGTGCGGCGGGCGCTGCTCGTGCAGCCACTGCTCGTGCTGGTCACGCTTCTCGTCCCGGTCGGGCGCCTCGCCCCACCCGGCGTCCGTATCGTCCTTGGTCTGCTCCCCCGCTGACTCGCTCGCGGGGCCGCCGGTCGCCGGGCGGGTGGCCCGGCGTCGGCGCCGGGGGCCCGGCGTCGGCTCCTCGGACGGCGTCACGACCCGCCACCCGTGCGTACCCGCGCGATCGCGGCGTCCACGGCAGCGTCGATCCGGCTACCCCGACGGCTGAAGCCGAGCTGCTGACGGGTCAGCGCGGCGACCTCGTCGTGGGTGCGCAGCAACGTGTCCGAGCAGATCCAGCCGACGACAGCGTCCAGGTCCGCCTCGGTGTAGTCGTCGATGGGCAGCCCGGACGGCACCCGAGGGCGCGGTCCCACCCGCTGACCGGCCGACGTCCCCGACCCGCCGGGCGCGGGCTCGTCGCCGTCCCACTGCACCTGCGGCCCGGACGGCGCGACCGGAGCCAGCACCGGCGCCGCCGTCGCGGTGGCCGCCGAGGAGGCCCGGCCCACGGCCGCCCGGATCCGGGCCACCTCGCGCGCCGGGTCGCGGAACACGTCGGTGGACCACACCCGCAGGTGCCGCCAGCCCAGCCGCTCGAGCTGCTCGCTGCGCAGCCGGTCCCGCTCGCGCGAGCTGGTCACCGCCGCGTAGCCGGGACCGTCCGACTCGACGGCCACCAGCAGCGGTCCGCCGACCTCCCCCACCGCGAGGTCGATCCGCGCGTCAGACGCACCGTGCTGCTCGACCACCTGCAGGTCCTGTCCGCGCAACCGCACGGCCAGGTCCCCGAGCAGCGCGTCCGCATGCGGCGCGTCCGCCTGCGGCGCGTCGCCGAGCGACGTATGCCGCCCGCCATCCGCAGCCGATTCCGCCGGTGCGGCAACGGTTTCGACCGGGAGCTCACCACCACTGGCCGCGTACGCCAGGTACTCGCGCAGCAGCTTGGCCCCCTCGGCGGACAGCCGGGTCGGGTCCAGGTCGGCTGGCCCGAACGAGGCCACCACGGTCATCCGTGCGCGGGCCCGGGTGATCGCCACGTTGAGCCGGCGCTCACCGCCGGCCTGGTTGAGCGGCCCGAACCGGTGCAGCACCCGGCCGTGCGGCGTCCGCCCGAAGCCGACGCTGAGGATGATCGCGTCCCGCTCGTCGCCCTGCACCCGCTCCAGGTTCTTCACGAAGAAGCGCTCGCGGCCCGGCGCGGTGAGGAACTCCGCGACGTCGGGGTGCTCGGGCAGGGCCAGCCGCAGCGCGTCGTCCAGCCGGGCGGCGTGTCGCAGACCCAGGGCGATGACGCCCAGCGACTCGTGCGGGCGGGTGCGGGCGTGCTCGATGACCAGCCGCACCACCTCGGCCACCTCGGCGTCAGTGCTCTCCACCGACTCGGCGTCGGGCGCGAGCACCCCGCGGCCGTCGACCTCGACGAACGAGAGCACCTGACCCGAACCGGCCGCCGGGAAGGTCACCAGCGACCCGTCGTACACGTGCTGGTTGGCGAACGAGACGAGCCGCTCGTCCCGGGACCGGTAGTGCCAGCGCAGCTGGGCCACGGGCAGGCTGGCCGTCAAGGCGTCCAGCACCGACTCGAACCCCTCGGTGTAGGGCTCGTCGGCGTGCGCACCGGCCGCCGCGTCGTCGGGGACGGCGCTGGTGAAGAAGGCGGTCGGTGGCAGCTGTCGCTCGTCGCCGGCGACGACGACCTGCCGGGCCCGGCTGATCGCGGCCACTGCCTGGGACGGCGGCACCTGGGAAGCCTCGTCGAACACCACGACGTCGAACTGCTCGCCCGGCGGCAGCACCTGTGACACGACGAGCGGGCTGAGCGCCCAGCAGGGCTTGGCCGCGCCGAGCACGTCTGGTCCGCCCACCACCAGGTCGCGCAGCGGACGGTGCCGGCGCTGCTTGGCCGCCTCGGCGCGCAGCAGGGCGGCCTGCTCCGGGAACCGGTCCAGCGTCGCCACCAGCCGCTCGGCCGTGGCCCGGCGCACCCGCGCCGCCCCGGCGGACAGGTGCTCGCGGTCCGCCGCCGCGAACTCGGCAGCGACCTGGCGCAGCAGGTCGCCGTCGTGCGCGCCGTACCGCGGGTCGCCGACCGCCAGGTCCTCCAGCACCGACGTCCACCAGACCAGCTCAAGCTCGGCGCCGACGTCCTGCGCCGCGACGTCCCGAGCCGCCAGGTCGGCCAGCAGGGGCTCCAGGCCGGCGGCCCGCAGCCGCTCGCGCAGGGCCACCGTCCGCGGGATCACGGGCAGGGACGTCGTCCGCTCCCCGAGCAGCTCGAGCCGCCCGGCCAGCAGGCCGAGGTCGGTCTCGGCGAGGTCGCCGCCCGCGGGGGTCGTGGCCAGCCGCTCGGCCAGCCAGGTCATCGGCTCGGCCGCGTCCAGGTAGGCGTGCTCGGCGTCGTCCAGGCCCGCGGGCAGGGCGGGACGCGCGCCGCGGCCGGCCAGCACCTGCCACTCCTCGCGCTGGCGGTGGGCGAGCTCGAGGGCCGCGTGCAGGTCCGGCGGCGGGGCGCCGGGTCGCAGCAGCCGGCGGGCCGCGCGGGCCAGTCGCCGCCGCTGCCACCAGCCGAGCTCGATACCTCGCTCGGTTCGCCACTCCCGCGTCGCCGTGGCCGCGACCGCGTCGGCCAGCGACGTGTCGAACACGTTGGGGGAGAACACGTCCAGCGTGCGGCGCACCGAACCGACCAGGCCGAGGTTGCGGCCGAGCTCGGCCATGCTGGCGGCGGGCGGCATGCCCGCCTCGGCCAGCACCGGCGGGACGACGGACAGCGCGGCGGGCAGGGCCTCCTGGCTCAGCAGGGTGACCTTCTCCAGCGCCTCGCGGGCCTCGTCCGGGGTGCGCAGCAGCGCACCGAACCAGGGGTCGTCGTCCGGGGCGGTGCGGAAGGCGCCGAGGCTGGCGGCCTCGCGCAGCTCCTCGCGCAGCGCGTCCAGCTCGGTGCGGTCGAGCGCCTTCAGCGCCGCGCCGCGCACCCGGACCCGCGAGCGCGGCGCGGGACGGCGGTCGGTCAGCCCGGCGAGGGCCTGCTGGGCGTCGTAGGCGCTGACGTGCCAGGGGTCGCGCCCGGCGTGCAGGGCCTGCACGTGCCCGGTCAGCCGGCCGCGCCGCTCGAGTAGGGTCGACGTGACGGCCTCGAGGTCCGGGCGAGGCACCCGGCCGGCCCGTTCCAGGGTCAACGCGATCTCGCGGGCCACCCGGCGCCGGTTGGTGGCGCCGTCGTGCAGGTCGAGCACGAGGTCGTCGAGCCCGACGGCGGCCAACCGGGAGAGCACGGCGTCGATGGCTGCGCGCTTCTCGGCGACGAACAGCGTGCGCTTGCCGGCCGCGGCCAGGCTGGCGACGAGGTTGGCGATGGTCTGGGACTTCCCGGTGCCGGGCGGGCCCTTGACGACCAGGTGCGAGCCGGCCAGGACGGCGTCCACGACCGCCTCCTGGGACGCGTCGGCGTCCAGCACGAGGAACTCGGTGCTGGGATCCGCGTCCGCGGGGCCCGGCTGGCCGACCGGGCGGGCGGCCACGGCGGCCAGCGCGCCGGCGTCCCCGGCGAGGGCCGCGACGACGTCGTGCCCGGCGAGGGTGTCGCGCTGGGCCTCCAGGTCGGTGACCATCGGCAGGCGGGCGTAGGAGAACGTGCCCACCACCAGTCGGTGCTGCACCGAGAACCCCGGGACGTCGCGGCAGGTCTGGGCGACCCGCTCCAGCACCGGGGTCGGGTCGAAGCCGTCGTCGGTCATGGCCAGGTCGGCGATGACGTCGGCGTCCAGGGTGATCCCGTACTCGGACGCGAGGAAGTGCACCAGCACGGGGTTGAGCTCGGCGGCCGGCCCCAGGTCGACGTCGAAGTCCTCCCCCGCCGCGCCGCGGGGTCGCAGCTCGCACGAGCGCAGCAGCACCGGCGCGGCCGGCGGGCGCGAGGCGTCGGGCGCGCTCCAGGTAGCCATGCCGACGGCGAGCCAGCCGGCCGCGATGCCGCGCTCCTCGGCGAGCTCGGTGGTCTTGGCGCGGATCGCGCGGGCCCGCCGGCGGCTGTCGGCGAGCGACCCGGGTTCGCGGATGAGGGTGGACAGCCTCGTCGGACGCCCGGCCAGCAGCATCGCCAGACCGCTGGGGTGGGCGTTGGTCAGGTCGAGGGTGCCGACCGTGAGGTCGCGGTACCACAGGAGCGTGTTGCGCCCGCCGAGGTCGACCAGCTCACGCGCCCAGGCGTCGACGGCGTCCCGGACCCGCTGCTCACGGGAGGGGGCTGGTGCGTCCTGGGAGTCGGCTTCGGTCACCGCCCTACGCTAACCGCCGCCCTCACCGGGGCCGTCCGCGCCGCGCCCCGAAGGGGTCCGCGCCGGGAAAAGTCCCGGGACATGGTTGACGGTGTGCACCGCGCAGGGGGGGCAAGCGGTGCACACCGTCGAGTGACAGCATGCGACACCATCCGTTGCAGCGTCAAGCAGATCGCTGAGACTGTGACGCGTTTCGTCGTCCGAACCCACGAGGTCGACGGTTTTGGCCCGACTTTGCCACGAATTTCGCGGTCGGAACCACAAACCCTCCGTCACCCGAACGGCGTAACGTCGCCGCGCGGACGGGGCCGGGTGGGCGTACAAGACCCCGAACGGGGAGAATCGACGACGTGACCACCCCCGCCCAGGTTCCCGCGCACGCTGAGGTGCTCGTCGTCGGCGCCGGTCCGGCCGGGTCCGCCGCGGCCGCGTGGGCGGCCCGCGCGGGCCGCGACGTGGTGCTGGCCGACAAGCACACGTTCCCGCGGGACAAGGCGTGCGGCGACGGCCTCACCCCCCGAGCGATCGCCGAGCTGCGCCGGCTGGGCCTGGGCGACTGGCTGGCCGGGCGCACCGTGAACTGGGGCCTGCGGGCGCACGGGTTCGGCCAGGAGCTGTTCCTGCCCTGGCCGGGCGGCAGCCTGCCCGCGTACGGCAGCGCCGTGCCGCGCACCGAGCTCGACCACACGATCCGGCAGGTAGCGCTGGACAGCGGCGCGCAGCCGCTGGACGACGCCCGCGCCGTAGACGTGGAGCGGGACGGCGAGCGGGTGTCAGGCGTGGTGTTCCGGCGGCGCAACCAGACCTTCACGGTGACCTGCGACCGGCTGGTCGTCGCGGACGGCGCGCGCTCCCAGCTCGGCCGCGTCCTGGGCCGCGAGTGGCACCGCAGCACCGCCTACGGGGTCGCGATCCGCGGCTACATCAAGTCCGCCCGCGCGGACGACCCGTGGATCAGCTCGCACCTGGAGCTGCGCGGCGCCGACCGCGAGATCCTGTCCGGCTACGGCTGGGTGTTCCCGCTCGGCGACGGCGAGGTGAACATCGGCGTCGGCACGCTCGCGACGTCCCGCCGCCCGGCGGACGTCGCGCTGCGCGGGCTCCTCGACGTCTACACCGCCCAGCGCCGGGAGGACTGGGGCCTGGTCGGCGACGTCCGGGCGCCCTGGTCGGCGTTGCTGCCGATGGGCGGCGCGGTGTCCGGGGTGGCCGGTCCGAACTGGGGCTTCGTCGGTGACGCCGCCGGGTGCGTGAACCCGCTGAACGGCGAGGGCATCGACTACGGGCTGGAGACCGGCCGGCTGCTGGCCGAGCTGATCGAGTCCGGCCAGCCGCTGGACCGGGCCTGGCCGCAGACCCTGCGCAGGCACTACGGCGAGGCGTTCTCGATCGCGCGCCGGCTGGCCGGACTGCTGACCGTGCCCGGCCTGCTGCCGGCCGCGGGGCCACTGGGCATGCGGTCGCGCTCGCTGATGACGCTCGCGCTGCGACTGATGGGCAACCTCGTCCAGCCCGAGGACGCGGACGTCGTCGCGAGGCTGTGGCGGCTGGCCGGCCGGACCTCCACCCACCTGGACGCCCGCCCGCCCTTCAGCTGACCCCACCCAGCCCCGCCCCTCCCAGCCCCGCCCCCTCCCAGCCCCGCCCCCACCCGCTTCCGCCACCCAGGCCGGTTTCCGCCACTCAGGCCGGTTTCCGACGTCCCGAACCGGCTTGGACGGCGGACCCGCGGCCTTAGTTGACGTATGCAACCTTCTTACATATGGTTGCTATCTATCAACTAAGCCTCAGGAGCAGCCTTGAGTACCACCACGTCCGCCCCGGCCAGCGACGTCGAGCACGAGCCCGCGTCGGGCGCCCCCGCCATGACCCACGGCGAGGTCCTCGAGGCCCTGTCCGGGCTGCTGCTCGGCATGCTGGTCGCGATCCTGTCGAGCACGGTCGTCTCGACCTCCCTGCCCAAGATCATCGGCGACCTCGGTGGCGGCCAGTCCGCCTTCACCTGGGTCGTCACGGCCACGCTGCTGGCGACCACGGTCAGCACGCCGATCTGGGGCAAGTTCGCGGACCTGTTCAACCGCAAGCTGCTCCTGCAGACCTCGCTGTTCGTGTTCGTGCTGGGTTCGGCGCTGGCCGGCTTCTCGCAGAGCTCCGGGCAGCTCATCACGTTCCGCGTCCTGCAGGGCCTCGGCGCCGGCGGCCTGACCGCCCTGTCGCAGGTCGTGCTGGCCGACATCATCAGCCCCCGCGAGCGCGGCCGGTACATGGGCTACCTCGGCGCCGTGATGGCGGTCGGCACCGTGGGCGGTCCGCTGCTCGGCGGCGTCGTCACCGACGGCATCGGCTGGCGGTGGAACTTCTTCATCGGCATCCCGCTGGCCGCCGTCGCCATCGCGGTCATCCAGAAGACCCTGCACCTGGCCCCGCGAGCCCGTCGGGAGAACGTCCGGATCGACTACCTCGGCACCGCGTTGATCGCCGGCTCGGTCAGCCTGCTGCTGATCTGGGTCACGCTGGCCGGCGACCACTTCGACTGGGTCTCGCCGACCTCGGCCCTGATGGTCGGTGGCAGCCTGCTGATGGGCGTGCTGCTGGTGCTCGTCGAGCGCCGCGCCGCCGAGCCCGTGCTCCCCATGAGCCTGTTCAGGAACCGCACCATCGCCCTGGCGCTGGTCGCCAGCGTCGCCGTTGGCGTCGCGATGTTCGGCACCTCGGTGTTCCTCAGCCAGTACATGCAGCTCGCGCGGGGCAAGACCCCCACCGTGTCCGGCCTGCTCACCATCCCGATGATGGTCGGGCTGCTCGTCTCCTCCACGATCGTCGGCCAGCTGATCAGCCGGACCGGCATCTGGAAGCGCTACATGGTGACCGGCGCGGTGGTGCTGACCGTCGGCCTGGCCCTGATGGGGACCGTGCGCTACGACACCGCGTGGTGGGAGCTGGCGGTGTTCATGGCGCTCGTCGGCATGGGCATCGGCATGGTGATGCAGAACCTCGTGCTCGTCGTCCAGAACGTGCTGCCGCCGCGGCAGATGGGGTCCGGTAGCGCCTCGGTCGCGTTCTTCCGCAGCCTGGGTGGGGCCATCGGCGTCTCGGCGATGGGCGCCCTGCTGGCGCACCGGGTGACCGCGCTCGTCACCGAGGGGCTGGCCGCGCTCGGCGTGCAGGGCAACGGGTCCGGCGCGCTGCCGAACCTCGCGACACTGCCCGCGCCGGTGCGCGCCGTCGTGGAGTCCGCGTACGGCGAGGGCGTCGGTGACGTGTTCCTGGCTGCGGTACCGCTGGGCGTCATCGCACTGATCGCCATCGCGTTCCTGCCCAACCGCCCGCTCGGCACCCAGTCCGCCTCCGAGCAGCTGGCCGAGGAGGAGCTGGCCGCCGCCGGGATGGGGGTCGACCCCGAGCACGCTGGGGCCGGCCGATGAGCCCGCTCGAGCCGGCGGACCGGGTGCTGACCACCCTGCGCGAGCTGCTGCTGCGGGCCCGCCGGGTCAAGGCGCAGGAGGCGACCGCGGTGCACCCGGCCCTGCACGGCGGTCCGTGGACGTTGCTGGTCCGGCTGATCGAGGACGGCCCGACCCGGGCGTGCACGATCGCCCAGCGGCTGGAGGTCCCGCCCAGCGTGGTCACCCGGCAGGCCGACGAGCTGGCCGCGCTGGGCCTGCTGGAGCGGCGGGTCGACCCCACGGACGGGCGGGCCCGGCTGCTCGCCGCGACCGACGACGCCCGGCACCGCTGCGGTGACGAGCCGCGTCCGTACGGCCGGTTGGTCCGGAGCGCGCTGGCCGGGTGGGAGCCACGGGACGTCGAGACGCTGGCAGGTCTGCTGGAGCGACTCTCGCGGGTGCTCGAGCCGGCGGACGAGCCGGTGGACGTCGCCTGCCCGTGATGGTCCACACTGCCCAGATGAGCGAGACCAGGCCCAGCAGCCGGGCTACGGACGAGGACGTGCGCCGGATCCAGCTCGAGCTGGGCGTGCTCATCTCGCACGCCCGCCGCTCGATCCGCGAGGCCGCGACCTTCGTCCACCCGGACCTGCAGTCCTCGGGCTACGCGATCTTGTTCCACCTCGTCCAGGAGGGCCCGACGCTGGCCCGCGGGCTGGCGGAGTCGTTCGGCCTGGACAAGGCCGCGATCAGCCGGCAGGTGGCCCAGCTCGAGCAGCTCGGGTTGATCGCCCGGACGCCGCACCCCGTCGACGGCCGGGCGCAGCTGCTCACCGTCACCGACGAGGGACGGCGACGCTGCGCCGACGACATCGACCGCCGGGCCGCCATCCTCCGCTCGCACCTGAGCAGCTGGTCGGGCGCGGACCTGCGCTCGCTCGGTGAGCTGCTCGGCCGGCTGAACGGCTCGGTCACGCGCCCCTGAGCGAGGCGTCCTCCAGCAGGGCGGCGGGCGCGGCGTCCAGTGCCTGGGTGATGGCCGCAGCGAGCGCCCGGGCCGACTCGGCGGTGAGCTCGAGCGCGACCCGCGCGGACGGGCCGAGCGCCGGCGCCAGCACGTCGATGTTGAGCGTGTGCTCGGCCTGGGCGCGCACGGGGTGGTCGAACGACACCGAGGCGAGCGTCGCGTCGAACCAGCCCGTTGCTCCCTTGCCGCAGCCCTGCACGTCGACCGTGAACGTCTCGTAGGTGCACATGCGCTGCCTCCTCAGGCCAGGGTCCGGGCGAAGAAGTCCTCGATGATCCGCCAGCCCTGCGTCGCGGCGTGCTGGCGGTAGCCGGGACGGTCGACGGCGAAGAAGGCGTGACCGGCGTCGTCGAACGAGTGGAACTCGTGCCGTTTGTCGTTGTCCCGCAACGCCTTCGCGAGCTCTTCGACCTGCTCGGGCGAGGGGTAGGCGTCCTCCGTGCCGAAGAGCCCGAGCAACGGGCAGGCGAGCTGCGCGGCACGGCCCACGAGCGGGCGGGCCTTCAGGGTCGAACCCGCCGGCGGTTCTCCGACGACGAACGCGCCGTAGCAGTCCACGGCCGCCTGCAGCGGCAGGCTGGTGGCGGCGAGGAAGGCGTGCCGCCCACCGCTGCAGTGGCCGATCACGGCCACCTTCTGGTTGGACGACGGCAGCGCCCGCAGCGCGGCGGCGGCCCCGGCGACGTCGCCGACCAGGCGTTCGTCGGGCACCCCGCCGAGCGCCCGCACGGTGGCGGCGGCGTCGTCCGGGTCGGCGCCGGGAGCCTCACGGAAGTAGAGGTTCGGGCAGATCGCGTCGTAGCCCATGACGGCGAACCGCCGGGTCATCTCCTTCGTCGCGGCGTCGTAGCCGGGCAGGTGGTGGATGACGACCACGCCGCCCCGGGATCCCTCGCCCATCCGGCCGGCCGCGTACGCCTCGAGCTCGTCACCGCCGTCCCCGGTGATCGTGGTCGTGCCGGCCCAGATGGTGTCGGCTGCGGTGTGCGGCATGCGTTCTCCTTCTCCCGAGATGTCACGGTCGCCCCCTTGGCGGACGCTACGCCGACCCACCCAGGTCGGGTGATGGCGGGTCTTCCGGCGGCGTGGTCCACTGTTCGCCATGAACAGGCAGAGCTGGAGCTGGGTGGGCACGCTGGCGGCGCTCATCCTGGTGTCGGTTCTCTATGCCGTGCTGCCGTGGCGGACGATGCAGCCGTCCAACGGCTTCCTCGTCGCGTTCGCGTTCACCTTCGGACTGATCGCGGCCGGGGCCCTGGTCCTGTGGCAGGTCACCCGCTACCGCAGCGGCCGCGGTCGTGGCGCCGCGCAGCTGCGCGGCCTGGCGACGGCCATGTGGATCGCCGTGCTGTTCTTCTCCGGCACCTACTACAGCCTCGCCGTCAACGACCCCGGGCAGATGAGTGGCAGCCTGCACACCCGGTTGGACGCGCTCTACTTCACCATGTCGACGGTCTCCACCGTCGGCTTCGGCGACATCACCGCCAGCGGCCAGGCCGCCCGCGCCATCGTGTGCCTGAACATCGCGTTCAACCTGGTGGTGCTGGCCCTCGCCGTCACCACCATCCGCGAGCTGCACCGCCACCGCGCCTGAGCGTCCTCACTGGACGACCGTCAGCGCCCCGGCGACGAGGAACCCGAGCACGGTGACGAGGCCGACGCTGTCCCCACCGTGCTGGAACGCCTCCGGCATCATCGAGTCGGCCAGCATCGTGAGCACCGCTCCCCCGGCGAACGCCTGGGCGTAGACCCCGCTGCTGCCCATCGACGTCGACACGACGAAGCCCAGCACGGCCACCACGGCACAGGCGACCGTGAGCGCCGTCCACATCCGGAAGATGCGCCCCGAGGAGTACCCGGCGTCCTGCAGGCTCGTCGTCCCGGCCACACCCTGCGGGATGTTCGAGACGAACACGGCCGCGACGAAGGCGATGCTGATGCCGCCGCCGAGCGCGATGGTCGAGCCGAGGATGAACGCCTCGGGGATGCCGTCCAGCAGAGCCCCGACGAACATCGCCGCCCCCGAGGACCCGCTGGCCGCGGAGTCGATCGACGAGCGGTCCGACCCGCCGCCCTGGTCCACCAGGCGGTCCCCGACGTAGTACGCCAGGGCGCCGACCAGGAGCGACACCGCGACCCAGGGGCCCTTCTCCAGGATGGACTCCGGGACGAGCTCGTACGCGACCGCGCTGAGCAAGGTGCCGGCCCCGAACCCCATCACCAGCCCGGTGATCTTGTTCTTCCCGGTGAGCGGGCGGGCCAACGCCTGGCCCAGGTACAGCGAGGCGGACGAGAAAGCGCCCCAGAAGACCGCCGTCCAGACACCCACGCGCCCACCTCTCGCTGCTGCCGCCCCGACTTCCTAGCGGAACCGTACCGACGGGGCATCGAGGGCGCCGAGGGTACGGTCTCGACATGGACGACTTCCACGCGTTGCTGCACCGCGTCGCCGACATCACCAGCCAGTACCGAGCCGGCCTGGCCGAGCGGCGGGTGATCGCGAGCTCGGACGTCGAGACGCTCGCCGCCGCCGTCGGCGGACCCCTGCCGGCCGGGCCGACCGACGCCGCGGAGGTCGTCGACGAGCTGGCCGCGGCCGTGCAGCCGGGACTGGTCGCGACCGCCGGGACGCGGTTCTTCGGGTTCGTCATCGGCGGCGCGTTGCCTGCGGCCACGGCGGCGGACATGCTCGCCACCGGCTGGGACGCGGTGGCGTTCAACGCGGCCACCTCCCCAGCGGCCATGGCGGTGGAGCACGCGGCCGGGTCGTGGGTGAAGCAGCTGCTCGGCGTCCCGGACGGCGCGTCCGTCGGCTTCGTCACCGGCGCCCAGGCCGCCAACACCGTCGGGCTCTCGGCGGCACGGCACCACGTCCTGGCCCAGGCCGGGTGGGACGTTGAGCGCCGGGGCCTGATCGGAGCGCCGGCCGTGCGGGTGCTGGCCTCGCAGGAGCGGCACGCGACGGTCGACCGGTCGTTGCGGCTGCTGGGTTTCGGCTCCGACCTGGTCGAGGCCGTCGACGCCGACGGCAACGGCGCGATCGACGTCCGGCACCTGGAGACCCTGCTGGCTCAGGGGGAGCCGGACCAGCCGCTCATCGTCTGCCTGCAGGCCGGCAACGTGAACACCGGCGCGTGCGACGACCTGCGTGCCGCCTGCGACCTGGTGCACGCGCGCGGAGGCTGGGTGCACGTCGACGGCGCCTTCGGGTTGTGGGCCGCCGCCAGCCCCGGGCTTCGGCACCTGGTCGACGGCGTCGAGCTCGCCGACTCCTGGGGCTGCGACGCCCACAAGTGGCTCAACGTGCCCTACGACTCGGCCTTCGCGATGGTGTCCCGCCCGGACGTGCACGCGGCCGCCATGTCGTACACCGCCGCCTACCTCGTCGGCTCCGGGGTGCTGCCCGTCGGCGCGGACTTCACCGCCGAGTCCTCGCGGCGCGGTCGCGGGTTCGCCGTCTGGGCCGCGATCCGCGAGCTCGGCGCGAGCGGCGTGGCCGAGCTGGTGGACCGCTGTTGCGCACTGGCGGGACGCTTCGCCGATTCCCTTGCGGCACAAGGGTTCGAGATCGCGAACGACGTCGTCCTCAACCAGGTGCTGGTCTCCTTCGGGGACGACGAGCGCACCGACGCGGTGACGGCCGCCGTGCAGCAGGACGGCACCTGCTGGATGGGCGGCACCACCTGGCGGGGCCGACGGTTCATGCGGATCTCGGTGTCGAACTACGGCACGACCGAGCAGGACGTCGACCGGTCCGTCGCGGCGATCGTCCGCCTCGCCGCCCAGGTCTGAGGGCGCGGCTCAGGGCTGGTTCGTCGGCGCCCGCCAGACCAGCGTGTGCATGAGGTCACCCGACAGGCGCTCGCAGCAGTTGCGGTGCTTGGGTTTGGTGGTCCGGCCGACGTGGTCGTTCCCCAGCCACGGTGGCACCCCGAACGGCAGGTCGCGCGCGGGGACCGGCGCGTAGTCGACCTCCGCGACGCTGCTGCCGTAGTTGGGGCCGGTCGCGTCACCGTCGTCGTCCGGGGTGACGATGCCACGAAGCGCGGTGATGGCGGCCCGCCAACCGGCGACCAGCGCGTCGGCGTTACGGCTCGAGGGGTGCGCGACCTCAAAGAGCGGCACGTCGGGCCGGTCGTCCCACAGGGCGACCGCGGCCTGCGCCTGCCCGCCGAAGGCCACGACCGCCTGCAGCTGCGGCCCGATGATCTTGCCCAGCAGCGTGTTGCGCCAGGCCAGGTGCGCCGGCTCGCTCAGGATGGGAGTGCCCTTGCTGGCCTTGGACGGCAGCAGTGCGTACGCGAACGCGTTGACCAGGACGTAGCTGTGGGTCAGCCCGACCTTGGTCAGGAAGCCCTGCACCCGTTGGCCCGCGTCGCCCACCAGGGTGCGGCCGGCGATGCGCTCCGTAGGGCCGGGATCGGAGGCGATGCAGAGGAGCTTGGCGGACCGGTCCAACCGGCCGCGGTAGAACACCGGTCCCCAGTCGTACCAGAACAGCTCACGGTGCGGCGCGTACGACGGCACGGCCATCAGGTGCTTGGCGACCGCCTTCGGCGGGCCGGGGTCGAACTCGACCATGGAGTGCCTCCTGGTTGGTAGGTCAGCTTTCGGCCGGTCAGGTCTGGGCCAGGACGTCGGCGCAGAACGCGTACAGGTCCCGGTTCTCGTGCAGCAGGTCGTCCCGGGTCATGGCGTACGGGATCCCACTGATCCCCAGGTCCTCGATGGGGATGCCGTCGGACAGCCCGGACCGGATGGCGCGGCGGATCGCCACCGTGAAGCCGACGTCGGCGGGCAGCGGGTCGAACTGGTGGTCCGTCCCGGTCAGCGCATCGCGCAGCTGGTTGCTGGTCCACACGTTGGCCCCACCGGCGCCGGTCGCCTGACCGACGCAGACGAGCGGGCCGACCTCGTTGTCCACCCAACCCGCCGAGAACAGGTCACCGGAGGAGTAGGTGTTCGCGTCCACCACCGCGACGGCCTGCCCGGGGTACGCGCGCGGCCGGTCGTTGCACCACGACGGGTCGGTGAGCGGTAGCGGCTGGGCGTACTGCTCGCCGGTCGACACGGCGTCCTCCAGCGACTCGCTCCACGCCTGCAGCTCCAGCCGGTTGAACGGGCTCGCAGCGAGCTGTCGGGTCAACGGCGACGCGACGAGCTGGAACCGGGTCGGCACGATCGGGTGCTCGGGCGGGTGGTCGGCGAACAGCTGCAGCATCCGCTCCGCGGCCCAGACCAGACCACCAGGGTTGCCGCGGAGGTCCACGATGAGGCGCTGCTGCGGCAGCAGGCCCAGCAGCCGGGCCGCCTCGTCGAGGAACGCGTCGTCGTCGTCCACGTCGAAGGACCAGATGCGCAGGTACCCGAGGTCGGACGTGAGCGCCTGGGCGGCCAGCGTGTCCTGGAAGGTGGTGGTCAGCGGGGCCCGCGACCGGCCGGCGCGCAGCGCCCGCGACGGTGGCGGAACCGGCTGCTCGTCATCCTCGCTGGCCCACAGGGTCGGGGCGAAGAGCTGTTTCTTGGCGCGTCGCACAGCCTCGGCCGCGGGGTCCGCGGCCTGCTTGGTCTGGGCCCGCGACCCCGGCTTCGCGGCAGTCGCCGCCTTTCCGGGCGCGAGCATCCGCCACGGGATGGTCAGCTCGCGCTTGGCGCCCCGTCGCGTCCGGTACCCGAGGACGACCCAGTGCTCGTCCGGCGGCGGACCGTAGTCGAGCGAGCGGAACGTCAGGCTCTCCAACGCCCTGGCCCGGCGCGAGTCGGGCCGCCCACCGGTCTCCCGGTCGGCGTAGAGCTCCACCGCCCGGGCGAACGGGATGCCGTTCCACCACTCCAGGCGCACGCCCGGCTCGAACGTCGGGTCGCCCGGGACCGCGCCGGCCGTCTTGGTGACCAGGTACTGCGGGTCGTCGTCCGGGCCGAACTGCTCGACCAGGAAGGGCAGGGCGGCCACCTGGCCGCGCAGGCTGCTCGGCCCGATGTACCGGGTGTGCGCGTCCCGCAGCCGGGTGACGACCCCGGTGACGGCGAGGTGGAACTCCGCGTCGCTGAGGTCGGAGGCCCTGCGGCGCAACAGCTCCAGCTCGTGCACCGGGTCGATCGCGTACGCGGCCCGCTTGCCCGGAAGGTGCGCGTAGGCGCCACCCAGCACGGCGATCAGGGTGTCCAGCACCGCCTGCCGCTCACCGCCGTCCAGCCGGCCGTCGTCGTCCTGGCCGGCCAGCTCCTGGGTCAGCGATCGACCACGGAGGGTGGACGAGACGTCCAGGCGCTTGCCCCACTTGCTCGCCACCTCAGCCCCCTCGCGTCGGGTAGTACCGGGACAGGTCGTCCAGCAGGCCACCGTGGAAGCCCTTGCCCACCAGGCCCTTCAGCCACTCCGCGTCGTGGGTGAGCGACTCCAGTGCCGGCACGTGCACGTCGCCCAGGTCCTTGGGCAGCCCGCCGACCGGACCCAGCCCGGTCGGCATGTCCAGAGCCAGCCGCAGCGGCGCCTCGTCCTGGTCGAGCCGCCCGGCGAAGGCGCCGATCGTGGTCTGCGCCTTCTCGATCTCGCCCTTGGGGTCGGCGCGCACCTGCTCGATCCGAGCCACGACGTCCGCCCACTGCCAGCGGGTGGCGGTGTCGTCCGCGTGCGTGAGCTGCAGCGAACGGTCTTGTCCCGCAACGGAGATGGTCGTGACCGGCTGGCTGGTCGCCTCCGCCATCAGCGCCGGGGTCCCGTACCGGGCCTGCCCGGCCACGACGACGAGCTCGACGTCGCGCTCGGTCGCGCCGACCACCGCGGCGTACGGGTTCGCCCGGGCGCCGGCCCTGAGGACGAGGACGTCACCGATCGCCTCGGGCTGCAACCGCCCCAGCTGGCGGCGCCACGCCCGGGCCAGCACGTCCCCCGGCGAGGACGTCATCATCGCGACCAGCTGCTCGTCGCTCAGTCCCCACCCCAGGTCGTCGCTGACCAGGCGGGCGACCTTAACCTCACCGAGGACGTGCTTGGTGCCCGAGGGCGCCCAGTCCGAGCCCAGGCAGACGGTGATCCGCTCCCGTTGCGCCGCAGGCACATCGGTGGTCCTGCCGTACAGCCACAGGTTCGAGAACGGCGACCAGGCGATGGCGCCAGCCTTGGCCCGCCACGCCTTGAACCGCGCGGGGTCGGCGGCGTTGGCGTGCACCGCGACGAATCGCGCCTGCAGGCAGCCGGCGCGCTCGGCGTCCACGAACTCCTTCGCCACCACCGAGCCCGGCTGGCCCTCGGAGCAGTGGTAGATGAAGGCGGAGCCCTTCCGCATCCGCTGCGCCCGGGTGGCCAGCGCGGCCGGCTTGTCGGTCAGCACGCTCGCGTAGATGCGGTCGTCGTCTCCGGTGCCGAAGGTCTCGTCCTCGACGTTTCGGACGAGCCAGCCGTCCCGCGGGCGGTTCATCGGCGGCGACCCCTGGATGGTCGTGGTGCCGCCGATGATCGCCTTGGTCTCCACGTAGGCCAGCAGCTCGGCCGGGCACGCGGTGATCAGCGCGTACGCCGGCCAGGTGGTGGACGCCGAGTAGGTCGGCGCCCGGGTCCACGAGTTGTGGTGCAGGAACGGGGTGGTCTGCTTCGGCTCGGTCCACAGCGGCAACGTGTTGTAGGCCAGGTGGTTGTGCAGGTCGATGAGGCCGGGCAGGACCAGCGAGTGGCCGACGTCGACGACCTTCGCGTCGGCGAAGCCGTCGGGCGCCCGCTGCCGCGACGACGTGACCGCCGCGATCCGCCCGTCGTCCTGCAGCCACACGGTGCCGCTGAACGCGCCGGAGCGCGCGGAGGGGACGTCGGGATGGTCGGACATCGCCAGGACGCGCCCGCGAATCGCCCACATGTGCACCACCGCACCTGTCGCGCGCAGGACCGCTAGCCCTGCGATCTTGCTCATGGTCCCGCTTCCGGTGGCCCGGCGACAGGCAAACGGCGGGACTGGGCCGGCGGCGGCTCCCAGAGACGTCTGAGAATCGGGGCGCAGGCTGCCCGGATGGACACCCTGCGACACCTCGACGACCGGTTGGCCGTCGCGGTCAACGACTTCGCCCGGCACACCGGTTGGCTGCACGGACCGGCCCTGGCCTTCGCCTCCTACGGCGTGCTGCTCTTCGCGGCGCCGCTGGTCGCCGGGGTGGTCGTTTCCCGGCACCGCGGGCCGCAGGTGCTGGCCGCGGCGGGGTGGGCGCCCCTCGGCACCCTGCTGGCCGTCGCGGTCAACCAGCCGATCGGACGCGCCGTGGCCGAGAACCGGCCGTACGTGACGCATCCCCAGTGGCTGCGCCTGGCCGCGCGCACCAGCGACTTCTCGTTCCCCTCCGACCACGCGACCATGGCCGGCGCCGTCGTCCTGGGCCTGTGGCTGGTCTCCCGGCGGCTGGGACTCGCCGCGGCGGTGCTCGCCGTCCTGATGGCCTTCACCCGCGTCTACGTCGGGGCGCACTACCCGTGGGACGTCGTGGCCGGGCTGCTGCT
This sequence comes from Angustibacter luteus, assembly GCF_039541115.1. NCBI lineage: Bacteria > Bacillati > Actinomycetota > Actinomycetes > Kineosporiales > Kineosporiaceae > Angustibacter > Angustibacter luteus. The sequence goes on from NZ_BAABFP010000008.1 coordinate 103,718, forward strand.
CGGTGGCGCGGTCAGCGGGCTCGGCTGGCTGGTGCTGCGCGGACCCTTGACGCGGACCGCCGCCGCGCTGCGGGTCCTGCCCAGCCTGCGGGCCGTCTTCGCCGCCGATCCCGCCGCTGCAGGGAACGGTCGCCGGGGATGGCAGGATGGTCACCGTCGGACGCCGCGCGCCGACCCCCGCCCCCGTAGCTCAGGGGATAGAGCAAGGGTTTCCTAAACCCTGTGTCGCAGGTTCGATTCCTGTCGGGGGCACCAGTCGAAATTCGGTCGCGAACCGCGCCGGTGGGGCCCACGATGGTCTGCGATGGACATCACGATCGAGCCCGAGTGCCCCGACGACCAGGCCGAGATCCACGCCGTCGTCCGGGCCGCCTTCGACCACCACCAGGGCGTCGCGGACATGGTGGACGCCATCCGCGTCTCGCCGAACTTCGTCCCGGACGCGTCACTGGTCGCCCGGCTGGACGGCGAGGTCGTCGGGCACGTGATGCTCAGCTACGTGACGCTGGTGGACGGCGAGGTCCGTCACCGCGTGCTGAGCCTGTCGCCCCTCGCGGTGGCCCCCGCCGTCCAGCGGCGTGGCGTGGGCTCGGCCCTCGTACCGGCGGCGCTGGCGGTCGGCGAGGCGCGTGGTGAGCCGCTCGTCGTCCTGGAGGGGTCCCCGGTCTACTACGGGCGGTTCGGCTTCGTGGACTCCCGACCGCTCGGCATCACGCTCGACCTGCCCGACGGGGCGCCGCGCGAGGCCGGCCAGGTCTACCGGCTCACCGCGTACGACCCGACGGTCCGCGGGCACCTCGTGTACCCGCCCGCGTTCGCCCTCGCCGACGGCTGACGCGCTCACCGGTCACCGACGGGCCACCTAGGCTGGCCCGAGTGCCCCATCTCTGACCAGTGAGCGACGACCGGGAGACCCGACCATGGACGCCGATGCCCTGCGCACGCTGCAGGCCCCGCTCAAGCAGCGCTACCGCGACGACCCGTCGACCGCCGACACCCCGCTGCACGCCAGCGCGACCTTCGACGAGGACGGCATCACCTGCACCGTGCAGACCTGGAGCGGCGAGACCCGCGCCGGACTGCACGAGGCGACCGGTGGCGACGGCCAGGACGCGTGCTCGGGCGACATGCTGCTCGAGGCCGTGCTGGCCTGCGCCGGGGTCACGATGCGCAGCGTGGCGACGGCACTCGGGATCCAGGTCCGCGGAGCCAGCCTGGCCGCCCAGGGCCGCTTCGACGCCCGTGGCACGCTCGGGGTCTCGCGCGAGGCGCCGGTCGGCGTCCAGGACATCCGGCTGGTCGCCGAGCTCGACACCGACGCGGACGACGAGGCGCTCGAGAAGCTGCGCACCCTGACCGAGCGCTACTGCGTGGTCGCCCAGAGCCTGGCCACCCCGCCGTCACTGACGGTGCGGCGCGCCGGCTGAGGAACCTTGGGTCAAGCCCGCCCGTTAGCCGCACATGAGCCTCAGCTGCCCGAAGTGCCAGAGCGAGATGCGTTCCTACGAGCGCAACCGCGTCCTCGTCGACCAGTGCACCGGCTGCGGCGGCCTGTTCCTGGACAAGGGTGAGCTCGAGCAGCTCGCCACCGCCGAGAACAGCTGGCACCAGGCGCAGCCGCAGCCCGTCCAGCAGCAGGGCTACCAGCAGCAGGGCTACCAGCAGCAGGGCTACCAGCAGCAGCCGTACCGCAAGAAGAAGAAGTCGTTCCTGTCCGAGCTGTTCGACGACTAGCGGCGGGTGCAGGATCGGGACGTGACGTTCGACGGCATCTCCCCCGCGGCCACCGAGTTCTACGCGCGGCTCGAGGCGGACAACAGCAAGGCGTTCTGGACGGCGCACAAGACCGTCTACGAGTCGCAGGTCCGCGCGCCGCTGGAGGCGCTCGCCGATGCCCTCGAGGACGAGTTCGGAGCCATCAAGCTGTTCCGCCCCTACCGGGACACCCGCTTCGCCCAGGACAAGTCGCCGTACAAGACCCACCAGGGCGCGTTCGGCGGTCCGACCACGGGGGTCGGCTACTACCTGCAGCTGGACGCCGACGGGTTGCTTGCCGGCGGCGGGTTCCGCTCGCACTCGGCCGAGCAGGTCGCCCGGTACCGGGCAGCCGTGGACGACGACACGACCGGCGCGCAGCTGGCGGCACTCGTCGACCGCCTGCGCGCCGACGGCTTCGACATCGAGGGCGACCAGGTCAAGACCCGGCCCCGCGGCGTCCCGGCGGACCACCCCCGCCTCGACCTGATGCGCAACCGCTCGCTGATGGTGTTCCACCGGTACGGGACGCCCGACTGGCTGGCCACTCCGCAGGCCCTCGACCACGTGCAGGCGACCTGGCGTCAGGTCCGGCCGCTCGCCGAGTGGTCCGCCGAGCACGTCGGCGCCGCCTGACGCGCACGGCCCCCTCAGGCGGCCAGCTCGAGCTCACGGGCCTGCGCCTCCACGTGCGCCAGCACGTCTGCCCGCGCGGGCAGCAGCAGGCTGGCCAGCGCGGCGACGGCGTAGCCGACCACGGGCACCAAGCCGGCCGTGAGCATGGCGTCGCGCAGCGAGTCCGGGGTGTACGTCGTCCCGACCACGCCGAAGAACACGACGCCCACGACGGCCACCCCCAGGGCTGCGCCGACCTGCTGCACGGTGCCGTAGGCGCCCGAGGCAGCGCCGGCGTCGCCGGTGGGCACGGTGGCCAGCGCGACGTCGATCAGCGGGACCACGAGCAGCCCGAGCCCGATCCCGGCGAGCAGCAGCGGGGGCACCACGTCGAGGGTGCGCAGCCCGTCCGCCTGCGCCCGGACCACCAGCAGCGTCCAGACCACGGCGAGGGACTGCATCGCGCCGCCGGCGACCATGACCAGCTTGCCGACCTTGACCCCCAGCGGCACGGCCACGGCGACGCCCACGAAGGCGCCGAGGCTGAACGGCAGCAGCGTCAGCCCGGCGTGCATCGCGGTGAAGCCGAGCCCGGTCTGCAGGTAGATGACGGTGATGAGGGCGAACGCCGCCATGGCGCCCTGGAAGGTGGCCTGGGTGACCAGGCCGGCCGAGAAGCCGCGGTTGACGAACAGGTGCATCGGCAGCAGCGCCGACCCGTCGCCGCGCTCGCGGCGACGCTGCTGGACGACGAACACCGCCAGCAGCCCGAGACCAGCTGCTTCCATCGCCCAGATCCAGGCGGGCCAGTCCAGCTGACGGCCCTCGATGATCGGGTAGACCACACCCAGCAGCCCGGCACTGGCCAGGACGACGCCCACCAGGTCGAGGCGCAGCGGCTGCTCGGAGCGGGTGTTCGGCACGAACCGCAGGGCCAGGACCACCAGAGCCAGCCCGATCGGCAGGTTGATCAGGAAGACGCTGCGCCAGCCGATGCCGAACGCGTCGCTGCTGATCATCCAGCCGCCGAGCACCGGCCCGATCACCGCGGACAACCCCGAGACCCCACCGATGACCCCGTAGATCGGCGCGCGCTCACGCGGCGCGAACAGCGCCTGCACCGAGGACAAGGCCTGCGGCACCATCAGCGCGGCGAAGGCGCCCTGCACGACCCGGGCGCCGACCAGCACCTCGGGCGATGGCGCCACGCAGGCCAGCGCCGAGCCGACGGTGAAGCCCAGCACGCCCACCACGAAGACCCGCTGCCGACCGTAGATGTCGCCCAGCCGGCCTCCGGTGACCAGCAGCACGGCGAACGCCAGCAGGTAGCCGCCGACGGTCCACTCCAGCGCGGCGGGTGTGGCGTGCAGGTCGGCCTGCAGGCTCGGCAGGGCGACGTTGACGATGGTCGCGTCCATCAGGTCCATGAAGGACGCGAAGATGAGCACCCCGATCGCCAGCCCTCGGCTTCGTCCCATCACGTCGTCCTCTCGCCTGCGTTACCCTGGAAGGCGGGAAAGTCCCACTCAGGGACTTCTCCACATCGGAATCTTTCCGATGTGGAGAGATCGTAGGGAAGGGCGGCCAGGTTGTCCAGTCCGTCACCGCGCGCCGAGGCCACCGAGCGCATCGCCCTGCACATGCAGGAGGTGATCGCCGCGGCCGTCCTCACCAATGAGCGGATCGCGCGGCTGATCGGACTCAACGTCGTGGACTTCCAGACCTTCGGTGTCCTGCTGCGCCAGGGCTCGCCGATGACGCCCGGCGAGGTCAGCGCGGCCACCGCGCTGCCGTCCAGCACCACCACCCGGGTGCTCGACCGACTCGAGGCGAAGGGCATGGTGCGCCGCGAGGCCGACCCGGACGACCGGCGCAAGGTGCTGGTGCACGCACTGCCGTTCGAGGACGCCCAGGTAGGGCAGGCCTACGGCCAGATCATGAAGGAGATGGCCGAGGTGCACGAGGGCTTCAGCCTGGCCGAGCTCGCGATCGTCGAGCGCTACCTCGCGTCCATCACGTCGATCCGCTAGCAGCCCTCGGGCCCGCACACCTCGGCCTCGGACGACGCGTCGGACGCGACGACGCCCAGCGGGCTGACCAGCGCGGGCCGGCGCTCGTCCCAGGCCTGCTTGAGCGCCTGCTCGAACAGCTCGGCAGGCTGCGCGCCGCTCACCCCGTACTTGCGGTCGATCACGAAGAACGGCACGCCGTTCGCGCCCAGGGCGGCCGCCTCAGCGGCGTCGGCGTCGACGTCCGCGGCGAACTCCTGCGACGCGAGCACCGCGCGCACCCGCTCGGCCGGCAGCCCGACGTCGGTGCCCAGCGTCGCGAGCACCTCGTGGTCCCCGACGTCGAGCGTCTCGACGAAGTAGGCCGACAGCAGCCGCTCCTTCAACGCGTCCTGAGCGCCCGGCGCGCCCTCGGCGTGGGCCAGGTGCAGCAGCCGGTGCGCGTCCACGGTGTTCACGAGCTTCGCGTCGTCCAGGTGGTAGTCGAGCCCGTCCTGGGCGGCGACCTCGCTGACCCGGGCGTTCATCGCCAGCCCGTTCTCGCGGCCGCCGCCGTACTTGCGTCCCAGGTGCGTCGCGACGTCCTCGGTCGACACCCGGGGCGCGGTCGGGTCCAGCTGGAAGGACCGCCAGGTGACCTCGACCGGGACGCCGGACGTCACCGCCGCGGCCTCGAACCGGCGCTTGCCGATGTAGCACCAGGGGCACACCACGTCCGACCAGATCTCGACCTGCAGCGCTTCGCTCATGCTGGGGCCAACGCCGCCGGGCGCCCCGGTTACTCCCCCGACCTGGTGTGATCTAGGCCGCGACGCCGAGGAACTCCTCCCACAGCGGGTCCACGGCCTCGGCCCCACGCAGCGCCCACACCGGACCGGCCGGCGCGTGCGGGCGCACCTGCAGGCGCCAGCCGAGTTCGTCCGGCGTCCGGTTGCCCTTGATGCCGTTGCAGCGCAGGCAGCAGGCCACGAGGTTCTCCCAGGTGTCCGCGCCGCCCCGCGAGCGCGGCAGGACGTGGTCGACCGTCGCTGCGTGACCGCGGCAGTAGGCGCAGCGCTGCCCGTCGCGGCGCAGCACCCCGCGCCGGCTGACCGCCACCGCCCGGCGGCGCGGCGCCCGCACGTAGCGGACCAGCAGGATGACCGAGGGGGTACTCAGTGTCACCCCGTGGCGGTGCAGCGACCCGGGGCTGCGGATCGGTTCGCCGGTGTCGGCCAGCACGGTGGCCTTCCCCGCGAGGACGAGCACGACGGCCCGCTTGAACGAGACGACGGACAGCGGCTCGTAGCCGGCGTTGAGCACGAGCGTGCGCATGGCGCGCCCCTCTCTCGCCGGCGGGGCCCAGCTGGCATGCGGGACACGTCGGCGTCCACGGGTCCGCCCGGATTGACGGCCCACGCGTCAGGGTAAGCGCCCGTACGTGGTGCGGTCACGCACATATGGGCATCGGAAACGCGAGAGCCCGGATCCACTCGGATCCGGGCTCGACGCTGGGGCGGGTCGTGGCTGCTGGTCAGCCGACCCGGCCGAACGTGGCGCTGCTGGAGTAGATGGCCCGCTTGGTGACCGACTCGCCGGTGCGCGGGGAGTCCCACATCATGCCGTTGCCGGCGTAGATGCCCACGTGACCCGGGAAGAACACCAGGTCTCCGGGGACGGCCTCGCTGCGCGAGATCCGGGTGGTGGCGCCGCGCTGGGAGTCCGACGTCCGGGGCAGGTTGATGCCCACCTGGGCGAACACGTACTGGGTGTAGCCCGAGCAGTCGAAGCCGGCCGGGGTGGTGCCGCCGTACTGGTACGGGGTGCCGGCGTAGCGGGCGGCGATCGACAGGACCGCAGCACCGAACTCGGCCGAGCCGGGGTCGCCCGCCTTGATGTGCACGGGGGCGATCGCGGTGCGCTGGGTGTCGCGGCTGACCCGCTGGGTCGTGCGCTCGCGCACCTGCAGCACGGCGGCCTTGGCCTTCGCCTTGGGCTTCGGCTTGGCCTTCGCGGTGAACCCGATGTCGCCGAAGGACGGGGCCTTCGCGACGCCGTCGACGAACGCCGTGGGGACGGCGGACGACAGCTGGGTCGCGGTGCCCGGCTCAGCGGTGCTGGACGACGCGTCGGTAGTGGCCGGGGTCGCGGCGTGCGCCTGCAGGCCCAGGGAGGCCACGAGGCCACCGGAGACGGCCAGGACCGCGGAGGTCTTGGCGACAACGGCGGCCGGGCCAGAGGACTGGACGGCGGCGAGGACGGGCGAGACGGGCGTGGGCTGGCGGTGCCGCCCAGCAGAAGTCATGGTCACAGGGTGGTGCCTCTCCGACGCCTTCGAGGTGAGCTGTCGGGTTCGGGTGGAGAGTTATCACCCGGCCGGTCCCTGCACCTGGACCCCCTGGCCCACGTGCCGGTACCGGCTTCACCCCAAGGTCGGCTGCGAATGGCTTCCGCGCCGACCACAAGTGGTTCCCCCGCCTCTGCCAGACGGTGTCGAACGTTCCTCGCGCGCGGTGGCAGAGCTCGGCGTCCGCGTTGAGGACCTCCGGACAGGGACCGGAGGCACGTGCCAACCTACACAGCCCGGGTGGGGTCTGTCACCCCGTCGGCGCGTCGCGTTCACCCAAAAGTTGCGGGCCAGGCAGATCTCTGACACATGGCGGCCCGGAACTCACGAAAACGGACTGCTCAGGACGCTCAGGACGCGGTGACGAACACGTGCTCGGCGATCTGGTGCTGGACCTCGACCTCGTCGCCGTCCGCGGCGTTGACCATCAGGTGGGTGCCGTCGACCCGCACGTGCACCGTGCGCCCCGGCCGCAGCCCCGCGGCGTGCAGCATCGACAGCACCGTCGGGTCGGCCTGGGCCGGCTCGCCGATCCGGTGCACCACGAACGTCTCGCTGGCCGGTCCGGCCACCTCGGTGAGCTGGCGCAGCCCCTCACCGAGGAACAGCTCGCCCTCGCCCAGCTCGCCCAGCTCGTCCAGCCCCGGGATCGGGTTGCCGTACGGAGATACCGTCGGGTGGTCCAGGATCTGCAGCAGCTTGAGCTCGACCCGCTCGCTCATCACGTGCTCCCAGCGGCAGGCCTCCTCGTGCACGTACTCCCACTCCAGACCGATGACGTCGACCAGCAGCCGCTCGGCCAGCCGGTGCTTGCGCATCACCCGGGTGGCCTTGGCCCGCCCGTCGGCGCTGAGCTCCAGGTGCCGGTCGCCGCTGACGTGCAGCAGCCCGGCCCGCTCCATCCGGGCCACGGTCTGGGACACGGTGGGACCGCTGTGGTTGAGGCGCTCGGCGATCCGCGCCCGCAGCGGGACGATGCCCTCTTCCTCCAGCTCGAAGATCGTCCGCAGGTACATCTCGGTGGTGTCGATGAGATCGCTCACGCCGTCCCCGTCTCCCTCGTGGTTCGCACGGCCTTGAGCGTACGCGGTCCCGCCGTCATTCCCGACCGCGTCAGCAGCGGGCACGGGCGGCCTCCTCGACCTAGCGTGGCCGGGTGCCCGACACCGTGCTGTGGCTGCGCCGCGACCTGCGCCTGCACGACCACCCCGCCCTGCACGCCGCCGCCCAGGCGGCCGACGGCGGCCGGGTCCTGCCCCTGTTCGTCCTGGACCCCACCCTGCTGCGCGCCGCTGGGGCGCCCCGGCGGGCCTGGCTGCTGCGCTCCCTGCGCTCCCTGGACGCCGACACCGGCGGCGCGCTCGTCGTCCGGCACGGCGACCCGTCCCAGGTGGTCCCGCAGGTCGTCCGCGAGCTGGGCGCGTCGTCCGTGCACGTCAGCGCCGACGGCGGCCCGTACGGGCGGCGCCGGGACGACGACGTCACCGGCGCGCTGGACGTCCCCCTCGTGCGCACCGGCACGCCGTACGCCGTCGGCCCCGGCTCGGTCACCAAGGCCGACGGCACGCCGTACCAGGTGTTCACCCCGTTCTCCCGCGCCTGGCACGAGCACGGCTGGCCCGCCCCGGCCGGCCCGCCGCCGACCGGGCTGCGCTGGGCCCGCACCGTGCCCAGCGAGGAGCTGCCCGACGACCCCGACCTGGCCGGGGTGCAGCTCCCCGCTGTCGGCGAGCACGCCGCGCACGAGCGGTGGGCGGCCTTCCGCGACGAGGGGCTCGCCGACTACGCGAGCGCCCGGGACCGCCCGGACCTGTCCGGGACCTCGAGGCTGTCCGCGCACCTGAAGTACGGCGAGATCCACCCGCGGACGCTGCTCGCCGACCTGAGCCGCCGGCGCGGGGGCGGCGCCGCGACCTTCCGGTCCGAGCTGGCCTGGCGCGAGTTCTACGCGGACGTCCTGTGGCACCACCCGAGGTCGGCCCGCGAGTACCTGCGTCCCGGCTATGCCGCCATGGCGTACGACCGCCCGGACCAGGAGGCGGTCGACGCCTGGCGCGAGGGCCGCACCGGGTTCCCGCTGGTGGACGCCGGGATGCGCCAGCTGCTCGCGACGGGGTGGATGCACAACCGGGTGCGGATGGTGACCGCGAGCTTCCTGGTCAAGGACCTGCACGTGGAGTGGCAGCACGGCGCCCGGCACTTCCTGCGCTGGCTGTGCGACGGGGACCTGGCCAGCAACAACCACGGCTGGCAGTGGGTGGCCGGCAGCGGGACGGACGCCGCGCCGTACTTCCGGGTGTTCAACCCGGTCGCCCAGGGGCTGCGGTTCGACCCGGACGGCGAGTACGTCCGCCAGTGGGTGCCCGAGCTGGCGCACCTGCCGGGCGCCGCCGCGCACGAGCCCTGGAAGGCCGACGACGGCTACACCGGCGGCTACCCGCAGCGGATCGTCGACCACGGCGAGGAGCGGGCCGAGGCGCTGCGGCGCTACGCCGACGTGCGCGGCTAGGTTGACTGCGTGACCACGCCTGCGCTGCCCGACCTCGTCGTGCCGAGCCGGTTCAACGGACCGCCGCACTCGGGCAACGGCGGCTGGACCTGCGGCGCGCTGGCCACGATGCTGCCGGCTGCCGACCTCGGGTCCACGTCGCCCGTCGTCCAGGTCCGGCTGAGCGCTCCCCCGCCGCTCGACGTCCCGATGCAGGTCGCTGGGCGCGAGGGATCGGTGACGGCGTCCGACTCCCGTGGGCCGGTGGCGACGGCGGTCGCCGTCCCGAGCCCGTTCACGGCGGCGGCGCCGGAGCCGGTGTCGTGGGAGGTCGCGTCGGCCGCCGAGGCGCGCTACCGAGGGCTCGCGGACCACCCGTTCCCGACGTGCTTCAGCTGCGGCACCGCTCGCGACGACGGGCTGGGTCTGCGGCCCGGCCCGCTGCTCGACCGGCCGGACGTGACCGCGTGCACCTGGACGCCGGACGGCTCGGACGGCTCGGACATCGGCGGTCCGGTGACCTGGGCCGCGCTGGACTGCCCGGGCGGGTGGTCGGTCGACCTGGCGGGGCGCCCGATGGTGCTGGGCACGATGACGACCCGCCTGGACGCCGCACCGCGGGCCGGGCAGCGGCACGTCGTGATGGGCCGGGTGCTGCGGCAGGAGGGGCGCAAGGCCTGGACCGAGACCGCGCTGTACGCCCTCGGGCGATCGGACGCCGCGCCCCGGCTGCTGGCCCGCGCGGCCGCGGTCTGGATCGCGGTGGATGTGAGCGCCGTCTCAGCCGCACCGCGGAATGACGCTCAATAGTTGACCGTTCAACCAGCATGACAACCGCAACCGACACCCTGGTCCTGTCCGCCGACGCGCAGGACCTGTTGTTCCGCAAGGCCCGTACCGCGAACACGTTCACCGACGAACCCGTCACCGACGAGCAGGTCGCGGCGATCTACGACCTGGTCCGGTGGGCGCCGACCGCGATGAACAGCCAGCCGCTGCGAGTCACCCTGGTGCGCAGCGACGAGGCCCGCGCCCGCCTGCTCGACCACATGGCCGAGGGCAACCGTGCCAAGACCGGCGCCGCCCCGCTGGTGGCCGTGCTGACCGCGGACACCGACTTCCACGAGCACCTGCACCGCACGTTCCCACACTTCCCGGGCGCCAAGGCCGCCTTCGCCGACGACGAGGCCCGCGAGCGCACCGCCCGGCTGAACGCGACGCTGCAGGTCGGCTACTTCATCCTCGGTGTGCGGGCGGCCGGCCTCGCCGCCGGCCCGATGACCGGCTTCGACGCCGCCGGGCTGGAGCAGGAGCTGTTCGCCGGCACCGGCCAGCGCGTGCTCGCCGTCGTCAACATCGGCCGCCCCGGCCCGGACGCGTCCTTCGCGCGCAGTCCCCGGCTCGACCTCGAGGACGTCGTCACCACCATCTGAGCACGCCCCGACCCGTTGCCCGACCCCGCACCATTCGCGCTTGACGTGCCTGTGAACGCCTCATAGGGCCACCTTGCGCGAATGGTGCGATGGTTTTGCCGCCGGGACCAATCCAGGTGGCGGGCGGCACCGAAGAACGGGAGACATGTGGTTCGGCTCACGAAGGGGACCCGGATGAGCTCCGGACAGCGACGCCTCAGCGCGGTGCAGGACGATGCCTCGTCTGCCGACGACGGGCCGGCCTCCCTCGAACAGGTCGTCTCCCAGGTCGCCCGCGGCGACGAGGAGGCGTTCGAGGACCTCTTCCGCCGGGTCAGCGGCCCCGTGCTCGGCCTGGTCCGGCGCGTGCTGCGCGACCCGGCCCAGTCCGAGGAGGTCGCCCAGGAGGTGCTCGTCGAGGTCTGGCGGACCGCCACCCGGTTCGACCCCGACCGCGGCAGCGCGACGTCCTGGATCATGACCATGGCGCACGCCCGCGCGGTGGACCGGGTGCGCTCGGCGCAGTCCGCCCGGGCCCGCGAGGAGAAGGTCGGACGGCGCGAGACCGTTCGCGAGTACGACGAGGTGGCCGAGGAGGTCGAGGTGCGGATGGAGCAGCAAGCCGTGCGCCGGTGCCTGAGTGGCCTCACCGACCTGCAACGGGAGTCCGTGCAGCTCGCCTACTACGGCGGCTACACCTACCGCGAGGTCGCCGAGCTGGTCGACGCCCCGCTCGGCACCGTGAAGACCCGCCTGCGCGACGGACTGATCCGGCTGCGCGACTGCCTGGGGGTGACGGCATGAGCCCCGACCTGCACACCCTGACCGGTGCCTACGCCACGGACTCGCTGGACGACATCGAGCGCCGCCAGTTCGAGGCGCACCTGAACGAGTGCGACGCCTGCGCCGACGAGGTGCGCAGCCTGCGGGCGGTGGGCGCCGTGCTGGGCAGCGCCGAGGCGGTCGCCGTGCCGGCGGCGCTGCACGACTCGGTGATGGCGCAGGTGCGCACCACCCGACAGCTCCCGCCGCTGGCCGACCCCGCGCAGGACCCCAGCCGCGTGCAGTCGATGCTGCACCGGGCGCGGACGACGTCCCGGGCCCTGGTCGCCGTCGCGGCCGCCCTCGTGGTGATCGCCGGCGCGCTCGGCGCGGTCGCGGTGCGCGAGCACCAGCAGGCCGGCCAGGCCCGCCAGCTCGCCACCCAGATGTCCCAGGTCATCGGCGCCCCGGACGCCCACCAGGTGGACGCGGACGGCGCCCGGGTGATCGTGTCCCCGTCCAAGCAGGAAGCGGTGTTCGTCGGGCAGAACCTGCCCGCGGTGGACGCCGACCACGTGCTGCAGCTGTGGGTGCTGAAGGACGGCGCCCGCTCGGTCGGCCTGATCGAGGGCTCGAAGCCGCTGCTGGCCACCGGGGTGGGTCCGGACGCCCAGCTCGGGGTGACCGTGGAGCCGGCCGGCGGTTCGAAGCAGCCGACCACGGACCCGGTGCTGACGGTGGACCTCACCGCCTGACGTGACCGGCCTGACGTGACCGGACTGACGCCGGACTGCCGCCGGGCAGGCAGCGGCCCGCAGGCTGACCCTCCTGATGAGGGCCTGCCGCGCTGGACGAGGCGCGGCTCCTGCGGGCCAACGGTGACTGCCTGGATCTCGCCAGCCGCTCGACGCCCGAAGGCGCCGGTGTCGGTGGTGGGATCGAAGAGCCCGTCCAAGTCGACGAGCGGCTAGCGGGTAGCCACCTCACGCGTCCGTTGAGAATTCACTAGCGGACCACCTCCTTTCCCGTGTGCGAGAACCGTACGTCGCGGCCCCCGGCCCCGCAACGAGATTCCGCTTCAGCCCGGTCAGCCCGGGTCCAGGCAGGTTCAGCGCAGGGCTGCGGTGTCCCGGGCCAGGGCCTCGATCTCGTGCCAGGCCCCCTCGGTGATCGCGGACCTCGGTGTCAGCCAGGACCCCCCGACGCACGCGACCGACGGCAGGGCCAGGTAGCTCGGCGCCGTCGCGGGCGTGATCCCGCCGGTCGGGCAGAACCGCAGGTGCGGCAGCGGTCCGGCCACGGCGGCGAGGTAGTCGCGGCCGCCGGACGCCTCGGCGGGGAAGAACTTCATCGCCCCGAGGCCGTGCTCGGCCAGCCGCATCATCTCGGTGATGGTGCTCGCGCCGGCCAGCAGCGGCAGCCCGCTGCCGAGCGCCGCGCGCAGCACGCCGTCCGGTGCGCCGGGGGTCACGATGAAGCCGGCCCCAGCCGCGGTCACGGCCTCCACCTGGGACGGCGTGATCACCGTCCCCGCGCCGACGAGCATCTCGGGGACCTGGTCCGCGACCATCTCGATCGCGGCCAGCGCGGCCGGCGTGCGCAGCGTGATCTCGATGATGCCCACCCCGCCGCGCAGCAGCGCCTGGGCCAGCGGGACGGCGTCCGCGCTGTCCTCGATCACCACGACCGGGATGACCGGCGAGACGCCGAGCACCCCGTCGACCCGCTCGACGACCCGCTCGCTCACCCGCTCGTCCACCCGCTCGTCCACTGTGCTCACCGTGCACTCTCCTGCAGGTCGGACCCTTGCGGCGCAAGGGTTCCGAAGACGTGCGCTCCCTGGTCGGCCCGTCCGACCGCTCGGCGCAGCACGCCGAACAGCTCGCGTCCGACGCCGCGCTCCTCCTGGTGGGAGGGCGCCGCAGGCTCGCGCGAGGCGAACTCGGCCGGGTCGACCAGCACGTCGAGAGTACCTGTCTCGCAGTCGATCCGGACGACGTCGCCGTCGCGGAGCCGGGCGATCGGGCCGCCGTGCACGGACTCGGGCGTGACGTGGATCGCCGCCGGCAACGCACCGGAGGCGCCCGACATCCGACCGTCGGTGACCAGCGCCACCGCGTGGCCGCGGCGCTGGAGCACCGTCAGCGATGGTGTGAGCTGGTGCAGCTCGGGCATGCCGTTCGCCGACGGGCCCTGGTCGCGGACGACGACCACGACGTCGCGGTCGAGCTCGCGCCGGGAGAACGCCTCCAGCACGGCCGTCTGGTCGGTGAAGACCCGCGCGGGGGCCTCGACCACCCGGTGCTCGGGCTTGACCGCGGAGGTCTTGATCACGGCGTGGCCGAGGGTCCCGCGCAGCACCCGCAGACCACCGTCGGTGGAGAACGGCGCGGACGCCGGACGCAGCACGTCCAGGTCGCCGCTGACCGCCGGGCCGTCGACCCAGGTCAGGGTGCCGTCGTCCGCCAGTGCCGGGCCCTGCCGGTAGCGCTGCAGGTCGTGCCCGGCGACGGTGAGCACGTCGCCGTGCAGCAGGCCCGCATCCAGCAGGGTGCCCACCAGGAACGGCGTGCCGCCGGCGCGGTGGAAGTCGTTCACGTCCGCCGTGCCGCTCGGGTAGAGCCGGGTGCAGAGCGGGACGACCGCGGACAGGTCGTCCAGGTCCTCCCAGGTGAGCTGCACGCCAGCAGCGGCCGCCATCGACACCAGGTGCATGGTGTGGTTGGTGGAGCCGCCGGTCGCCAGCAGCGCGACCGCCCCGTTGACGACGCAGCGCTCGTCGACGACGTCCCCGATGCCGTACGGCGCCTCGCTGGTCGCGATCTGCGCGACCCGGCGGGTGGCCGCCTCGGTGAGCGCAGCCCGCAGCGGGTCATCCGGGTGCACGAACGCGGCGCCGGGCAGGTGCAGGCCCATGACGTCCATCAGGAGCTGGTTGGAGTTCGCCGTCCCGTAGAACGTGCAGGTGCCCTTCGAGTGGTAGCTGGCGACCTCGGCGGCCAGCAGCTCCGGGCGCCCGACCTTGCCCTCCGCGGCCTGCCGACGGACCGACGCCTTCTCGGCGTTCGGCAGCCCGCTGGCCATCGGGCCGGCCGGCACGAACGCCGTCGGCAGGTGACCGAACGCGAGCGCCCCGGCGACCAGGCCGGGCACGATCTTGTCGCAGACGCCGAGCATCAGCGCAGCGTCGAACACGTCGTGCGACAGCGCGATCGCCGTCGACATGGCGATGACGTCGCGGCTGAACAGGCTGAGCTCCATGCCCTCGCGACCCTGGGTGATGCCGTCGCACATCGCCGGCACCCCACCCGCGACTCGTGCCACGGCCCCCGCCCCCTGCGCGGCGGCCTTGATCAGCTGCGGGTAGGTCTCGTACGGCGCGTGCGCCGAGAGCATGTCGTTGTAGGAGGTGACGATCGCGATGCTCGCGCCCTCGCCGCCGGTGAGGGCGGCCCGGTCGCTGCTGCCGCAGGCCGCGACGGCGTGCGCGAGGTTGCTGCAGCCGAGGTTCGAGCGCCGCGACGGGTTGGCCCGGGCTCGCTCGACCTGGTCGAGGTACTGCGCGCGGGTGTCCTGGCTGCGCGCGGCGATGCGTTCCGTGACGTCGTGGACGACGCGGTGCACGTTCATAGGCTTCCTGTCGCCGGCGGCCCGAGATCCGGGCCGACGGACGGCGACTCTGGCGCCCGCGATGGATGTGACCGCTACCACGGTACGGGGTCGGGGCGCGCGGCGGGCAAACATACCGACGGGTAGTCCCGGTATCCGGGACGTCGCGGGCTATCCCTGCAGCGCGGCGCCCAGCGCGGAACCCAGCGCGTCGATGTGCCGGACGTCGGTCCCGCAGCAGCCGCCCAGCACGCTCAGCGCGGGCATCGTGTCGCGCAGCCCGAGCAGCCCGGCGGCCAGCGCGACGGGGTCGCCGTCGTCCAGCTCGGTGGCCTCGTCCAGCTCGGCGTGGCTGCGGGTCGAGGCGTTCGCCCGCACGCCGACCAGGCGCGACGCCCACGGCGCGGTCGGGTCCAGGACCGGCGCGATGTGCTCGGGGTGGGCGCAGTTGACCATGAAGTAGGCCGCGTAGCCGTCGGTGGCGTCGTCCACCGCGGTGATCGCGTCGCCGAGCGCGGTGCCGTCCGGGAGCCGGCCGTCGACCTCGACGGTGAACGACGGCACCGCCGGCACTCCCGTGGCGGCCGCGGCCAGCACGAAGCCGATGGCCTCCTGCGGATAGCCGAGGGTGAGCAGGCTGACGAGGTCCACGCCGGTCTCGGCGAAGGACTCCACCTGCTGCTGGTGGTAGACCCGGGCCTGCTCGGCGCTCATCCGCTCGGACACCACGTACCCGTCGCCACGGGGTCCGAGGCAGCCACTGACCAGCGAAGGACCGGCCTGGTTGGGCACCCGCCGACGCACGCCGTCGACCAGCTCGTAGGCCTCGCGGTTGGCCCGGACGACGTCCGGGACCGACCAGCCCACCGCGGCGGCCCAGCCCGCGCTGGCCCGCCACGTGGGGGTCTCGACGAGGGAGCCGACCCCGTGTGCCGCAGCGGTTTCCAGGTGCTCGCGGAAGTACCTCTCGAGGAGCACGCGACCGTCGTCGTCGCGCAGCAGGGTGAACGCCGCGAAGGCCGGCAGGTCGGCGCCGTGGTGGAAGATCAGGTCCGTCTCGATGCCGGAGTCGGTGACCAGCACAGCCCCGTCCAGCTGGGGGAGAACTGCGGACGCTGCGGCTGCCGGCATGGGACGCCTCCTTCGACGTCCACCACGCTAGGGCTGCAGGCGCTCCGTGCGCCAGGACCGCGGGTCGTCCAGGCCGCCGTCCCCGGTCCGGGTGAACACCAGCCGGTCGTGCAGCCGCGAGCGCCGCCCGACCCAGAGCTCCACGACGTCCGGGCGGAGCAGGTAGCCGCCCCAGGTGGACGGCGCGGGGACGTCGGCCGGTGAGCCCGTGTCGGGCCACCGGGACTCCTCCGCCGCGACCTTGGCCTCCAGCTCGGCGCGGGTGCCGATCGGCTGGGACTGCCGGGAGGCTCGGGTGGCCACCTGCGAGCCGCGCGGGCGGGTCGCGAAGTAGGCGGCGGCGTCGTCCGGGCCGGTCGGGGTGACCGCACCGCGCAGCCGGATCTGCCGGAACATGGGGTGCCACAGCAGGACGAGCGCCGCGTGCGGGTGCGCCGCGAGCTGCTGACCCTTGGCGGACCGGGTGTTCGTGTAGAAGGTGAGGCCACCCGCCGACAGGCCCTTGAGCAGCACGGTGCGCGCGTCCGGCAGGCCGTCGGCGTCCACGGTGGCGACGACCATCGCGTTGGGCTCGGCCACTCGCGGGTCGGCCTTCGCCTCGGCGTACCACCGCTCGACCCAGGCCAGCGGGGCGCCGGCGCCGCCGGGCGAGACGTCGTCGCCGATCAGCTCGCCGTCGTAGTCCAGTCGCGCGGTGGGGTCGACCACTCGTCGTTCGCTCACCCGCTGAGCGTAGGCGCTGGTCTGACTACCAGCGGGTAGGTGCAGAATGTCCCCGACGACGAGCTCGACGAGGAGTGGGAGGAGCGTCATGACCGACGCCGACACGACGTTCCGTCCGGGTCTCGAGGGTGTCATCGCCTTCGAGAGCGAGATCGCCGAGCCCGACCGCGAGGGCGGCGCGCTGCGCTACCGCGGTATCGACATCAACGACCTGGTGGGCCAGGTGTCGTTCGGGAACGTGTGGGGCCTGCTGGTGGACGACGAGTTCAACCCCGGCCTGCCGCCCGCCGAGCCGTTCCCGCTGCCCGTGCACACCGGCGACGTCCGGGTGGACGTGCAGAGCGCGTTGGCCCAGCTGGCGCCGATCTGGGGCTACCGGCCGCTGCTGGACATCGACGCCGAGCAGTGCCGCGAGGACCTCGCGCGCGCGTCCGTGATGGCGCTGTCGTTCATCGCGCAGTCGGCCCGTGGCCAGGAGCTGCCGATGGTGCCGCAGCGCGAGGTGGACCGCGCGCACACCATCGTCGAGCGGTTCATGATCCGCTGGCGCGGCGAGCCCGACCCACGGCACGTCGAGGCGGTCGACGCCTACTGGGTGTCCGCGGCCGAGCACGGCATGAACGCCTCGACCTTCACGGCGCGGGTGATCGCCTCGACCGGGGCGGACGTGGCGGCCTGCCTGTCCGGTGCCGTGGGGGCGATGAGCGGCCCGCTGCACGGCGGGGCGCCGTCCCGCGTGCTGCACATGATCGAGGGCGTGGAACGGACCGGCGACGCCGGCGCGTACGTGCGCGGCGTGCTGGACCGCGGCGAGCGGCTGATGGGCTTCGGGCACCGCGTCTACCGCGCCGAGGACCCGCGGGCCCGGGTGCTGCGGGCCACCGCGCAGCGGCTCGGTGCGCCGCGCTACGAGGTCGCGGCGGCGCTGGAGAAGGCGGCCCTGGACGAGCTGCACGCGCGCCGTCCGGACCGCGTGCTGGCGACCAACGTGGAGTTCTGGGCCGCCGTGATCCTGGACTTCGCCGAGGTCCCGGCGTCCATGTTCACCCCGATGTTCACCTGCGCGCGCACGGCGGGCTGGTCCGCGCACGTGCTGGAGCAGAAGCGCACCGGACGGCTGATCCGGCCCAGCGCGCGATACATCGGGCACGGCCCGCGCACGCCGCAGGACGTCATCGGCTGGAGCGACGCCGTCGCGCACCACTGAGCGGTTGCGAGTGGACGTCGGGCCTCTGGGAGACTGCGGCGCGTGACCCTCACCATCCCGCCGGACCTGCTGCCCTCGGACGGGCGCTTCGGTTCCGGCCCCAGCAAGGTGCGGCCCGAGCAGGCCCAGGCCGTCGCGGACGCCGGGCGCTCCCTGCTCGGCACGTCGCACCGGCAGGCGCCGGTGCGCGAGCTGGTCGGGCGGGTGCGCCGCGGGCTGGGCGACCTGTTCGACCTGCCGGACGGGTACGAGGTGGTCCTGGGCAACGGCGGCTCGACCCTGTTCTGGGACATCGCCACCAGCTGCCTGGTGCGCGAGCGCGCCCAGCACCTGGTGCTCGGCGAGTTCTCCGCCAAGTTCGCCGCCGCGACCAGGGCGGCGCCGTTCCTGGCCGATCCGGTGGTGCTCGAGTCGCCCGCCGGGCGCCGTCCGCAGCCGTCCGCGCAGGACGGGATCGACGTGTACGCCTGGCCGCACAACGAGACCTCGACGGGCGTCTGGGTGCCGGTGGAGCGGGTGCCCGGCACCGAGCCCAGCGGGGACGGCGGGCCCCTGGTCGTCGTCGACGGCACGTCCGCGGCGGCTGGGCTGCCGGTCGACGTCAGCCAGACGGATGTCTACTACTTCGCGCCGCAGAAGGGTTTCGCCTCCGACGGCGGGCTCTGGCTGGCGTTCATGTCACCGGCCGCGGTCGAGCGGGCCGAGCAGATCACGGCGTCGGGGCGCTGGATCCCCGCCGGGCTGGACCTGATGACGGCCGTCACGAACAGCCGGCTGGACCAGACGTACAACACGCCCGCCATCGGCACGCTGCTGATGATGGACGCGCAGATCTCGTGGCTGGCCGAGCGCGGCGGGCTGGCCTGGTCGACCGCGCGCTGCGCGGACTCGGCGTCCCGGCTCTACGGCTGGGCCGAGCGGACGTCGTACACGACGCCCTTCGTCACCGACCCCGGGCACCGCAGCGCCGTGGTCGCGACCATCGACTTCGCGGACGGCGTGGACGCCGCGGCCGTGGCGGCGACGTTGCGCCGCAACGGGATCGTGGACGTCGAGCCGTACCGCAAGCTCGGCCGCAACCAGCTGCGGATCGCGATGTTCCCGGCGATCGAGCCGGACGACGTCCAGGCCCTCACCGGGTGCGTCGACTACGTCGTCGAGCACCTCTGACCGCGAGCGTCAGCACCACGAGCAGGCCGGCCGCGATACCGCCCACGAACGCCGCGGGGGCACCCCACTGCGTTCCCGAGTCGTCGCTGGGGGCCCCTGCTCCCATAGGTTCGTCGCGGGGTGCCCCCGTGCCGTTCGAGGCGCCCGGCGAGGCGGTGGGGCTGGTGGGGCTGGTGGAGCTCGTGGGGTCGCTGGCACCCGCGGCGGGCAGGGTGACCCGGTAGAGCGGCTCGCGTTCCCCCTCGGAGGACACGAGCGCCGTCCGGCCGGACCGCTCGACGCCGATGCCCTCACCCTGCGGCTGGTCGGGCAGCGTGACGGGCGCGTCGGCGACGAGGGTGCCGTCGACCCAGGACCAGATCGTCGCGGACTCGTAGCCACGGACGACGAAGCGGCCGTCGGGTAGCGCCGAGCCGTCCGTCGCGAGGGTCTGCGGGATCGTGCCGACCTGCTGCGCGACAACGGGTTCCGTCACGTCGTGACCGGCCAGCGCGCGACGTACGGCGACGGCCGGAACCTGGTAGACGCGGGACGACAGGAACGCCTTGGTCACGATGAGCAGCCGGCCGTCGGGCAGCCAGACCAGGGTCTCGGCGTCGGCCGGGCCGTGCTGGTAGCGCACCCTCAGCGACGTCACCGCGACGTCCTGCGAGCGCACCTGGGCGGGCTCGCGGAACAGCCGCAGCACCACGCTCTCCCGCACGGTCCGGTTGTCCCCGATGTCGCCGATCCACAACCACGACCGGCCGGCGCCGTCCCGGCCGGCCGCGAGCGCCTCCATGTCCCGCGCGTCCACATCGGCCATCCGCAGCGCGGCGCGGGTGCGGCCGGTGCGGGTGGACACCCCGTAGACCACTGGGCCCGAGCCGGAGTCGTTCACGGTCCAGACCAGGTCTGCATGGGTGGGACTGACTGCGAGACCGCTGTTCTCGGTGATCCGCGGGTCGCTGACCGTGGTGACCTTGCGCGGGGCTGCAGAAGAGGCGCCGGGGACGGCGGCCGCTGCCGACACCACCGGAAGCAGCACTCCCGCCACCGCGAGCAGCAGCGCCGGACGTGCCAGTCTCACCTGCGCGGCCGGGACAGCGCGGCCGTCACCTCGGGGTCGAGCAGCCGGGCCAGCGCGGGGTGCACGTTCCAGTCGGAGGTCATGGCCCGGTACTCCGCGAGCACCGAGTCCTTGGCCGGGGCCGTCGTCCGGGTGGCGCGGATCATGGCGTTGCGCGGGGTGTGCCGGGAGTCGACGAACTCGACCACGTCGACCCGGTAGCCGACCATCCGCAGCACCAGGGCGCGCAGCGAGTCGGTGAGGACGTCGGCGAAGCGCTCGCGCAGGATCGGGTGCCGGGCCACCGCGCCGTACGGATTGGGCGCCCCGGGGCCGGCGGCGAGCTGCCGCTGGACGTCGTGGTGGCAGCAGGGCGCGGCGAGGACGACGGCCGACTCCCACCGCTTGGCCCGGGCGAGGGCGTCGTCGGTGGCGGTGTCGCAGGCATGCAGCGCGAGGACCAGCACGGGCGGCTGCCCGCCGAAGGGGTCGGCGTCCCCGATCGCGCCGACCCGGAAGGTGAGGCCATCGAGACCGGCCTCGGCGGCCAGCCGGGTGTTGCGCTCGACGACGTCCGGGCGGATGTCGATGCCGACGGTCTGCACGTCGCCCAGCCGTTCGGCCAGGAACCGGTGCGCGGCGAAGGTGAGGTAGGCGTTGCCGCAGCCCAGGTCGACCACCCGGACCGGCCGGTCGGTCGGCAGCTTGTCCAGCGTGGGCTCGAGCAGGCGCAGGAACGCGTCCACCTGCCGGCGCTTGTCGCCGTCCGCGCCGAGCACCCGGAACAGCGGGTCGTCCGGCGAGACCAGCCGCTGGCGGACCCGGTCGTGCGAGCGCACCTCGACGACCCGGCGGCTGGCCGGCGCCCGGTGCACCTGCGCGGCACCCTTCTTGGTGACCCGCAGCTGCACGGTCTCGTCGACGGTCTCGACGTGCCAGTTGCCGAACGGCTCGGCCAGCAGCGCGTCCACGGTGGCCGCGGCGGCGCCGTACGGGGTGTTGCGGGTCGTCGCGGCGCGCCCGTCGTGCGTGACGACCTGCAGGACGCGGCCGCTCTTCAGGTCGACCGGCCGCAGCTCGGCGCGCGTCACGGACGGGTGCGCGGTGCGGCGGCGGCCGGCCGCGACGGCCCGGACGAGCTTGTCGGGGTCGAGCAGGGCGGGCCGCAGCTGGGCCAGGGCGTCGTCGAGGTCGAGCACGTCGTCCATCATCACCGATCCCAGCGACCCTCCGCGCATCCCCAATCTTCTTTGCAAAGGAGTCTTGGCAAAGAAGTCTTTGCAAAGTAGCTTTGGCACCATGAACGAGACCCCCGACGGCAGCCAGCAGCCCGAGCCGGCCCAGGACCCCCAGGAGCTGCGGCTGGACGCCCGCACCCTGCGCGGCCTGGCCCACCCGCTGCGGGTGCGCATCCTCGGCATGCTGCGCCGCGACGGCGCCGCCACCGCGACCGGACTGGCCGAGAAGCTCGGCCAGTCCAGCGCCGCGACCAGCTACCACCTGCGCCAGCTCGCCGAGTACGGCTTCATCGTCGAGGTCGAGGAGCTCGGCCAGGGCCGGGAGCGGTACTGGAAGTCGGCCAGCCGGTCGACGACGCTGGACGTCGGCGCCTACGTCACCGACCCCGAGCTGGCCGCGAACACGGAGACCTACCTGCGGGCCGTCACCCGGATGTCCGCGGACCTGGTGCAGAGCCACCTGGACGAGAAGGTCGCGCTGCCGGGCCACTGGCAGTCCGCCGGCACGTTCAACGACATCCGGCTGCGCCTGACCCCCGACCAGGCCGACGAGCTCGCCGAGCGCATGTGGGCGCTGGTCAACGAGTACCCGCGCGCTGACGAGCTCGCGCCGCCGGTGGACGACACCGACCCGGGCGAGGCCCTGCGCCCCGTCGACGTCCAGCTCAACGTCTTCCCGGTCCCTGGGGACGCGCGATGAGCCGGACGACGGCGCCCGCCCGCGCCTCCCTGCGCCCGATGATCGCGCTGCTGACCGCGTACGGCATCTCGCTGGTCGGCACCCGGCTCTCGATGATCGCGCTGCCGCTCTTCGTGCTGGCCACCACCGGCTCCCCCACCCGCACCGGCTTCGTCGCGATGGCCGAGATGGCGCCGTACGTCCTGGCCCAGGCACTGTCCGGTCCGGTGACCGACCGGGTCGGGCCACGCCGGATGAGCATCACGTCCGACCTGGTCAGCGTCGTCGTGGTCGGCCTGATCCCGGTGCTGCACCAGGCCGGGATGCTGCACTTCAGCACCCTGGTCGCGTTGGTCGCGGTAGCCGGTGCGGTCCGTGGGCCGGGCGACAGCGCCAAGTACGTGCTCGCCCCGGCCGTGGCGAAGGCCGCCGGCCAGCCCAACGAGCGCGTGCTCGGCCTCGAGGACGGGATCGGCCGCGCCGCCACCGTGATCGGGCCGCTCGCCGCCGCCGCGCTGGTCACCCTGGTCGGCGCACCAACCGCCATCGCGCTGGATGCCGCGACGTTCGCCGTCGCCGCCCTCGTGTTCGTCGTCGCGCTGCGGCCGAGCGAGGCGAGCGGTGCCGGCAGTGCCGCCGAGGACGCTGCGGACAGCGCCGACCCGTACTTCTCCCGGCTGCGCGCCGGCGCCCGGTTCGTCTGGGACGACGGCCTGCTGCGCGCCATCGTCGGCATGGTCGCGGTCACCAACATGATCGACGCGGCCATGGCCGGCGTGCTGATCGCCGTCTGGGCCCAGCACCAGGGTGGCGGCGCCGGGCTGATGGGGGCCACCGCCGCCGTGATGTCGGTCGGGGCCCTGCTGGGCGCCCTGTTCGCGGCGGCCGCCGGGCACCGGCTTCCCCGCCGGATGGCCTTCGCCATCGGCTTCTTCGGGATCGGGGCACCCCGTTTCGCCGTGCTCGGCCTGGACGCGCCCCTGTGGCTGGTGTTCGCCGTGCTGTTCGTGGGCGGCCTGGGCTGCGGGCTGATCAACCCGATCCTCGGCGCCGTGCAGATGGAGCGGGTGCCCGAGCCGATGCGGGCCCGGGTGATGTCCCTGATCAACGCGGCCTGCTGGTGCCTGATCCCCCTCGGCGGCGTGTTCGGCGGCGTGCTCGCCACGAAGTTCGGCATCAGCACGGCCCTGCTGGTGTGCGGCGCCATCTACCTGGTGGCGACCACCCTGCCGCTGGTCCGGCCGGAGTGGGCCCAGCTGAACCGCCCGCCGGCGGCCGTCCCTGAGCACGTCCCGGATGCACTTTCGCCCGAGATGGCCGATCATGGCGTGACCTTCGACGCGCCCGCTCGTTAGGCAGGTCGAGCCCCGGGGGTGGGGTGTGCCGAGACGACGACGGAGGCTTCAGCAGTGAGCGCCCATCGAGAGTGCAGGACCGTGCGGATCCGGTGGCGGCAGGCCGTCGCGCTCGTCCCGGCCGTCGTGCTCGCGGCCAGCGGCATCGCCCTCGCCTGGTCCGGTCCGCACGGCGCGCACCAGCTCAGCCTCCCGCCGGTGCCCGGCGCGGCGCTCGCCCAGCCCGACCGCAGCGGCAGTGTCCAGCCGGCCGGCTCCGGCGCGGCCGACCCGGGCGCCGCGCCCGGCGTCGCCCCCGGCCTGGACCTGCCGAACGGCGTGTCCCCCGGCAGCGCGCAGCTGGTCCGGCTGGACGCCCTGGGCATCCCCCGACCCGCCCTGGCCGCCTACCAGCTGGCCGCGCGGCTGGTCGACCAGGCCGACCCGGCCTGCCACATCGACTGGCCGCTGGTCGCCGCGATCGGCCGCGTCGAGAGCAACCACGCGCGGTTCGGCGGCAACGCCCTCGACGCCCAGGGCATCGCCCGCCCCGGGATCATCGGGCTGCCGCTCAACGGCTCCAACGGGACGGCGCGGATCACCGACACGGACGACGGGCGCTGGGACCGCGACACCACCTACGACCGCGCGGTCGGCCCCATGCAGTTCATCCCCGGCACCTGGCGGATCGTCGGCGCGGACGCCGACGGGGACGGCGCGCGCAACCCGCAGGACATGAACGACGCCGCGACGGCCACCGCGATCTACCTGTGCAGCGGCCCGGGCGACCTGCGCCGCGACAGCGACCTCTACGGCGCGATCAAGCGGTACAACAACTCCGACACCTACGTGCGCACCGTGATCGCCATCGCCGACGCGTACCGGCACGGCGTCGCCGAGCTGCCGGCGGCGAGCCTGCCCGCAGCGCACCAGGGCAGCGGGGCCGGGCCGGACGTCGAGGCCGCGGGTGCGCGTCCGGCCGCGACCACCACGACCGACCGCGCCGCGGGCTCGGGCTCTGGTGCTGCGCCGACCGCTGGCAGCGGCTCCGGCGGCTCGGGCTCCGGCAGCACCGGTGGCTCGGCCGGCCCGGGGTCGGGGCACAGCGGGAGCGGCGCGACCCTGCCCACGACCGCTCCGGGGCTCCCCGGCGTCGTCGGGTCGGTCGGTTCGGCGGCGTCGTCCGGTGTCTCGTCCGCCGTCAGCCTGGTCACCTCGGTGGTCACCCAGGTCGTCAAGCTCCCGACGCCCATCGTGACCACCACGACCCCGTGCATCATCAACGTGCTCGGGATCAAGGTCTGCACGATCACGACGATCTCCAGCACGACCACCACGAAGACGACGACGAGCACCCACCGGCCGTAGCCCGAGAAGCTCAGACCGGGCGCATGCTGGTGGTCGTCGCGGCCGCCGGGTGGTCCGGGTTGGCCGTGAAGTAGGCCTCGAGCATCTTCGTGGTGTTGGTGTAGCCGAGCAGCCGGTAGGCCTCGAAGTCGTACTCCCCGTAGAACTGGTTGCCGGTCGAGGTGATCGGGAACTCGCGGTTCTCCGCGGCGTACCCGTCGAGCTCGAGGTTCGGCTCGGCCGTCCGGATGTTCTTCACGAACCACACGTCGCTGACCACCGTGTCCGGGTCCTTGACCGTCGAGACGAGCAGGTGCATCCAGCCCTGGCTGGCCGGGCTCGGCAGCTCGACGCTGGTCTGCGAACCGCGCGGGATGACGTGCACGAGCTGGCTCGCGTTGCGACGCAGCATGAGCGCGGCGTCCTCGGGGCTGGGCCGGACGACCAGACCGAGATCCATCCGGGCCGTCACGATGGCGTCGCTGAGCGCGTCCAGGCTGTCCTGGGCGTCCGCCGACGCGTCCAGCACGAACAGCGTGCGGGGCATGTCCCGCAACGCCTCCACGATCGCCGTGTTGTCGTAGTGCCCGCCGTCGGTGACGTACACCTTGGTGTCGTCGATGGTCAGGCTGCCGAACGCCTCCCGGAAGATCCGCAGCGGGCCGGGGCGCACGGCCCGGCGCCAGAGCCAGAACGCTTGTCCCGCAACGCCGTCCGGCTTCGCGGCCAGCTTCGCTGCCGGGTTCACCAGGTACGGGTTGGGCAGCCACACGCCGAGCCTGGCGTTGGCCAGGGCCAGCAGCATCCGGTACGGCCGGACCCGTCCGTTCATCCGCCCCACCCGCGGCGAGAAGGCCGCGGCGCTGGCCGCCATCGCCGCTGCGACGGTGGTGTCCAGGCCCTGCGGGTCGGACATCGCGGAGTACGCGTCGGCGGGCTGCATGCGGCCGCTGGGCAGCCGGGAGTCGCTGATGCCGATCAGCCCACCCGCGACCGGCGCGCCGTCCAGCACGCCGTCCCCGGTCCGGAACTGGAACGGCGCGCAGCCGCGCGCGGCTGGGACGTAGTCCCGGTCCGAGATGTTCACCGTGCAGCACACGCACAGCTCCGGGCCGGACTCGGCGCCGTTCGCCGACACGTGGGTCGGCGTCTGGTACGGCAGCGGTTGTGCCTTGGAACCGGTGCGGCGCACCAGGAACGAGTCGGAGAGCCGCTCACGGTAGAAGGGGTGCAGCGAGCTGAGCATCGCGTCGCTGAACAGCCGGATCGCCAGCACGACGCCGATGGCGGCCAGCTCGACCTTGTGGTCGAGCAGCCGCTCGGGGTAGAGCAGGTTGTCCCGGACCAGCACCAGCAGCACGACGAACGCGGCCCCGATCACGATCAGGCCGGCCGCCCACGGCACCACCAGCCGTCGGAACACGTCGAGCAGGGCGCCGCGACGGGTCGTCGGCGAGCGGCTGGCCCCGGCCTTCAGCAGCCCACGGACCGCCGCCGCCAGGGCGACCACTGCGGTGAGCCAGGACGCCAGGGTGTCTGACAGGGAGCCGCCGCGGCCGCCGGGCCGGTCGTCGCAGAACGTGGGCACCGGCGTCTCGTCCGTCGGGTCGCACCACTGCCCGTGCTCGTTGGTGATCACGGCGCCGCCGGGTGCGAACACCACCGCGTCGTCCGTCCAGGTGCCACCGCAGCCGCTGTACGTGAACGGCACCGAGTCCTCCCGCTGCTTCGGGCTCGCGCGACCCCAGGCCAGCTCCGCCTCCGCGGTGAACTCGTCCTCCACCTTGGTCAGGCACCCGTCCGGCGTGGCGAGCCGGGACGCGGCCATCACCTTGGCCACCAACGGGGTGGGCTTGTTGTTCAGCGTCGCGTTGTTGAGCACCACGACCAACCACGGCAGGACGATGATCAGCGCCCCGACAGCGAGACCGACGCTGACCAGCGTCTGGGTGGCACCGGCCAGGACCAGCCGCCCGCGCCCCAGGTACTTCGCCACGACCTTGGCGCCGACGAACAGCGCGAGCCCGAGGATCAGGACACCCCAGCCGAACAGGAACCAGCCGCCGTGGTGGCCGTTCTCGGTGCTGAAGACCGCCTGCGACCCGTCCCCGAGGCAGGTCGCCGCACCGCCCGGGCCGCGAGCCGGGCAGACCACGGTGATCCGCTGGTGCACCCACCCGACGTACAGGGCCGCGCCGTACAACGAGACGCCGATCAGCGTGAGGTTGACCGCGATGCCGTACAGGATCGACAAGATGCCCGACACCATCGTGGAACCCGTGGGGAGCAGGAACTTCGACCGGCGGCGCAGCCAGTCCTCCTCCGGCGAGCCCGGTTGGAAGAGCGACTCCTGCACGTCCGGGTCCTGGTCGCTGTGCCGCCGGGCCATGTGCAGCGCGGTCGCGATGTAGCCACCACCGCTCACGGCGTACACCCGGTCGGCGTCGGCGTACAGCGAGCTGCCGCCGGTCCCGCTCTGCCGCAACCGTTGCAGGCCACCGAGGCAGAAGGCGGCGGACCGGATCCCCCCGCCCGAGCAGGCGATCGCGGTACCGCTGAACGCCGGCTTGTCGCCCATCGACGCGTCGAACCCCGAGGGCTGCGGCACGGGAGCCTGCGAGTCGTGGTCGGGGTCCGCGCGGCTGGGCTGCACCCGCAGCACGAGCAGGAACGAGCCGATCACGGCCAACGCCTGCAGGAGAAGGGACGTCGTCGCCGTCCCGGGCACGTCGAAGAACACCGCGACGAGCCCCGCGACCAGTCCCAGCCCGCTGATCAGGCACCAGATCGCCATGATCTGCGGCGCATCGGGCTTCGTCTGCACCTGCGGTCCTCGACCGCTGCGCAACCGCCCGTAGGCCACCACGAGCAGCCAGGCGACCAACGCCTCGAGCACCAGCACGAAGGGACGGTCGACGTCCTCGAGCGGGTCGTGCCCGACGGCCGGGGCGAGCAGGGCCGCGGCCACCACGGCCTTGAGCACCGGACGGCGGAAGGCCAGGAACCGCACGCGGGTCACGAGGGCGTGCTCGGCCGGCCCACCCGGCAGGGCCGGTGGCGGGGCCTGCGCGTCGAGCAGTGCGGCGTGCTCGCCGGCCGCCTTCAGGCGCGCCGAGAGCCGTCCCTGGTCCGGGCTCATGTCACCCCCCGCCGGCGGTGTGGTTCCCCTCGCCAGTTATCCCACCGAGGTGATCATCTGTCTACGGCGGCGCGGATCCGGGGGTCGCTGCCGCGGTCAGCGCACCAGGGCGCCGACGACCGCGACCAGCACCAGGGCAGCCAGCGCGATGCTGACGACGAGGCGCCTGGTCCGGGGGGTCACGCTGGCAACTCTAGGCGGCGGAACGGGTGTCGGCCGCCTGGTCGGCGGCCATCCTGGCCCGGGCGAGCTCGCGCTCCGGGCCGGCGGGCTGCACCAGCAGGTGCGGCGTGCGGTCCAGCCGGTAGGTCACTCGCAGGTCCCGCTTGCGCACCACGTACGCCAGCGCCACCAACGCGGTCACGATGGACACGAGGCCGCCGAACCCGATGGTCCAGCGCGGGCCGAGCGCGCTGCCGATCCAGCCGATGATCGGCGCGCCGATCGGCGTTCCGCCCATGAAGATCGCCATGTAGAGCGCCATCACCCGGCCGCGCATGTGCGGGGCAACGGACAGCTGGACGGTCGCGTTGGCGCTCGTCATCAAGGTCAGCGAGGACAGGCCGACCGGGATCAACGACAGCGCGAACAGCCCGTACGTCGGCATCAACGAGGAGATGGAGGCGAACACCCCGAAGGCCAGGGTGGCGCCGATGACCAGCCGCAGCCGCGGGCGCTCGCGCCGGGCGGCGAGCAGCGCGCCGGCCAGCGAGCCGATGGCCATGATCGACCCGAGCAGCCCGTACTCGCCCGACCCCTTGCCGAAGGCGCCGGTGGCCATGATCGCGGTGGTCATCTGGAAGTTCAGGCCGAAGGTGCCGACCAGGCACACGATGCTCATGATGAGCACCAGGTCGGGGCGGCGCTTCACGTAGCGCAGGCCCTCGCGCAGCTGGCCCTTGCCGCGCGGCGCGCGGTCAGCCGGGGTGAGCTCGCTGACCCGCATGCGCAGCAGCGACCCGATGACCGCGAGGAACGTGACCGCGTTGATCAGGAACACCGGGCCGGTGCCGACCCAGGCGATCAGCAGGCCGGCGACGCCGGGGCCGATGATCCGGGCGGCGTGGAAGGACGCACTGTTCAGCCCCACCGCGTTGGACAGGTCCTCGCGCGGCACCATCTCGCTGACGAACGCCTGCCGGGCCGGTGAGTCGATGGCGGCGGCGATGCCGAGCGCGAAGGCGAGGGCGTAGGCGTGCCAGAGCTGGATGCTTCCGGTGACGACGAGCACGCCCGCGACGAGGCCGACGAGGCCCATGGCCGCCTGGGTGCCGATCAGCAGCCGGCGCTTGGGCAGCCGGTCGGCGAGCAGCCCGGCGAACGGGGCCAGCAGCAGCATCGGCGCGAACTGCAGACCGGTGGTGATGCCGACGGCGACCGCGGAGTGGTCGGTGAGGACCGTGAGGACGAGCCAGTCCTGGGCGACGCGCTGCATCCAGGTGCCGACGTTCGACACGATGGCGCCGGTGGCCCAGACGCGGTAGTTGAAGGTCCGCAGGGCGCGGAAGGTGGGGCTCATGATGCGGCCAGCCGGGTCAGGATCGCCGCGGCCTGGGCCAGCACCTCGCGCTCGGCCGGGGTGGCCTCGGCCAGCCGCTTGGCCAGCCAGGCGTCCCGGCGCTTGCGCGTCTCGCGGACGACGGTGGCCCCCTGCTCGGTCAGGCTCACCAGGACCTGGCGCCCATCGGAGGGGTGGTCGGTCCGGCCGACCAGCCCGAGCTGCTCGAGCGCCGCGACGGTGCGGGTCATGGACGGCGGCTGGACCTTCTCGCGCGCGGCCAGCTCGCGTGGGGTCATCGGGCCCTGGACATCGAGGAAGGCCAGCACGGAGTACTGGCCGGGCGTGACGTCGTCCACGCTGCGCTCCTGGCGCAGTCGGCGGGAGGTGCGCATGACGGCCATGCGCAGCTCGACCGCGAGGGACGCGATCGGGGTGCGGGTCGGGGTCGTGGGTGCTGGTGACATCAACAGTTAGCCTATCTCATTACCTTTGCTAAGGATCCAGGGGTGTCAACGTCGAACGCGCCGCGCGGTATTCCACAGGGGTTGTCCACGGGAGACTCTCTTGTCCCCACTGTCCACAGATCCGTTGCGGGGCAGTGGTTCTGTCGGTCAGGTCGCCTAGATTCGAGGCATGACCGCAGACCTGGACGACCCGCCCGACGCCGCGCTCGCGGCGTTGGCCGGGGTGTTGTCCGGGCTCGACGACGTGGGTGCGATACCCGACTGGCAGGTCTCGGACGACGCCCTGGCCCAGGCCGTCGCCGGCCTGGAACGGGTCATGCGGCTCGCCTCGGCCCAGCAACTGCGCCTGGCCGCCGAGGCCGGTGCGCGGGGGCTACCTGGCCGGCGCGGGCACGCCCGCCTGGAGCACTGGATCCGGGAGCAGGTCCCCACCACCAGCCCGCGAGTGGCCTCGGCGCAGGCCCGGCGCGCGGAGCGGCTGTTCACCAGCGCGGTCGCGGCCGACCTGGCGCCGACCCGGGAGGCGCTGCTGGCCGGGCAGGTCAGCGGTGACCAGGCCGACGTGGTGGCCCGCACCATCCAGGTGCTGGTGCCGCCGGTCGTGCCGGCCGGGGTGGTCCCCGACGTCGCCGTGGTCGAGGGGCAGGAGTTCCTGCTCGAGCAGGCCCGGGTCTTCGAACCGGGCCAGCTGAACCGCCTCGCCACCCACCTGCGGCACCGCCTGGACCCCGACGCCGACGACCGCCTCGCCCGCGACGAGCACGCCCAGCACCGGGCCCGCACCCTCACCCTCGCGCCCACCCTGTCCGGGATGGTGCACCTCCAAGGACTCCTCACCCCCGCCTGCGGCGCCGCGCTGCGCACCGCCATCGACGCCTGGTCCGCACCCCAACCCGCCGCAGACGGCACGCCCGATCCACGCAGCGCGGCCCAACGCCGCCATGACGGCCTGCAGCAGCTCGCCGAACGCGCCATCGGCTCCGACCAGCTCCCCAGCACCCACGGTTCCCCCTACCGGATCGTGGTCACCGTCCCCCACCAGACCCTCACTGCCGCGGCGCAGCACGAGCCGGTGGCCGGGCTGGCGCCCGCGACCCTGCCCGACGGCACCCCGATCTCCTCCACCGCGCTGGCCACCTCAGCTGCGACGCCGACCTGCTCCCGATCCTGATCGACCACCTCGGCAACCCCCTCGACGTTGGCGAGACCCAACGCCTGTTCCCACCCAAGCAACGCGCCGCCATCGCCCACCGCGACCAGCACTGCACCTACCCCGGCTGCCAGGCCCCACCCCCCTGGTGCGACGCCCACCACCTCATCCCGTTCTCCGAAGGGGGCCCTACCAGCGTTCACAACGGGGCGCTCCTCTGCGGACGCCACCACCGCCACGTCCACGCCACCGGCCAGACCGGACACCTCCTCGACGGCCAGATCCACTGGGGCACCAGCCCACCCGACGCACCGCCGGCAGCGAGCGTCACCCGCGCCACCCGACTCCTCGACGACCTCACCCGCCGATGGCGCGCGCCCCGACCGCCGTGACCCGCGCTACTGCGCGGCGATCTTCAGGCGTGCCCGCAGCCGGGTCAGCACGGCCTCGTTCCCGGACTCCTCGGTCACTCCCGTGAGCTCGGCCGGCCGGCCCCACAGGTGCAGGTCCAGCGCGAAGGCGTCCCCGGACAGGCGCGCGTCGGCCGACGACCCGGACTCGACCAGCGTCACGGTCTGCGCGCCATCCGGCAGGTCAACGAGCCAGCCGCCACCGTCACCGTCACCGTCACCGTCACCGCCGAAGTCGACCAGCACACTCCCGGCAGTGCCGTCGTCCGCGCCGTCCGACGTGAGGACGTCGGGGTCACCGGCCATCCACGTCAGGATCTCGTTGATCCCGTCGACCGCCAGCCCCTCGGCGGCCGGTGCGAGGGGTCGGCCCAGCACGGACTCGGCGTCCACCCGGTGCACCAGCGCCTCGTGCGCCATCCGGCGCGCCCAGGCGCCGGTGGTCGCCTCGCCGACGCCCTCCATCCACGTCCAGCAGGCGGAGTCCGGGCCGAGCTCGGCCAGCAGTGCGGCGAGCTCGGCGCGGACGCTGTCGTGCCAGTCCAGCGCGGTCGCCTGATCCATCGCGTCCGCCAGGGTCCACTCCCCCGGGTGCAGCGACCGTCCCAGGCGCAGCACCGCGACCTTGTGCGAGTAGACGTCGCACACGTGCCGGAGCAGGTCCAGCGCCGTCCAGCCGGGGCAGGTCGGCACCGGCGCGTCCGGTGCCGCCTCGCCGAGGAGCAGCGCCATGCGGTCACCGTCGGCGCGGTACGACGCAAGGTACTGCTGGTGGCTCAGCCAGCCCGGGAAGCCCACCTACGACACCCCCAGCGCCTGCTTGATCGGGTCGATGGCGAAGTAGACCACGAAGAGTCCGCTGACCACGTAGAGCAGCGGGTGCACCGACTTGGCCTTGCCGCGCACCAGCTTCAGCAGCACGTAGGTGACGAAACCCGCTCCGATGCCCGCCGTGATCGAGTAGGTGAACGGCATCAGCACGATCGTCAGGAAGGCCGGGACGGCGATCTCCAGGTCGTCCCAGCTGATGTCCTTGACCTGGGTCATCATCAGGAAGCCGACGATCACCAGTGCGGGGGTCGCGGCCTCGTAGGGCACGATCTCGACGAGCGGCGCGAAGAACGTGGCGAGCAGGAACAGCACGCCCGTGACCACGGATGCCAGACCGGTCCGCGCGCCCTCGCCGACACCGGACGCGGACTCGATGTACGAGGTGTTGCTCGACACGCTGGCCGCACCACCCGCGGCGGCAGCCAGCGAGTCGACCACCAGGATCCGCTCGACGTACGGCGGGTTGGAGTCCTCGTCCAGCAGGTCGCCCTCCTTGCCGATGGCCACGACGGTGCCCATCGTGTCGAAGAAGTCCGCGAGCATCAGGGTGAAGATCAGCAGGATCGCGCTGACCGCGCCGATGGCCGAGAACGACCCCAGCAGGTTGAAGTCACCGAGCAGCGAGAAGTCGGGCTTGGCGATCCAGGTGTCCGGCAGCTTCGGCACGTTCAGGCCCCAGCCGGTGGGGTTCACCACCTTGCCGGTCGCGTCGGTCTGGCTGCCCACGTTGGCGATGGCCTCGATGATGATCGCCAGCACCGTCGCACCCACGATGCCGTAGAGGATCGCGCCCTTCACCTTGTTGACCATCATCACGACGATGGCCAGCAGGCCGACGATGAACACGACGGCCGGCCAGCCGGCCAGGAAGCCGCCGACGCCGAGCTCGACGGGCGTCGGACCGGCCGGCTTGCGCACGATGCCCGAGTCCACCAGGCCGATGATCGTGATGAAGAGACCGATGCCGACGCTGATGGCCGTCTTCAGCTGCGCGGGTACGGCCCGGAACACGGCTTGGCGGAACCCGGTCAGCACCAGCAGCAGGATGATCAGGCCCTCGATGACGACCAGGCCCATCGCATCGGCCCAGGTCATCTTGGGCAGCTGCGCGATGCCGAAGGTCACGAAGGCGTTCAGCCCCAGGCCCGTGGCCAGGGCGAGCGGGTAGTTCGCCACGACGCCCATCAGGATCGTCATGACGCCGGCGACCAGCGCGGTGGCCGCCGCGACCAGGCGCACGTCCGGCACGGTGCCGCCGCCCACGAAGTGGCCGGTGGAGTCGGGCTGGGTGCCGATGATCAGCGGGTTCAGCACCACGATGTACGCCATCGTGAAGAAGGTGACGAGCCCTCCACGGAGCTCTCGCCCGAGGGTCGAGCGTCGCTTGGTGATCTCGAAGAAGCGGGTGAGCGCGTTCTCACGAACGGGGGTCTCGGTGCTCTTGGGCGCTGACATGGAGGGCCTCTCGGGACGGCCGGGCGGGGATCCGATCAGGGCCGGCGACGCTGCCGGGCGACGCACATGCTGCCAGAAGGACGTCGGCCGCGGCAGGGGGGTCTGCGACCGGCCCAGGGCCTACCCTGGAGGGGTGCCAACCGACTCCGAGCCGCTCGCTCCCATCGCCGTGGACACCGTCCGCATCGTGCTGATCGGCACGGCCTGCTGGGTGGTCGCGCTCGTCCTCACCCTGGTCGTCCCCGCCCTGCACAGCGGGGACCGCGACTGGTGGCCGTGGGCCTGCGTGTCCGGTCTGGTCCTGGGGCTGGTGGGTCTGGCCTACCTGCTGCGCGGTCGGGGCAACGCGGCCGGCGCCCGCGGTCAGGGCTCCGAGACGGTTCCGTCGAAGTAGAAGAACGGACGACCGCGGGTCGCGAGGTTCTGCACCCCGATCGTGTGGAACCCGCTGCGCACGGTCTTGCGGAAGATCAGCACCCGGCGCTGCACGGTCGGGGCGTACGTGTCCACCACGTACCCGCGACCGCCGTCGACGAAGATGCGCACCTTGCCGCACGTGGGACAGCGGGTGGCCAGCACCCGCACCAGCCGGGAGTCGAGGTCCTCGAACGTGATCACGTACGCGGTCGCGTTGTTGGCCCGGTGCTGCGAGCTCATGAACGCCCCGGCCACGTGCTGCGCCGACCACGACCCGGAGTAGGTGTTGGCCGGGTAGCCGTACCGCCGGCTGGCGTCGTCCAGCGGGATGTTCACCGTGCGGATCGCCGACCACGGTCCGACCGCGCCACCGTCGGCGACCGCCCGGACCCGGAACTGCCAGTGCCGCGTGGTCGGCTCGTAGGTGCGCGGGTCGAACGTCCGGCCGCTGGCGGCGGTCTGCGCCCACGTGGTCCACGAGTTCCAGTACTGCTCGAGCGGTGCCGCGTACAGGGACCGGGTCTGCACCTCGTAGGTGATCCGGGACCAGGCGGGCTGTGCGGTCGTCGTCCGCCAGCTGACCGGGACCAGGCCGGACGACGACGCCGTGGTCGACACCTCGGGTGCCGTGAGGGCGGCGACCGGGCGAGACCGTCGCAGGGCGACCGATCCGGTCAACGGGCCCTTGAGGCTGGTGACGTCGGTGCCGCGGGCCGTCTGCGCGCTCACCCGCCAGGTGTACAGGCCGTCCGGGGCGGGCCCGCCGCCGTCCAGCAGCCCGTCCCACGTCACCTCGATCCGCCCGGCGGTCCCCGCATCGGCGAAGTGGCGTACCACCTGGGAGCCGGACAGCAGGTCGACCGTGACCGGTCCGAGCGTGGGCACCGACGTGGTCACGTGCAGGGTCCAGCGGTCCTGGTTGCCGTCGCCGTTGGGCGAGAACCCGGTCGGCGCACTCAGGTCGACCGGGACGACCCGAGACGCTCGGCCCAGCGGCAGCGGCGCGACGCGGACCCGGAGGTCCGCGCCCACCCACGCCAGCCGGCCGTCGCGCAGCTCGACCGCGCGGACATCCGGGTTACGCCTCGCGACCGCCACGTCGACCGGCACCGGGTCGGCCGCCCGCAGGTCCATCACCCGCAGCACGCCGACCCCGGAACCGGAACCGGCGCCGTCGGGCGACGGGTCGACCCAGGCGACCACGCCGTCCTCGACGGCGAGCGCCGGCGGCTTCGCCGACCCGGACGCCGGCAGGGCCGGCGCGGTGCGGACCAAGGCCCCGGTCAGCGTGCGGATCTGCAGGGGTCCGGTGGTGGGCTGCACCAGGAGCTGGTCGCCCCACAGGCCCAGCTGCGCCGGGCAGCCGGCGGTGCAGGCCGGCGGGACCACCCGGACCGGCGGCCAGTGCAGCGGGTCGCTCCGCAGCACCTCGCCCCTCGTCGTCCCCCAGACCGCCTCGTTGCCCCACACGACGGCCGTGACGGCGCCCTCGAGGTCAGGGCCGATCGGCCCCTCGTCCCAGCCCACCCAGCTGTTCCCGAGCACCACCGCGTCGCCGGCGCCCTCAGGGTGGACGTCGTCGCCGTAGCCCAACCAGCCCCGAGGGCTCGACCCCGAGGTCAGGTCCACCACCGCGGACGCTCCCCCAGCCTGCACGACCACGTGCGAGTCGACCGCGGCCAGCCGAACCGGGAAGGACGACGGCTTGGGCAGCACCCGCGCGGGACCGATCGTCCCGTCCGCGCCCACCGGCTGCGACGAGATCTCGCTCGAGCGCGTCCCGGCCGTGACCTCCACCGCGAGGTTCAGGCCGTCGAAGGCGAAGGCCCCGACCGGGCGGACCGGCGGCCGCAGGTCCCCGATCCGGGTGGGCACCCCGGTGGCGGACACCCGGTAGATCCCGGTCCGCTCCACCGGCCACCGTGCCGCCATGACGACGTCAGTGCCGTCCGGGACGACGGAAGCGGCGTTGAGCCCGACGTCGACCACGCCGGTCAGGTCGGCGCGCGCGACCCGGGCGAAGGTCGGGTCGCTGTCGGGTGTCGTCGACCCCGGTCGGGTGCCGACCCAGGCGGTGACTCCCGGCGTGATCGCGAGCTGGCGGACGTCGGGCGCCTCGACCGACACGGGTGACCCGCCGACCTTCGCGACCCGGTGGACCAGCGCTGGCTCCGCCGGAAAGGTGCCGCTCGCGACGTGCGCCGGCGTGTACCAGGCCACGTCGTCGCCGGCGACCGCCGCGAGCTGGGGCTGGACCTGGTCGCTCGCCACGACGACGGGGGTCGTGCCGTCGAACGGCACCCAGGCGACGAGGCCCTGCAGGGTCAGGGCGACCCCGTCGGCATCGGCTGCACCCAAGCTGCTCAGCGTGGAGGGCAAGATGCAGCCGCACACCAGCGGCACCGTCGACCCGTCGCCCAGGTGCCGGCGCAGCTGGCCGGTCGGGCGGTCGAGCTCGACCCAGCCGTCCGGGGTCGCGGCTACGACGCTCACTCCGGAGGGCAGCGCGGCCACCGTCCGGGTCTCGAGGTCGAGCGAGTACCAGGCCGATCCGCGTCCCCTGGCCAGGACGTGGCTCGCGGAGACCGAGCTGGTCAACGTCGTGGTGTCGCCCTTCACGATGGTGCGCACGTCGGGCCCGACACCGTCGTGCCACCAGAGCGACCAGGTGCCGCTGTCGTCCGGCTGCCACAGCAGCTGCTGGCCGCCGTGGCTCGCGACCACGGTCGAGCCCAGGCCCCGGGCCAGCTGGGCGGGGAGGACGACGGTGCCAGGCGGGTCGTCGGGTGGCGCCGCCGGCGCCGCGACGGAGGGCACCGCGATGAGCAGCGTGGCGAGCACCGCGCTGACCACGGCACCGATGACGGTCAGCGCTGACGCCGGTCCCCGTCTCATCGGACCTGGAAGGCGATGGCGTCGAGGTAGAGGTAGGGCCGACCCCGGGTTGCCAGGTTCTGGACCTCGACCAGGTGGACGGCGAGCGAGCGGGTGCTCTGGTACACCGAGACCCGGCGCCGCACGCTGCGCGAGTAGGTGTCCACGGTCAGCCAGGGGCCCCGGTCGACGCGGATCCGCACCTTGCCGCACTGCGGGCAGGTCGTCACCAGCACCCGGACCCGGTTCGACTTCTGCCAGGGCTTGGACCAGGCCACCCCGTCGGGCCGCCCCGACCGGTGCTGGGTCCCCATGAACGCGCCGCTGACGTGCTGGGCCACCCAGGCTCCCGCCTGCCCGTCGTACTGGACCTGGTAGCGCGTGGAGTCGTCGAAGGGGATCGTCATGGTCGACCAGGGTGACCAGGCTCCGGCGACCTCCCCCGCGACCACCGCCCGTGCCCGGAACCGCCACACCCGCGCCCCGACCCCGTTGCAGCGGTTCGGGTTGAAGGTGAGGTGGGTGCTGGTGGTCACCAGCAGCTCGCAGCCCAGGTCCCAGCGCACGGCCGGCGACGCGTCGCCCCACGGCTGGACGTCGACCTCGTAGCGGGCCGGCGGCGACCAGCTCGGCTGCGGCGTGGTCGGCCGCCAGCTGATCGGCACCAACGCGGACGACGACACCGTCGTGCTGACCTCGGGCACGGACAGCACGACGGCGGGCGCGGTCCGGCGGAGCACCACCGTGCCCGTGGCGGCGGGCGTGGTCGTGCCCCCGTTGCTCCGGCCGGTCAGCTGCCACCGGTAGGCACCCTCGGCGGCCGGCTGCCCGGCGTCCGTGGTGCCGTCCCAGTCCAGGTCGATGCGCGCGTCGGCGGCAGAGGTGGTGACGGTGCGGACCGCGGTGCCGTCGCCCGCCCGGATGGTCAGCGTCACCGCGTCGAGGGGCTGGGTGCCGGTGGCGTGCACCGACCAGGTGTCGAAGGCGCCGTCGCCGTTGGGTGACAGGACCGTCCCGGCCGTGAGCCCGAGCAGCCCGACGGCCGGCGCGCGGGTGATCGGGGAGGCCGCGAGCCGCAGTCCGCGGTCCTGGGCGGACACCCAGGCGAGGCGTCCGCCGCGCAGCTGCACGGCGCGGACGCCGGGATCCCGGCGGGCCCGGGCGACGTCGGTCGGCTGCGGGTCGGCGACGGTCAGGTCCATGACGCGCAGTACGCCGTTGCGGCCCGCGGTCTGCTCGACCCAGGCGAGCACGCCGTCCTCGAGCGTCAGCGCGGGCGGGTTGGCCGTGTCGGCCGCCGGGATCGCGGGCAGGGTCCGGACCAGGCCGCTGTCGGACGTGCGCCGGACCTGCAACGAGCCGACCAGCGGCTGGACCACCAGGACGTCCCCCCAGATCCCGACCAGGGCGGGGCAGTCGGCCGCGCAGGCGGCCGAGAGCACCTCCTGCGCGGCGGCACCACCGGTCTGCCGCCACACCTGGCCGCGGCTGGTCGACCACACCACGGTGCGGTCGAACACCGCCCAGGTCACGGCGCCGGGCAGCGTCGTGCCGCCACTCGGGTGGTCGGGCGTGGTGAGCCTGCCCTGGACGACCGCGGTGTCGGCGGACACCTCGGCCAGCGCCGGACCGGAACCGTTGACCCAGCTCTGCGAACCGCTCGGGTGGGTGAGGTCGACGTCGTCGGTGGCCGACGTGGATGCCAGGACCGCACGGCCGGCGTCCACTGCGACAGCGAACGACTCCGTGGGGTACTGACCCTGGACCTGCACCGGCTGGCCGAGGGTCCCGGCGCTGCTGACCGTGCGCGACGTCGTCTCGCTCCGGAAGGTCTGCCGCTCATTGGGTACGCGGTCGTCCACCAGGTGCCTGCCGTCGAACGCAAACCCCCGCACCGGTTGCGCCGGTGAGGTCGTGGCCGCTAGCACGGTGGGCTCCCCGACGGCCGAGACCCGGTACAGGCCGGCGTCGGCGATGGGCAGCTCGTCGACCATCACCACGTGGTCGCCCTCGGCCGCCATCGAGGTCGCGTTCATCCCGCTGAGCTTCGTGGCACCGGACAGGTCGGCGCCGGCCCGGTAGGCGACCCGGTTGCTGCCGTCGCCGGGGATCACCACGACGGAGGTGCGTCCGATCCAGTAGGTGGCATCGGGGGTGATCGCCGTCTGGTCGATCTGCTCGAAGGTGTTGGGCAGCGCGAGCGTGCGGTCGTCGCCGCCGGTGCGCCGCACCCGGTGGATCGTCGGCAGCAGCGCGGGTGCGGTGTCGGTGGCCGCCACGGCCGCGGTCTGCCAGGCGGCGTCCGCGCCGGCCAGGCTGAAGCCGAAGGGCACCCCGCGGGTCGTGGCCAGCAGCGTCGTGGGGCCGCCGTCGAAGGGGATGTACCGCACCCCGGTCTGGGCCGGGTCGGACGCGAAGGCCACCAGCACCATCCCGTCGCTGTCGGCTGCCGCCACGGCGGCCCGGCCGAACGGGTTGCCGCTCGTCTGCGCATTGGTCAGCGTGAAGTCCAGGGTCAGCGTGCTGGTCGCACCACCCTCGACCACGCGCTGCAGCACCGGCGTCGGGCTGCGGACCAGCTTGACCCAGCCGTCCGGCGTCGCGGTCACCAGGTCGGAGATCGCGACCTGCGTGACCGTCCGGGTGTCGAGGTGGATGGAGTACGTCCGCACCGTCGTGGTGCCCACCAGCCGGGCCAGCACGTGCGGGCCGGACACCGAGATCGCGTTGCCCTGCACCAGGCAGGTCCCGGGGCCCAGCGCGAGCTCGCTGGGCACCGGAGCCGCATCGTCCGTCTGCCACCACAACCGGCACTCGCCGTCCAGATCGGGCTGGAGCAGTGCCCGGGTTCCGGCGTACGCGCCGAGCACGGACCGGCCCGCCGGGGAGAGCTGCGCCACCCGCGGCACCCGGACCGTCCCGGCCGGGTCGGTGACCGTCGGGTCGGGGGCGGCGTAGCCGGGTGAGCCGTCCGCCGGCAGGGCGGCGGCGGGTCGAGCCGCGAGGGGCACGATGGCGCCGACGACGACCGCGGCCAGGGCGGCGAAGGTGACCACGGGACGGCGCAACGTTGCTCCTGGACGTCGAACTCGCTGGCCCCGCGGGAACGTGGCCGCGCGCACTCTAGCCACCCGGCGGCCCCCGTGGGAACAAGTCGGACGGAGCGTGCCCCGTCCGGCCCGCTGACGCAGCGGCTACAACGTCTCGAAGGCCACCCCGTCCAGGTACAGGTAGGGCCGTCCGCGGGTGCCGAGGTTCTGCACGGTGACCCGGTGCTGAGCCCGCTTCAGGGTCGCGCGGTAGACCAGGTGGCGACGAACGACGGTGCGGGAGTAGGTGTCCACGGTCAGCCACCGACCCTGGTCGACCCGGATGCGCACCTTGCCGCAGCTCGGGCAGGTGGTGACCAGCACCCGGACCCGGCTCGACGCGGTGTCGTCGAAGACGTCCACCACGGCCCCGGCCGTGGCGGTCCGGTGCTGGGTGCCCATGAAGGTGCCGGCGACGCGTTGCCGGGCCCAGGTGCCGGTCACGTAGTGCGCAGCGGACGACGCGTCGTCCACCGGGATCGTGGTCGAGGCCGAGGACCACGCCCCGGTCGCACCGCCCGGCGCGACGGCCCGGACGCGGAACTGCCACTGCCGCGAGCCCGTCTGGAACCGTCGCAGGTCGAACGTGCCACCGGTCGCGCTCGTCCCGGTGAGCCACGGCCAGTAGGTGGTCTCCCAGCCGGACCGCGGGGAGCCGCCGCGCAACGTCCTGGCCTGGACCTCGTAGGTGACCTCGGACCACGCGGGCTGGGCGGTCGTCGTCCGCCAGGACACCGGGAACAGTCCGGTGCTCGACACCGAGGAGCTGATCTGCGGGGCCGCCACGACCACGGCCGGCGCCGTGCGCCGCAGCGCCATCGAACCGGTGACCGGGGCCAGCGGCCCACCTGAGGTGCTCGTCCCGCTCAGCCGCCAGG
The DNA here is from genome assembly GCF_039541115.1 of Angustibacter luteus. Classification (NCBI taxonomy): domain Bacteria; kingdom Bacillati; phylum Actinomycetota; class Actinomycetes; order Kineosporiales; family Kineosporiaceae; genus Angustibacter; species Angustibacter luteus. Next base: position 144,779 of record NZ_BAABFP010000008.1, read on the forward strand.
TGTACGGGCCGTCCGGCGCGGCGACGTCCCCGTCGGTCCGCCCGTCCCAGGTGACGTCGAGCCGGCCCAGCGGAGCTCCGGTGGGCAACCGGCGGACAAGTCCGCCGTTGGCGTCCAGCACCTCCACGAAGGCCGTGCCGGCCAGTGGCGCCGTGAGGATCGCAGTCAGCTGCCAGGTGTCCTGGTGATGGTCGCCGTTCGGCGAGAAGGCCGCCGCGGCCGAGGACTCGACCTTCACGACGTGCACCGGCCGGGTGATCGGGGACGGGGCGAGCCGCAGCCCGCGGTCGTCGGCGGACACCCAGGCGAGCCGGCCCTGCCGGAGCTCGACGGCGCGCACCCCGGCGCCGCGCCAGGCGCGGGCCACGTCGACCGGGGTCGGCGTCGCGGCCAGCAGGTCCATCACCCGCAGCACGCCAGGCCCGCCGGACGTCGGCTCGACCCACGCCAGGACACCGTCCTCGAGCGTCAGGGCCGTCGGGTGAGGGCTGTCCGCCGCCGGGATGGCGGGCAAGGTCTTGACCAGGCTGCCGTCGAGGCGGCGCAACTGCAGCGGGCCGACCAGTGGTTGCACGACGACCTCGTCCCCCCACACCCCCACCTCGGCCGGGCAGTCCAGCGCGCAGCCGGCGGCGAGCAGCCGGGTGGCGGCCGCCGTGCCGGTGCGTCGCCACACCTCACCGCGCGACGTCGACCAGACGACCGTCGGCCCGAACACCGCCCAGGTCACCGCCCCCGGCAGGGCGTACCGCTCCGCCAGGCTGGCGGCGTCCAGCACGTGCCCGGCGACCACCGCGGTGGATCCGGACAGCTCGGCGAGGCGCGCCGACCCGGTGAGGGTGGTCGAGTCGTCGACGACCGGGAACGCGCCGAAGTCGCTCACCAGTGTCGTGGACCCGTCGGTCAGGACCCGTCCGGCGGAGGCCGCGATCGTCAGCGGCGTCGTCCCGCCGCCGGTGCTGACGGTGGCCGCGACGGACGACGGCACGCCGGTGCTGCTCACGGCCCGGGTCACCGTGCTGGTGCTTGACCCGGTGGCGTCCAGGCGCTGCTCGACCAGCCGGGTGCCGTCGTAGGCGAAGGCCCTGATCGGCATGACCGGGGCGGTGGTGCGGGTCAGCAGGGTCGCGGCGTCCGCGGCGTCGACCGCGTAGAGGCCGGCATCAGCCGCGGGCAGCTCGTCGGTCATCAGCACGTCGTCACCCTCGGCCAGCACCGAGGTGGCATTCATGCCGGTGATGCGGTGCGGGTTCGCCAGGGCCGCGTCGGCCGAGTACGCCAGGCGCGAGCTGTGGTCGCCGGTACCGCCCCAGGTCACGAACTGCGCGGGGCCGGTCCACGCGGTGCTCGTGCCGGTGATCGCCGTGCCGTCCACGACGAGCACGCTGTCCGTGATGTCGAGCACGTGCTCGGTGCCGCCGGCCTTGGCCACCCGGTGCACCCGCTTCGGGAAGGGCGGTGGCGTCGTCCCGTTCCAGGCCTCGCTCGCCCACGTCACGTCGGTCGCGGACAACGAGAAGGCGTGCGCGGAGTACTGCTGCTCGGCCAGTCTCGTGGACGGCGAACCGTCGAAGGGGAACCAGCGGATACCGCGCTCGGCGCTCGTTCCCCCCCAGCTACCGCTCAGCACGACGCCGTCGCCGTCCGCCGCCGCGTGGTTGGCCGCCCTCGCCGAGTTGGGCGGCGCGGTCGAGACCGACGTGAGCGGGACGTCCAGCGGAACCGTGGTCGTGGTCCCGTCGGCCCGGACTCGCTCGAGGACCCGGGCGCTGGCGGTGCCGTTCCACTGCACCCAGCCGTCCGGCGTGGCCGCCACGAGGCTGACCAGGCTGGGCAGCGTGACCTTCTGCACGGTCTTGCTCGCTGCGAAGGCGGAGTACCAGGCGCCGGCCACCTTGAACATCGCGTGCCCACCGGACGCGGACACCCCTTCGGTCGCCACGGCCGAGGTGGTCCCGAAGCTGGTGTCGCTGCGTTCTGGCGCCTGGGTGCCGGTCTGCCACCAGAACCACCAGGTCCCGTTCACGTCCGGCTGCAGGAGCACTCGGTGCGTCCCGTCGGTGGCCAACACCCGGCGGGTGACCGGGGAGTTCAGCTCGGCCCGCGGCAGCAGGACGGTGCCGGGTGGGTCGGAGACGCCCGGGTCGGGTGCGGCGACGGCGGCCGGGACGGCCACGCTGACACCCAGCAGGGCCAGACCGACGGCCGCGGCCGCAGCCCGGGTGAACGTCCAGCGCATGTTTCCTCCACACGCCTTGCGGCGCGCATCTCGAGCGTCGGGGCCCCCGCGCCACCGAGACGATAACGGCTGCTCGTCCTGATCGAGGGCGAACGGGGTCGCCGGACCTGCGCGCTAGCTGTCTTCCGCGAGCCGCCAGCCCAGCGAGCCCGGGTCGGCGAGCACCTCCGCGAGCAGGTAGCGGGCCGACCACGCCCCGGCGGCCCACGCCAACGCCCGCGCCAACCCGTCCGACGTCGCCGCGTGCGCGGCGCCGTCGACGTCCACCCACCAGTCCACGGCGTGCCCGTCGACGGTCAGCGCGTCGTGCTCGACCCACGTCCTCGGGGCCGTCGGGAGGAGCGCGCGGACGACGTCCGAGACGTCGGCCCGCGACCCGGCGCTGGTCACCGCACCGTCCGCCCGCTCACCGGCCAGGTCGAGGTCGAGCAGGTCGGCCAGCGCCGGCGCTCGGTCGAAGGGCGCCACCACGAGGCCGCCGAGGTCGCCGCGCTGCAACCACCGCGGGTCGTCGGGGACCACTGCGGCCGACGCGTCCGACATCCGGATCCGGTCGCCGTCCAGCACCCGAAGCCGTTGCGGCACGGGCAGATCGACGCCGTCAAAGGTGGCGAGCAGGCGCCACAGCCGTAGACAGGCCACGACGTCCAGGTCACGTTCGGGGTCGCTCAATGCGGCCAGCAACCGGCCGGCGACCGCCGCGCCCGGCTGCTGCCCGCCGGTCGGCTCGAGGACGCCCAGGGCGACTCGCACCTGCGGGTCGACGTCCCGACACCAGTCCGGCGCCTGACCCAGGACCCCGCCCAGGTCGTCGGCCCCCGGCGGCACGGTGCCGGCCAGGCCCAGCTCACGCTGCAGCCACCAGGCCGTGTACGACGGCGCGCTACTCACCCGCTCAGCCGCCACTCGCTCACCCGCGCGCACCCGCACCGGCTCCAGCAGCGCCCGTCGCAGCTCCGGCTCGGACGCCAGGTGCCGCACCAGCTCCGGCCAGCGATCGGGGCGGACGACGTCCAGGTCGCGCACCGCCGCCACCGGCCCGACGACATCGCCCCCGACGACCTCGCCCGAGCGCAGCAGCTCGTCGGCCCAGTCGTCGAAGCCGTCGAGGTCGGCGAGTGCCTCGGGCGGGTCGCGCAGGTCCGGGTCCTGCACCACGACCGCAGCCAGGCCGTCCAGGACCCCCACCGCCGCCAGCGCGGCCCGCGGCCAGCGGGAGACCGCGTCCTGGCGCAGCACACCGATCTCGTCGCCGTCCAGCAGGTCGGCGGCGACCGAGCCGGGCATGGCCAGCAGGCCGGCTGGGGTCGGCTCGCCGTCCTCGTCGGGCAGCGGCAGGTCGCGCAGCCACTCGAGGTCGCCCTGCTCAGCGGTCAGGAGCCCTTGGGCGCCAACGGCGGCCGCGACCAGGGCCAGCACCGCGTCGACGACCTGGTCCGGCTCGGCGGCCTCGTCGTCCGCGACCTGCTCGACGGCGGTTCGCACCGCGGGGTCGTCCAGAACCTCCCGGGCGGACGCCGGACGCGCACCCAGCCGCTCCAGCAGCGGGTGCGCCGCCTCGGGGTGCACGACCCGCAGACCGAACGGCGCCAACGCTTCCAGCGCCGTGGCGGGCAGCTGGCCAGGGCCGCCGAGCAGCAGTCCGCGAGCCCCGCGCACCACCCGTCCGTCGGCCAGCGGCACCGGCAGCGCGGCCAGGGCCTCGCGCGCGTTGGCGTCCACGGCAAGCGGTGACAGGGCCTCGTAGAGGGCGAGCCAGGACGCCGGGTCGCCTTGTGCGGGAAGGGTTTCCACCACATCGGCGAGGGGCGTCACGGCCACGTCGAGGGCCCGCAGCACCGCCCGCGCCGAGGCTGGTGCGCGGACCAGTCCGGCCACTCGCGGCGCCAGCGCCTCGAGCGCGGCCGGATCGGCGTCGACGTCGAGCGCGACAGCGTCCCGGGGACGCAGCGCCCGACCGTCCTGGACGCCGCGCAGGATCGGCGCGCCGACCAGGACGCGCAGCACCTGCTCACGCAGGGCACCGTCCAGCGCGCCGGCGGGCAGTCCGACGGGGACCAGCGCCAGGACGTCCTGCTCGACGTCCTGCTCGACGTCCGCCCCACCGCCGGCCAGCTCGGTGAGCAGCTCGGCGTACGCCGTGGCGCACTCGCTGACCAGTCGGTCGGCCAGGGGCCCGGCCGCGACGTGCCGACGGGTCGGGTCCAGGGGCAGGGTGGCGAGCAGGAGGGCCGGCAGCGAGATCGGCTCGTCCGTGGGCGTCGGGGCGTGCAGCGTGCGGGGTACCGGCTGCGACGGGTCGCGGGGCACGGCCCACAGCACCTGCCATCCCCGCTGTCGCCGTTCCTCGGTGGGACGGTCGGCCAGGAGGTCGGCGCGCTCGGCCGGCGACCAGTCACCGGCCCTTCGGTGCACCCGCCAGCGGTCACCGGCCCTGGTCAGCACCCGACGGCTCCCGCCGACGTCCAGCACCACCTCCGTGAGCGCCGGCAGCGCGAGCAGCAGGGCGTCGTCCACGGCGTCCAGCTGGGCGCGGACCACGTCCGCGGCGGCCTCGTCGCGCAGCGGCAGGACGACCGCCGTGTCGAAGCCGACCGGTGGCTCTCCCGCGGCGGCGAACGGCAGCCGCAGCACCGGCACGTGGCCGTCGCGGCGCTGGACCTCGGCGCCGAGCGCGGGGGCGCCGACGGCGGCGGCCGCGACCAGGTCCGCGGTGTCGTCGCGGGAGAACCGCACCCCGCCGGTCCGGGACAGCACGGCCGGCTCGTCGCTGACCGCCAGGACCGCGGCGAAGCCCACGCCGAACCGGCCGACGCTGCCGGGCGCCGCGTCAGCACTGTCAGCACTGCCCTCGTCCGTCAGGCGTTTCGCGGAGGCCCGCAGGGTCGCGAGGGACTGCACGCCGTCCGCGTCCAGCGGTGCCCCGGTGTTGGCCGCGACGAGCACCGGGGTCTCCCCGGGCCGCTCGGCCAGCGTGAGTGACAGCCGGCCCGGCACGCCCGCCCGGCTGGCGGCGTCGGCCGCGTTCTGGGCCAGCTCCACGACGAGCCGGTCGCGGTAGCCCCCGAGGGCCAGGTCCTCCTCGGCGTTCGCGTCCTCGCGCAGCCGGACGGGGGCCGCGGACCAGCCGGCCAGCACCCGCTGCCGGATGCCGGCCGTGCCGAACGGGTCGGTCACTCGAGCTCGACGGACTCGTACCCCAGCTCGTCCAGCACGGGGGGCTCGACGACCTCGGGGCGGTGCTCGACGTCCACCTCGCTGTGCGCGCCGCAGCCGTGGTCGAGGCTGACCACGGACCCGTCCGAGGGCGACCACTCGTTGGCGCACACCCCGAAGACCTGGCGCAGCGCGCCAGCCATCGGCACGAAGTAGCCGCAGGTCGTGCACTTCGCCGGGGCCTGCTCGGCGTGCGGGTCCCGCGGACCGTGCGTGCCGTCGTACCAGCGCTGGGCGGCGTCCTCGCGGCCGAGCAGCGACAGCACGCGCGGCCGGCCCAGGCCGAGCTCGTACAGCGCGAGCTCGTCGGACTCCTCGTCGCCCGTCGCCGCGTAGCCCTCCTCCAGGAAGGGGTCGTCGACCCGCTTGGGCAGCACGTCGCCCGGCGATACGTCGCCGGGCGCCAACCGGTCGGCCCAGGGCAGCCACTGCGGCGACAGCAGTGCACCGTCGCCGGGCAGCAGGTTCACCTCGCTGACCGTGACGGTCTTCGAGCGCGACACCCGCGACAGGGTGACCACCCAGCGCCACCCTCGGTAGCCCGCGGAGGTGCAGGCGAAGGAGTGGCTGACCAGCCGCTCCCCCTCAGCCGTCAGGCCCAGGTGCTCACCGACCGAACCGCCCTCCGCGACGTCCCGGGCCGCCGCCAGCGCGACGTCCACGGCGTCGGCCAGCACGGCGTCGACGGGCGCCGTGCGGGCGCGCGGGGTCTGGACGGTCTCGACGCTGGTGGGGGCAGGGCTCGACATGGACCGAGTGTCTCCTACCCGACGCACGATGGCGAACAAGGCCCGGCAGGATGGGTGACGTGCCACCTGACACCCAGCGCGCCGCCAAGCGGGTCGCGGGTGCCTCGAAGCGGGCCGTCGGGGCGACCGGACGGCGGGTCCGCCGGCTGACCCGGGCCCAGGGGGCCGGCGAGTCGGGCCTGGCCAAGGTCATCGAGCTGCACGGGGTGTCCGCAGCGGGCGACGCCCTCGTGCTGCTCGCGCTGGCCAACACGGTGTTCTTCTCGGTGCCGGTGGGCGAGGCCCGGGGCCGCGTCGCGCTGTACCTGCTCGTGACGATGCTGCCCTTCTCGATCCTGGCGCCCATCCTGGGGCCGCTGCTGGACCGGTACCGGCACGGCCGCCGCTACGCGCTCGCGGTCACCTTCGTGTCGCGGGCCTTCCTGGCCTGGGTGATGGCCGGTGCCGTGGCGGGCGGGAAGGAGGCGTTCGCCCTGTATCCCGCTGCGTTCGGCTACCTGGTCGCGACCAAGGCCTACAGCGTCACCCGGGCGGCGGCCATCCCACGCGTCCAGCCGCGCGGGGTGAGCCTCGTGACGGCAAACTCCCGCGTGCTGCTGGGCGGCATCGTGGCGGTGACCATCGCCACCCCGATCGGCTTCCTGCTCATGCAGGCCGGCCCGGAGTGGGTGCTGCGTTTCGCCTTCGTGGTCTTCGGGGTGGGTACCGGCCTGTCCCTCGCGCTGCCCCGCCGGGTGGACTCGGCGGTCGGCGAGGTCGGCGCGCGGCTGTCCTCGGACGACACGGCCGAGATCCCCGTCGGCTCCCGCACGGCGCGCTGGAACATCGGCCCGCGGGTCGTGCTGGGGCTGCGCGCGGTGGCGACCCTGCGCTGGTTCACCGGCTTCCTGACGTTCTTCCTCGCGTTCGCGTTGCGCACCGACCCGGTGTCGGACTCGCTGCCGCTGCTGGCCTCCATCGGCCTGGTGGTGGGCGCGGCCGGCGTCGGCAACACGATCGGGACGTCGCTGGGCGCACTGCTGCGCCGGCTGCGGCCCGAGCTGGTCGTCACCGCCATGCTCGTGCTGGCCGCGGTCGGCGCGACGGTGGGCGCGCTCTGGTACGGCCTGGTCGCCGTCCTGGTGACCGGGCTGTGCGCCGGACTGGCCGCCGCGCTCGGCAAGCTGTCGCTGGACGCCCTGATCCAGATCGAGGTGCCCGAGGACGTCCGCTCCTCCGCCTTCGCCCGCTCCGAGACCGTGCTGCAGCTGGCCTGGGTGGTCGGCGGTGGGGTGGGGATCGCGTTGCCGGTCAGCGGCGAGTGGGGCCTGGCCGTGGCGGCCGTCGCCCTGCTCGGGTCGCTGGCCGTGACGCTGCGGTCCCTCGTGCGGACGCGCCGTCCGCACCCCGCCTAAGCGTCCAGATCGTCCGCGACGGCCCGCAGCAGCGAGGCGTACTTGGCGCCGGCCGCCTTGTCCGGGTAGCGCCCCCGGCGCAGGCCGTTGCCGATGCCGTCGAGGACCTTGATCAGGTCCTCCACGATGACGCCGAGGTCGTCGGCCGGACGACGGGTGCGGGCCGCCACCGAGGGCGGGGCGTCGAGCAGCTGCACGGACAGCGCCTGCGCGCCGCGGCGTCCCTCGACCACGCTGAACTCGACCTTGGCGCCGCCCTTGACGGCGGTGGTGCCGGACGGCAGCGCCGAGCTGGGCAGGAAGACGTCGCCGCCCTCGTCCGAGCTGATGAACCCGAACCCCTTGGCCGTGTCGAACCACTTGACCTTGCCAGTCGGCACCGTGAACCCCTCGCATCGTGCAGGAAGGGCGTGCCGCCTCGCGAGGAGACCGCACGCCCGAGATCGACATCAGGGTATCGCCCGTGTCCAGCCCGTTCTGACCAGTCGATCTGCTCAGCGATAGCGCTCGGGCGTGGCCAGCAGCTCGTTCATCGATCCGGACCGGAAGCCCTGCGGGTCGATCTCGGCCGACCCGAAGCCGGCAGCGAGCACCGCGGCGACCAGGGCGGCCCCGGCATCGGGGCGCTGGAGCACCGCCGCCAGCGCGGCGGCGTCCAGCTCGATGCGCGCCCGGTCCTGCCCGAGGTCGCGCACCCGCAGGTCCCGGACGTCGACGCCGCCCTCGCGGCACCAGGTGCGCGCGTCGGCCTCGGCCCGGTCGACCCGGGCCAGGCCGGAGGTCGTGATCTGCACGCCGTAGGCGATCCGGCTGGACAGGCAGGCGGCCGCCGGCTTGTCCCAGGTCGGTAGCTCCCAGCGGGCCGCGGCGGCCCGGACCTGCGCCTTCGTGAACCCGGCGTCGCGCAGCGGCGTGAGCGCACCACGCTCGGCGGCGGCGCGGATGCCCGGCCGGAAGCCGGCCAAGGCGTCGTCCGCGTTGGTGCCGGTGGCGACCGCCTCGATGCCGAGCGAGCGGGCGAGCGGACCAACGACGTCGAGCAGCTCGGCCTTGCAGAAGAAGCACCGGTCGCCCGCGTTGGCCCGGTAGCCGTCGCGGGCCATCTCGTCGGTCTGCGGCGTCAGGTGCCGCACGCCGAGGCCGCGCGCGAAGGCGGCTGCGCCATCCAGCTCGCCGTCGGCCAGCGAGCCGCTCACCGCCGTGGCGGCGACGACGTTCGTCGGCCCCAGCGCGCGCACCGCGGCGGCCAGCAGGAACGCCGAGTCCACGCCGCCGGAGAAGGCCACCACCAGGGAGCCCGTCGCCGCCAGCCGCGCGTGCAGGTCGGCCAGCCGCGCGTCCAGGACGTGCGCGTCGAGCCAGACCGGGAACGGCTCGAGGCCGGGCAGGACGACGTCCGCGCCCACCGCGGCCAGCGCCGGCGCGTCGTGCGGGCCGGTGGCGACCGCCACGGCCACCGCGTCGGCGGCGTGCGCACCCGCGACGTCACCGGGGTGGTCGCCGAGGTACACGCTGACGCCGTGCTCGCGCAGCGCGATGCCCTTGTCGGCGGCGAACAGCCGGCCCACGACGACGTCCGCCTGCAGGCCGACCTGCTCGAGGACCAGCCGGACGGCGGGCTCGGGCTTGGCGCTGACCACCACCACCTGCCCGTGCACGGCGCGGACGGCGGCGAAGGCCTCGTGCGCGCCGGGCAGGGCGACGGTGCGTGGTACCCCGATCGCCGGGTAGAGCTCGCGGTAGCGGTCGGCCACCGGGAGCAGCAGCTCGGGCGGCAGGTAGGGCGCGAGCATGTCCTCCATGGGAATCCCGATGGTGGCGGCCAGCGCGGCAGGGTCGATCGAGTAGCCGCTGTCCGGCCCCAGCTCGGCGACCGCGGCCAGCACCGTGGCCACGATGCCCTCGGAGGAGTCGACCAACGTCATGTCCAGGTCGAAGCCGACGGCGAGATCCACCCGGCCACTGTATGTCTCGTCACGCGCGGCCTCGCACGGAGCACCCGGACGGCGCAGGGGGAGGTTTAACGGTTTGGGGAGTGTCGGTGGTCCTTGCGACCATGGACGACATGTCCCCCGCTGTCTCGCCTCGCCCCACCCTGTCCTCGTTCTGGCACGACCTGCCGCGCGAGGGCCGGCTGCTGCTGTCCACCGTCATCGTCGACGCGCTCGGGATCGGCTTCGTCCTGCCCTTCGGCGTCGTCTACCTGCACGAGGTGCGGGACATCGCCCTGCCCACCGTCGGCGTGCTGCTCGCCCTGCCGTCCGCGATCGCGCTGGCGCTGCTCGGCCCGATCGGCACCGTGATCGACCGGTACGGCCCGCGCCGCCTGCAGATGCTGGCGCTGTCGATGAACGTCCTGGGCAGCCTGGTGCTGGCCTTCGCCACCACCCCGGCCGCGGCCGCCCTGGCGTTCACGCTGTTCGGTGCCGGGCAGGCCGTCTTCTGGCCGGCGTCGCAGTCCCTGGTCGCCGCGATCGTCCCGGTGGAGATCCGCCAGCGGTACTACGGCCTGAGCTTTACGGTGCTGAACCTCGGCATCGGCATCGGTGGGCTGGCCTCCGGCCTGTTCGTCTCCGAGGCGCACCCGTGGACCTTCCAGGCGATCTACGTCGCGAACGCGCTGTCGTTCCTCGCGCCGCTGAGCGTGCTGGCCATCCCGCTGCGGCACGTCGGCAACACCGTCGCGCCGCACGAGGACGACGAGGCACCGACGGCGAGCTACCGGGTGGTCCTGCGGCACGGCGTGTTCCGCCGGTTCCTGGTCGTCGTGTTCTTCTCCGCGTTCGTGGGCTACGCCCAGTTCGAGGCGGGGTGGACGGCGTACGCGCGCACCGTGGCGGACGCGTCGACGAAGCTGATCGGCATCGCGTTCGCGGTCAACACCGCCACCATCGTGCTGCTGCAGCTCGTGGTCATCCAGCGCATCGAGGGACACCGGCGCACCCGCGTGCTGATGCTGATGAGCGTCGTCTGGGCACTGTCCTGGTCGCTGATGGGCATCGCGGGGCTGCTGCCCGGCTCGGTCGTCGCGGCCGTCCTGCTCAGCGCCAGCATGGGGGTCTTCGCCCTCGGCGAGACGTTCCAGTCACCGGTCGTGCCGGCGATCACGAACGACCTCGCACCCGAGCACCTGCGCGGTCGCTACAACGCCGTCGGCTCCGGGGTGTTCCAGGTCGCGGCCGTGGTCGGACCGGTCACGGCCGGGTTCCTGCTCGGGCACCACCTGTCGGCGGCCTTCGTGGTGCTGCTGCTCGTCGGCTGCGCGGTCATGGTGGCCATGCTGGGGCGGCTCGAGCGGGTCATCTCGCCCGAGGCGAACGGGGTCGCGGCTGCGCACCCGCTCCCGGCCCAGGAGCTCACCTCGGTCAGCTGAGCGGTGTGATCGGCTGGTCCAGCGCAAGACCCCAGGTGGCGACGTGCTCGTCGCCTGGGGCCAGCCGCACGACACCGACCGCGGCCGGGTCCGGGGCGTTGAAGGCGTCCGGCGGGCAGGTCATCGGCTCGACCGCCAGGCCGCGGCGCCGTTCCGCGCCGTGCAGCGTGTCGCCCGAGAAGACCTGCGCGTAGTCGTACGCCCCGTCGGCCCACATGACCAGCCTCGACGCGCTGGCGGGGCCGGCGAGCCGCACGCGCCAGCGCCCGTCGTCGTCCCGGTCCAGGTCGCCGTACGCCGTGTCCAGCACGCGCTCGCCGATCCGCTGCGGGGTACGCAGGTCGTACGGGGTGCCCTGCACCGGGTACGCGCCGGTGGGGATGCCCCCGTCGTCCGTCTCGAACCAGGTCGCCGCCGGCACGGTGACGCTCAGGTCGTCGACGAGCGCGGTGCCCAACGTCAGGTACGGGTGCGAGCCGGTGCCGTAGAGGCAGTCGGCGGAGCCGACGTTGCGCGCGGACGTCGTCACGCTCAGCCCGTCGTCGTCCAGCGCGTAGGTCACCCGGCAGGCCAGCAGCGTCGGCCAGCCCGGCTGCGGGACGAGCAGGTGCGACCAGGTCACCGAGCTCGCGGTGCGGTCCGCGACGTCCCAGGTGGCCCAGCGCGCCAGCCCGTGGATGGCGTTGCCGGTGCTCGGCTCGGTGATCGCGAGCTGCTGGTCGGCGCCGTCGAGCGGGTAGCGGCCGCCGGCGATCCGGTTGGGCCACGGCACCAGCGTCTGACCGCGGCCACCCGAGGGCCGGTCGTGCTCGCCGAAGCCGTCGACGACGTCGCGCCCGGCCAGCCGCAGCGTGCGCAGCCCGGCCGCGACGGACACGGTCCACGCCTCGTGGTCGCCGTGCGCGATGCGCACCTGGGTCGCCGTGGGAGGCAGCGGGGTCGGCGGGGTCGGCGGGGTCGGCGAGGAACCGGTGGCGTCGTCAGTGGTCACGCGCGCATTCTGCATCACGTCGGCAGGCCGAGGATCTCGACCGCCGCCTCGCGCATCTCCACCTTGCGGATCTTGCCCGTCACCGTCATCGGGAAGCCGTCCACCACGTGCACGTAGCGGGGCACCTTGTAGTGCGCGATCTTGCCGGCGCAGAAGGCGCGCACGGCCTCGGCGTCCAGCGGCTCGGCGTCCGGCTTCAGCACGATCCAGGCCATCAGCTCCTCGCCGTACTTCTCGTCCGGCACCCCGACCACCGAGACGTCGGCGATGTCCGGGTGGCCGTACAGGAACTCCTCGACCTCACGGGGGTAGACGTTCTCGCCCCCACGGATCACCAGGTCCTTGATCCGGCCGACGATGTTGACGTAGCCGTCGCCGTCCATCGTCGCCAGGTCACCGGTGTGCATCCAGCGCGCCGCGTCGATCGCCTCGGCGGTCTTCTCCGGCTCGTCCCAGTAGCCCAGCATCACGGTGTGCCCACGGGTGCACAGCTCGCCCGGCTCACCGCGCCGCACGGTCAGGCCCGTCGCCGGGTCGACCACCTTGGACTCCAGGTGCGGCATGGTCCGCCCGACCGTCTCGGTGCGACGGGCCAGGTCGTCGTCCGAGCGGGTCATGGTGGACACCGGCGAGGTCTCCGTCATGCCGTAGCAGATGGCCACCTCGGCCATGTGCATCTCGGCGACCACCCGCTTCATCACCTCGACGGGGCAAGGCGAGCCGGCCATGATCCCGGTGCGCAGGGACGTCAGGTCGTAGTCGGCGAAGTCGGCCAGGCCGAGCTCGCCGATGAACATGGTCGGGACGCCGTACAGCGAGGTGCACTGCTCGTCCTGCACCGCCGCCAGCGTCGCGGCCGGGTCGAACGACGGCGCCGGGATCACCATGCAGGCACCGTGCGAGGTGGCCGCCAGGTTGCCCATCACCATGCCGAAGCAGTGGTAGAAGGGCACCGGGATGCAGATCCGGTCGAGCTCGCTGTAGTGCACGAGCTCCCCGACGAAGAACCCGTTGTTCAGGATGTTGTGGTGGCTCAGCGTGGCGCCCTTGGGGAAGCCCGTGGTGCCCGACGTGTACTGGATGTTGATCGGGTCGTCGGCGCCGAGCAGCGCCTCCCGCTCGTGCAACCGGACGTGGTCGACCCGGCTGCCGTTGGCCACCAGGTCCGTCCAGGACTGCTCGCCGATGTAGACGACGTCACTCAGCCCCGGGCAGTCCCCGCGCACCTGCTCGACCATGCCGCGGTAGTCCGAGGTCTTGTGCTGCACCGCGCTGACCAGCAGCCGCAGCCCGGACTGGTTGATCACGTAGGCCAGCTCGTGGCTGCGGTAGGCCGGGTTGACGTTGACCAGGACCGCGCCGATCTTGGCCGTCGCGTACTGCAGCAGCACCCACTCCGCGCAGTTCGGGCTCCAGATGCCCACCCGCTCGCCCTTCGCGATGCCGAGCTCGAGCAGCCCGAGCGCGAGCTCGTCGACCTCGACGTCCAGCTCGCTGTACGTCCAGCGCCGGTGCGTCGGCACGTCCACCAGAGCCTCGCGGTCACCCCAGCGGGCCACCGTGCGCTCCAGGTTCGCCCCGATCGTCTCGCCCAGCAGTGGGGTGTCCGAGATGGCTGAGGTGTACGACGGCGCGGTCATGGGCCCATCCTGGCCCTCAACCCAGGAAGTCGGCCACCACTGCGCGCGCCGAGGCTGGTCCGCGGGTCTGGACGCCGTGGCCCGCGCCGGGGACGACGACCAGCCGCGACCCTGGCAGGTCGGCCTGCGCCCGGTGCGCCCAGGCCAGGGGCGTGGACAGGTCGCGCGAGCCGTGCAGCAGCAGCGCGCGCACGCCGCGCAGCTCGAGCGACGCGGGCTGCGGGTCGGCGACCTTCGGCCACAGCTCGCAGGTGCGCAGCTCGCCGTTGCCGCGCGCGGTCTGCGCGTCGAAGGGAAACAGCTGGGACGACGAGAGCCGGGCCACCGCGCGGTCCGCGGCCTGGGCCCGGCTCGCCGGGGCGGCGTCCGCGCCGCCCCACGGGAAGTCGAGGTCCAGGCACAGAGTGCTGGCGTGCAGGCCCTGGCTGAGCTGGTCCGCCGGGCCGGCGCTGGCGTCCTGCCAGTGGTGGACCAGCGTGCGCAACGCCTCGGGCTCGCCCGCGGCCGCGGCGTGCAGCGCCGCGAGCAGGCCGGTGAAGTCCGGGTCGACCACCGACATCAGGGAGACGACGTCCAGCAGGGCGGGGCCGAGCCGGTACCGCGCGACGACCGTGGACAGGTCCTGGGCCGGGTCGCCGGCGCAGTGCTCAGCGGCGCACACGTCACGCAGCACGGCGGCGACGTCCGGGAAGGACTCGACGTTCGTGCCGGAGAACGCGTCCACCGGCACCACGGAGTCCAGCACCAGCCGGTCGACGTGGGCCTGGTGCGCGGCGGCGTACCGCTGGGCGACGTAGGTGCCGTACGAGACGCCGTCGATCGACCACCGGTCCACCCCGATCGCGGCCCGTAGCTGCTCCAGGTCGGCGACCGTGTCGGTGGTCCCGTAGTGCGCGGCGTCCGCGCCGATCGCCGAGCCGCACTCGGTGACCGCCTGGTCGGTCGGCACCTCGAGGTCCGCGTAGCCGACCTGCTCCTGCAGCAGGGGGCAGACCAGCGCGTTCGCCCCCGTCCCGCGCTGGTCGACGAGCACGACGCGATGATGCTGAGCGATCTCGCCGAGCGACGCGATGATCCGCGGCGCGAACGGGACGCCGGGTTGCCCCGGGCCTCCGGTCAGGAAGAGCAGCGTGCGGTCGGCAGACCGGTCCCCGCCCTCGGCGACCTCGAGCGTGAGGGTGCGGCCAGCCTGACCAGCTGGGTCAGCCGGATGGTCGTGGTCGAGCGGGACGACGAGGGACCCGCAGAGCAGCGACGCGAGCTCCGTGCCGGCGCACGACCGCCAACCGGACCAGCCGGGCCCGCCCGGCCCGGTCGCCCCTGCTCCCGCTGCCGCCGCAGTCGTCGCTGCGCTCGAGGCTGCCCCGCGTGGTCCTGCCCCCGTGCACGAGCAGGTCAGCAGCGCGAGGCCCAGGAGCGCTGCCCCGACCTGCCGTCGCCGACGACCACCCACCTCGACCTCCTCGCCGCCGTCCATCGGACCAGACGGAGGCAAGGAGCGAGGTCACGCGGGTGTCTCGATGTCGTACCGTTCGGCAGCTGCGGAGCAGGTCTGCCGTGGGCTCAGCGGACCGTGACGCAGTCGACCGGGCTGACGGCGTCGTCCGTCGTGGCGGTGCCGACGGCGACCAGACGCCAGCAGCCGGTGACGCGCTGGCGGACGGTGCCCGCGACCTTGCCGGCGGAGCTGGGCGTCAGGGTGCGGTAGGTCTTCCAGGCGCCCTTCGTCTTGAACTGCAGCTGCACCGGGGTCACCCAGCCGTGGTACTTCGCGTCCGCGAAGCTCGCCCGCTGCAGGGTCGCGCTCGTGGTCACTGCCGCGCCGGCCGCGATCGGCTCGGGGCCGCTGTTGGCGCCCAGGAAGCGCGAGGCCCGCAGGATGTACTGGTAGTCGACCGCCGTGTCCTTGCCGTCGTTCGGTCCGGTCGCCGTGTAGGTCAGCTTCCAGCGACCGGCGCAGCCGTTGTCGCCGTAGCCCTGGAAGTCCTTGGCGACGATCGACACCCTGGAGCCGAACTCCGTGATGGACGGGTCGTCCTGCGACGGGCCGAGGTTCTCCAGGGTGTCCGTGAAGCCGGCGCACAGCCCTGCGGTCGCGCGCTCCCCGACCACCGTGACCGCGGTGGTGCCACGGACGGCGGCGACGGACAGCGAGTCGTGCGCCTGTGTGATGCCGAGCACCACGACGTCCGTGGTGAAGGTGTCGACGATCTCGGTGGCGACGGAGGCGTGCGCGGTCAGGGGTCCGAACGCCACGCAGGCGGTGGCACCGACGACGGCCAGCGCGACGGTGGAACGGCGGAAGAACATGGGGCTCCTAGGCGAGGGGCTGCGGGTGTGTCGGTTCAACCTCGGCAGTTCCGGGCCCGACCCTGAGCCCGGGGACCGGTTCGCGCAGCCGGACGGCGGCGTACAGGGCACCCAGCAGGTTGCCGACCGCCATGAACAGCAGCAGCCAGCGGTAGTCGACGACGGCCACCAGGGCCGCCCCGACGAGGATCGACACCAGCTGCGGGCCGCCGGTGAGGAACTCGAACGCGGTGAACACGCGGCCCTGCACCGGTCCCGGGGTGCGGCGCTGCAGCGCGGTGACGATCGCGACCACGACGATCGGCAACCCGGCGCCGAGCAGGAACGACCCGGCCGCGACGACGGGCAGCAGGTCGCTGACCGGCAGCAGGCAGCCCACCCCGATGAGCGCGAGCCCGACCGGGACGAGGCGCAGCTCGCCCACCCTGCTGATCAGCACGGTCACCGCGATGCCTCCCAGCACCGCTCCCGCGCCCTGCACAGCGGCCAGCACGCCGATGAAGGAGACCGGTCGACCCAGGCCCTGGTCGACGACGGCGAAGAACACGCTCTCGCCGAACCCGATCGCCAGCATGCAGATCACCGTGGCCACGACGAGCGCCCGCAGCACCGGGTGCGTGAAGAGGTGGCGCGCCCCGGCGGTCGCCTCGTGCAGCACGTGGTGCTCGTGCGGCTCGGGCTTGGGCTCGGCGACCCGCATCAGGGCCAGCGCGAGCGCCGAGACCAGGAAGGTCGCGGCGTCCAGGACGGCGACCGCGTGCCCGCCGAACCCGGCGAACAGCGCCGCCCCGGTCAGCGGGCCGACCAGCCGCAGCGCCTCGCGCACCGTCCCGAGGCTGCCGTTGGCCGGGCCCAGCAGCTGCTCGGGCAGCATCGTGGTCAGCAGCGCGGCGCGCGCCGACTGGAACAGCACCAGGGACGCGCCGTACAGGAAGCCGACGACGTACAGCAGCCACAGGTCGCCCTCGTCGTGGACGAGCAACAGCGTCAGCACGACCGCGGCCGTCGCGACGTCCACCGCGATCATCAGGGGGCGCCGGGGCAGCCGGTCGATGACGATCCCGCCGAGCGGGGCGAGCAGCGTCGGCACGATCACGGCGGCCAGCACGGTGCCGGCCGCCGAGTTCGAACCGGTGAGCTGCTTGGCCCACATGGCCAGGACCAGCAGCATCGCCGTGTCGCCGAACATCGACAGCGTCTGCCCCACCAGCAGCAGCCGCAGGTTGCGGTCCTTCAGCAGCTCACGCATCGCTGTCGTCCATTCCGGGCTCCAGTCCGTCCGCGCGCGGGAAGCCGAGCGCGGCCAGGTGCACCAGGCGCGCCCCGGCGGGCCGCTGGGAGGGGTCGGTGATCCGGTCGAGGTAGCGCGACATGACCGCGAGCAGGTCGGCCTGGATCTCGGCGAGCTCGGCCACGGTCAGGTACGCGTTGCCGGTGAGGTCCAGCGCCGCCTCCGTCCACTGCGGCCCGAACGCCGCGGCGACCTCGGCGTACTCGCGGTGCAGCTCGGCAGTGCGCTCCCGGAAGCGCTCGCTGAGCGCCGCCCCCGCGGCCCGCGCCGCGACGTCCGAGTCCTGCGCCGGAGACCACTGGTGCGAGACCGACGTCATCTGCCACGGCCGGTTGCGCCCGGTGCCACCGGGCGCCTCCTCGACGTACCCGTACTTGGCCAGCTGGCGTAGGTGGAACGAGCAGGACGACGGCGACTCGCCGACCAGCGCAGCGCACTGGCTCGCGGTCAGCGGGCCGCGCAGGCTGACCAGTTCGAGCAGCTTCAGCCGGACGGGGTGAGCCAGCGCTCGCAGCGTCTGGGCCCCGGACAGGACGCGCACCGGCTGCGGCTCGCGGGACTCGGGCATGCGTCGAAAGTACTCTTTCGAAAGAGTGCTTTCAATACCCCCGACCGTTTCAGGCGTTCGGGGCGATCGCCTCCAGCACCCGGACGTCGCCGGCGTAGATCCCGGCCTCGCGCGGCCAGTGCGTCACCACGTCCGTGAACCCCAGCTCAGCAGCCCGACCGACCGCGTCCGCGAACGCGTCCGCGGAGGACAGCGAGAACACGGCGCCGGAGTCCAGGTTCAGGTAGCGCCCCATGGCGACGGGGTCGCGACCCGCCTCTCCCGCGGCGTCCTCGAACCGGCCCACCAGCCCCGCGACCCCGCGCCACCAGGCGTCCTGGTCGTCCGCGCCGTCCGAGCTGGCGGGCGCCCCGGTCGTCGCCCAGGCATCCCCGCGCCGGGCCGCCACGGCGATCCCCTTCGGACCGTTGGCCGCGACCACGAACGGCATCCGCGGCCGCTCGACGCTGCCCGGCACCATCCGCGCCTCGACCGCGCTGAACCACTCGCCGCGCCACGTCGTCGACGGCTGGGTGAGCAGCAGGTCCAGCAGCTGCACGAACTCCTCCAGCCGCCGCACCCTGGCGCCCGGCGAGGGCGCCTCGACGCCCAGCACCGCGGCGTCCCACCCGCTGCCACCCGCGCCGACCCCGAGCAGGAAGCGGCCGCCGCTGACGTCGTCCAGGCTCATCAGGTCCTTGGCGAAGGGCACCGGGTGGCGGTAGTTCGGCGACGCCACCCACGTGCCGAGGCGGATCCGCTCGGTCACCAGGGCCGCCGCGGTGAGCGTCGGCACGGTGGCGAACCAGGGCTCGTCGGCCAGTGACTGCCAGGCCAGGTGGTCGTAGGTCCAGGCGTGCGCGAACCCCATCTGCTCGACCGCTCGCCAGCGGGCCGCCGCCTCGGCCCAGCGCTGCTGCGGGAGAACGACGACGCCGATGTTCGGACCAGCTGATGCAGCCATGAGCCCACCGTAGAGGGGGCGCGTAACGTAGAGCGGATGGCTACTCGACCGGCTGCGGCACCACGCAGTCTCGCCGACGAGCTGCGGTCGTGGGACGACGCGCGGCTCGTCGCCCTGCTGCGCGCCCGCCCGGACGTGATGACCCCGCTGCCGAACGACCTGACGACCGTGGCCGCCCGCTGCACGACCCGGGCCAGCGTGCACCGGGTGCTCGACAGCCTGGACACCTTCGAGCTGCAGGTCCTTGACGCGCTCGCGGCGCTGCCCGACCCGGCCAGTCGCACGGACGTGGCGCGGCTGCTCGGCGTCCGGCCGACGAGCCTGGCCGCGACGCTGGACCGGCTGCGGGACCTCGCCCTGGTCTGGGGTCGGGATGCCGCGCTGCGACTGGTGCTGACCGTGCGGGACACGCTCGGACCGTTCCCCGCCGGCCTGGGGCCGCCCTCACCGACCGCCCCCGACGGCGCCGAGGTGGACGCGCTGCTCGCCCAGGCACCCGAAGGGGCGCGGGAGGTCCTGGACCGGCTGGTCTGGCAGTCGCCCGTAGGTGCCGTGCGGGGCGCGGACCGGCCGACCAGCCGGACGACGGCCCGGTCGCCGGTGGAGTGGTTACTGGCCCACCGCCTGCTCGCGGTGCTGGACCCGGACCACGTCGTGCTGCCCCGCGAGGTCGGCCTGCACCTGCGAGGCGGACGGGTGCACCGCGACGTCCAGCCGGAGCCACCCGCCATCGCGGCGAGCGAGCGGGCCCCGCGGTTGGTCGACGCCGCGGCCGGTGGGGCGGCCAGCGACCTGCTCCGGCTGGTCGCCGAGCTCGGTGAGCTCTGGGGGGTGACGCCGCCGCCGGTGCTGCGCTCCGGTGGCCTCGGCGTCCGCGACCTGCGCCGGACGGCGGCCGCGTTGGACCTCCCCGAGCCGGCCGCAGCGGTCGTCATCGAGCTGGCGTACGCGGCGGGGCTCGTCGCGGACGACGGCCAGGTCGGCGCGTCGTGGGCGCCGACCCCGGCTTACGACGCGTGGACGTCGGAGCCGCCGGCCGGACGGTGGCGCCGGATCGCCGGAGCGTGGCTGGGCATGTCGCGGGTCCCGGAGCTGGTCGGCCAGCGCGACGACCGCGACACCGTGCGCGCGGCCCTGTCCGCCGACGTGGACCGGGCGCCGGCAGCGAGCGTGCGGCAGAGCGTGCTCGCCGTGCTCGCCGAGCTTCCCACGGGTAGCGCGCCGGACGTGGAGACCCTGCTGAGCCGGCTGCGGTGGCGGCGGCCTCGACGGACCGGTTCGTTGGCCGAGCAGCTCGCCCGCTGGACCGTGCAGGAAGCCGAGCTGCTGGGCGTGACCGGCCGGGGCGCGCTCAGCGCGGCGGGTCGCGCCCTGCTGGCGGGTGACGACGACGAGGTCGAGCAGGTGGTCGCCGCGCTGCTGCCGGCCCCGGTCGACCACGTGCTGCTGCAGGCCGACCTCACCGCGGTGGCTCCGGGTCCGCTCGAGGTCGACCTCGGCCGCCTGATGCACCTGGCCGCAGACGTCGAGTCCCGCGGCGGCGCGACCGTCTACCGGTTCACCCCGGACAGCGTGCGCCGAGCCCTGGACAGCGGCTGGGCCGCGGAGCAGCTGCTCGCCGAGCTGGGCGAGGCCAGCCGGACGCCGGTGCCCCAACCCCTGGAGTACCTGGTGCGCGACGTCGCCCGTCGGCACGGCCGGATCCGGGTCGGCGCCGCGAAGTCCTTCGTGCGCAGTGACGACGAGAGCGTGCTGCGCGAGCTGATGGCCGACCGGCGGGCGGCCCCGCTGTCCTTGCGCGCGCTGGCACCCAGTGTCCTGGCGGCCCAGGCGGAGCCGGCGACCGTCCTGCAGGTCCTGCGGTCCATGGGCCTGGCCCCGGCGGCCGAGTCCGCGACCGGCGAGGTGGTGGTGCGTCGTCCGGACGCCCGCCGCACCCCGCTGCGCCAGCCCCCAGCCCCCACCCGCGGCGAGGTCACCCCCGCCGCCGACCCGCTGCTGCAGGCCGTGGTCCGGGCGCTGCGCTCGGCGGCGCCGCCCGCACCCGCGCCAGCCGGTCCGGCCCTGGCCCCGACCGAGCCGACGCACACGCTCGCCGTGCTGCGCGAGGCGATCGAGCGCCGGCAAAGGGTGTGGATCGGCTACGCCGACGGCACCGGCCGGGTGGAGCGCCGCGTCGTCGAACCCCTCAGCGTCGAGGGCGGGCGGGTGACGGCGTTCGACCACAGCCGCGAGGAGGTCCGCTCGTTCTCGGTGCACCGGGTGACAGGGGTCGCGCCGGCGTCGGTCGACGAATCCAGGCCCGGAGGTCACCCCGATCGCTAGGGTGACGACGTGCCTGACGAGACGACGCCGGTGCCCGGCGAGAGCCACGACGACAACCGCGACGACAACCGCGACGACAACCCGTACGCGCCGCCCGCCCCACAGCAGCCGGCTGCACCGCAGCCACCCCCTGCACCCCAGCCGCCGCCGCCGTACGGACAGCCCCCGGCCTACGGCCAGCCGCCCACGTACGGACAGCCACCTGCGTACGGACAGCCTCCTGCCTACGGCCAGCCGCCGCAGTACGGCCAGCCGCCGGCCTATGGCCAGCAGTACGGCCAGCAGCAGTACGCGAGCTACGCGACGACGCCGGGTAAGGCCATCGGCGTCCTGATCTGCGGGATCGCCTCGATCGTCCTGTCCTTCTTCTGCGGCGTCGGCGTCATCCCCGGCATCGTGGCCGTGGTGCTCGCCGGAGGCGCGAAGCGGGAGATCGAGGAGTCGGGCGGCCGCTTCGTCGGCGCCGGGGTGGTGACCGCCGGACGCATCTGCGCGATCGTCGGCATCGTGCTGAGCGTGCTCTTCGTCGGCCTCATCGTGGGCCTAGGCAGCATGGGGAACATGAGCTGACGTCGGCGGCCCCAGCCACGGCCCGTTACGTCACGTCACGTCACGTCACGTCACGCAGAACTCGTTGCCCTCCACGTCCTGCATGACCAGCCAGCGCGAGCCCATCCCCTCGCGCCACTCGACGCGACTCGCGCCGATCGACTCGAGCCGTTCGGCCTCGGCGAGCACGGCCGCGTCGGCGACCTCGCGGTCGTCACCCCGCGCGCTGACCCGGATGTCGAGGTGGACCCTGTTCTTGACGGTCTTGCCCTCGGGCACCTTCTGGATGAAGAGCCGTGGGCCCGATCCGTCGGGGTCGACGACGGCGTCGGCGGAGTCCCACAGCGCTTCGGGCACACCGAACGCCTCCAAGGCTTGGGGCCACGTGTCGAACCCTTCCGGCGGCGACTCCCGGACGTACCCGAGAGCCGAGGCCCAGAAGTCACCCACCTTCGCGGGCTCGGCGGCGTCGAAGACGATCTGCACTGTTCGCGACATGAGGGGCACGCTGCCAGACGGCACCGACAACGGGCACTGACAACGGGCACTGACAGTGCGTCCTGAGACACTGTCCTGGTGAGCGCACCCGACGGACCGCTGATCGTGCAGAGCGACAAGACGCTGCTGCTCGAGGTCGACCATGCCGAGGCGGACGCGTGCCGCAAGGCGATCGCGCCCTTCGCCGAGCTCGAGCGCGCTCCCGAGCACGTGCACACCTACCGGTTGACCCCGCTGGGGCTGTGGAACGCCAGGGCCGCCGGGCACGACGCCGAGCAGGTGGTGGACACGCTGCTCACCTACAGCCGCTACCCCGTGCCGCACTCGCTGCTGGTCGATGTCGCCGAGACCATGGACCGGTTCGGTCGACTGCGGCTCGAGAAGCACCCCAGCCACGGCCTGGTGCTGCACGCCAGCGACGTGCCGGTGCTCGAGGAGGTGCTGCGCAGCAAGAAGGTGCAGCCCCTCGTCGGCGCCCGGCTGGACACCGAGACGGTGGCGGTGCACCCGAGCGAGCGCGGGCACCTGAAGCAGGTGCTGCTGAAGCTGGGCTGGCCGGCCGAGGACCTGGCTGGCTACGTGGACGGCGAGAAGCACGCGATCGAGCTGGACCTGCGCGACTGGCACCTGCGGCCGTACCAGAGCGAGGCGGTGGACAACTTCTGGCACGGCGGCTCCGGCGTCGTGGTGCTGCCCTGTGGGGCGGGCAAGACGTTGGTCGGGGCGGCGGCGATGGCGCGGGCCAGCGCGACCACGTTGATCCTGGTGACGAACACCGTGTCTGCCCGGCAGTGGCGCGAGGAGCTGCTCAAGCGCACCTCGCTCACCGAGGACGAGATCGGCGAGTACTCGGGCGCCCGCAAGGAGGTACGCCCGGTCACCATCGCGACCTACCAGGTGCTCACCGTGAAGCGGAAGGGTGTCTACCCGCACCTGGACCTGCTGGACGCCCGCGACTGGGGCCTGATCCTGTACGACGAGGTGCACCTGCTGCCGGCGCCGATCTTCCGGATGACCGCGGACCTGCAGGCCCGACGGCGGCTGGGCCTGACCGCGACGCTCGTCCGCGAGGACGGGCGCGAGGGCGACGTCTTCAGCCTGATCGGCCCGAAGCGGTACGACGCCCCGTGGAAGGACATCGAGGCGCAGGGGTACATCGCCCCCGCTGACTGCGTCGAGGTGCGGGTGAGCCTGCCCGAGCGCGAACGGCTGGCCTACGCGACGGCCGAGCCCGACGTCCGCTACCGGTTGGCGGCGTCGTCCGACGTCAAGACGAAGGTGGTCGAGCGGCTGGTCGAGCAGCACCGTGGCGAGCCCACCCTGGTCATCGGGCAGTACATCGACCAGCTGGACGAGCTGGGCGAGCACCTGGACGCGCCCGTCATCAAGGGCGAGACCACCGTGACCCAGCGACAGAAGCTGTTCGAGGCGTTCCGCACCGGCGAGATCCAGCTGCTCGTGGTGAGCAAGGTGGCGAACTTCTCCATCGACCTGCCCGAGGCGAGCGTCGCGATCCAGGTGTCCGGCAGCTTCGGCTCGCGCCAGGAGGAGGCCCAACGCCTCGGCCGGGTGCTGCGGCCGAAGGGCGACGGGCGGTCCGCGCGGTTCTACACCGTGGTCGCGCGGGACACCGTGGACGCCGACTTCGCAGCCCACCGCCAGCGGTTCCTCGCCGAGCAGGGCTACGCCTACCGCATCATCGACGCGACCGACGTCCTGACCGGCCCTGTGGACGGCGAGGCCTGACCGCTCGCCGTCCGCGCCAGACTGTTCAGGTGGACCCCCACGCGCCCGGTGCGCCCGACGCGCCGTCACTGGTCCTGCGACAGGCACGGGAGCGGGCGATGCTCACGCAGCGGGAGCTCGCCGTCCGCGCCGGCGTCTCACAGTCGGTCGTGTCCCGACTCGAGACCGGCGCCCGACCGACCTCCTGGACGGTCTTCACCCTGCTCCTGGGCGCCCTCGACCTGCAACCGCGGATCGCGCTGGAACCCCTGGAATCGCACGTCTCCCGGATGCTCGAGCTCGAGCAGTCGCGGCCGGCGCTGGACTGGTTCGACGACCTGGTGTTCGACCAGCGCGCGGTCGCGATGCTGCCCAGCCTGGTCCCGGTCGTGGTGGACGGGACGCTGGGCGCACGGCTGCACGGCCTGCCCCTCCCGGTGGGTGACATCGAGTTCCTGGTGCCGCCCAGCCTGGACGCGGCCGAGCTGGCGGCCGCGTGCCGTGCCTCGGTGATCAGCCTCCGAGCGGGGCCCGACGAGCGCACGGTGGTGGCCGAGCGCGAGAGCCGACGGCTGGTGTTCCGCACCGTGGCCGAGCCACCGGCAGCGACCCTGGTCACGCCACCGTGGGCCGGGACCTTTCCCGGCGACGTGTTCGACGACGGCGCACCGGTGCGAGTCGTACCGGTGGGCTCCCTGCGACTGACGAACGACGAGCAACGGTTCCTTCGCCACGCTCTGTCGAGGGCACCTCGCCGGGAGTAACCGCAGGAAAAGGGCGCGGCTCGAGCGTCGAATGCCATGGGGGCATGCGCATGCCAAACCGGCATGGGTCGCCCGACCGGAGCGGGTTGGCCCGCGACACGCTGAACGCGTCGTGGGGCCAGCGTGCACCGTGCGTTCAGCCAACTCCCAGACTCTGCCCCCACACTGGTGCGCAGGAAGGTGGTGGGGCATGCCCGCTTCGAGTACGCCAGAGGCTCGACTGCTCGTGGTCGAGGACGAGCCCAACATTCGTGAGCTGCTCTCGACGTCCCTGAGGTTCGCGGGCTTCGAGGTGCACACGGCAGCCGACGGCGCCACCGCGCTGAAGCTCGCCGAGACCACGCGACCAGACCTGCTCGTGCTGGACGTCATGCTCCCCGACATGGACGGCTTCGCCGTCACCCGCCGGCTGCGCGACCAGGGACGGCGCATGCCCGTCGTCTTCCTCACCGCGCGCGACGACACCCAGGACAAGGTCACCGGCCTCACCGTCGGCGGCGACGACTACGTCACCAAGCCGTTCAGCCTGGAGGAGGTCGTGGCCCGGATCCGCGCCGTGCTGCGCCGCACCAGCGGGCTCGAGGCGGACGACGGCGCGCGGCTCGCGTTCGCCGACCTCGAGCTCGACGAGGACTCCCACGAGGTGCGGCGGAGCGGGCGGCTCGTCGACCTGTCCCCCACCGAGTTCAAGCTGCTGCGCTACCTGATGCTCAACCCCAACCGGGTGCTGTCCAAGGCTCAGATCCTGGACCACGTCTGGGACTACGACTTCCGCGGCGAGTCCGGCATCGTCGAGTCCTACATCTCCTACCTGCGGCGCAAGATCGACGCCGACTCCCTCGAGCCGCTGATCCACACGCGGCGCGGGGTCGGCTACGTGCTGCGGCTGCCCCCCGAGCGAGGCTGACGTGGCTGAAGCAGGCCTGGCCGCCCGGCTCGACCGGGTCTCTCTTCGCGACCGGCTGGTCGCGGTCCTGGTGCTGCTCGCGCTCGTCGCGCTCACGATCATGGGCACCCTCGCCGTGACGCTGCTGCGCGGCCAGCTGGTGAGCAAGGTCGACGACCAGATCCTGGCCACCGAGCAGGTCCTGGTGCGCAACCCCGACTCCGGCCCGCAGCAGCAGCAACAGCAGCAGTCACCGCGCGGCATCCCGACGTCCACGTTCGGGGTGTTCCTGCCCGACACCGGTGGCAACTACCCGATCGGCCGGCGGATCGGCTCCGGCAGCCCGGACCTGGACGCGATCACCGACCAGGTCGTCGCCCAGCACGACGGCAAGCCGTTCACCGTGCAGAGCGCGACGGGCGGCGGCCACTGGCGCGTCGTCGCCGTCCAGGGGACCGACGCCGAACTCGGCCCGGGCACCCTGGTGATCGGTCAGAGCCTGCGGGACGTCGACGACACCGTGACCCGGATGGCCGTCATCCTGCTCGTGGTCGGCGTCATCGTGCTCGTGCTGGTCGGTGTTGCTGGCGCGCTGATCGTCCGGCAGACCCTGCGCCCGCTGCGCGAGGTCGAGGACGTCGCGGGAGCCATCGCGGCCGGCGACCTGTCCCGGCGCGTCCCGGAGCACCCGACGTCCACCGAGGTGGGCCGGCTGGCCGCGTCGCTGAACGCCATGCTCAGCCAGATCGAGCGGGCCTTCGCCGTGCAGTCCGCCTCCGAGGAGCGGATGCGCCGCTTCGCCTCCGACGCCAGCCACGAGCTGCGCACGCCGCTGGCCGCCGTCCGCGGCTACGCCGAGCTGTACCGCCAGGGCGCCGTCACGCAGAAGGCCGACCTCGACACCACGATGCGCCGCATCGAGAACGAGGCGACCCGGATGGGCGGCCTCGTCGAGGACCTGCTCACGCTCGCCCGGCTCGACGAGCAGCGCGACGAGAAGCGGGTGCCCGTCGACCTCACCGTCGTCGCGGCGGACGCCGTGCAGGACGCCCGCGCCCTGGACCCGGCCCGCTCCGTCCGGCTGACCGGACGCGGCGGCGAGCCGCTCGGCCCCATCGAGGTGCTGGGCGACGAACCCCGGCTGCGCCAGGTGGTCACGAACCTCGTGGCCAACGCGCTGCGGCACACCCCGGCCGGCTCCCCCGTCGAGCTGGCGGTGGGCCACGACGGCGCTTTCGGCATCGTCGAGGTCCGCGACCACGGCACCGGCATCGCCCCGGACCACGCCCGCAAGGTCTTCGAACGCTTCTTCCGCGCCGACGCGTCGCGGCAACGAAGCTCGGGCGGCTCCGGCCTCGGGCTGGCCATCGTCGCCGCGATCGTGGGCGCCCACGGTGGCCAGGTCGGCGTCAGCGAGACCCCCGGCGGCGGCGCCACCTTCGCCGTCCGGCTGCCGCTGGTCCGCAACGGGCTCGCATTCACAGGCCACTCCCAGGAAGAGCCCAGCGCCCAGCCAACTGCGTGAGGTGTCCTTGACTCAGACCCCCACACAGAGGTGAGAGCCAGGATGAGCCAGATGACCGAACCGCAGCCGCAGGCATCGCAGTCCACCGCGACGAGCACCCAGGACGCCGAGCCCACCATCGAGTGGTACGGCCCCTCGACGCCGGCGCACGAGAGCACGACGCCGCTCGCGCTGGGCGAGACGAACCCCTACGGCCAGCAGCCGGCCGGCGCCCCGCCGGTTCCGCCGACCCCGACCCACGGCACCGGTGGCCACGGCCGCCCGCGCTGGGTCGACGTCTGCGTCGCCGCCGTGGTAGCCGCCGTCGTCGCCGGTGGGACCACCGCCGGGGTGCTCGCCGCCACGAACGACGACAGCACCGCGAACGTCTCGAGCAGCGGCAACCACAGCAGCGGCAACGCTGCCGCCGGCACCGGCTCCGGCCCGGTCTCCCAGGCCAGCGCCGTCGCGCCGGACTGGAACAAGGTGGCCACCGCCGTCGAGCCGAGCGTCGTCGCGATCACCGCGACCACGCAGAGCGGCGGCGCCCAGGGTTCCGGCGTCATCCTCGACGCCAAGGGCCGCGTGCTCACCAACAACCACGTGGTGGCCGGTGTCGGCAGCGACGCCAAGCTGACCGTGACCACGTCCGGCGGGCTCACCTACACCGCGACCGTCGTCGGCACCGACCCCTCGACCGACCTCGCCGTCATCCAGATGAAGGGCGCCACCAACCTCACCCCCGCGACCCTGGGCGACTCCGACGCCGTCAAGGTCGGCGCCCCCGTGATGGCCGTCGGCAACCCGCTCGGGCTGGCCGGCACGGTCACCACCGGCATCGTCAGCGCGCTGGACCGCCCGGTCACCACGTCGAACGAGACCGAGGGCGACCAGGGTAGCCAGGACCAGCAGGGCCAGGGCACCATCCCCGGCCTGCCCGGCCAGGGCGAGCAGCAGCCCACCCAGCCCAGCCAGGGCTCCAGCACCGACAGCACCGTGGTCACCAACGCCATCCAGACCGACGCGGCCGTGAACCCCGGCAACTCGGGCGGCGCGCTGGTCGACATCAACGGCCGGGTGATCGGCGTCCCGTCGTCCATCGCCTCGCTCGGTGCCAGCGCCGGCAGCCAGGCCGGCAGCATCGGCCTCGGCTTCTCGATCCCGATCAACGAGGCCAAGTCGATCGCCGACCAGCTGATCGCCGACGGCACCGCGGAGCACCCCTTCCTGGGCGTCAGCCTGAAGGACGGCTCGGTCAAGCAGGACCAGGCCGAGCGCAACGCCGCGATCGTCGGGGACGTCACCGCGAACAGCCCGGCCTCCGCGGCCGGCCTGAAGAAGGACGACGCGATCATCGCCGTGGACGGCGAGTCCGTGAACGGCTCGGAGTCGCTGGTCGCTCAGATCCGCGAGCGCTCGGTCGGCAGCAAGGTCGAGCTGACCATCGTGCGGGACGGCAAGCAGCAGAGCGTCAGCGCGACGCTCACCAAGAAGTCGGCCGGCTGAGCCGGGGACGGCTGAGCACGGCCAGCACGAACGCAGCACACCCCGCGGCCACCGGGACGGCGAAAGCCGCCCGGTGGCCGTGGTCGTCCGCGAGGACGCCGGCCACCGCGGTCCCGGCGGCGTACCCGACGATCACGGCACTGGACAGCATCGTCATGACCGTGGCGGCCCGCTCGATCGGAGTGGCCCGCTCGGCGAGCGCGTAGAGCACGATGAGGTACGGGGCCACCGCGCAGCCGAACGCCATGACCGCCAGGGACACCGTCCACAGCTGGTTGACCAGCAGCAGCGGCAGCGACAGCAGGGCGAGGGCGAGCGCGAAGGCGACCAGCCGGTCCGGCAGGGCGAACCGCTGCGGGATGCGGGCGCTCGCCAGCCCGGCCAGCGCGCTGCCGAGGCCGAGCAGGCCGTAGACCAACCCGCCGGCGCCCGCATGGCCCAGCGAGGCGGTCAGGCTGGTGACGCCGACCTGGGTGCCGCCGAAGACCAGACCCAGCAGGGCGCCGCCGACCAGCAGCAGCACCGTGGTCGCCCCGCCCGGCAGCCCGCCACGCCGGGCTGCGGTCAGGTGCGGCGTGTGCGAGGGCCGGACGACGCGGGCCGTGGGGTGCAGCGCGAACGCCGTCACCGCCGTCAGTGACAGGACGGCGATCACGACCGGCACCGACTGCGGACCGGCGAGGCTGGCCAGCAGCCCGACCAGGGCCGGGCCGGCGACGAAGCTCGCCTCGTCCGTGGCGCCCTCGAGCGCGAACGCCTGGGTCACCCGCTGGCGTTCCGCCTCGGGCTCGCCGGCGCGCCGGATCAACGCCACCCAGCGCACCCGGGCCAGCGGCCCCACCTGCGGCGCGAACAGCCCGGCCAGCGCCCCGGCCGCGACCAGCGCCCCGGTGGAGGCGCCGCTGCGGGTGAGGGCGAGGACGCCCAGCATCCCGGCGGCGTACAGCGGGCCGACCACGAGCAGGACGATGCGCTGGCCGAACCGGTCGGCGGACGCGCCCGCCGCCGGGGCGCCGATCGCCGAGCCGAGGCCGATGGCGGCGGCCGCCAGGCCGCCGGTCGCGTACGAGTCCGTGCGGTCCGCGACGACCAGCAGCATGCCCAGCTGACCCATGGCCAGCGGCAGCTTCGCGAGGAAGCCGAGCGGCAGGAAGGTGGGCCCGGCGAGGCCCACGAGGGCACGGGTGGACGAGCGGTTCACGGGGTCTCCGGGTTGGCCGACGTGGCGCCGTCCCACCCCCGACGCAATAACCCTGTGCGCCGGACATGCTACCCGCGTAAGGTCGATCCTCGTGCCTGCCGCTGATCCGGATCCCCTCGAAGCGGAGCGCGGCTACCTGGAGCGGGCCCGATCGCAGCTCGCCCGGATGCGCGAGCGGACGCTGTCGCTGGAGGCGCAGGGCGGGGACCGGGTGTCCAGCGAGTTCCTGGCCGCCACGCTCTACCACCGGGCCGCGTCGTTGGCCGACGACCCGACGTCCACGCTGTTCTTCGGCCGGATCGACACCGACGCCGTACCCCCGGACCCCGAGGAGCGCTGGTACATCGGCCGCCGGCACGTGGCCGACGAGGCCGGCGACCCGGTGGTGATCGACTGGCGGGCGGACGTCTCGCGGGCCTTCTACCGGGCCAGCCGGGCCGAGCCGATGGGCGTGCGGCTGCGCCGCCGGTTCGGCGTGGACCACGGGCGGATCACGGCGTACGAGGACGAGCACCTCACCGACGCCGGCGAGACGGAGCAGCGCAGCCAGATCCTGGCCGGCGAGATCGAGCGGCCGCGCGTCGGGCCGATGCGCGACATCGTCGCCACCATCCAGCCCGAGCAGGACGCGATCGTGCGCGCCGACGTGTCCACCACGGTCTGCGTGCAAGGAGCGCCGGGCACCGGCAAGACGGCGGTGGGGCTGCACCGGGCGGCCTGGCTGCTGTACGCCTACCGCGAGCGGCTGGCCCGCAGCGGCGTGCTGGTCGTCGGCCCGAACCGCGCCTTCCTCGAGCACGTCGGGTCGGTGCTCCCGGCGCTCGGCGAGATCGAGGTCGCGCACACCACGGCCGAGCAGCTGGTCGGCTCCGTGCCGGTGCGGGCGAGCGAGCCGGCCGCCCTGGCCACGTTGAAGGGCGACGCGCGGATGGCGGAGGTGCTGTCCCGCGCGGTGTGGGCCACGGTGCGCGAGCCGGACGACGCCCTCGTCGTGCCGCGCGGCTCGCGGCGCTGGCGGGTACCGGCGTACGAGGTGCGCGAGATCCTCACCGAGCTGCGCACCCGAGGCGTGCGGTACTCGGCCGCCCGGGCCATGCTGTCGCACCGGCTGGCGCACGCCGTGCTGCTGCTGATGGAGGAGGCCGGCGACTCACCGGACGACCGGG
This sequence comes from Angustibacter luteus, assembly GCF_039541115.1. Lineage (NCBI taxonomy): Bacteria > Bacillati > Actinomycetota > Actinomycetes > Kineosporiales > Kineosporiaceae > Angustibacter > Angustibacter luteus. The sequence continues at coordinate 175,617 of NZ_BAABFP010000008.1, forward strand.
TGCAGGACGCGGTGGCCCGCTCACGCCCGGTGAAGGCGTACGTGGACGCCGTGTGGCCGGCCGTGGATGCACCCCGGCTGGTGATGACCCTGCTGTCCGACCGGGACCTGCTGGCCGCGAGCGCCGACGGCATCCTGTCCGAGGCGGAGCAGGACCTGCTCGCCTGGCCGACGCCGGCCCGCGGCCCGCGGTCGGCGCCGTGGACGCCGGCCGATGCCGTGCTGGTCGACGAGGTCGAGGACGTGCTGACCCGCACCCCCTCCCTCGGCCACGTGGTGCTGGACGAGGCGCAGGACCTGTCCCCCATGCAGCTGCGGGCCGTCGGACGACGGTGCTCCACGGGGTCGATGACCGTGCTCGGCGACATCGCGCAGGGCACGACGCCCTGGTCGACGCGCTCCTGGGCCGAGTCGTTGCGGCACCTGGGTCAGGACGGCGCGCACGTCGAGGAGCTGGTCCGCGGCTTCCGCGTGCCCTCGGCGGTCATCGACTTCGCGGCGCAGCTGCTGCCGTTCATGGCGCCCGGCCTGGCGGCGCCCGAGTCGGTCCGCGAGGACCCGGGCGTGCTCGAGCTGCGCGCGGTGGCCGCGGACGACGTCGTGCCCGCGACCGTCGAGGCGGCCCGGTCGGCGCTGGCGATCGAGGGGTCGGTCGGCGTCATCGTGGCGGACGCGGAGGTCGCCGCCGTGGCGCGGGCGTTCTCAACCGCGGGCCTCGAGCACCTGCGGCTGGGCCGCGACGACGAGCTGGACGGTGGCACGGCCGACCACGAGGACGGCGCGCACCGGCTGCACCTGGTCCCGGCCACGGTCGCCAAGGGCCTGGAGTTCGACCGGGTCGTCGTCGTGGAACCGGCCGCGATCGCCGCCGCCGAGCCGGACGAGCGGACCGGCCTGCGCCGGCTGTACGTCGTCCTGACCCGTGCGGTGACCGGGCTCACCGTCGTCCACGCCGAGCCCCTGCCCGAAGCCCTCAGCCCCGGGTGACCGCCCAGACGATGATGGCGACCACCACGAGGCCACCGACCCAGGGCCCGTAGCGCTTGAGCAGGACCGGGCCGACGACGCTGCCCAGGTTGACCTCGGCCGGCTCCGCGGGTGGCCCCGGCGGGATCGCCACCGGCGGCGGGACGGCGGCCTCCACCGGCGGCGCGGAGGCCACCGGCTCGCCCGTAGCGTCCGAAGGCATCTCACCTGTGGGTGCGATCGGTTCGGACCCGGTGGGTTCGGACGCCGTAGGTTCGGACGCTGTGGGTACGTCGGCGGCGGCGGCGGGCTCGGCGAGGCGGGTGGACAGGCACAGCGCGAACTGGTCGAGCAGCTTGCCACCGACGTCCTGGATGACGCCGCGGCCGAACTGGGCCGGGCGCCCGGTGATCTTCAGCTCGGTGTCGACGACGACCTTGGTGCCGGCGGCGTCGGGCTCCAGGTGCGCCCTGATGGTCGCGCCCGCCGTCCCGTTGCCGCGCTTGTCCTTGCCCTGCGCCTCGATGACGGCGCTGTACGTCGCGTCGTCCCGGGAGACCCAGGTGCCCTTGCCGGCGTACTGCAGGGCGATCGGGCCGAGCTTGACCTTGGCCGTGCCCTCGAAGTCGTCACCGTCCACCGAGGTGATCACGGCGCCGGGCAGGCAGGGCGCGATCCGCTCGATGTCGGTGAACGCCGCCCACGCCTCGTCGATCCCGATGGGCACGGTGAACGTGTGCTGCAGCTCCATCCGAGAGCCTCAGGCCCCGGCGGCGCTGAGCACGGCGCGGCCGGTCAGCACCCCCGCGAGGTGACGTCGGTAGTCGGCGTCGGCGTTCGCGTCCGTGGGCGGGGTGGTCCCGTCACCGGCCGCCGCGCACGCCACCCGCACCGCGTCGGACGTCGCCCGCTGGCCGACCAGCGCGGCCTCGACCCCGGTGGCCCGCACCGGCACCGAGCCCATGTTGGTCAGCCCGACGCGGGCCTCGGCGATCGTGCCGCCCTCGACCTTCAGCGCCACGGCCGCCCCGACCATCGCCCAGGCGTGCGAGATCCGGTTGAACTTCTCGTAGCAGGCACCCCAGCCGGTGTACTTCGGCACCCGGACCTGGACGAGCAGCTCGCCCTCGCCGACGGCGGTGGTGAACAGGTCCTGGAAGAAGTCGGCCGCGGCCACGGTGCGCCGCTCGCCGCCGGCCCCGGCGATGACCATCTCCGCGCCCAGCGCGAGCGTCGGGGCCGGCAGGTCACCAGCCGGGTCGGCGTGCACCAGCGCGCCGCCGAAGGTGCCGCGGTGCCGCACCTGCGGGTCGGCCACCGTCTCGGTGGCCAGGGCGAGCAGCAGCGCGTGCTGGCGGACCAGCTCGTGCCGCAGCACCGTGTCGTGGGTCGCCATGGCGCCGATGACGAGGGCGTCGCCGTCGTCGCGGACGTCGGCCAGGTCGCCGATCCGGCCGAGGTCGACGATGACCTCGGGCGCCGCGAGCCGCAGCCGCAGCACCGGTATCAGGCTCTGCCCACCGCCCATGACCTTGACGTCCTTGCCGTCGGCCGCGGCGGCAGCGAGCAGCTGCAGCGCCTCGTCCACGGAGGTCGGCGCGTGGTAGTCGAACGCCGCGGGGATCATGCCGGGCTCCCTTCGTCGGAGCCCTCGGCTCGGGTGGGCGACGGTTCGACCCCGCCGGACTGCGCGGGCTCCTCCCAGTGCGGCACGGCCGCAGCGGCCTCGCCGGCGGCACCGGCGGCACCGTCCCGCAGCGCCCGCCAGACACGCTGCGGGGACAGCGGCATCTCGATGTCGGACACCCCGAGGTGCCGGACGGCGTCCAGCACCGCGTTGACCACGGCCGGCGTCGAGGCGATGGTGCCGGCCTCGCCGACCCCCTTGACGCCCAACGGGTTCGTGGTGGACGGCGTCGTCGTCCGGTCCGTGGTGAAGTGCGGCAGGTCGACCGCGGTGGGCAGCAGGTAGTCCACGAACGTCGCCGTGGTCAGCGTGCCCTGGTCGTCGTGCACGGCCTCCTCGTAGAGCGCCTGCGCGATGCCCTGGGCGAGCCCGCCGTGCACCTGGCCCTCGACGATCAGCGGGTTGATCACCTCGCCGATGTCGTCCACGCACACGTACGAGCGCAGCTTCACCGCACCGGTCTCGGTGTCCACCTCGGCGGCGCACAGGTGCGTGCCGTGCGGGTAGGAGAAGTTCTCCGGGTCGAAGGTCGCGTCGGAGTCCAGGGTCGGCTCCACGCCGTCCGGCAGGTTGTGGCCCTGGAAGACGGCGAACGCGAGCTCGCCCATCGAGACGCCCTGGTCGGTGCCGCGCACGCTGAACCTGCCGCCGGTGAACTCCAGGTCGTCCTCACTGGCCTCGAGCAGGTGCGCCGCGATGGGCCGCGCCTTCTCGATCACCTTGTCGGCGGCGTTCACGATGGCGATGCCGCCGACCACCAGCGAGCGCGAGCCGTAGGTGTCCAGGCCCTTGTGCGAGATCTGGGTGTCGCCGTGCAGCACCTCGACGTCCTCGAAGGCGACGCCGAGCCGGTCGGCGACGATCTGGCTGAAGGCCGTCTCGTGGCCCTGCCCGTGCGCGCTGGCGCCGGTCAGCACCTCGACCTTGCCCGTGGGCAGCATTCGGATGGACGCCGACTCCCAGCCGCCGCCGACGTAGCTGAGCGCACCCAGCACCCGGGACGGCGCGAGCCCGCACATCTCGGTGAAGGTGGAGATCCCCAGCCCGAGCTGGACGGCGTCCCCGCTGTCCCGGCGCTGCTGCTGCTCGGCACGCAGCGCGTCGTAGCCGAACAGCTCCTTGGCCTTCTCGGTGGCCGCCTCGTAGTTGCCGGAGTCGTACTCCAGCCCGGCGACCGTGGTGAACGGGAACTCCTCGTGCTTGATCCAGTTCTGCTCGCGCACCTCGAGCGGGTCGCGGCCCAGCTCGGCGGCGAGCTCGTCCATCATCCGCTCGATGCCGAAGGTGGCCTCGGGCCGGCCGGCGCCGCGGTAGGCGTCCGTCCAGGTCTTGTTGGTGAACACGTTCGTGCAGGTGAACCGGTACGCCGGGAACTTGTAGATGGCGGTGAACATGAAGGCGCCCAGGATCGGCACGCCCGAGGTGACCAGGCCCAGGTAGGCGCCCATGTCGGCCAGCAGGTCGACCTTGAAGCCGGTGACCGTGCCGTCCTTGGTGGCGGACAGCGTGAGCCGCTGGATCTGGTCGCGCCCGTGGTGCGCGGTCAGGATCGACTCGGTGCGGGTCTCGGTGCTCTTGCACGGCTTGCCGAGCCGGCGGGCGACCAGGAAGGTGATCAGCTCCTCCGGCGTGAACTGGAGCTTGCCACCGAACCCGCCGCCGACGTCCGGCGCGATGACCCGGATCTTGGACTCCGGGACGCCGGTGCCGAGCGCCAGGAAGATCCGAACGAAGTGCGGCACCTGGGTCGCGCTCCACACGGTGATCTGCTCACCGGTCGGGTCGACGACGACCGAGCGCGGCTCCATGAACGCCGGCACGAGCCGCTGCTGGCGGAACTGGCGCTCGATCACCACGCCGTTGAGCCGCGCGTCGGAGATGGCGGCGTCGACGTCGGTGCCCGTGCCGGCCTCGGCCGAGTCGAAGACCCAGACGGCGCTGACGTTGCTGTCCAGCGAGGGGTGGGCCAGGGCGGCGCCGTCCTCGACGGCGGCCGCCATGTCCAGCACGACGGGCAGCTCGTCGTAGTCGACGTCCACCAGCTCGGCGGCGTCCCGGGCCTCGCGCAGCGTCCGCGCCGCCACGACCGCGACGGCCTCGCCGGCGAACGCGACGTGGTCGACGGCGAGCGCCGGGTGCCGCGGGGCCTTCATGTCCGGGGTGATCGGCCACGCGTTGGGCAGGCCGCCCTGCTCGGCGTCCAGGTCGGCGCCGGTGTAGACGGCCACGACGCCGGACGACGCCAGCGCCGCACTCGTGTCGATCGAGGTGATCGTGGCGTGCGCGAAGGGGCTGCGCACGTAGGCCAGGTGCAGCATGCCGGGCAGCGTGATGTTGTCCGTCCAGCGGGTGCGGCCGGTGATCAGCCGCTGGTCCTCCTTGCGGCGGCGGGCCCGGCCGACCTCCGCGGTGGCGGTCGGGTCGTCGACGGCGGTCACCGCGCACCGGCCTTCGACGCGGCCTGCACCGCGGCCACGATGTTCTGGTAGCCGGTGCACCGGCACAGGTTGCCCTCGAGCCCCTCGCGGACCTCGTCCTCCGACGGGTCCGGGTTGTCGTTGAGCAGCGCGCAGGCCGACATGATCATGCCGGGGGTGCAGTAGCCGCACTGCAGGGCGTGGTGCTCGTGGAAGGCGGCCTGCATCGGGTGCAGCTCACCGTCGGTGGCCAGCCCCTCGATGGTGGTGACCTCGTGCCCGTCGGCCTGGACGGCGAGCACCGTGCAGGACTTCACGCTCACCCCGTCCAGGTGCACGGTGCAGGCGCCGCAGTTGCTGGTGTCGCACCCGATCACGGTGCCGGTCTTGCCGAGGTTCTCGCGCAGGTGCTGCACGAGGAGCAGTCGGGGCTCGACGTCGTCGCTGTACTGGACTCCGTCGACGGTGACGGTGACACGGGTCATGCGGCCTCCACGGATGCGGTGCGCGAAGGTCCACCCGAGAGGTGCGCGAGCAGAACACGACGCTGTGGCTCGATGGCCTCATCCAATGCCGTTGAGAGCGCAAGCACAAGGGGAACGGCGCGTTTAGGCCGCAGATCGCAGTGGCAGCAGGCTCTGCATCGCCCGGACCTGCTCCGCGTCCTTCGGGTCCACGACGACGTGGTCGACCCCGTCCAGCAGGTGCTGCTGGCAGGTGGCCAGCGGCGCGGCCCCGGCGCGCGGCCAGACCGGCAGCGGGTCCGTGCCCAGGGCGCGCAGCCCCGTCCGGTGCGCCGCGAGCACCAGGTCGTTCGGTCCGCCCCGGCCCGCGCACGCCCAGCAGGGCAGCTGGACGACGGCGAGCCGGTGGTCCCCGCGCACCGCCCGGGCCAGTTCCACCCAGCGCTGCAGCAGCCGCGCGCCGGCCGCCTGGGACGTGCCGATCCGCACGCCGTAGCAGCCGAGCTCACCGCGGTCGCCCAGCAGCTCGCAGGTGGCGAAGGCAGCCGTCAGGGCCTGCTCGACGGCGGCCTGGTCGACCGCCGCCTGCTCGGGGTCCGGCGCCGCGTCCGCCATCAGCAGCCTGGTCGGGTCGAGCACCAGGACGTCGAGCCGGTCCCGCCGCAGCCGGGACGCCGCGACCCGGACCCGCCGCACCACCGCGTGCGGGTCCAGCTCGCCGGTGCTCGCCACGACGGCCACGTCGTCGAGTCGGCGGGACAGCACCCGCCCGACTGCGGTCTCGGCCTGCTCGGGAGCGGGCCCCGCGACGTCCACGAGGGAGCACCCGCGGTCCAGCGCGATGGCCAGGGTGCGCTCCTCGTCGTCGGCCCCCGTCCAGCGACGGGTGCCGAACCCGATGGCCGATGCCTGCGCGAGCTCGAGCACGATCACTCCCCTGCCACGTGGTGGCCGCCGGACGCGGCCACTCGGTCAGGAAGAGCCCGCGGTGGCTTCTGGTGATACGTCCGGTGATACGTCCGGTGATGCGTGTGGTGCCACGTGGTGGATCGGCCCGGCGAGCTCGACGAGCCGACTGCCGCGACCGCCCCAGCGCAGCTGGACGATCTCCGCCGCGATCGAGATCGCCGTCTCCTCCGGGGTGCGGGCGCCGAGGTCCAGCCCGATCGGCGAGCTCAGCCGCGCCAGCGCGGCGGCACTCACCCCGGCCTCCTGCAGCCGCTTGACCCGGTCGTCGTGGGTCCGCCGCGACCCCATCGCACCGACGTAGGCGACGTCCAGCTCGAGCGCGACCTCCAGCAGCGGCACGTCGAACTTCGGGTCGTGGGTGAGCACGGCGAGCACCGCGCGCTCGTCGACCCGCCCGGCGTCCGCCTCGGCTCGCAGGTACTGGTGCGGCCAGCGCACGACGACCTCGTCGGCCTCCGGGAACCGCGTCGCGGTAGCGAACACGGGCCGGGCGTCGCAGACGGTCACGTGGTAGCCGAGGAACGAGCCCACCCGGGCCACCGCGGCGGCGAAGTCGATCGCCCCGAACACCAGCATCCGCGGCTTCGGCGCGTACGACGCGACGAACACCCGCATCCCCTCGCCGCGCCGCTCGCCGTCCGGACCGTACGTCAGCGTCTCGGTGCGGCCGGCGGCCAGCAGACCGCGCGCGTCGTCCGCGACGGCGTCGGTGGCGCGCTCGGAGACCAGCCGGCCGACCGTCGGCTCGGAGTCGTCGTCGGGGTGCACGACGAGCCGGCTGCCGACCAGCGCCGGGTCCGGGTGCTCGATGACGGTGCACACCGCGACGGGGCGACCGGCCCGGACGTCGTCCGCGACCTGACCCAGCTCGGGAAAGGTCAGCGGGTCGACCCGCTGCACCAGGACGTCCAGGATGCCGCCGCAGGTCAGGCCGACCGCGAAGGCGTCGTCGTCGCTGACCCCGTAGCGCTGCAGGACCGGCACGCCGTCGGCGATGACCTGCTGGCCGAGCTCGTAGACGGCGCCCTCGACGCAGCCGCCGCTCACGCTGCCGACGGCCTCGCCGTCCGGACCGACCAGCATCGAGGCGCCAGCGGGGCGCGGCGCCGACTGCCAGGTCGCGACGACCGTGGCCATCGCGGACGGTTTGCCGTCCCGCCACCAGCCGAGCAGCTCGTCCAGGACCTCACGCACCCGCGACCACCTCCATGAGCCGGGCGTACGACGCCACCGAGTGCCCCGCCACGAAGTCGTCAACGTACGGCAGCACCGCAGCCATCCCGCCCTGCACGGGTTGGTAGCCCTCCTTGCCGCGGTGCGGGTTCACCCAGACCAGCCGGTGAGCCAGCCGGTGCAGCTGGTGGACCTGCTCGCCGAGCTGCGCGGGGTCGCCGCGCTCCCAGCCGTCGGAGCAGATCACGACGACCGCCCCGCGCGCCACCCCCCGACGTCCCCAGCGCTCCACGAACGCGGCGAGCGTCTCGCCGAGCCGGGTGCCGCCGGACCAGTCCGGCACCTGCTCGCCGGCCGCCCGCAGCGCCCGCTCGACGTCGCGGTGGGCGAACGACGGCGTGACCCGGGTCAGCCGGGTGCCGACCGTGAACACCTCGACGCGCGAGCGCCCCTGCCCAACTCCGGCCCGGACCTGGGCGTGCGCGAGCCGCAGCAGCACGTCGGCGTAGGGCGCCATCGAGCCGGACACGTCGACGAGCCAGACCACCCGGCGCGGACGGCGCCCGGCGCGCCGATAGCGCAGCGGGCCGGGCTCGCCGCCACGGCGCAGCTCCTCGCGCAGGGTGCGGCGGACGTCGAGCTCGCCGCGGGCTGAGGACCGCCGCCGGGCGGAGCGCCGGCTCGGCATCTGGACGTCGAGCTCGGCGAGGAGCCGGCGCATCTGGGCGCGGCCGCCCTCGTCGAGGTCGGCGACGTCGCGGTGCCGCAGCACCTCGGTGGCGCTGGCCGCGGCGCGCACCGGGTCGTCGTCCAGGTCCTCGGGGTCGCCGGAGCGACCCGAGTCGCTCTCCAGCGACGCCATGGTGGACGGCGGCAGCGGGGTCGGCGCGTCGGCGCCGCGGGGGCGAGGGCGACGTCCGCCGAACCAGTCGTCGAAGGCCAGGTCGTACAGCCGCAGATGGTCCGGGTCACCGCACAAGGTGGCCCGCCCGGCCCAGTAGACGCCCGCCCGGTCCGCCGCGCCGACCTCGGCGGCCGCGGTCAGGAACGCCGTCGTCCGGTCCGGGGTGACCGGGACGCCGGCCGCGCGCAGCGTGCGGGCGAACCCCGCCAGCACGGTCGCGACATCAGGCGTGGCGACGTCGGGCACCGCGACGTCAGGCATGTCAGCCGGCAAGCAGCCGGGCCAGGTCCTGGCGGACCCGGTCGGCGTCCTCGCGGTACTTCAGCACGGCGCCCAGGGTGGTGGCGGCGACCTCGGTGTCCAGCTCCTGCGCGCCGAGCTCGACGAGGCAGCGCGCCCAGTCCAGCGACTCGGCGACGCCGGGCGGCTTCAGCAGCCCGATGGTGCGCAGCCGCTGGGCGGCCGCGGCGACCTGCTCGGCGAGGCGCTGCGGCACCTGCGGCACGCGGGACCGGACGATCTCGATCTCGCGGACCAGTCCGGGGTGCTCGACCCAGTGGTAGAGGCAGCGCCGCTTGAGCGCGTCGTGCACCTCGCGGGTCCGGTTGCTGGTGAGCACCACGATCGGTGGCTGGGCCGCGGTGACGGTGCCGAGCTCGGGGATGGTCACGGCGTACGTGGAGAGCACCTCGAGCAGGAACGCCTCGAACTCGTCGTCCGCGCGGTCGATCTCGTCGACCAGCAGCACGCTGGGGCTGGTGCGCAGCGCGGCCAGCACCGGCCGGGCCAGCAGGAACCGCTCGTCGAACAGCGAGCGCTCGGCGGCCTCGACGTCGATCCGCTGGTCACCACGGGTGGCTTCGAGCGCACGCAGGTGCAGGACCTGGCGGGTGACGTCCCAGTCGTACAGCGCCTGGCTGGCGTCGATGCCCTCGTAGCACTGGAGCCGGATCAGCGGGGCGCCGGTGACCTGGGCGAGGGCCTCGGCCAGGGCGGTCTTGCCGGTGCCGGGCTCGCCCTCGAGCAGCAGCGGGCGGTGCAGCCGCATGGCCAGCCAGGCGACCGTGGACAGGCCGGGGTCGGGCAGGTAGCCGGTGCCGCGCAGGCTCTCCCCCAGCACCTGCGCGCTCGACCAGGCCTCGTCGGCGCTCATGGCGACAGCATCGCACGCGGCACGCACCCGCACCTCGTGGATCATCGGCGCGCTGTCCGCGACAATGGCGCGCATGGAGCTGCTCGGCGGATGGGTACGGCACGCGCGCCGGATGGCGCCCGGCATCGACCGGACGGACCTCGAGGCGGCCGGCCTGGAGCTGCTGGCCCGCTACGAGGAGCCGCACCGGGCCTACCACGACCAGCGGCACCTGTCAGAGGTGCTGGCCGCGGTGGCGCTGCTCGCCGAGCACGCGCACGACCTGTCGGCCGTGGTGCTGGCGGCGTGGTGGCACGACGCGGTGTACGAGATCGGCGCGGACGACAACGAGGAGGCCAGCGCCCGGCTGGCCACGGCGACGCTGGCCGGCTGGGAGTCCGACCCGGACCGCGTGCTGCACGTCGGCGACCTGGTCCGGATGACGGCCCACCACGCTCCCGAGCAGCACGACGCCGACGGGCAGGTGCTCAGTGACGCCGACCTCGCCGTCCTGGCCAGCCCGGAGCACCGCTACTCGGTGTACGCCGCCGACGTCCGCCGCGAGTACGCCGCCGTGCCGGACGTCGCGTTCCGCGCTGGCCGGGCCGCGCTGCTGCGCGGCCTGCTCGAGCGGCCGGCGATCTACCGGACGCCGTCGGCGCACGAGCGCTGGGAGGCGTCGGCGCGCGCGAACGTCGAGGCCGAGCTGCGCGACCTGGGGTGAGCGGCGGGCGGCTGGGGCGCCGGCGCCTGGTGCCTCAGCGGGGCCCGCGCAGCCGGTCCAGCAGCGGCAGCCAGTAGGTCAGCGCCGGCAGGTCCGCCAGCTCCTCGGCCGCCGCCCAGCGCAGGGGCTGCTGCTCCGCCAGGGCGGCGATGAGCTCGGCGGGGCTGACCCCGCGCAGCGCGACGTGCAGCTTGCGGCTGGCGGGCTCGGGACCGAACCGTGCACGCAGGTGGCCGAGCGGCTGACCGCGCTGAGGGTCGGGGAGCGCGGGCAGTGCGTCGTCGGCCAGCGCGAACCGGCCCCCGGCCCGGGCCAGCAGGGCCACGCCGACCGTGGTGTCCGCCGGTGGCCCCAGCCGCGAGGCGATGACGTCGACCCGGTGCGGGCCGACGTCGGGCAGCAGGTGCCCGTCCGGCCAGGTGCGCAGGACGCGTTCGCCCTTGCGCTTGGGCACCCGCAGCCCACTGCGCTGCAGGCCGAGCAGCAGGTCGCGCCCGGCCACCGCGCGGGCGCCGGCCGCGACCAGGGCGTGGTACCGCTCCTGGGGCACGTCGTAGTGGTCGCCCTCGAACGCCCGCCGCGGCACCCCGGCGGCGGCGGCGAACGCGTGCAGCTCCTCGTACGACACGTCGCTGACCAGGTGCGACCAGAGGCGGCCGTGCGCCGGCCACGCGGGAGGGTCGATGAGGACGGCCACCAGCGCAGCGTAGGTGAGCCCGAGCCTGTGGATGACCGCAGCGCGGTCGTCGCGACCTCCCCTAGCGTCGGAGGGACACACCCAGCAGGACGACGAGAGGGGCCTTCATGAGCAGCCAGTTCCAGGTCGACACCGACCGGATCAGCGGCGCGAGCGGCACCGTGCAGCGGATCGGCGCGGACATCGACAGCGCCGTCAGCCGGATGACCAGCGAGCTCACCGCGCTGCAGGACGCCTGGCGCGGCGAGGCGTCCGGCCGCTTCCACGCGGTCGCGGTCGAGTGGCGGGGGACGCAGGTGCGGGTGCGCGAGGCGTTGGACCACATCGGCCAGCTGCTCGCCCAGGCGGGGCAGCAGTACGCCGCCGCGGAGCAGCAGAACGCCGCGATGTTCCGCTGAGCCGGACTCACTGTCGGGGTCCGTTCACGCCAGGGTCGGCGTGGCGACACCTATCGGCGGCGCGAACCGGGTAGAAAGGTGGTGGCACCACGCGAACGAGGCCCCTCCAAGTATGAGTTGGAGGGGCCTCGCGTGTGCGTCGCCATGATCACCTGGCCGGCGAACCGACCCTGCCATCACCCGGGATGACGCCCGCCGCGTCCGGCCTATCCGACAGCCGAGGCCACCGGGACTCCGAACGACGTGCCACGCTCGACCAGGCCCGTGCGCTCCCGACGTCTCGTCATCGACGTCGCCCGCTCGGCAAGCCGCTCGGGGGTGGAGCACCGGTCTCCTGACCGCCCACCTCAGTCTGCTGTCGGCGCCTTCCGCTCGGGTTGCCCCGGTCTTCCGGCCCCGCATGCGTTCTGCGGTGTGGGAGATTTCTATCCTCCGATCCGACTGCCGCGCAAGGGTTTTGGCGAGATCTCGTCGGAAGAATTTTGGCCGGGTCGCCGCCGGCTTGTGGATCATCCTGTGGACCAGGTGTGGATCACATGTGGACGACGAACCGGCCGTGGGACGGGAGTGGCGTCCCCCAGCGCGCCGCCGTCCCCTGCCGTCATCAACAGGCTGTGGACGCGCTGGGGACGACCGCTGTGGACAATCGCGGGGAACACCGAACCCCCTGTCCACCATGTGGACAGGGGGTTCGGGTCGTTCAGACGCTGTGAGCCAGCGCGGCGGGACTCAGAAGTCCATGCCGCCCATGCCACCGTCGCCACCGGGCATGGCCGGAGCGGCCTTCTCCGGCTTGTCGGCGATGACGGCCTCGGTCGTCAGGAACAGCGCGGCGATCGACGCGGCGTTCTGCAGCGCGGACCGGGTCACCTTGACCGGGTCGTTGATGCCGGCCTGCAGCATGTCGACGTACTCGCCGGTCGCGGCGTTCAGACCCCAGCCCGACTCGAGGTTGCGGACCTTCTCGGCCACGACCCCACCCTCGAGACCGGCGTTGATCGCGATCTGCTTCAGCGGAGCCTCGACGGCGACCTTGACGATGTTCGCGCCAGTGGCCTCGTCACCCTCGAGCTCGAGCTTGTCGAAGGCGGTCTTGCCGGCCTGGATGAGAGCGACGCCACCACCGGCGACGATGCCCTCCTCCACGGCGGCCTTCGCGTTGCGCACCGCGTCCTCGATGCGGTGCTTGCGCTCCTTCAGCTCGACCTCGGTCGCTGCGCCGGCCTTGATGACGGCGACGCCGCCGGCCAGCTTGGCCAGCCGCTCCTGCAGCTTCTCGCGGTCGTAGTCCGAATCCGACTTCTCGATCTCGGCGCGGATCTGGTTGACCCGGCCGGCGATCGCCTCGGCGTCGCCAGCACCCTCGACGATGGTCGTCTCGTCCTTGGTGATGACCACCTTGCGGGCCCGGCCGAGCAGCTCGATGCCGGTGTTCTCCAGCTTCAGGCCGACCTCCTCGCTGATGACCTCACCACCGGTCAGGGTGGCGATGTCGGCGAGCATGGCCTTGCGGCGGTCACCGAAGCCCGGGGCCTTGACGGCGACGGACTTGAAGGTGCCACGGATCTTGTTGACGATGAGCGTCGAGAGAGCCTCGCCGTCCACGTCCTCCGCGATGATGACCAGCGGCTTGCCGGACTGCATGACCTTCTCGAGCAGCGGCAGCAGGTCCTTGACGGTCGAGATCTTGGAGTTCGCGACGAGGATGTAGGGGTCCTCGAGCTCGGTCTCCATGCGCTCGGTGTCGGTGACGAAGTACGCCGAGATGTAGCCCTTGTCGAAGCGCATACCCTCGGTGAGCTCGAGCTCGAGGCCGAAGGTGTTCGACTCCTCGACGGTGATGACACCTTCCTTGCCGACCTTGTCCATCGCCTCGGCGATGAGCTCGCCGATCGAGGAGTCACCGGCCGAGATGCCGGCGGTCTGCGCGATCTGCTCCTTGGTCTCGACCTCGCGGGCCGAGGCCAGCAGCTGGTCGGACACGGCCTCGACGGCCTGCTCGATGCCGCGCTTGAGGGCCATCGGGTTGGCGCCGGCAGCCACGTTGCGCAGACCCTCGCGCACCATCGCCTGAGCCAGCACCGTGGCGGTCGTCGTGCCGTCACCGGCGACGTCGTCCGTCTTCTTGGCGACCTCCTTGACCAGCTCGGCGCCGATCTTCTCGTAGGGGTCGTCGAGCTCGATCTCCTTGGCGATGCTGACACCGTCGTTGGTGATCGTGGGGGCGCCCCACTTCTTCTCCAGGACGACGTTGCGTCCCTTCGGGCCGAGCGTGACCCGGACGGCGTCGGCGAGGGCGTTCATGCCCCGCTCGAGCCCGCGGCGGGCCTCCTCGTCGAAGGCGATGATCTTGGCCATGCTTCGGGTTCCTCCCGTGATCGGGTGGTGGTGACCGGTCGGTGCCCGCGACGGACGACCGCCGTTGCCGCGCTCTGGTCACGCGACGCTCGACGGCCTCACTGATCGGTCGACGTCAGGTAGCACTCACGTCGTGCGAGTGCTAGGTCAATGATTAGCACTCGGCACCCCCGAGTGCAAATGCCTGGACCCCTACCGCCGCGCGCCGCGCCGGACGATCATGGGCGCCATGAGGCTGAGCAGCCGGGACTGGACCCGTCGGGTGGTGAACGTGCTCACGTTGGCCACGCCGGTCGGGCTGGCCCTGGCCAGGTCGGGCCACGCCCGGCTGGTGCCCGGGCCGCGCGGCACCTGGGTGGCCACCGGCTACCGCTCCCGCTTCCCGGCTCCGCGGGCCCCCGCGGTGACGATCGGGGACGTCGTCCTGCTCCGGCTGGACGACGAGCGCCTGGCCCGCCGCCCGCTGCTGCTGACCCACGAGTCGCGGCACAGCGGCCAGTGGGCGTGCTGGCTCGGCATGCTCGGGTTCCCGGTCGCGTACGGGGTGGCCAGCCTGCTGTCGTGGTGGAAGGTGCGGGACTTCGCGCTGGCCAACGTGTTCGAGGTGCGCGCCGGACTGGTCGAGGGCGGGTACCTGAGACCGGGCGAGTCGGTCAGCTCGGGTAGTCGGCGCCCAGCACCGCAGTGACCCGGGACGAGCCGAAGTCCGCGGACTCCTGCACCGCGGCGGGGCTGCCCAGGTCGTCGGCGACGGCCTGCGCCGTCGCCTGCAGCGAGCCCTTGCCGTAGAAGATCGTCGTGCCGGTGACGGAGCCGGTGTAGTTGCCGGTGCTCCGGATCGTCCAGCCCGCGTTGCGCAGCTTGGTCGCCGCACCGGCGGCCAACCCGCCGCGCTTGGTGGCGTTCAGCACCGCGACCGGCTGGCTGTGGTCCACCGTCGGCGTCTGGGTGGTGCTCGCGGACTTCGTGCTGGTCGGTGAGGCGGTCTTCGTGCTCGACGAGGACTTGGTGGAGGTGCCCTTGGTCGTGGTGCCGGTCGCCCCCGAGGTCACGCCCGTGTTCGAGCTGGCCTCATCGGTCCCGCCGCCACCCCACCAGCCGGTGGCCCACACCACGATCAGCACGACCGCCACGGCCGCGACCAACCAGGGGACGGCACCGGCCGGGCCCAGGCCCGGTGGACGGTGCGCGCCGCGGCGCTCGTGGAACGTCTGGCTCATGCTGCGAACGCCCTCAGGGTCAGACCTTCATGCCGAGGCGACGGGCCGAGCGGGCCCGCTGACGCGAGGCGCGCATGCGGCGCAGCCGCTTGACCAGCATCGGGTCGAGCTCCAGCGCGTCCTGCCGGTCGATCAGCGCGTTGAGCACCTGGTAGTACCGGGTGGCGGACATGTCGAACAGCTCGCGGATCGCCTGCTCCTTGGCGCCGGCGTACTTCCACCACTGACGCTCGAAGGCCAGGATCTCGGCGTCCCGCTCGCTCAGGCCCGACGCCTCGCCCACCCCGGCAGAGCCGTGGCCAGCGGTGCGGGGGTCGGTCGTCGCGGCATCCATGCCCACCAGGGTAGACGGTGAACCACACCGATGTCATTCGACCCGCTGGGTGAATGCCAGCCCCTGCGCCAACCCCCTAGGCCATCGTGTCCAGGATCGTCGAGATGTCCGCCTCGCTGGTGTTCGGGTTGACGATGGCGAACCGGGTGACGGTCTCCCCCTCGTGCGTGGTCGGGACGACGAACGCGAAGTTCGCCAGCAGCAGGCGGTCCGACCAGCGCTGGTACTGCTGCGGCGTCCAGCCCACCCGGCGGAACACGACGACCGAGGTGTCGGGCTCGCGCAGCAGCTCCAGGTAGTCGCGCTGCTCGACCTGCGCGGCGGCGAACCGGGTCACCTCGAGGGTGCGCTCGACCGCGGCGGCGTAGGCGTCCGTACCGTGGGTGGCGAGGCTGAACCAGAACGGCAGCCCGCGCGCCCGCCGGGTCAGCCCGACCGAGTAGTCGGACGGGTTGAACTCGGCCGACTCGGTCAGCACGTCGAGGTAGCCGGCCTTCTGGGTGTGCGCGGCCCGGCCGAGCTGGGGGTCGCGGTAGATCAGCGCGCAGCAGTCGAACGGCGCGAACAGCCACTTGTGCGGGTCCACGATGAACGAGTCGGCCTGCTCGATGCCGTCGTAGCGGGCCCGGATGCTGGGGGCGGCCAGCCCGGCGCCGCCGTAGGCGCCGTCCACGTGGAACCAGACGCCGAGCTCGGCGCAGACCGCCGCGACCGACGCGAGGTCGTCGACGATGCCGAAGTTCGTCGTGCCGGCGGTGGCGACGACCGCGAACAGCCCGTCGGTGCCGGTGGACGCCAGCGTCGCCCGCAGGTTCTCGCCGGTCAGCCGGCCGGCGTCGTCGACCGGGACGCCCAGGAAGTCGACGTCCATGATGTCGCAGGCGCTCTTGATGGACGAGTGCGCCTGGGTGGTGCCGGCGACCTTCCAGCGGGTCGGCTGCTCGCCGCCCTCGCGGCGGGCCGCGTGCCGGGCGGCGACGAGCGCGGACAGGTTGCCGATGGTCCCGCCGGGCACGAACACCCCGCCCGCCGACTCGGGCAGCCCGGCCAGGTCACTGATCCAGCGCAGCGCCGCGTTCTCCGCGTGCACCGCGCCGGCGCCCTCCAGCCAGGACCCGCCGTAGATGGACGACGCCCCGACCACCAGGTCGAACAGGGTGCTGGCCTCGGTGGGCGCACAGGGGATGAAGGACAGGTAGCGCGGGTGGTCGGTCGAGATGCAGGCCGGGGCGAGCTCTCTGGTGAAGAGCTCGAGGGCCGCCACGCCGCCGAGGCCGTCGGCGGTGATGGTCTGCCCGGCCACCTCGTCGAGCTCCGCCTGCGTGCGCGGGCCGTCCAGCGGCACCGGGTTCATCCGCGAGCGGCGCAGCGTGTAGTCCAGGACGGCTTGGCTCAGGGCCTCGACGTCGGCGTCGAAAGAGTGCACGAGAGGGAAGTCTAGGGGCCCTCAGTGCGCGCTCAGCACCTCCTGCACGGCGGCCTCCTCGTCGGTTCGGACGTCGACCTGCGGGCTGGGCCTGACCAGCGACATCAGCGCGCCGGCCACGCACATCACCGCGGCGGCCAGGAACACGACGACGAGGCCGTCGTGCAGCGGGCCGGAGATGAGCTGCGGGAAGAACGTCTTGCCGACCAGGTTCGCGGCGTGGTCCGGCGACAGCTTCGCCAGCACGTCGGGGCCGACCATCTCGCGCATCGGGTTGTAGCCGAGGAAGGCGGCGAACAGGCTGCCCACGGGCGGCAGCCCGGCGATCGTGTGCGCGGTGTCGGCCGGGACGCCCTGCGCGGTCAGGCTGCTGCTCAGCTGGGCGGGCAGGTGCTTGGCCAGCCCGGCGATCATCAGCGAGAAGAAGATGCCGATCGACAGCAGCATGCCGGCGTTCATGAAGGTGGCGCGCATCCCCGAGGCGGCGCCGCGGTCCTGCGGCTGGACGCTGCCCATGATCGCGCTGGTGTTGGGCGCGGCGAACAGGCCCGAGCCGATGCCGTTGAGCGCGATCAGCGCCGCGAACCAGCCGTAGTGGAAGTTCACCGGCAGCAGCAGCAGGCCGACGAAGGACGCCGCAGCGACCATCAGCCCGACGAACGCGAACAGCCGGGAGCCGTACTTGTCGGACAGGTGGCCGGACACCGGGCCCGAGACCAGGAAGCCGATGGTCAGCGGCACCAGGTAGATGCCGGCCCACAGCGGGGTGGACTCGTAGTCGTAGCCGTGCAGCGGCAACCAGACGCCCTGCAGCCAGATGATCAGCATGAACTGCAGGCCACCGCGGGCGATGGAGGACAGCAGGGTGGCCGCATTGCCGTAGGCGAACGTGCGGTCGCGGAAGAGCTCGAGGTGGAACATCGGGTAGGTGACCCGGCGCTCGACGAACCAGAACGCCACGAGCATGGCCGCACCGCCGATCAGGCCGGCCAGCACCCACGGGTTGGTCCACCCGGTGTCGTGGCTGCCGTACGGCTGGATGCCGTAGGTGATGCCGGCCAGCATCGCCGTCAGCCCGGCGCCGAACAGGACGTTGCCGACCCAGTCGATGCTCCCCTTGCCGCGGCTGGTGAGCTCGTGCAGCGACCGGTAGGCCCAGACGGTGCCCACGATGCCGATCGGCACGGAGACCCAGAACACCGAGCGCCAGTGCCACTCGGACAGCACGCCGCCGAGCACGAGCCCGATGAAGGAGCCGGCGAGCGCCGCGACCTGGTTGATGCCCAGCGCCATGCCGCGCTGCTCGGTCGGGAAGGCGTCGGTGAGGATCGCGGTGGAGTTCGCCATCAGCATCGCGCCGCCGACGCCCTGGACGACGCGGAAGCCGATCAGCCACAGGGCGCCCGCGCTGCCGGTCCACGGGACGAGCGCGAGCGCGACGGAGGCGGCGGCGAACACGGCGAAGCCCGCGTTGTACATCTTGACCCGGCCGTAGATGTCGCCGAGCCGGCCCAGCGAGACGACCAGGACGGCGGTGACCAGCAGGTAGCCCATCAGCATCCAGAGCAGGTAGCTGACGTTGGACGGCCGCAGCGGGTCGAGCTGGATACCGCGGAAGATCGCCGGCAGCGAGATCAGCACGATGGACGCGTTCACGGTCGCCAGCAGCACCCCGAGCGTCGTGTTCGACAGCGCGACCCACTTGTAGTGCGGGTGGGCGGAGTCGTATCGGGGGTTGGGCACGGGGCCTCCAGAGAAAGATACTTAGACTCGGTATGTAATCTACGCCCGCACTCCCGCGCCGCGCCAGCAGGGTTCGGGGGCCGCGCACTAACGTGTGCGGACGTGGCGAGGGCACTGAGCGAGCTGATGGACGACGGCTGGGCGCAGGCGCTGGCGCCGGTGGCCGACCAGGTCGCGCAGATGGGCGACTTCCTGCGGGCCGAGTTGGCCGGCGGCGGGCAGTACCTGCCGGCCGGCGAGCGGGTGCTGGCCGCGTTCGAGCGGCCGTTCGCGGACGTCCGGGTGCTCGTCGTCGGCCAGGACCCCTACCCGACACCCGGTCACGCCGTCGGGCTGTCCTTCTCGGTGGCGCCCGACGTCCGGCCGATCCCGCGCAGCCTGCAGAACATCTACCGCGAGCTGAACGCCGACCTGGGCGTGGCACCGCCCCCGCACGGTGACCTGACCGCGTGGTCCGACCAGGGCGTGCTGCTGCTCAACCGGGTGCTGACGGTGGCGCCGGGAGCGAGCGCGAGCCACCGGGGCAAGGGCTGGGAGGCCGTGACCGACCAGGCCATCCGCGCGCTGGTGGCCCGCGGCACCCCGCTGGTCGCGCTGCTGTGGGGCAAGGACGCGCAGACCCTGCGACCCCTGCTCGGGGACACCCCCGTGGTGGCCAGCGCCCACCCGAGCCCGATGTCCGCCGACCGCGGGTTCTTCGGGTCGCGCCCGTTCAGCCGGGTCAACGAGCTGCTGGTCGCCCAGGGCGCCGAGCCGGTGGACTGGTCGCTGCGGTGAGCTCGGCAGCCCGCCCGCCCCGCCAGGCCCGGCTCGTCCTGCTGGACGTCGGCGGCGACCCGGTCGGGCGGCTCGGGCCGGTCGAGGTCGCGTCGCCGTGGTGGCCGGACGTCGAGCCGCTCGTCCACGCGGTCCGGGAGCAGCACGGCCTCGACGTGCTCGTGCTGCGAGTGCTGGCCCCCGCCGCCGACGACGGGTCGCGCGAGCCCGTGGGCGGCGCCGTCACCTACCTCGCCCAGAGCACGCGAGCCCTGACCGCGGAGGAGCTGGCCGGCCTCGAGCCCCCGCCGGCGGCCGTCCTGGGCGACGCCCTCGACGACCACCCGCTGCGGGCACCGTGGGCGCGACCCGGCGGACCGACGTCCATCCTGACCTGGGCGGACGATGTGCTCTCCCGGGCGGGGACGCCGCGCACCGCGCCGGCCGAGCAGGTCAAGACGTGGAACCTGTCCTCGATCCTGCGGCTGCCCACCGCGCGGGGGCCGGTCTGGTGCAAGAGCGCGCCACCGTTCTTCGCGCACGAGGGGGCCATCATCGCCGCGGTCGCGGCGCGCCACCCACGGCTGGTGCCGCACCTGCTCGCGGCCGACCCGGCGACGGGCACCGTGCTGATGGCCGACGTGCCGGGCGAGGACCAGTGGTCCGCCGGACCGGCGCGGCTCGCCGACATGGTCGAGGCCGTCGTCGACCTGCAGGACGAGTGGGTCGGACGCGCTGACGAGCTGCTCGCCCTCAGGCTGCCCGACTGGCGGGGTCCCGCACTGGCCGGCGCGCTGTCCGCGTTGCTCGCCCGCGACGACGTCCGCGACCGGCTCGAGCCGCGCGAGCTCGACGGGGTGGACGGGCTCGCCGCCCGGCTGCCGGCCCTCGTGGCCGAGCTGGACGCCTGCGGGCTCGGCGACACCCTGGTGCACGGCGACCTGCACGCCGGCAACTGGCGGTACGGCCCGGGCGGCCTGCTGCTGCTCGACTGGGGTGACAGCGGCGTCGGCCACCCGCTGCTCGACCTGCCGGCCTTCCTGGAGCGGCTGCCCGGGGACCAGCAGGACGCCGTCCGGGCCGGCTGGGTGCGGCAGTGGCGCGCCCGCCGACCGGACGCGGACGTCGAGCGCGCCATCGCCCTGGTGCCACCCCTCGCGGCGCTGCGCCAGGCGCTGATCTACCGGACGTTCCTGGACCGGATCGAGCCGGACGAGCGGATCTACCACCGCGACGACCCGCCGGTCTGGATCAGGCGCGCCCTGCAGCTCAGCGCCACGGACTAGCCGCGCGGGCGAGCGCTCACCAGCTGCACCCGGTTCGACAGGCCCAGCTTGCCCAGGATGCTGCGCATGTGGCTCTCCACGGTCCGCTCCGACAGGACGAGCCGTCGGGCGATCTCCTTGTTGCTCAGACCCTGCGAGGCCAGCTCGGCGACCTCGCGCTCGCGCCCGCTCAACGGGTCGCGGTCGCGCGCCACGGCTCTCGCCCGCTCCTGCAGCGCCACGGCCTCGGCGAGGGGACCGGGCAGGTCCAGGGCCCGCGCCTCCCGGGCGCCGGCCGTGGCGGCCGCGAGCGCCCGCGGGACGTCGTCCGGCTGCGCCCGTGGGGTCCGGGACCGGCCGAGCAGCGCCTCGGCCAGACCCACCCGGTCCCGGGCGACGGCCGGGCGGGCGCCGGTCCTGGTGTCGGTGGCCAGCGCCGACTGGAAGTGCTCCACCGCGTCGTCCCAGTGCTCCAGGACGACCGAGAGCCGGCCGGCGAACCAGCGCGCCGAGCCGAAGCAGTAGATCCCGGCGTCACCGACCTCCCACTCGTACTGCGCCACCAGCGGTTCCAGCGCCGCCGCGGCAGCGACGTCGCCGAAGGCACTGACCAGCGCCACCTGGCTCAGCGGGACGCCGTGCCGCAGCTCGGGTCCGACGTCCTCGATGGTGAGCCCGAGGCCGTCGTAGGCCGCGCGGGCCTCGTCCGTGCGGCCCAGCTGCAGCAGCATCAGCGCGACGCTGACCCGCACCACGGTGAGCTCCTGCGGCGCGGCCCGCAGCGTCGCCAGCGACTCCTCGCTGACCACCGGCTGACCGGTGGCGACGCTGTGCACCAGCAGAAACGCGTCGGACATCCCGGCGGCGGACAGGTCCTGGGACAGCTCGCTGGCGCCCAGCCGGCCGGCCTGTGCGTTCAGCTCGAGCGCCTCCTCGAACTCGCCGCGCAAGGCGGTCACCGAGGCCCGGACCCGCAGCTCGTGCCAGCGCACCAGCGGCAGCCGGGACGAGCGGGCCAGCAGCCCCAGCTCGGCGATCTCGGCGTCCGCGGCGGCCATCCGGCCGAGGTTGAGCGCGGCGTCGATCCGCCACTTGTGTCCCCACAGGACGGTCATCGGCTGCCCGCTGCGGGTGCCCGTCTCGACGGCGACCTGCCCGAGCCGCAGCCGCTCGTCGGGCGAGAACGCCGAGTCCACGACCTTGTCCCGCGCCCGGGCCGCCTCCACCAGCGCGATGTCGTCGCCGCTGCGCTCGGCGAGCTCGAGCGCCTCACGCGACCACTGCGCACCGTCCTGTGGGCGTCCGGCGTCGGCAGCCGCCGAGGTCCGCAGCGACAGCAGCCGCGACCGCGTCAGGTCGTCGAGGTCGGTGTCGAGCTCGAGTACCCGGGCGCACCGCCGCAGGACCTGTGGCAGCACGTCCGGCGCCGCGACGTCGTGCACGACCAGGGCGGCCGGGGCGAGCAGGTCCGGCCGGTCCCCCGCGAGCGCCAGGTCGACGACCTGCTCGGCGCACTCGCTGGCCTCCCGCACCCGGCCGTCCCGGAAGTGCGCGTCGGCCAGCCGCAGCAGCAGCTCCGCGCGTTCACCGTCACCGGCCCCGGCCCGCTCCAGCTCGCCGAGCGCCATGGCGAGGTAGCGCGCGGCCTCGGCGTCCGCGTAGGCGCGGGTGGCGGCGTCCGCGGCCCGGACCGCCCACGCGGCGGCCGTCCGCAGCTCGGCCGGGTCGCGGGCGCAGCGCAGCCAGTGGCCGGCCACCAGACCGGCCCGACCCGGGTCGTGCCCGGACTGCTCCTGCAGGACGAGGGCGGCGTGCCGGTGCAGCGCCTCGCGCTGCGAGCGGTCGAGGTCCGCGTACACGCCCTCGCGGACGACGGCGTGCACGAACCGGAGCCGGCCGGCTCCGACGTCGGGCACCTCGGCCAGCACGCCGGCGCGCACCGCCTCGTCCAGGTCGCGCTGCACGGCCGGTTCGGGGCGCTCGCAGACCGCCGCCAGGACGGCGACGTCGAGCTGCTCGCCGAGCACGGCCGCGGCGGCCAGCAGCTCGGCGGCGGCCTCGGGCAGCCCGGCCACGACGCCGCGCACCAGGGTCCGCAGCTGGCTGCTCGCGTCGGCGTCCGCCGGGTCCGGCGACGCCCCGCCACGCACCAGGTCGGTGACCGCCCGCAGGTACAGCGGGTTGCCGCCGGACCGGTGCAGCACGCCCCGCACGTGCTCGGGGTCGGCGGCCCGGTGCAGGGTCTGTCCCAGGTAGGCCCGGACGTCGTGCTCGACCAGCGGGGGCAGGGGCAAGGGGTGGGTGGTCGACCAGCGCAGCAGGTCGGGCAGCGCCTCGGCCATCAGGCCGGCCGACCCGCCGTCCCGGTAGGTCGCGACCACCACCAGCCCGGCGCCGGCGACCTCGCCGGCGATCCGGCGCAGCAGGCGCAGCGAGGTCTCGTCGGCCCAGTGCAGGTCCTCCAGTACGACGACGAGCCCGGCCGGCTCGGCGGCGCGCAGCAGCGCGTCCGTGGTGTCGGCCACGAAGCGGAAGCGGGCGGACTCGGCGTCGGCGAGCGGCTCGGCCGGGACGTCGGGCAGGGCCGCGAGCGCGGCGCGCCACGGCCACAGCGGTGGCGCTCCCGGCTCGTCGACGGCGCGGCCCCAGCGCATGGGCACCTGGTCCGACGCCGGGCCGCAGACCCGTTCGACCAGGCGGGTCTTGCCGATGCCGGCCGGGCCGCTGACCAGGACCAGGCCGCCGCGACCGGCGCGCGCACCGGCGACCCGCTCGCCCAGCTCGGCCACCTGCCGCTCGCGACCGACGAAGGGCGGGCCGGTCTCGACGGGACCGTGCGTCGCCACGGGCCCAGTATCGCGATTCAGTGGCGCGCTGCGTACTGGCACGGATGGACCGGGCGGCGGCGGCGCGGATCGTCGTCCTCGTCGCCGGCGACCAGCCGGCACCGACCGAGGAGGTAGCCGTGTACGCGTCGTTGCACCCTTTCACCCACCAGCCCCCGGGACCGGACACCCTGCGCCCGGGCGGCCCGCCGTCCGGCCACGTCGTGCTGCGTTCCGCGGACGGGGTCCTCGACCAGGTGCTCGCCTTCTGGGAGACCTCGGGGGCCGGCTACGTGGTGGTGGACTCCCACGAGGGGATGGCGGTCGCTGAGCCGCCGACGCACGCGATGGTGCTGTGGTTCGACGGGCCGCGCAGCGCGGCCCAGGCCGCCGCCGACCAGGTCGCGGGCAGCCGGATCGCCCCGGCGGTCCAGCAGGTGCCCGGTGTGGTGCGCACCTGGGTGCTGCGGGCGGACGACCTGGGCTACCTGACCGTCTCGTTGGTGACGTCGCCGGACGTGCCGGCCGCCATCCAGGACGTGGCGATGTCGACCGAGCTGCTGCCCGGCGAGGACCCGGCCCTGCTGTCCGGACCGGACCGGATGGCGGTGCTCAGCGTCGAGCGGTGCGAGCTGCCGGCCGTGGCAGGTGCGCGATGAGCGCGTCGACAGCCACGCCGCTGCAGACCGGCACCTGGCAGGTGCAGGCGGCCGACAGCCGGGCCGGCTTCACCGTCGCGAACCTCGGCAAGACCGTCGCGGGGACCGTCCCGGTGCGCTCGGGCGAGGTCGAGGTCGACGCGTCCGGCGCCCCGCGGCGGCTGGTGGCCGAGCTGGACCTGGCGGCCCTCGACACGGGCAACGCGCGCCGCGAGAAGGACCTGCGCAAGCCGCGCTTCCTCGACCTGGACGCGCACCCGACCCTGACGTTCGTCAGCGACCGGATCAGCACCCAGCACGACGGCTGGACGGCGCAGGGCACGATCGCGGCTCGCGGCACGAGCTGCCCGCTGACCCTACACGGGACGCTGCCGGGCGAGCCGGGTCCGGACGGCCGCGTGCCGGTCGAGGCGACGGCGGTCCTGGACCGGCGCGACCTGGGCTTGAAGGCGCCCCGGCTGATGATCGGCCGTCAGGTCGGCATCACGGTGACGGCCTGGCTGCGGCTCGCCTGAGCCACCAGCGGTCGGCGGGCGCGGCGAGGACGTCGCCGAGGGCCACGCCCGCGCCGATCGCGAGGGCAGTCGCCATCGCCAGGAACAGCTGCCCGATGCCGGCCTGCGGGTCGCTGGACAGCAGGCTCATCGCCCGGAAGATCGCCAGGCCGGGCAGCAGCGTGGACAGCGCAGGCACCGAGAGCACCAGCGCGGGCGCCGTCATCCGTGCGGCGAGCAGCCGGGCCAGCAGCCCGACGACGACGGCGGCCGCGGCCGTCGCGGCGGTCGGCCCGGCCAGGTCGCTGACCCGCAGCAGCCCGTAGATCGCGTAACCGATGACGCCGATCAGCACCGGCGGCAGGACCAGCCGGCGCGGGCTGCGGTAGGCCACTGCGGTGGCCAGCGAGGCGACGGCCGCGCAGACCAGGCCGCGGACGACGTCCACCGCGGTCGTCCCGGTCAGGTCGACCACCAGGTCGAGGTCGAGCCGCTGCGCCAGCCCGAGGCCGATGGCGGTGCCCGAGATGATCGCGGCGCCGGTCAGCAGCACCTGGAGCACCCGGCCGGACGCGGTGACCGAGAAACCGAAGATCGCGTCCTCGACGGCCGCGACGAGCAGCCGCCCGGGCAGCAGGACGACGATGCCGCCGGCGATCACCGCGCCGGCGTCGCGCGGGCCGATCAGCTCGAGCTCGGCCGCCAGCACCGTGACGACGGCGGCGATCGCGGCGCCGACGAACGTGATGAAGAACGGCACCAACCGGCGGCGGCCGAGGTAGCGACCGAGCCGGTCGACTGCGACGCTGGCCACGAACGCCAGCGCCGTGGCCCGGGCACCACCGCCGACCAGCGCGCAGACCGCGGCGGCCAGCAGGCCGTAGGCGACCGACACCACCCACCGCGGCCACGGCTTGGGCCTGGTCTCGATCTCGGTCAGCCGCCGGTCGGCCTCCTCGCGCGAGCAGCGGCCGGCGACCAGGTCCGAGACGAGCCGGTAGGCGTCGGCGAGCCGGGCGTGGTCGCGGCTCTGCGTCCGGGCCACCCGCAGCAGGTTCACCGGACGCCCGCCGGCCGGCGCGTGCTGCAGCAGGATCGACTGGGCGGTGATGTCCACCTCGACGTCCGTCAGACCCATCGCCGCGGTCACCGCGATCAGGGCGGCCTCGACGTCCCGGGTGCCGGAACCGCTGCGCAGCAGCAGGTCCCCCAGCCGCAGGCCGAACTCGATGACCTCGCGGGCCTGCTCCTCCTGCGGGGCGCCCATCCGGCTCGGGTCGCGGAACGGCGTGCCGCGCAACCGGTCCACCAGCGGCACCGGACCCGTCGGCTCCTCCGAGCGCAGCCAGCGCTGCCAGGCCAGGCCCGGCTGGTGCGGCTGGCCCGACCCGCGTCCGGTGGGCTCGGTCATGGCCCCATGCTGCACGATGAGCGGGTGGACGAACGAACCGAAGAGCAAACCACGCAGGCCCCGCCGTGGACGCGCTACGTCGCGGTCGGCGACTCCTTCACCGAGGGGATGGAGGACGTCGGCGAGGACGGCGCGTACCGGGGCTGGGCGGACCGGCTGGCCCACCAGCTGGCCGGCGGGCGCGCGGCCGCGGACCCGACCGGCGGCGCCATCGAGCCGCTGCGGTACGCGAACCTCGCCGTCCGTGGCCGGCTGCTCGGCCAGATCGTGCAGGAGCAGGTCCCGGCGGCGATCGAGCTGGGCGCCGACCTGGTGAGCCTGGTGGGCGGCGGCAACGACGTGCTGCGTCCGGGCAGTGACCCGGACCGGCTCGCGGCCCGGCTCGAGGCCGCGGTGGTCGACCTGCGGGTCAGCGGGGCCGACGTCCTGCTGGCCACCCCGGTCGACCCGGTGCAGTCCCCGCTGATCAACCTGACCCGCGGCAAGGCCGCGGTGTTCGCCGCCGCGATCTGGACGATCGCCCGCCGGCACCAGACGTACGTGCTGGACCTGTGGGGCATGAAGGCGTTGCAGGACAGGCGGTTGTGGGCTCCCGACCGGATCCACCTGACCAGTGAGGGCCACCAGCGGGTGGCACTGCACGCCGCCGAGGTGCTGGGGCTGGCCGGCGACGGGAGCTGGGCCATCCCGCTGCCGCCGGCCCAGGCCCGGGACCGGCGCACCGCCCTGCGCGAGGACGCCCAGTGGCTGCGCCAGTACGTCGGCCCCTGGGTGGGTCGCCGGCTGCGCCGGCAGTCCTCCGGCGACACCGTGCAGCCGAAGCGGCCGACGGCCGAGCCGCTACCGCTGGTGGACCGGGACAGCTGAACGCGGTCAGCCCAGGGCGCGGACGGCGTTCGACGGGCTCGGGCGGCCCATCAGCCCGGCCAGCCAGACGCTGGTCGCGACGAGCTTCGGCAGGTCGACGCCGGTCTCGATGCCCAGGCCGTGCAGCTGCCACACGAGGTCCTCGGTGGCCAGGTTCCCGGTCGCGGACATGGCGAACGGGCACCCACCGAGCCCACCCGCCGAGGAGTCCACCGTCGTGATGCCCTGTTGCAGCGCGATCAAGGTGTTGGACAGCGCCTGGCCGTAGGTGTCGTGGAAGTGCACGGCCAGGGCCTCGCGCGGCACCCCGGCGGCCGCCAGGCCGTCCAGCAGCCGCACGACCTGACCGGGAGTGGCCACCCCGATCGTGTCGCCGAGCGAGATCTCGTGGCAGCCCTGCTCGCGCAGCGCGAGGACGACGTCCACCACCGCGGCGGCGTCGACGTCCCCCTCCCACGGGTCGCCGAAGCACATCGACACGTACCCGCGGACGGAGCGGCCGGCGGCCAGCGCACCCTCGACGACCTGGCCGGACATGGCGAGCGCCTCGTCCCGGGAGGCGTTCAGGTTCTTGCGCGCGAAGGACTCGGTGGCGCTGACGAACACGGCCAGCTCGGGGACGTCGCGGGCCAGCGCCCGCTCGAGCCCGCGCGCATTGGGCACGAGCACCGGGGCCCGCACCCCGGCCAGCTCGCCGGTGGACAGCGGGCCGAGCAGGTCCAGCAGCTGCTCGGCGTCCGCCAGCTGCGGCACCCACCTGGGGTGCACGAAGCTGGTCAGCTCGACCGCGCGCAGCCCGCTGGCCACCAGCCGGCGGACCAGCTCGGCCTTGACCTCGACCGGGACGACCTCGGACTCGTTCTGCAGGCCGTCGCGGGCGCCGACCTCGTAGATGCTGACGCGCTCGGGCAGGCCGGGGATCGGGGTCACCTGGGGCTCTCGCACCCGCCGACCCTAACGCTCACCACCGGTCCAGCCGCTCCTGCAGCCGGCGCACCGCGAGCTCGGCGGCCCGGTGCACGGCCGGGTCCTGGTCGTCCTGGGCGTCCCGGGCGGCGTCCAGCGCCTCGACCTCGCCGACCAGCCCCAGCGCGCGGACGGCGGCCGCCCGCACCCGCGGCACGTCGTCCTCGACCAGCGGGAGCAGTGCCTCGCCGGCCTGCCCGAGCTCGCGGCGGGCCACGACCTTGGCGGCCATCTCGCGCACCCGCCAGGCCGGGTCGGCCAGCGCGCAGACGACCGCCGGCACCAGCTCGAGGACCGCGTCGTCCCAGGCGTGCAGCAGGGCGCGGGCCGCCCAGGTGCGGGCCCAGTACTCCTGGTCGTCGGCGACCCGAGCGGGCTGGCCGAGCAGCCAGGTGGCGTGCGGACCGCCCAGCCAGGTCAGGGGCGGCTGCGCCGGGTCGTCGTAGGCGACGTCCCCGGTCAGCAGTCCCGCGCACCAGCGGAGCACCACGGGGGCCCCCAGCTGCTGCTCGGCCAGCTCGACGCGTTGACGCGGCGAGAGGCCGCGCCCGTCGTCCGGCAGACCGTCCACGGGAGGGACGCTAGCGAGAAGCGGGTGACACAGCACCCGCCGCACGGTGCACACTGGCCCCGTGACCGAGCACGACGAGCAGCAGCAGCGCTACCAGGGGCTCGACCCCGAGGGCAGCGGCGAGATCGCGACGAGCTTCGCGGACCTCGCCCGAATCGTGCACTCCAGCCCAGGGATGGATGACGTCTGCCGGGCCATCGTCGACGCTGCGCCGCAGCTCGTCGAGGGCTGCGACCACGCCAGCATCATGGTCAAGGAGAGCAAGGGCTACCGCACGATCGCCGCCTCCGACGAGATCGGGGCGAAGATCGACGCCATGGAGCGCGAGGTCGAGGACGGGCCGTGCGTGGACGCCATCGAGAACGACGCGTACCAGCTGGACTCCGACATCGCGACCGCCTCGCAGTGGCCGTCCCTCGCGGCCCGGGTGCTGGCGGAGACCCCGGTCCGGGGCATGGCGGGCTTCCGGCTGCTGGTCGACGGCCGCAAGAGCGGGGCGCTGAACCTGTTCTCCAACACCGCCGGCGCCCTGACCGCCGACTCCGGCGACACCGGCGCCATCCTGGCCGCGTTCGCGTCCGTGGCGATGGGCGCCTCCGCGCACCACGAGCAGGCGACCACGATGGCCGAGGGCATCTCCAGCAACCGTGAGATCGGCACCGCGATCGGACTGCTGATGGCGGCGCACGGGCTCACCGCCGACGAGGCGTTCGCGACGCTGCGCAAGGCATCCTCGCTGATGAACCGCAAGCTGTCGTCGATCGCCCGGGAGATCGTCGAGCGCGGGCCGGACTCCTAGCCAAGCAGGCCCGAGGTGATCAGGCCGTGGCCGGCGGGCACCGCGGCCGGGTCCGCACCGACGTCCACGACCCGGTTCTCGGCGTCCACGAACACCACGTCCGGACGGCGCCCGCGGGCCTGCGCGTCCTCCAGCAGCCCGTAGGCGATGACGATCACGACGTCGCCGCGGTGCACGAGGTGCGCGGCCGCGCCGTTCACGCAGACCACGCCGCTGCCGCGCTCGCCCTCGATCACGTACGTGGTCAGCCGGGCGCCGTTGGTGACGTCGACGACGTCCACCTGCTGGCCGGGCAGCAGCCCGGCCGCGTCCATCAGGTCGAGGTCCAGGGTCAGCGAGCCCACGTAGTGCAGGTCCGCATCCGTCACGGTCGCTCGGTGGATCTTGCCCAACAGCATCGGCCGCAGCATGGGGCGAGGTTACCGGGCGGCCTGCCACACTGATCGGGTGGACCCAGCGGAGCCGACGACGGTCACCTGGTGGGGTCACGCGTTCGTGGCGCTGACCATGGACGGCACGACGATCCTGATGGACCCGTTGCTGCGCACCCGGATCGGGCCGCTGCACAACACCGGCCCGGTACCGGACGTCGCCACCCTGGGCCGGGTCGACGCCGTCCTCATCTCGCACCTGCACCGCGACCACCTGGACCTGCAGTCGCTGCGCCGGCTGCCGCGCGGGGTCACGCTGGTGGTGCCAGAGGGAGGTGCCGACCTGGTCCGTCGACGCACCGGGCACACCGTGCGCGGGGTGCGGCCGGGTGCCCAGGTGGACGTCGGCGCGCTGCAGGTCAGCGCCACCTACGCCGACCACGACCCGCGGCGGGGCAAGGGCCAGCTGCAGTCCGACCCGCTCGGCTTCGTCATCGCCGGCAGCGACCGCGTCTACTTCGCCGGTGACACCGAGTCGTTCGACGGGATGCGCCGGCTCGGCCCGCTCGACCTGGCGCTGCTGCCCATCGGCGGGTGGGGTTTGACCCTGGCGGAGGGGCACATGGACCCCGAAGAGGCGGCGCAGGCCATCGGGTTGCTGCACCCGAGCTACGTGGTGCCGATCCACTACGGCGACCTGCGCATCCCCGTCCTCTGGCGGTGGCGGGCGGCCCGCCGGGCCCACGCGGCCGCCGGCTTCGCGGCCCTGGCCCGGGAGGCGTACGCCGGGTGCACCGTCGTGGGGCTGGCGCCCGGCGAGAGCTGGGACCTCCCCCGACACGGGTGATGCGCAGGTGACCCGCGCGTCGGATCGTCGTCGGTGACGGCGGACCGGACGCGGAGGCATCGCATGAGCGAGTACGTGATCAGCGTGGCGGGTCCGCTGTCCGACGACCTGATGAGCGCCTTCCCCGGCCTGTCGCGTCGGCAGGTCCCGGTGCACACCATGCTGTCCGGTGAGCTGCCCGACCAGTGCGCACTGCAAGGGGTGATCAACCACCTCGACCGGCTCGGCGTCGAGATCATCGAGATCCGTCAGCTGCCACCCAGCCACCATGGGCGCGTCGCGAGCTCGGGACCGGCGGCATGAGCGACGACGGCAAGCCTGCGGCCGGCCCGAAAGACGCAGAGGTCGCACGCCTGCAGCAGCAGGTCCAGGACCTGCAGCGCCAGCTGGACGAGCGACCCGCGGGGCTCGACCAGACCACGCCGATCGCCGTACCGCCTCGACCGGGCCGGCTGTCCGGCTGGTGGCGCCCTCCGGTCGTCGTGGTGCTGCTGATCATCGCGACGGTCTGCGCCCCGGCCGCCGTGGTGGCACGCTGGACCAGCCACGAGCTCGGCGACACCGACACCTACGTGCAGACGGTGGCACCGCTCGCCTCCGAACCCTCGGTCCAGGCCGCCATCACCGACCAGGTGACGAACGCGATCTTCACCCGGCTGGACGTCAAGGCGATCACCAGCCAGGCCGTGCAGGCGCTGGAGGCGCAGGGACTGCCGCCGAACATCGCCACCGCCCTCACCGCGCTGAGCGGCCCGCTGTCCAACGGTGTCGAGAGCTTCGTGCACGACCAGGTGGCCAAGATCGTTGCGACCCAACAGTTCCAGGACGCCTGGACGGCCGCGAACCGCGAGGCGCACGCCCAGCTGGTCGCCGTCCTGACCGGCGACCAGAGCGGAGCCGTCACCGTCCAGGACGACAACGTCTCGGTGAACCTCGCCGGGGTGATCGACGCGGTGAAGGCCAGCCTGTCCGCCCAGGGCTTCTCGATCGTCGACAAGCTGCCCACGGTGAACGCGTCGTTCGTGGTGCTGGAGGGCGCGGACATCAGCCGGGCGCAGCGGGTGTTCTCGTTGCTCGACACCCTGGCCACTGCGCTGCCGGTGCTGGGCATCCTGTGCCTGATCGCAGCCGTGGCGATCTCGCGGCACCACCGGCGCACCCTGATGGTGGGCGCGCTGTGCATCGCGGTGAGCATGCTCGTGCTGGGGGCCGGGCTGAACCTGGCCCGCCCCTACTACCTGGACGCGCTGCCGTCGGCCATCCCGCAGGACGCCGGAGGCGACATCTTCGACACGATCACCAGCACGATCCGGACCAACCTGCGCGCGGTGCTGGTGCTGTTCCTGATCATCGCGGCCGCGGCGTGGGCCACCGGCTCCTCGGCGCCCGCGGTGGCGACCCGCAGCGGACCGTCCCGCGGAGCGGCGGCGCTGCGTGAGGGCGGTGCGCGGCACGGGATCGACGCCGGCCCGGTCGGCCGGTTCGTCGGCCGCTTCCGGACCCCGCTTCGGTTGGCGGTCGTGGGGTTGTGCGCGTTGGTCTACGTCGTGAAGGACCACCCGTCGGCCGGGTTCACGATCGTGCTGACCATCGTCCTCGTCGTCCTGATCGGCATCATCGAGCTCCTCGCCGCGCCCGTCGCCGACGACGACGTCAGCTCCGGGTCCCTGCCGCCGAGCGCGCCGCCGTCCACGGCGTGAGCGAGCCGCTCGACACCACGGTTGGCCGTCCGGAGGCCAACCGGCCACTGTGGACCAAGCCGCTCGACAAGGTCGCGCAGCGCCAGGACCGGATCGGTGCGCTGGCCCGCTGGCTGGCCGACTCGTTCGTCCTGGGCTGCCTGCTGAGGTTCGTGCGGATCAACGGCCGCGACCGCATCCTGGTGATGGCCTCGCAGGCGTTCACCGCGATGATCCCGCTGCTGATCGTGATCAGCAGCTTCTCGTCCGACAACGACGCCCTGGCCGACGGCATGGTCGAGCGGTTCCACCTGAGCGGCAACGGCGAGAGCGCGATGCGCGTGCTGTTCACCCGGCCGGCCAACGCCGCCAGCGCCCTGACCCTCGTCGGTCTCGTGGTGCTCTTCTACTCGACGATGGCGCTCGCCCGCTACGTGCAGCGCACGTACCAGTCGGCGTGGGACCTGCCGCCGGTCGGCATCGTCGGCACCCTGAACAGCGTGCTCGGGCTGGCGCTGCTGATCGGGCAGGTCGTGTTCCTGTCGTGGCTGTCCGGGCTCGTGGGCGAGCTGCGCGGCCACCAGGGCGTCGTCATCCTGATGCACCTCGCCATCGCCAGCGTCCTGTGGCTGCAGGTGCAGTACCTGCTGCTCAGCCGCCGGGTGCCGCGCCGGGCGCTGGTGCCGGGGTCGATCACCGCAGCGGCCGGGCAGGCGGTGGTGAGCATCTACTCGGCCACCTGGATGCCGCACATCGTCTCGCTGAACTCCGTGCGGTACGGCGTCATCGGCGTCACGTTCGCCCTGCTCACCTGGCTGATCGTGGTCTGCGCCGGCGTCGTCGCGGCCGCCGTGGTGTCAGCGGAGTGGGCGCAGCGCGCCGAGCTCGTCCCGCACCGGATGCCGCGGGTCTGAGCCGGGGGCGGCGCTCAGGCCTCCGATGCCTCCTGCAGGCTGGCCGGCGCCTCGCGACTGCCGAGCAGCGGTCCGTAGATCGCGCCGGCGATCAGCGCTCCCACGATCGGGGCCACCCAGAAGAGCCACAGCTGCCCGAGGGCCCAGCTGCCGGCGAAGAACGCGACGCCGGTGGACCGCGCAGGGTTCACCGAGGTGTTGGTCACCGGGATCGTCACGAGGTGGATCAGGGTCAGCGCGAGGCCGATCGCCAGCGGCGCGAAGCCGCGCGGTGCCCGGGTATCCGTCGCACCCAGGATGACCAGGACGAAACCAGCGGTGAACACGACCTCCACCACCGCGCAGGCGAGCAAGGCGTAGCCCCCCGGGGAGTGGTCGCCGTACCCGTTGGCCGCGAAGCCGCTGGCCTTGGCGCTGAAGCCCTCCTGGCCGTTGGCGATGACCAGCAGCACGGTCGCTGCCGCGGTCGCCGCCACGACCTGGGTGACGACGTAGACGGGCACGTCCCTCCAGGCGAAGCGCTTCGCCACCGCGAGGCCGATGGTCACGGCCGGGTTGAAGTGCCCGCCGGACAGGTGGCCCACCGCGTAGGCCATCGTCAGCACGGTCAACCCGAAGGCCAGGGACACCCCGGCGAAACCGATGCCCAGGTGGACGCCGTCGCCGTTGACCACGCCGGCGGCGAGGACGGCGGAACCGCAGCCACAGAGGACGAGCCAGAACGTGCCGAACGCCTCGGCCGCTACCCGGTGTCCCGTGGTGATCGTGTCCGACATCGACGCTCCTCTGGGTGGGGGTAGTGACTGTCCGCAGCCGACGCTAGGCAGCCAGCAGCGGTGATCGCCTCACCCGTCTCGGGCGAGATGCGCGGCGCCCGGCCGTGCCACGCTGAGCACGATGACGACCGCGCCGGCACCGGCTGCCGGTGGCGAGCAAGCCTCGACCACCACCGGCCGATGGCGGCTGGCCCGGTCCCTGCTGCACTCCATCCGCTGGACCGTCGGCTCGCTCTTCCGCTTCCTGCTCACCTGGGTGATCGGCACGGCGATCCTCGCCATCATCATCCGGATCGTGCCGGGGATCAGCGCGGACGACGGCTGGGACATCGCGATCGCCGTGGTCCTCGTCGCGGCCGCGACCATCGTCCTGCGCCCGGTGCTGGCCGCACTGGCCGTGGCGATGTCGTGGTTCGGCATCGTGGTCGTCGGCTTCTTCGCCCAGGCCCTCATCGTCTGGGTCGGGCTGGAGCTGTCGCCGGGCATCCACGTCGACGACTTCGGCTCGGCACTGCTCGCCTCGTGGTTGTACGCGATCCTCGGGGCGCTGGGGTCGTGGCTGATGCTGGTGGACGACGACTCCGCCCTGCTGGCCCACGTCGTGCGGTCCGCGCAGCCGGGCTGGTTCGCCCGGTGGCGGGCGAAGCGCCAGGGCATCACCTTGCCGACTCCTGGTGCGGACGGGCTGGACGGGGTGGTGTTCGTCCAGCTGGACGGCATGCCCTGGCCGGTGCTGCAGCTGGGCGTCGCGTCCGGCGACATGCCCACGATCAGCCGCTGGGTGCGCTCGGGCAGTCACGCAATGCGCGAGTGGACCGCCGCCGTCCCCTGCACCACCCCGATCTCCCAGGCCGGCATCCTGCACGGCAACAACGACAACATGCCCGCGTTCCGCTGGTACGAGAAGGACTCCGGGCGGTTGCTGGTCGCGAACCGGCCGGCCGACGCAGCCGAGATCGAGAGCCGGGCCAGCAACGGTCTCGGCCTGCTCGCCGACGACGGCTGCTCGATCAGCAACCTGTTCTCCGGTGACGCGGAGATCAACATGCTCTCGATGGCCGGCATGTCCGAGGGCAAGCGCGGGCTCGGCCCGTCACGCAGCTACGCCTCGTTCGTGCTGCACCCGTTCGGCTTCGCCCGGGCCTTCTTCCTCACCATCGGGGAGATCGTCAAGGAGCTGCACCAGGGATGGTTGCAGGGCAAGCGTGGGATCGAGCCCCGGATCCACCGGCACGGCTCGTACGTCCTGCTCCGGGCCGCGACGAACGTCATGCTGCGCGACCTGAACATGGCGCTGGTGGCCGAGCAGATGGTGCTCGGCCGGCGCGCCGTCTACGTCGACTTCGTGGACTACGACGAGATCGCGCACCACGCCGGCCCGCTGCGCCCCGAGTCGATCGCGTCCCTCGTCGGCCTGGACCGGGTGCTCAACAGCCTGGAGCGGGTGGCCAGCCAGGTGAACCGGCGCTACCACTTCGTGCTGCTGTCCGACCACGGCCAGAGCCAGGGGCCGACGTTCCTGCAGAAGTACGGGAAGTCGCTGGAGGACGTCGTGACCGACCTCGTCGGCTCGACGGACACGGTCGCCGTCACCTCCTCGATCGAGGGCTGGGGCCCGGTCAACGCGTTCCTCACCGACCTCACCCAGCAGACCGGGGTCGCTGCGAACTTCGCCCGGCGCAGCCTGTCCAAGCGTTCCCAGGACGGCGACGTCGGCCTCGGCCCGGCCGACCGCGAGGTCGCGGCCGCCACCTCGGACAGCGAGCAGCGACCCGAGCTCGTCGTGGTCGGCTCCGGCAACCTCGGCCTCGTCTGGTTCGCCCGCGAGCCCGGCCGGCTCACGCTCGAGGACCTGGAGGAGCTGCACCCCGGCCTCGTGGGCGCGCTCGCCAACCACCCAGGAGTCGGCTGGCTGCTGGTGCAGAGCGCGGCGCACGGACCTGTCGTGGTGGGGGCGAACGGTCTGCGCCAGCTCGTCGACGGGACCGTCGAGGGCGTGGACCCGCTGGCCCCGTTCCCCGCGACCGCAGGTCCGGACCTGTTGCGGCTGGCCGAGTTCGGCAACGCGGCCGACCTGTTCGTCGGCAGCGCCTTCGACCCCATGACGATGGAGGTCTCCGCGTTCGAGGAGCTCGTCGGCTGCCACGGCGGCCTCGGCGGCTGGCAGACCCGGGCGATGCTGGTGCACCCGGCGGAGTGGCCGCTCACCGAAGCCGAGCACCTGCACGGCGCGCCGACGCTGCACCGTCAGCTCGTGCGCTGGCTCGAGGACCTCGGGCACCGCACCGAGCTGCCCGAGAGGCAGCCGGCCCCCCACGACGTGGTCTGAGCGGTGGCATGAGCGAGCGGTCCGGACGTCGTCACCTGGCCTACCAGCTCGGCAAGCAGGCGGCTGCGCTGCTGGTCTGCGGGGTCAGCCTGTACATCGTCCTGCCCAGCCTGCTCACCGTGTTCGGCGCCTGGCCGGAGCTCGGTGACGTGAAGCCCTACTGGTTCGTGGCGATCGTCGTCCTGGAGTCGCTGAGCATGGCCCTGCTGTGGCTGCTGCTGCGGATCTCGCTGGCGACGAAGAACTGGACGGACGTCGCGCTGTCCCAGCTCGCCGGGAACGCCGCCACCCGGGTGATCCCGGGCGGCGCGGCGTCCGGTGCCGTCGTCCAGGGCGGGCTGCTGGTGCGCGCCGGGATGGACACCGGGCGGGTGGCCACGGCGCTGGCCGCCTGCGGGCTGCTCACCACGGGCGTCCTGCTGGCGCTGCCGGTGCTGGCGATCCCGGCCGCCTTCCTCGGGCCACCGCTGGCGCACGACCTGCAGCTGGGGCTGGAGTTCAGCCTGGTCGTGGCGGGGCTGCTCGTCGGGCTCGGCTACGCGTTGCTGAAGTGGGACCGGTTCGCCCGTGGCGCCTTCTACCTCGTCGGCCGACTCGTGGCGCTCGTGCGACGCAAGTCCCAGCCGGCCCGGACCGCCAAGCGGCTGGTCGCCGAGCGCGACCAGGTGGCGGCGGCGCTCGACAAGCGATGGATCCGCGCGCTGACCAGCGCGGCGGCCAGCCGGATGGCCGACTACGCGGTCCTGGTCGCGGCGCTCATCGCCGTCGGAGCCCAGGTGCGCCCGTCCCTCGTACTCGTCGCGTACGTCGCCGCCATGGCGCTGGGCATGATCCCGATCACCCCGGGCGGCGTGGGCATCGTCGAGGCCGGCCTGACCGGCTTCCTGGTCTTGGCGGGCGTACCGTCGGACCAGGCCGTCGTCGGCACGCTGCTCTACCGCCTCGCGTCGTTCTGGTTCCCCATCCCGGTGGGGCTGCTGGCCTGGCTCATCGCGCGGTTGCGCGGGCCGGGCTCGCTGTCCGGCAGACATCTCGCAACCAACCAAGGAGGAGCGCGTGCCTGATACCCCGAACATCCTGATCATCTGGGGTGACGACATCGGCCAGAGCAACCTGAGCTGCTACAGCGACGGAGTCATGGGCTACCGCACACCCAACATCGACCGCATCGCGGACGAAGGGGTGCGGTTCACCGACTACTACGGCGAGCAGAGCTGCACGGCGGGTCGGGCGGCGTTCATCACGGGCCAGAACCCCTACCGCACCGGGCTCACCAAGGTCGGCCTACCCGGCGCAGACCTCGGCCTGCGCGCCGAGGACCCGACCATCGCCACCGCGCTGAAGGCGCGCGGCTACGCGACCGGCCAGTTCGGCAAGAACCACTTCGGTGACCGCGACGAGTTCCTGCCCACGATGCACGGCTTCGACGAGTTCTTCGGCAACCTGTACCACCTGAACGCCGAGGAGGAGCCCGAGCTCGACGACTACCCGACACCGGAGGAGTTCCCGGACTTCCGGAAGAACTTCGGCCCGCGCGGCGTGCTGCACAGCTGGGCCAACGGCGATGGGACGCAACGCATCGAGGACACCGGGCCGCTGACCAAGGAGCGGATGAAGACCATCGACGACGAGATCGTCCCCGAGGCCCTGCGGTTCATGACCGACGCCAAGGCGAGCGACACCCCGTTCTTCGTCTGGCTGAACACGACCCACATGCACTTCCGGACGCACATCAAGGACGGCAGCCGCGGCAAGGCCGGACGCTGGCAGTCCGAGTACCACGACACGATGGTCGACCACGACGAGCTGGTCGGCTCGGTGCTGGACTTCCTGGACGAGCAGGGGCTGGCCGACGACACGATCGTCATGTACTCCACGGACAACGGACCGCACATGAACTCGTGGCCGGACGCCGGGATGACGCCGTTCCGCAACGAGAAGAACTCCAACTGGGAAGGTGCCTTCCGGGTGCCGGCGGTGGTCCGCTGGCCAGGGCACATCCCGGCCGGGACGGTGCTGAACGGCATCGTCAGCCACAACGACTGGTTCGTCACGCTGCTGGCCGCCGCGGGCGACACGGACGTCGCCGATCGGCTCAAGGTCGGAGCCGACCTGAGCGGGACGACGTACAAGGTGCACCTGGACGGGCACAACCAGCTCGACTACATCACCGGCGCGAGCGACACCAGCGCGCGCAAGCACTTCTTCTACGTCTCGGACGACGGCGACCTGACCGCCATGCGCTACGACAACTGGAAGTTCGTCTTCCTCGAGCAGCGCGCCACGGGCACGCTGCAGGTGTGGATCGAGCCCTACACCGAGCTGCGAGTGCCGAAGCTGTTCAACCTGCGCACCGATCCCTACGAACGGGCGGACCTCACCTCGAACACCTACTTCGACTGGGTTCTCGACCACATCTACCTGTTCATCCCGGCCCAGGTGTACGTCGGGCAGATGATGAGCACGCTGGTCGAGTTCCCGGCGCGGCAGACGCCGCCGAGCTTCAGCATCGACCAGATGATGGACAAGCTGAGGGCAGGTGCCGGGAGTGCCTGAGCAGCTGCCGTCGTGGCGTCCCGGGGTGACCCGGGACGCTGTGACGGCTTTCCTGGACGCGGCCGCGGCAGTTCCGGTTGCCGAGCGCGTGGCGTGCTTCGACAACGACGGCACGCTGTGGTGCGAGAAGCCGACCTATGCCCAGCTGGACTTCTTCATCGACGCCCTGAAGTCCCGGCTCGGCCAGGACCCGAGCGTGGCGAAGGTCCCGGAGTTCGCCGCGCTGCTCAGCGGTGACCGAGCGGCCATCGGCGAGATCGGGCTGGAGCGCATCGCGTTGGCGCTCGGTGGCCTGTTCGAGGGGTTGGAACCGCACGAGTTCCTGTCCCGGGCTCAGGCGTTCATGGACAGCGCGATGCACTCCACGCTGCATCGCCCCCTGCGCACCAACGTCTACCAGCCGATGCTCGAGCTGATGGGGGAGCTGCGACGGTTGGACTTCACGGTGTCCGTCGTCACCGGTGGGGGCACTGAGTTCGTGCGCGCGATCAGCGAGGACCTGTACGGCGTCCCACCCGAGGCCGTGGTGGGGACCTTGGTCGAGTACGAGTTCAGCCGCGCCGAGAGCGGCTCACCTCGCCTGCGACGCACCGCCCGGGTCACCGGTGGCGCCAACGAGGGCAGCACGAAGGTCGGCAACATCCAGACCCAGCTGGGGCGTCGTCCGATCTTCGCCGCGGGCAACTCCGGCGGGGACCGCGAGATGCTCGAGTGGGCGGTCTCGGGCGACGGCCCGTCGCTGGCGCTGCTGGTGAACCACGACGACGCCGAACGCGAGTTCAGCTACGTCAGCTCGGCCGAGACGTTCGCCGAGCCGGAGCCCATCACGGACGTCGGACGTCGACTGGGGTGGACCGTGGTCAGCATGGCTGACGACTGGGACACGATCTTCCCGGGATGAGTCTCAGTGGATGACGCGGTGGCGGAGGACCACGTGCTCGGCCTCGCGCCGCTGCCTCGGCCGGTCGTTCGGAAATGGCCCATCACCCGGTGGGCGCCACGGCACGGGTGGGCGTTGGCCAGCGGGACGCGGCGCACCTTCGCCTGCGCCACGCTGGTCCTCGCGCCAGTCCTGTTCCTCGGCCCGTTCTGGTACGGGTGGCTGGCGTGGGTGGCCGCGACGCTGGGTCCGCCGGCGTACTACTCGCTGGCCCGCGTGCTGCGTCCGACCACGGGGCGCGCCGGTGTCGCGCCGGACGAGGAGCTGCTGCTGCTGGACAACGCAAGGCACCTGATGGCCGCCACTGCGACGGCGTTCGCGACGCCCGTGCTGGGGTACTTCCTCTCCCAGCGGGCGCGGTGGCCCGATGCGACGAACTGGCCAGCCGAGCTGTTCCTGTACCTCGGGGTGCCCGCCCTGACCATGGGCCTCGTCACGCTGGTCTGGGGCGCCGTTACCCGGCTGCGGCGCTGAACCCCGGGTCCTCCGGGGGGCTTGCCAGTTATCCACAGATTCGGTTGGTACGTCTGGTTTGTCGGTGTCCTCTCGTAGAGTTGACGCATGACATCAGCCCCGGGCGACGGCGTGGACGCGGCTTCCGCCGCGCTCGCGGACGCGCTCGAGGCGATCAGCCGATTCGCGCAGATCCCGGCCTGGCGGCTGGCCGATGGGCAGCTCACCGAGGCCGTCGCCGGGCTCGACGCGCTGACCCGGCGGGTGGGTGCGCAGTCGGTGCGGGTGGTCGCCGAAGCCTCCTCCCGCGGGCTGCCCGCGCAGGCAGGGCACGGCCGGGCAACGGGCTGGATCCGGCAGGCGGTGCCCACGATGAGCCCGCGGGACGCCGCCACCCTGGCCCGCCGGGCGGACGCCCTCTACCCGGGTCCCGGCGCCGTCGACCTGGAGCCCACCCGAGCCGCCGTGCTCAGCGGGTCGGTCGCACTGGACCAGGCCGAGGTGCTCACCACGACGCTGTCCGCGCTGCAACCCCCGACGGTGCCGGCCGGGACCATCGACGAAGACACCCTGGA
The DNA here is from genome assembly GCF_039541115.1 of Angustibacter luteus. Taxonomy (NCBI): domain Bacteria; kingdom Bacillati; phylum Actinomycetota; class Actinomycetes; order Kineosporiales; family Kineosporiaceae; genus Angustibacter; species Angustibacter luteus. Next base: position 216,281 of record NZ_BAABFP010000008.1, read on the forward strand.
CGAGGCACAGACCTTCCTGCTCGACCAGTCAGCCGCCTTCGACGCCAGCAAGCTCACCCGGATCGCCGCTTACCTGCGGCACCGGCTCGACCCCGACGCCGACGAGCGCCTGGCCCGTGACGAAGCCGCCCGCGAACGCGCCCGCACCCTCAGCATCCACACCCTGACCTCCGGAATGGTGCATCTCGAGGGTGCACTCACCCCCGAGTGCGGCGCCGCCCTCCGCACGGCGATCGACGCGTGGTCCGCACCCCAGCCCGCGGCCGACGGCTCACCTGACCCACGCACGGCGGCGCAACGCCGCCACGACGGTCTGCACCGCCTCGCCGCCTCGGCGGTCGCCACGCCCGAGCTGCTCCCGACCACCCACGGCAGCCCCTACCGCGTCGTCGTCACCGTCCCGCACACCACCCTCGTCGCGGCGCTGCCCGACGGCACCCGGCTCTCGTCCGACGCACTGCGGACGCTGACCTGCGACAGCGAGGTCGTTCCAGTGCTGGTCGACGACCTAGGCAACCCCCTGGACGTCGGCGACACCCAGTACTCCTTCCCCGCCAAGCAGCGCCTGGCCATCGCCGTCCGCGACCAGCACTGCACCTACCGAGGATGCACCGCCCCTCCAGCCTGGTGCGACGTCCACCACCTCATCCCCTTCTCCCAGGGCGGCAGGACGGCCGTGCACAACGGCGCCCTTCTGTGCGGCCGCCACCACCGGCATGTCCATGCCACGGGCCAGACCGGCCGCGTCGAGCACGGCCACGTCACCTGGGGCACGGGGCCGCCGGACCATCAAGTGGCCGACGCCAACTGCGCCACCCAGGCCGTCGAAGCCCTCGTCCGCCGCTACCTCACGCGAATGCGTCGCTGACGCCGCTGCGCAGCCACCACGCAGACTGCGCCGGAGAGCAGCAGCGCCAGAGCGAGCCAGCCCATCACGAGGACGTCGGCGCCGGTGCGCGGCAGCCCACTGGCTGGCTCGCTGGGTGTGCCCGGCGTACTCGGCGGCCCAGGCTCCTCGCTGCCGCCCAGCACGATCGGGGTGAGGGTGCGGCAGGCATCGGCCGTCCCGTCACTGCAGTTCGAGGCATCCGGTCCGGTCACGACGTTGCCCAGCACGGCGTCACCCGCCGGCGGGTCGCCGACCGTGACCGAGTAGGTGATGGTCGCGGACGCGCCCACCGCCAAGGCACCGCTCCAGGTCAGCAGCGGCTCGGTGTAGCCGGTGGTTCCCGACGACGCGCTGGCACTGCCGTTGTAGGTCGCGTCGTCCAGCACGCCGGTCAGGTCGTCCGTGATGGTCGCCGGATCGGTTGCGGTGTAGTCGATCTCGCCGCTGTTGACGACCTCCACCGTGTACCGGACAGTGTCACCGGGGTCCACGCTGCCCGTCGGGCTGGCGGTCTTGGTGATGGTCAGCCCGGGCTCGAGGACCGTGGCCTCGGTCGAGCAGTCCGGGTCGAGCGGCGCATCGGCGGCGGCCGCCAGTGGTCGTGACTGCAGGACGCGGGCACCCTCCGCCAGAGGCACGGGGCAGTTGCTGTCCGGCGGGCCGACCAGGACGTTCGGCAGTCGTCCGTTACCCGCACCCGGCGGCTTGACCGTGACGGAGTAGGTAATCGTCACCGTGTCGCCCGGATCCAGCGAGCCGTCCCAGCCGATCACCTCGCCCTCGACCCCCACTCGGCCGAGCGAGGCCTGCAGGTCGCCGTTCCAGCTCGCGTCATCGAGCACGTCCGTGAGCCGGTCCGTGAGCTTGGCGGACTCCGGGACGACGTAAGGGACCGCACCGATGTTCTCCGCGGTCAGCGTGTAGGTCACGACGTCACCCGGGACGACGTCACCCGACGGCTGCTGCGCTTTGGCCATCCGCAGTGCCCGGATGGCCGCCGTGACGGTGCAGCCGTCCACGGTCGGGTCGGCGCAGGTGGACTCCGGTGGGCCGGTGACCGCGTTGGTGAGCGTGCCGTTCCCGGTGAGGGGGTCGTTGACCGTCACCGAGTACGTGACCGTCGCGGTCGCACCCACGGCCAGCGGTCCGGCCCACCGCAGCGTCGGGGCGGAGTAGGCCACCACGCCGGCGCTGGCGGTGGCGTCGTCGCCCCAGGTGGCGTCGTCCACGACGTCGGTCAGGTCGTCGCTGAAGCTCGCCGGGTGGACTGGGGTGTAGGCGACCTGACCGCTGTTCGTGACCGTCACGGTGTACGCGATGGTCTCGCCGGGCCCCACCGTCGGTCGGGCGCTCTGGGACTTGACGATGTCCAGGCCACGGGTGAGCACCGGCATCTCGGTCGTGCACCCCGCGGCGGTGGGGTCGCCGCAGGTCGACTCGGGCGGCCCGGTGACCGCGTTCGTCAGCGTCCCGTCGCCGGGCGTCGGGTCGTCCACGGTCACGGAGTACGTGACGGTGGCGGTTGCCCCCACGTCGAGCGCGCCGGACCAGCTGAGCGTCGGGTCGGTGAAGCTGACCTCACCGGCGCTCGCCGCCGCGGTGTCGTCCCAGGTCGCGTCGTCCAGGACGGCCGTCAGGTCGTCGTCGAAGGTCGCCGGATCCGTTGCGGTGTAGGGCACCTGGCCGCTGTTCGTGACCTTCACGGTGTAGAGCACCGAGTCACCGACCGCAACCTCGTCGGACGGCTCGGACGTCTTGACGATCGTCAACGAGCGGACCGGTGTGGTCGTCGTGCACCCGGGCCCGTCGCCGTCAGCGCAGCTGGACTCCGGCGGCCCGGTGACCGCATTGGTGATCAGCCCGTCCCCGGTGACCGGGTCGTTCACGGTGACCGAGTAGGTGATCGTGGCGCTGGCGTCGACCGCCAACGGGCCGGACCAGGACAGGGTCGGGGCCGTGTACGTCGCGGTGCCGGCGCTGGCGGCGGCGTTGCCGTCGTAGGCGGCGTCATCGAGGACGTCGGACAGGTCGTCCGCGAAGGTCGCCGGCTCGCCCGCGGTGTACGCGGCACCCCCCGAGTTCGTGACGACGACCGTATACGTCACGACGCCGCCAGGAAGCACCTCGCCGGTCGGAGCCGCCGTCTTGGTGATCTGCAGCGCCCGGACCAGGGTCGTCGTGGTGCAGCCGGCCGCGGTCGGGTCGGCGCAGGTGGACTCGGCTGGGCCGGTCACCGCGTTGGTCAGCGTGCCGTCCCCGGACGGCGGGTCGTTCACGGTCACCGAGTAGGTGATCGTCGCCGTCGCACCGGCGGCCAAGGGGCCCGACCAGCTGAGTGTCGGGGTCGCGAAGCTCACCGTTCCGGCACTGGCGGCCGCGTCATCGTTGTAGGTCGCGTCGTCGAGGACGGCGGACAGGTCGTCGCTGAACGTGGCGGGTTCGGTCGCGGTGTACGGCACCTGGCCGGTGTTGGTGACCTTGACGGTGTACGTGACCTTGCCGGTGGGGGTGACCTCACCCGTCGGCGACGACGTCTTGACGATCTGCAGGGCGCGGACCTGCGTCGTCGTGCTGCAGCCGTCGTCCGTCGGGTCGGCGCAGGTCGACTCCGGTGGGCCGGTTACCGCGTTGGTCAGCGTGCCGTCCCCGGACAACGGGTCGTTCACCGTCACCGAGTACGTGATCGTCGCCTCGTCACCTGGTGCGAGCGCGCCCGACCAGGAGAGCGCCGGCGTCGCGAACGCCGCCGTGCCGGTCGACGCCACCGCATCGCCGTTGTACGCGGCGTCGTCCAGGACCGCGGACAGATCGTCACTGAAGGTCGCGGGATCGGCTGCGGTGTAAGGAGCCTGACCGGTGTTCGTGACCGTCACGGAGTAGGTGACCGTTCCGGCCGGGGTGACCTCACCGGTCGGCGACGACGTCTTGCTGATCTCGAGCGACTGCAGCAGCGTCGTGGTCGTGCAGCCGTCGTCGGTCGGGTCGGCGCAGGTCGACTCCGGCGGCCCGGTCACCGCGTTGGTCAGCGTGCCGTCCCCGGACAGCGGGTCGTTCACCGTCACCGAGTACGTGATCGTCGCCTCGTCACCCGGTGCGAGAGCCCCCGACCAGGAGAGCGCCGGCGTCGCGAACGTCGCCGTGCCGGCGCTGGCGACCGCGTCGTCGTTCCAGGTCGCGTCGTCCAGGACTGCGCTCAGGTCGTCGGCGAAGGTGGCTGGATCGGTTGCGGTGTACGGCACCTGCCCGGTGTTGGTGACCCGCACCGTGTAGGTGACGACGCCGCCGGGCGTCACCGTCCCCGTCGGGGAGGATGCCTTGACGATGCTCAGCGACTGCACGGCCGTGCTCGTGGTGCAGCCGTCCGCGGTGGGGTCGGCGCAGGTCGACTCCGGCGGGCCCGTCACGGCGTTGGTGAGGGTGCCGTCCCCGGTCAGCGGGTCGTTCACCGTCACCGAGTAGGTGATCGTCGCGTCGTCACCCGGCGCGAGCGCGCCCGACCAGGTGAGGGTGGGGTCGTTGAAGGCCACCGTTCCGGCAGTCGCGGCCGCGTCCCCGTTGTACGACGCGTCGTCCAGCACTGCGGTCAGCTCGTCCGAGAAGGTCGCCGGATCCGCGGCCGGGTAGGCGCTCTGCCCGCTGTTGGTCACCGTGACCGTGTACGTCACGGTGCCGCCCGGTGTCACCGCCCCAGCGGGTGACGCCGTCTTCACGATCGACAGGGACCGGACGGGAGTCGTCGTGGTGCACCCGTCCGTCGTCGCGTCGGGGCAGGTCGACTCCGGCGGGCCGGTCACCGCGTTCGTCAGGGTGCCGTCGCCGGTCAAGGGGTCGTTCACCGTCACCGAGTAGGTGATCGTCGCCGTGGCGCCGGCCACGAGCGGACCACTCCAGGTCAGGACCGGTGTGGTGAAGGAGGCGGTACCCGTGGACGCCGCGGCGTCGTCGTTCCACGTGGCGTCGTCCAGCACCGCCGTGAGGTCGTCGCTGAACGTGGCCGGATCCGCTGTGGTGTAGGCGACCTGGCCGCTGTTGGTCACCGCCACGGTGTAGGTGACGACCCCGCCAGGGGTGACCTGACCGGCCGGGGACGCCGTCTTGGTGATGGTGAGCGCCCGCACGGGCGTCGTGGTCGAGCAGCCGTCCGCGGTCGGGTCGGCGCAGGTCGACTCCGGCGGACCGGTCACCGCGTTGGTCAGCCGGCCGTCACCCGTCACCGGGTCGTTCACCGTCACCGAGTAGGTGATCGTCGCGTCGTCCCCGGCGGCCAGCGGCCCGGACCAGGACAACGACGGATCGTTGAAGGCCGCTGTCCCGACGTCGGCGGTGGCGTTGCCGTCGTACGTCGCGTCGTCCAGCACCGCGGTGAGGTCGTCGGAGAAGGTCGCGGGGTCGACGGCGGTGTAGTCGACGCCACCGGTGTTCGTGACCTGCACGGTGTACGTCACCACGCTGCCCGGCACGACCTCGCCGGTCGGCGTGGAGGTCTTGGTGATCTCCAGCGCGCGCACCGATGTCGTGGTGGTGCAGCCGTCCGCGGTCGGGTCGGCGCACGTCGACTCCGGCGGGCCGGTGACGGCGTTGGTGAGGGTGCCGTCCCCGGACACCGGGTCGTTCACCGTCACCGAGTAGGTGATCGTCGCGACCGCACCGGGTTCCAGTGCCCCCGACCAACCCAGCGTCGGAGCGGTGTAGGTCGGGGTGCCGGGGTTGGCCGCCGCGTCGCCGTTGTAGGTCGCGTCATCCAGGACGGCGGACAGGTCGTCACTGAAGTCCGCCGGATCGGCTGCCGTGTAGGCAACCTGACCCGTGTTGGTGACCGTGACGGTGTAGGTGACCGTGCCGCCGGGGGTGACGTCACCGGTGGGCGACGCGGTCTTCGTGATCTGCAGGGCCTGGACCAACGTCGTCGTCGAGCAGCCGTCCACGGTCGACTCGGCGCAGGTCGACTCCGGCGGCCCGGTCACCGCATTCGTCAGCGTCCCGTCCCCGGACAGCGGGTCGTTCACCGTCACCGAGTACGTGATGGTGGCGTCACCGCCCGGCGCGAGCGGACCCGACCACGTGATGGTGGGGTCGTTGAAGACCACTGCGCCAGCACTCGCGACCGCGTCGCCGTTGTAGGTCGCGTCGTCCAGCACCGCGGTCAGCTCGTCCGAGAACGTGGCCGGGTCGACGGCGGTGTAGGCGACCTGCCCGGTGTTGGTGACCGTCACCGTGTACGTCACCGTGCCACCCGGAGTGGTGCTCCCGCTCGGGGCCGAGCGCTTCACGATCTGCAGCGCCCGCACCAGCGTCGTGGTCGTGCAGCCGTCGGCGGTCGGGTCGGCGCAGCTGGACTCCGGTGGGCCGGTGACCGCGTTGGTGAGGGTTCCGTTCCCGGACAGCGGGTCGTTCACCGTGACCGAGTACGTGATCGTCGCGGTGGCGCCCGGCGCGAGCGCGCCGGACCAGGAGAGCTTGGGCGTCGCGAACGTCGCCGTGCCGGCGCTGGCGGTCGCGTCGCCGTTGTACCTCGCGTCGTCCAGCACCGCCGTCAGGTCGTCCGAGAACGTCGCCGGGGCGGCAGCGGTGTACGGCACCTGCCCGGTGTTGGTGACCCGCACCGTGTAGGTCACGACGCCCCCGGGCGCCACCTGCCCGGTCGGGGCCGACGACTTCTCGATCTGCAGGGCCCGGACCAGCGTCATGGTCGTGCAGCCAGCTGCCGTCGGGACGGCGCAGGTGGACTCCGGTGGGCCGGTGACGGCGTTGGTGAGGGTGCCGTTACCGGTCAACGGGTTGTTCACCGTCACCGAGTAGGTGATGGTGGCCGTGGCCCCCACCGCCAGCGGTCCGGACCAGGACAGCCTCGGTCTCGCGAACGTCGCCGTGCCAGCGCTCGCGGTGGCGTCGCCGTTCCAGGTGGCGTCGTCCAGGACCGCGGTCAGGTCGTCACTGAAGGTGGCCAGATGCGCTGCCGTGTAGTCGATCTCGCCGGTGTTGGTCACCCTCACCGTGTAGGTGACCGTGCGCCCCGGCAGCACCTGCCCGGTCGGGCTCGAGGTCTTGGCGATCCTCAGACCACGCGCCAGCACCGGTGTCGTCGTCGTGCACCCGCCCGCCGTCGGAGCCGCGCAGCTGGACTCCGGCGGTCCCGTCACCGCGTTGCGCAGCGCCCCGTCCCCCGGGTCCGGGTCCTTCACCGTCACCGAGTACGTGATGGTCGCCACGGCGTCGACCGCCAGCGCACCCGACCAGGACAGCGTCGGCGAGGCGAAGGACACCGTGCCCGCGCTCGCCGCCCCGTCACCGTTGTACGTCGCGTCGTCCAGCACCGCGGTCAGGTCATCCGAGAACCTCGCCGGATCGGCCGCCGTGTACGCCACCCCGCCGGAGTTCGTGACCACGACCGAGTAGGTGACGGTGTCGCCGGGGGCCGCCGAGCCCGGGGTCGGTGTCTTGACGATCGTCAGGGCACGGACGCCGAGCCTCACGGCGCAACCGGACGACGTCGCGACGGCACAGGTCGACTCCGGCGGTCCGCGCACCCCGTTCGTCAGCACCCCGTCGCCCGAGACCGGGGCGTTCACCGTGACCGAGTACGTGATCGTGGCCGTCGCCCCCGGAGCGAGCGGACCCGTCCAGGACAGGTTCGGCGTCGCGAACGAGACCGTCCCCGCCGACGCCGCCGCGTCGCCGTTGTAGGTCGCGTCGTCCAGCACCGCGGCCAGGGAGTCGGTGAACGTCGCCGGATCACCCACGGTGTACGCCACCTTGCCGCTGTTCGTGACCCGCACCGTGTAGCCCACGGAGTCACCGGGCCGAAGCACCCCAGCGGCACCCGAGGTCTTCACGATGGTCAGCGCCCGCACCGGCGTGGTCGTCGTACACCCCACGGACGTCGGGACGGCACAGTTCGACTCGGGTGGCCCGGTCACCGCGTTGCTCAGGATCCCGTTGCCGGTCAACGGGTTGCTGACCGTCACCGAGTAGGTGATGGTGGCCGTGGCACCCACCGCCAGCGGTCCGGACCAGGACAAGGTCGGGCTCGCGAACGTCGCCGTTCCCGCGCTCGCACTCGCGTCGCCGTTGTAGGTCGCGTCGTCCAGCACCGTTGCCAGGTTGTCCGTGAAGGTGGCTGGGGTCGTCGAGGTGTAGGGCACCTGGCCGGTGTTGGTGACCCTGACGGTGTACGTCACCTTGCCGCCCGGGATGGCCTGGGACGGCGCCGCGGACTTGGTGATCTGCAGACCCGGGGTGGCGAAGCCGACCTGCCAGTCCTCCACCTCGCCGGAGACCGCGCCGAGCCCGACGTCCGTCACCGCCAGGGCCAGCGCCGCAGCTGCCGGTGCGGTGTCCAGCGAGACGCGCAGCCGTAGGTACGAGCTGACCGGTGGCGTCACGCCCGCCGGGACCGTCCAGGTGAGCGTGACGCTGTGGGTGGTCGTCCCGGCACTGGTGACGGCCGCTTCGGCGCTGTCGAACGTGCCGTTGTTGTTGAAGTCGATCCACCCGGCGAGCGTCGCCGGCTGCCCGGCGTTGTTGGTGATGGGTACGGCTTGACTGATCGTCCCGGCGGCGCGGTTGTAGACCGGGTTGGCGGGGAAGGCGTCGTCCGAGTCGAGGTTCGCGGCCGCCGAGGGTCGGCCGTCGTTCTCCAGCGTGACGGTGCTGCCGATCATGACCGAGGGGGCGCCACCCGCCGTGCGTGTTACCTGGTGCAGCGGACCGCCGCTGTTCAAGGTGGTGGTGTAGGAGTCCGGGGCGTCACCGAAGTCCAGCGGCAGCGGGGCGTTCACGCAGCGCGCGCCGTCGTTCTGGTTGGACGCCGGACCGTAGGAGAAGAACGAGATGTCCGTCGGGTTGTTCATGTTGATGCGCCAGGTGTGGCCGGTGCCGTTGTTGGCGGCGTACAGGTAGCCGTTGCTGTCGGCGTACGTCGCCCCCATCTGGGGATCGTTGGTCTGCTGGCTGTTCACCCCGTTCGGCGCCGTCAGGCGACCCGGTGAGGCGACCAGCGTGGTCGTGCCGGTGCGCGGGTCGAAGCGGAAGACCTGGGCGTTGAAGGTGTTGGCGTTGTAGCCGACCGAGTAGAGGTTTCCGTCCGCGGGGTTGAAGGACCAGTCGGCGCCGAAGACCTGGTTGGCGTTACCCGTGCCGGTCTGGCCACCACCCACGGTCTGCAGGTACGTCGGGGAGCCGGGGTTGACGTCGACCGCCAGCCAGCGCGCGTTGGTGGGTGTGTTGGTGCGGCCGTACCAGATCCCCGCCGGAGAGACGTCCCCCGTGTTCATGGTGCCGAAGTCCGACAGCGGGAAGCCGGTGCTGCTGACGTCGGGGGCACCCAGGTTCGTCACGGTGCTGAAGTCCGGCGAGATTCGGACGAGCGCCTGCCCCCCGGCGTCGCCGGCCTGGATGTAGCCGTAGTAGTTGCCGTCCGTGACGTTGTAGCCGACCGAGTTGATCTTCGCCCCGGCGACCGTGGCCCCGGCGTTGGTGACGCCGGTGACGAGGTTGACCGTCTTGACGTTCGTCGTCTGGCCGGTGGCCGGGCTCTGCCAGAGCGTCGCGTCGGTGGGGCAGGAGCCTGGTGCCGGCGGGGGCAGGAACGTGATGCTGGTGCTACCCGGTGCCAGCAGACCGCTCGTCGTCACGTTGCTCGGCCCGTTCGTGTAGGTGCCTGCGGTGTTCGACGTGACGTCGACGGTGAAGGTGCAGGAGTTGACGTTGGCCCCGGACAGGTCGCCGGTCGCCGAGAGGCTGCTCGGGGTTCCCGTCATGGCACCGTTCGCGCAGGTGGTCGTGAACGCCAGCGGCTGCTTGACCTGCAAGCCGGCCGGCATGGCGTCCGTGAACGACCAGCCGAGCTTGGGCCCGGACGACTGGGTCGGCGCCAGCGGGTTGTAGGTGTTGGTGACCGTGAACGTCAGCTTGCCGGTGGCACCCAGCGGGTAGCCGCCACCCTCGCGCGGCCCGGTGGAGAACTGCTTGTCGACCTTCGGGGTGGTGTCCAGGATCAGGATGTTGTCCCACGCGGAGTCGTTGCCGCTCCCGGAGTTCGTCAGGTTCTGCAGGCGCAGCCGCAGCGAGTTCCCGGTCGCGCGGATCGGGGTGTCGCCCAGGAAGGTGCCGGTCCGGGTCATGCGCGCGTTGGCATTCCCACCGATCTGCACGGTCTGCGCCGGGTCGCAGACGTTCGGGATGGTGCTGAACGCCGGTGAGCTGGTCCCGTCCTGCTGGATCATCGTGAACTGCGGCCGGGCCACCGTCGCGCCGTTGATGCAGCTCATCGTGACCTCGTCCACTGAGAACGAGAAGTAGTGCCCTGGCGTGACGGGCAGTGGCTGCTTGAACTCCAGCTCGGTCCCGTTGCCCGGGTTGCCGTTGGTGAACGCCGCAACCTGGTGGTTGTCCAGGTCGCTGGCGGGCTGCCCGGAGCCGGCGAGGAACGACGTGTAGGGCCACGCCGCGCTGTGGACGTACGTCCCCATGTCGGCCGCCATGTAACGCAGCCGCGTCCAGAACTCGTTGGCAGGCGCGGTCGTGGCACAGGCAGCGGCCGAAGCGGCCGAGGGCAGCGGCGTCGTGGTGTCCGTCTTCGGGGTGGTGGCCCGCATGACCAACCCGTTGCAGAACTGCCCGTTCCACTGCGGGTCGGCCGTGTACGTCATCCCCGTGCGTCCGACGTACCCCGGCTGGAAGCCGGGCGAGCCAGGCGCGGCGCCGTTCGGGTAGTCCGCCAGGGTCTGCACGAACGTCGAGGTGTTCTCCGTCGGGATGTTCTCGAAGTTCTCGAAGTACGACAGGCTCGGCGCCTCCATCACGCCCGGGCTGCCGGGCGCGGCCTGCGCCGGTGCGGGGTTAGCGACGTCCGCCGCGACGACGGCCACCGTCGCGAGACCGGTGGCCAGGGACGCGGCGAGCAGGGTGCCGACGGGCACGCAGGCGATCAGCCGACGTGCCCGGTTCGCGTCACGACCCCGGCGCGTCGACTCCCCGAACCTGCCCCGGTGCGCCGTCCGCACGTCCCTGCCTCCGCGCGTCCCAGCCGAAGGACAGACGGGCGTACCCCGTACGCGGTGTCGTCCGTGAAACGGCTGGAAACTCGTTGAAGCGTCCCGCGTGACAGAAGGGATGTAAAGGGGTACTTGCCATCAGAAGTGACTGCAGGAGTATTGGATCTTCGGCAACCGGCTGAGCCCCTGGCGGGAATGCCTCGGCGGTGGGCAGGCTTAGCCCTCTCGCGGAACGCGAAAGGGGACTGCCGGTGTCGACGCCGTGGCTGACCGTCCGCAACACCCCGGTGCGCGAGTTCATCCGAACCGAGACCGGCAGTGCCGCCCTGCTGGTGGCCGCGATCGCGGCCGCCCTGGGCTGGGTGGCGATGATGCCGGCGGCGTACGAGAGCTTCTGGTCCACCCGGATCGCGTTCTCGATCGGTGACGCCGAGATCGCCCAGGACCTGCGCGGCTGGGTCAACACCGGCCTGATGACCTTCTTCTTCCTGGTGATCGGCCTGGAGGCCCGGCGCGCACTCGACATCGGCGAGCTACGAGCCCGCAGCCGCACCGTGCTGCCGGTGCTGGCCGGGCTGGCCGGCATGGCGGCGGCCGCCGGGGTCTTCCTGGTCGTCACGGCCGGGACCGACGCGACCCACGGGTGGGGCGTGGCCATCTCGACCGACACCGCCTTCGCGCTCGGCATGCTGGCGCTGCTGCGCGCACAGCCGGCCGGGCGGCTGCGCACCTTCCTGCTGACCGTGCTGGTGGTGGACGACGTCGCCGCGCTGCTGGTCATCGCGTTCTTCTACAGCGAGGACGTCAGCCTGTGGCCGTTGCTGGTCGCGGTCGCGCTGTTCGGCGTCATCGCGGCCGGCGTGCTCACCCGGCGCCGGCACGGCGTCACGTACACGCTGCTGTCCATCGCGGTCTGGGCCTTCCTGTTCGAGTCCGGCGTGGACCCGCTGGTGCTCGGCCTCGCGCTGGGCCTCCTGCTGTACGCGCACCCCGTCGAGCCGGACGCCCTCGAGGTGGCCAGCGAGCGGTTCCGGTCGTTCCGGGAGCAGCCGACGTCCGAGCTGGCGCGCGAGGCGCAGCTCGGCCTGCGGTTCGCGGTCTCCCCCAACGAGCGGCTGCAGAACCTGTTCCACCCGTGGACGAGCTACGTGGTCGTGCCGGTCTTCGCGCTCGCCAACGCCGGCATCGTGCTGAGCGGTGACGCCTTGGACGATGCGCTGCACTCCCGGATCAGCTGGGGCATCGTGCTCGGCTTCGTGGTCGGCAAGCCGCTGGGCATCCTGGTCACCGCTGGGCTGGTGCGGGCCATGACTCGCGGACGCCTGCAGCCGTCGGTCGGCTGGGGCGCCGTGGCCGGGGGCGCTGCCAGCACGGGCGCCACCTTCACGGTCTCGCTGCTCATCGCGGCGCTGGCGTTCGACGGCGACCAGCTCGAGGAGGCGAAGATCGGGGTGCTGGCCGCGACGGTCCTCGCCACCGTGGTGTCCTGGCTCGTCTTCCGGGTGGTCGCTGCGCTGCCGACGCAGCTCCGCAACCGCGCGATGTACGGCGCCGTGCCCGCGCTGACGGACCTGACCGAGCCCGTGGACCCGGACCGCGACCACATCCGCGGGCCGGTGGACGCACCCGTGACGCTCGTCGAGTACGGCGACCTGGAGTGCCCCTTCTGCGGCCAGGCGGAGGAGGCGGTCCGTGAGCTGCTGACCGGGTGCACGGACGTCCGCTACGTCTGGCGGCACCTGCCGCTGCGTGACGTGCACCCGCGTGCGCAGCAGGCCGCCGTCGCGACCGAGGCCGCCGCGCGGCAGGGCCAGTTCTGGCCGATGCGCGACCTGCTGCTGACCCGGCAGGACGCGCTGGCCCCGCGCCAGCTCATCGCGTACGCCGGCGAGCTCGGGTTGGACGTTGAGCAGTTCGTCGCCGACCTCAAGCACGGCAAGGGCTCGGCCCGGATCGACGCCGACGTGGAGGGCGCTGCGGCCAGCGGCGTCCGGGGGACGCCGACCTTCTTCGTGAACGGACGTCGGCACCACGGCGCCTTCGACCTGCCCGCGCTGCTCGGCTCGGTGGACGAGGCGAGGCGGACGCTGGGATTGACTCGCGGGTCAACAACGTAATCACGACCTCTCGGACGCAAGCGACACCGATCGCCGACTCCGAGGTCGCGAGTCCTTGTGCGGGAGGCGATCCGGGCCTAGGTTCGGCGCCGCACCCTCCCTGCCGAAAGGAACGCCGATGTCGTCGTCCGCATCACCGCAGGCCGCCTCCGGAGCCGCTGACGAGGAGCATCTCGCCGCCCTCGGGTACTCCGGCGAGCTGCAGCGCCACATGGGCCTGTGGTCCAACATGGCCCTGGGCTTCACCTACCTCTCGCCGCTGGTCGGCGTCTACTCGCTCTTCGCCTACAGCCTGTCCGTCGGCGGTCCGCCGTCCATCTGGTGGCTCGTCATCGTCGGCGCCGGGCAGCTGCTGGTCGCCCTGGTGTTCGGCGAGGTCGTCTCGCAGTACCCGTTGGCCGGTGGCATCTACCCGTGGACGCGTCGGCTCTGGAACCGCCAGTACGCCTGGCTGGTGTCCTGGGTCTACATCTGGGCGATCATCGTCACCGTCACCGCGGTGGCCGAGTACGCCAGCGTGTTCGTGAGCGCCCTCTTCGAGATCGAGGCCACGCCCGCCGTCACGTTCCTGACCGTGGTGGTGCTGCTGGTGCTGGCGCTGGCGTTCAACTACAGCGGCACCCGGATGCTCGGCCGCATCGCCCGCATCGGCCTCACCGCCGAGCTGGTCGGCGTGGTCGCGCTCGGCCTCTTCCTGCTGATCTTCAAGCGGGAGCAGCCCTTCTCGGTGTTCTTCGACCCGATGGGCGCCGGCGGCGACGCGGCCTACCTGGGCACCTTCCTGACGGCGGCGCTGGCCGGCCTGTTCCTGTTCTACGGCTTCGAGGCCTGCGGCGACGTCGCCGAGGAGGTCGCCGACCCCACCCGGCAGATCCCCAAGGCCATGATCCTGACCATCCTGGTCGGCGGCGTCTCGGGACTCATGTCCTACGCCGGGTACGTCCTGGCCGCGCCCAACCTGCAGGACATCGTGGACGGCAAGGACACCGACCCGATCCCGTCCATCCTCGAGGACGCGCTGGGCAGCGCCGGCTCCAAGGTGTTCCTGTGCGTCGCCGTCATCGCGTTCATCTCGTGCGTGCTCTCGCTGCAGGCGGCCGGCAGCCGGCTGCTCTACGCGTTCGCCCGCGACCGGATGCTGCCCGGCAGCAGCTGGCTGGCCAAGGTCTCCGACCGGCACGCGGTGCCGACCAACGCGCTGCTCGTCGTCTGCCTCATCCCCGGCCTGATCGCGCTGTTCGTCTACTGGCGGCCGGACTCCCTGACCAAGGTGACCTCGTTCGCCGTCCTCGGCATCTACGTGGCGTTCCAGGCCGTCGTCCTGGCCGCGCTGCGTCAGCGTCTGCGCGGCTGGAAGCCGGCCGGGCTCTGGACGCTCGGTGCCTGGGGCATGGTGGTCAACGTCGCCGCCCTGGCGTACGGCATCTTCGCGATGATCCTGCTGGTGCGTCCGGCGTCCGAGGGGCCGTTCGTGGACCGTTGGATCGTGCTCATCGGCCTCGCGATCGTGCTCGGTTCGGGCGCGCTCTACCTGGCGCTGGCCCGACCCGACCGCCACTCGTCGGAGGTCGCCGAGGGTGACGCCATCGAGGTCGCGGCGCACCTGCGCCAGATCCGCGCCGAGGCCGGCGTGGACCCGGCGTGACGGGGCCTACTGACTGACGGGCTAGAGACCCATCCGGCGGATGCCGATGCTGCTGGCGGGTGAGATGTCGTTGGTGCTCACGCCCCAGCGCTTGAGGTTGTCCTCGTGCTCGTCCGTGTCGAGCTCGTCGGGCAGCGACGCCTCGGCCTCGGCTGCGTGGTCGTGGTGACCACGACTCTTCAGCAGCTCGATGATGTGGTGCTTGTGGGTCTTCATCTGCGTGGCCCCCTCGGGTGGCGTTCGACTCCTTCGAACGTTATGCCTCCCGAGGGGGTCGCGTCGATGGGTTGACTGGCCCGGTCTGACCGCGGCGCAGCGTGCGGCCCGGCAGGGCCTCGGTACGCCGCCCGGCCTCGATGACCGGCACGCCGTTCACCAGCACCCACTCGATCCCGACCGACTGCTGGCGCGGGTCCTCGTACGTCGCCGCGTCCCGCACCGTGGCCGGGTCGAACAGCACCAGGTCGGCCGCATAGCCCTCCCGGACCAGGCCGCGGTCGGTCAGGCCGAGTCGCTCGGCCGGCGTCCCGGTGAGGTGCCGGACGCACTCGGCCAGGTCCAGCACCCCCTCGTCGCGGACGTAGTGCCCGAGGTACCGCGGGAAGGTCCCCCAGGCCCGCGGGTGCGGCCGTGCCCCGACCACGATCGCGTCCGAGCCTCCGCAGTGCCGCGGGTGCGCCATGATCGTGCGGACGTTCGACTCGTCCCCCACGTGCTGCAGGATCGTCGTGGCAGCCCGGTCGGCGACGAGCAGCTCGAAGTACTCCTCGACCGGACGCCGCCCGGACGCCGCGCCGAGCTCGGCGATCGTCCGACCGACCGCGTCCGACGCGGCCGGGTCACGCACCCCGCTGACCTGGATCGTCGTCCAGTCGACCGGGCAACCATGGCATCCGTCGGTACCGTCGACCTCGAGCTCGCGGGTCAGTCGCTCGCGGATGGCCGGGTCCTGAAGCCGTTGCAGCAGAGCGGGTGTCCCCCCGCCGAGTGCCCAGCTGGGCAGCAGCGCGCTCAACGTGGTGGAGCCGGCCAGGTACGGGTACGTGTCCAAGGTGACGTCGACGCCGTCGGCCAGCGCGTCGTCCACCAGGGCCAGCAGCTCGGCGGCTCGGCCTCGGTTCGGCTCGAAGTTCATCGTCGCGTGGGTCAGGTGCAACGCGCAGCCCGACCGGCGCGCGACGTCCACCATCTCCGCGTACGCCTCGAGCGCTCCGGCGCCGTACGAGCGGGTGTGCGGGCTGTAGTAGCCGCCGTGCTCAGCCACCACCGTGCACAGCGCGACGAGCTCCTCGGTGTCGGCGAACATCCCCGGCGGGTACGTGAGCCCGCTGCTCATCCCCAGCGCACCCTCGGTCAGGCCCTGGCGCAGCAGCCGGACCATCACCGCCAGCTCGGCTGCCGTCGCGGGCCGGTTCTCGTCGCCCATCGCCAGCAGCCGCAGGTTCCCCTGCGGCACCAGGTAGCCGACGTTGCAGGCGATGCCCTGGTCCAGCCGGTCCAGGTAGCCCGCCACCGAGTCCCACTGCTCCTCGACGCCCCCGGTCTGCCCGTTCCACCCCGCGATCTGGTCCTGCAGCCGGGCCCGCACCGCCGCGTCCACCGGGGCGAACGAGAGCCCGTCCTGGCCCAGCACCTCCGTGGTGACGCCCTGGCTCACCTTGGCCGTGTGGGCCGAGTTCGCGAGGATCTGCAGGTCCGAGTGGGCGTGCAGGTCGATGAAGCCGGGGCACAGGACCAGTCCGTCCGCGTCGATGGTGCGGCTGGCACTGGGCGCCGCGCCGACCCCGCCGATCGAGGCGATCGAACCGCCGTCGACGGCGACGTCCGCGACGGTGCCCGGTGCGCCCGTGCCGTCCAGGACGGTGGCGGCTCGGATCAGGAGGTCGACCGGCACGAGGGCTCAGAACCGGGTGCGGATCAGGTCGACCACCATCGGGTCGTCGGCATCCGCGTCGTCCAGCACCGGGATCAGGCCCCACTTGTCGAACGCGGTGCAGGGGTGCGAGAGGCCCAGCCGCAGCACGTCCCCCACCTGGACCGGCGCCGGTCGCCGCGCGTCGAAGGACAGGAAGCCGTGCTGGTCGTTGAGCGCCGTCACCTCGATGCCGTCCAGCGGTGCCCCGCCGGCCAGCCGCTGCACCGTCGGCAGCCCCTCGTCGAACGGTAGGTCTCGCTTGCCGGCGTCGAAGATCGCCGTGCCGACCTCTGGCTGCGAGGTCACCCGCACCCAGCCGTGCATGGCGGACGTGAGGCGCCCGCCGTCCGCCCGCGGCTCCTCGCCGAGCGGGCTGATGTGCCGGTAGAAGCCGTCGTCGTGCACCAGGTAGGCCCCCGAGCGCAGCACCACGTCGACCCCGTCGGAGCCGAGCGACCCGAGCACCTCGGCGACCAGCTCGAAGTAGGCGCTGCCGCCGGCCGTCACGACCGGCCGCACGCCGGTCGGGTACAGCCCCTCGGCCGCCACGCTGCGGTGCAGGTCGCCCAGCTCCCGCAGGTAGTCCCGGACGACGGCCAGGCCCGCCGCGTCGCTGTCGTGCGCCAGCGCACCCTCGTAGCCGGCGACGCCGGCCAGCCGCAGGTGCGCCGACCGCGCGATCGCCCGGGCCACCTCGATCGCGGACGCCGCATCGCGCGCACCGGTGCGCCCGCCCGGGCCGCCCAGCTCGACCAGGACGTCGACCGGTCGGCCGTCGTCCGTGGCCAGGGCGTCGTCCCCGAGCGCGGCGTCCATGGCTGCGACGGCGTCGACCGAGTCCGCCCAGACGCTGACGTCGAGGTCGGCGTCGGCGGCCAGCTCGCCGGCCAGCCAGCGCAGCCCGGGCGGCGACAGCAGCAGGTTCGCCACCATGATCTGCCGCACCCCGAAGGCGCGCGCCACCGCGAGCTGGCTCAGGTTGGCGACCGTGATCCCCCGGGCACCGGCGGCCAGCTGGCGGGCCCACAGCTGCGGCGCCATCGTCGTCTTGCCGTGCGGCGCCAGGCCGAGGCCGCGCTCGGCGGCCCAGCGTGCCAGCAGCTCGATGTTCGCGCCGAGGGCCCGCTCCGACAAGGTGAGCAAGGGCGTCGGCAGGTCGGACCGGCGAAGCCCGAGCGCCACCACCTCGGCCGGCGTCCGGCCCCAGCAGGACGCCGGGAGCGCCTTGTCCTGGGGTCCGACCGCGATGGCGGCGAGCCGGGCCACTGCGTGGGAGTCGATCAACTCGGGCATCACGCCATCATTGCTCCTACGATCGCGGAGTGCGTGGTGGGGCAGGTCAGCAGGGTCGTCCGTCAGCCGTGGCGTGCGTCGGCGAGGGTCTCGTGGTGCTCTCCGGCGCGGACGCCGAGTCGTTGGACGCCGCCAGGGTGCTGCGCCGCTCGGTCGGCGGCGCGGAGTGCAACGTGGCCAGCGGTCTCGTCGCGCAGGGCGTCGCGGCAGCGTGGCTGTCCCGCGTCGGCGACGACCCGTTCGGCCGCTTCGTCGTGGCCGACCTGGCCGGTCGCGGCGTGGACGTCGCCGCCGTGGACGTCGACCTCTCCCGGCCGACCGGGCTCTACCTGAAGGACCGCGACGGTTCCTCGTCGCGCATGCACTACTACCGCAACGGTTCTGCGGCGAGCGCGATGGACGCCGACTGGCTGGCCAGCGACGCGGTGACCGCCGCGCTGGCGGCCGCCGAGATCCTGCACGTCTCCGGCATCACGCTCGGCGTGGTGGCCGACCCGGGCGCGTTCGTCGACGCCCTGGACGCGGCCCGGCAACGGCACGGCCTGCGGCTCACCGTGGACCTGAACTGGCGCCCGGCCCTGTGGGGGCAACGGGACCCGGTCGAGCTGGTCCGGCTGCTGTCGCTGGCCGACCTCGCGTTCCTGGGTGCGGACGAGGCGCAGACCGCCCTCGGCACCGGCGACGTCGCCAGCCTGCGGACCCGGCTCGGCGAGCGGCCCGTGATCGTGCTGAAGAGCGATGACCACGTCGCGGTGAGCGCCGCGCCGGACGGTCGCACGGCGAGTGTCAGCGCGCTCACCGTCGACGTGCTGGACCCGATCGGAGCCGGCGATGCCTTCGCGGCCGGCTACCTCGCGGGAACCCTGGACGGCCGCCCCGCGCAGCAGTGCCTTCGGCTCGGACACCTCACTGCCGCAACGGTTCTGGTCACCGACGGCGACCACGCGCCGGCCGCGCCCGCCGCTGTCCGCCAGGCCCTGCTGACCTGCCCGGACGAGCAGTGGGCCGCTACCGTCGTCCGGGCCGGCGCGATCGAGTCGCCGGCCCTGCACCCCAGCCAGCCAGTCGAGGAGAGGTCCCGATGAGCGAGAAGACCCGGATCAGCACGGACGCCGCCCCCGCCCCCGCGCACACGTTCTCGCAGGGCATCCGCAAGGGGAACGTCGTGCAGGTGTCCGGTCAGGGCCCGGTCGACCCGCAGACCAACGAGTACCTGCACCCGGGTGACGTCGTGCGGCAGACCGAGCAGACGCTCGCGAACGTCGCCGCGATCCTGGACGCTGCCGGCGCGTCCTTCGAGGACGTCGTGATGCTGCGCGTCTACCTGACCAAGCGCGAGGACTTCGGACCGATGAACGACGCCTACGGCGCCTTCGTCACGGCCCGCGTCCCGAGCGGCGTGCTGCCCGCCCGCACCACGGTGTTCACCGGCCTGCCCCGCGAGGAGATGCTGGTCGAGATCGACGCCCTCGCCGTCGTGTAGCTAGATCTCCACCCACAGCGCCCGGTGGTCCGAGACCGGCGTCCGCACCGATCCCGTGGCCGGCCGCCGCCGCAGGCCGGGGAGCTCGCCGTCGAGCAGCACGTGGTCGATCTGCTTGACCGGCGCGGGCGCCGGGAAGGTGCGTGCCGACGCCAGGGCCCGCAGGCCGGCGACCCGACGGACGGCGCGCGGGCGCAGGTTCAGGTCGCCGGTCAGCACCAGCGGGCGCGGCAGGTCGGCCAGGGCGTCCACGAGCAGCCGCAGCTGCTGCCGGTTGGACGGGCGCAGGTAGGACAGGTGGGTGTTGACCACGGTCAGCGGTCCACGCGGGGAGTCGACCTGCGCCGCGACCGCGGCCCGGGTCTCCTCACCGGCCACGAGCGCCGGCAGCCGGATCACCTGCCACGCCGCGACCGGGTGCCGGGACAGCAGCGCGATGCCGTACCCGGGCGCGTCTGGCGGCTCGTCGCCGGTGGCCGCCACCCAGTCCTGCCCCGGCGTCCCGGTCAGTGCCGGCACGAACCGGTGGGCGACCGCCCCCATGGCCTGCGCCGCCGCCGCGGTTTGGTCCGCGCCGCCCGAACGCTCCTGCCGGTGGTCGACCTCCTGCAGGCACAGCACGTCCGGGTCGAGGTCACGTACGGCCCGCTGCAGCCGGTTCAGCTCGACCACGTCCTGCGCCGCGGCGAGCCCGTGCTGGATGTTGAAGGTCACGATGCGCATGCGGCTCAGGCTGCCACGGCAGGTGCGCTAACGGCGGGCAGGGCCCTGGCGCTGCTGCGGGATCTGGCGCTGCTCCATGCCGGGCCCGCGGCCTCGGCCGTCCTCGAAGCGGTGGGCCGGACCGGAGTCGTCGCCCGCCTGCGCGATCCCGAAACCGATGACGCCGCCGACGAGCAGGATGACGACGGCCGCGGCGACGGACGTCACCCGCACCTGCGCCTCGCGTACCTGCTGCCAGCGACTGCGGCCTGGAGCCGGTGTGGGCGTCGGCGTGCTCTCCGTCATGGCGGGCTCCTCCTGGGGTCGGTGCTGCGCGCCCAGTGTCGGGCAGGTTCCTTGGGCCCACCTGCGAGCAACCTGTGAATCGGGACGCGGCGGGTGCAGGATGTCAGCGTGCCCACGCTGCCCCTGACCCCGGACGAGCTGCTCACCACCACCCGATCGGTCCGCAAGCGCCTGGACCTGACCCGCGACGTCCCGATCGGGCTCGTCCGCGAGTGCCTGGAGGTCGCACTGCAGGCGCCGTCCGGCTCGAACCGGCAGGGCTGGCACTGGCTCGTGGTCACGGACGCCGACCGGCGCGCCGCCATCGGTGAGGTCTACCGCCGGGCCGTCGCGGCGTACCTGGAGTCGCCCGGGTCGGCCGGCGCGCTGTTCGCGGACGACCCCGACCGAGGCCCGGTGCAGCAGCGGGTCGGCGACAGCGTCGCCTACCTCGGCGAGCACCTGGGCGAGGCGCCGGTGCTGGTCATCCCGTGCCTGACCGCGAAGCGGCTGGACGACGGCAACCAGGCGGGACTGTGGGGCTCGCTGCTGCCCGCCGCCTGGAGCTACATGCTCGCGGCTCGCGCGCGCGGGCTCGGCACGGCCTGGACGACGCTGCACCTGGAGTACGAGGACGAGGTGGCCACGCTGCTCGGCCTGCCGGACGACGTCCGGCAGGGAGCGTTGATCCCCACGGCGTACTACACGGGCGAGACCTTCAGGAAGGCGCCGCGCCAGCCGCTCGACGAGGTGCTGCACGTCGACCGCTGGTAGCGCTCAGTCGAGGTGTCGGTAGGCCTCCGGCGCCGGGCCGCCCTGGCGCAGCCAGGTGCTGAGCGCCTTGTTCTGCTGGCGCTCGGCCGCGTTGTCGGCCGGCAGCGGGAGGTGCAGCGCGGCGAGCAGGTCGAAGCGGTAGAGGTCGAAGGTGACGTGCAGCGCCTCGCCGTAGGAGAGCGCGGCGGCCACGGCGGACCGGTAGGCGAGCACCGACAGGGCCAGGACCCCCAACGGCAGCAACCACCAGAGCGGGTAGCGCCAGAGCAGCGCCGCGGTCACCACGGCCACCCCGGCGAACGTGGCGCACATCCGCGCCGTGAGGTCGAGCTGGTCGCGGCGGTCCTCGACGACCGCCCGCTGGGCGGGCGGCACGATCGGGTACAGGCGGGGCCAGAGCACCACCGCGTCCAGCCCGTAGCGGCGTCCGGCGCTGCGCTCGGCGGCGCGCAGCGCGTTGCCCAGTGCGGTCGGCAGCAGCGGGTCGCTCGGGTAGCGCGCCCGCCGGACCTGGTCGGCGACCGCGGCGTCCGCGGGGACGCTGGTGGCCGCGGGGTCGGTCGTGGCCGGATCGAGGGTGGCCCGCTCGATCAGCGCCTGACGGGCATTGCGCTGCCGAGCGACCAACGGCGCCGTGATCCGCGCGGCGAGCCAGCCGGTGCCCCAGTAGCCCTCCAGCAGCCGGACGAGCTGGAGCTGCAGCGGGTGCAGGACCACCGCGACCACCAGGACCGCGACCCCGAGCAGGGCCACGTCGGAGGCGTCCAGGGTGCGCGCCGTCCGGACCGCCTCGTCCCACCCGGGCTGCTCCCCCGGCGCGCCGGCGGCGACGACGAATGCCACCACCAGGGTGCCCGCGGACGTCGGCAGCAGCGACACCAGCGAGAACCGGGGTCCGAGGGTGTCGGAGTCCAGACCGACGAGGGTGGCCAGTCCCATGTCAGGCGGCGACCAGCAGCGCCACGTGGTGCACGCTGCAGGTCGGTGGGTCGTCGGGGTCGTAGGACAGCGCCAACCCGCTGACCTGGCAGCCCTCGTGGGGGCAGTGCAGCCGCAGCACCACGTACTCGACCGAGTGCCCCGGCAGCGTGGCGTGGTCACCGGCCCCCAGGGTGCCGCGGTCGCTGGACCCGACCAGCGCGTAGGCGGCGGTGCGGCGCAGCACCCCCCTGTCGATGCCGTCGACGACCAGGCGCAGGGCGCTGCGGTCGTCATCCTCGCCGAACCACTCCTGGGCGAGCTCGATCGCGAGCACGGGCCCGGTCGCGGACGTGACGACGAGCAGCTCGTCGTCCTCGCTGGCCGCCACCGCGCCGTCGGTCGCCTGCAGCACCTGGTCCCACTCCGTCATGATGCCGGCCTCCACCTCACCAGGGGCTCACCGACCACGTACAGCGGAGCCCACTCGAACGGTCGCGCAAAGGGACGTCCCGGCGCCAGCCCCGCCGCGGCCGCCTCCAGGCGGAAGCGGGTGCGGCCGTCCGGGGCGGCGGCGCGCAGGTCCCCGATCCGCCGAGCCGCATCGTCCCGGCTCAGCTGCGCCAGGCGGTCGCGGACCTCACCCACGAGCACGTACAGGTCGACGAGTCCGCTCGGCTGCGCACACAGCAGCTCCCAGAGCAGGTCGGCGGACACCGCCGCGAGCACGTCGTCCACGGTCCACGCCGTGCAGACGATCGAGCGGACCCCGGCCAGCAGCATCGCCGCAGGCAGCCCGCCGAGCTCGTCGCTGCCCAGGCTGAGCGCACCACCGCCGCTCTGGCACGCCGAGAGCACCGCCAGGCGCACGTCGCGCAGGGCGCCCGAGACCGCCATGTCGCCGGCTGACCAGAGCTCGGCCAGCCGGACCAGCCGGTCGCCGACGTAGACGGCCTGCAGCGTCCCGGCCGGGCCGTG
Organism: Angustibacter luteus; assembly: GCF_039541115.1. Taxonomy (NCBI): domain Bacteria; kingdom Bacillati; phylum Actinomycetota; class Actinomycetes; order Kineosporiales; family Kineosporiaceae; genus Angustibacter; species Angustibacter luteus. Next base: position 239,275 of record NZ_BAABFP010000008.1, read on the forward strand.
CTCGAGGTGGCGCAGCGTGACGCCGCCACCGACGTCCTCCTCGCGGAGCAGGCCGGGCAGCGGCGGGCCGGTCCCGTCGTCGAGCCGCACCTCCGCGCTGCGTGCCTCGTCCGGCTCCCCCCGCCAGGACGCGCCGGCCACCAGCCGGTCCAGCTCCTCGAGGACGCTGGGCCCGGACCAGCGCGGGTCCGGTCGTACGTGCAGCGCCGAGCGGGCACTGTCCGTCATCTCGGACGTCGCGTGCCCGCAGAAGTGCAGCAGCCGCGCCCCGCTCACCGCCGCCGCCACCCCGTCCTCGGTGCACTCGTCGACGGGCAGGTCCGCGACCGGGACGCCACGGGCGCGCAGCCGCGCGGCCACGCTGCCGGCCTCCGCCGACGCCGCCGGCAGGTCCCCGGTGGCGTTGCCCACGACCACGGCCGGACCGCGCAGCTGCGCCGCCCCCCGCGCGGACGGCAGCATCGCCAGGCACGCCACCTGGCGGACGTCGAGACCGCGCAGGCTCGGCACCGCCCACCACGGCAGCAGCCCCAGGATCCCGTGCGGGACGAGCCACACCCGGTCCAGCCCGCGCTCGCCGGACCAGGCGAGCAGCAGCCGCCCGACCTGCTCGTCGGCCTTCGCCAGGGCTCGTTCGAGGGCCGCTCGCCGGTCGGCACCGGCCAGGGTGTCGAAGGCCCAGGGCAGGCCGACCGCGTAGGCCCACCCGGCGGGATCGTCCGAGCCCAGGGTGTTCGCCCACGCGTGGAGCGGCTCGTCCAGCACGCCTCCCCCCACCGCCTCACCGTCCGGCGGGCCGGCGCCCTCCAGGAGCAGAACCGCGGTGCCCCAACGGCCGGCGCCCAGGACGGCCACCCCCTCGCCGCGGCGCAGCCGTCCCGACACCTCATCCGCCGTCGGCACCGCCAGCTCGCGGCGGTGCCGCAGCGCCTCGCGGCGGTGCGCCTCACGCAGCCTGGCCACCGCCGTGACCTGCCGCGCCGCGCGACCCTCGCGACGCAGCTCACGATCACCCGAGCCGCCGCCCGAGCTGCCCGTGCCGCCGGTTCCCCGTTCGGCGCTCCACAACGCGGCCTCGAGCTTGCGGATGCTCGCCGCGGACCGGCCCTGCCGGATCGCCCTGCGGTACCGCAGCCGCGCACTGCTGGTGGTCTCCAACGCCCACAGCAGCAGGTCCAGGTCGCCGGTGGCCGCGCAGGCGGACCCGATGTTGGCCAGCGCCGCGTCCACCGCCTCGCGCTGCTCGCCAGCCCGCTGCGGATCGGGTTCCGTCGCGTACCGGAAGACGAGGCGGCCGAGCGTCTCGCGCGCGAACGCCGTCACCGGCTCGTGACGGCCGACGAGGACGCCGGTCCGCAGCACCGCGGTGAGCGCAGTGAGCCGCTGCTCCTCGGTCAGCGCCTCGGCGTGCTCGCCGTCCAGCGCCCGCAGGTAGAGATCCAGCGCGGCACCCTCGTCGTCGTCCAGCTCGTAGGCGAGCGCGGCCAACGGCAGCGCGGTCGCGTCGCCGGCCTCCGTGAGCCCCTCGACGACCGGGTCGAGCAGCTCGTGCACCCGCCGCGCTGCGTCGGTGACGCCCGCTCGGTCCTCGGCGTCCCGGGAAGCGATGAGCCGCCCCATGAACACGGCCCCTGCCGCCATCCGGAACGCCCTGCGGGAGAACGGGTCCCGGCCGCGGGGCAGCAGCCGCTCGCCCTCGGCCACCAGGTCGTCGACGTCCTCGCCGTCGGGGTCCTGGTCGATCAGCGAACCCAGCGTCAGGAGGCGGCCCTCCACCTCGTCGTCCGTCTGCGGGTCGACCAGGTGACGGCGCGCCCGGGCCAGGGCGACGTCCAGGTGCTCGCGGCGCAGCGGGTGGCCGGCCGGCAAGCGGCGCAGCGCCTCGACGGCCAGCCGGGCCAGAGCGGGGGTCAGCTCGGCGACCTCCAGCGCGACGATGGCCCGCCGCTCGTCCTCGTCGGCCCGCGCGGTGAGGACGGCGCCGCCGAGCCAGCGCAGGAGCCGCGTCAGCCCGGCGTCCAGCACCGGCTGCCAGGGGTCCGGCGCCTCCCCTGCGGCAAACCGCAGCAGGTCGACGAACTCCCGGCCCCACGCGACGATCCCGGCGTCCAGCGCGGCATCGCGCTCCTGCTCGGAGCCGGCCTCCACCGCGTCCCGCAGGAACCCGGTCATCGCCCGGGTCTCGCGGACGTTGATGGGTGGCCGGTCGGTCATGGCCCTAGACGATCCAGGGTCCGTGCCAGCCGCCCGTCTCCTCGACCAGCGCGTCGGCCGCCGCCGGCCCCCACGAGCCGGGTTCGTACGACTGGACGGCCGTCGGGTGGTCGATGAGCGGCTGCATGATGCGCCAGTTCTCCTCGACCAGGTCCTGCCGCTTGAACTTCGACGTGTCCCCGATCATCGCGGCGTGCAGGAGCACCTCGTACGGCGTCGGCGCCTCGCCGCCCTCGGCAGCGAACTCCATGTCGAGGGTGATGGACTCGGCCCGGTCGGCGTCGGCTCGACGGGCATCCAGGCGCAGCCGCACCCCGGTGGACGGGTCGAGCTTCACGACGAGCTGGTCGCGCGGCCGGTCCGCGCTGGCGTCGTAGCCGAACCCGAAGTCCACCGGCGGCGGCTGCTTGAAGACCACCCGCAGCTCGGTCTGGGTGACCTGCAGCTTCTTGCCCGTGCGGATGTAGAAGGGGACGCCGGACCAGCGCCAGTTCTCGATCTCCAGGCGCAGCGCCACGAACGTCTCGGTGGTCGAGTCGGCCGCGACGCCGTCCACGTCCTTGTACCCGTCGTACTGGCCGCGCACGTAGTGCGCGGGGTCGGCGTCCGCGACGGCGCGGAAGAGCGCGACCTGCGCGTCCTTGAGGGCGTCGGGGTTGCGGCCGCCCGGGGGCTCCATGGCCGCCGCCGCGACGACCTGCATGAGGTGGTTCACCACGACGTCGCGCAGTGCGCCGACCGGCTCGTAGAAGTGGCCGCGCCCGTCGATGCCGAAGCTCTCGGCCATCGTGATCTCGACGGACTCGACGTACTGGCGGTTCCACAGCGGTTCGAGCATGGTGTTCGCGAACCGCAGGTGCAGGATCTCGGCCAGGCCCATCTTGCCGAGGTAGTGGTCGACCCGGCAGAGCTGGGACTCCTCGACGTACTGGTGCAGCTCGGCGGCGAGCGCCCGCGCGGACTGCAGGTCGTGGCCGAACGGCTTCTCGATGACGATCCGCGCGTCCGTGGTGAGCTCGGCCTCGGCCAGCCCCTTGACGACGGTGGAGAACAGGAACGGCGGGATCTCCAGGTAGTAGACGGGACGCCGGGCGGCGCCGGTCGCGGTGGCGACGCGCTGGTAGGTGCCGGCGTCGCCGAAGTCTCCGGCCACGTAGGAGAGCCGGGCGGCGAACCGGGCGAAGACGTCCTCGTCGAGCGGTTCGCCGGTGGCCACGATGGAGTCCCGGGCGCGCTGGACGAGCCGGTCCAGCGACCAGTCGTCCACGGCCACCCCGACGACCGGGCAGTCGAGCAGGCCGCGGCGCTCCAGCCGGTACAGCGAGCGGAACGTCATGACCCGGGCGAGGTCGCCGGTGATCCCGAAGACCACGAGGACGTCGGCCGGTTCCGTGGACGTCGTCATCGCGCACCTCCCGGGACGTTGCGGCGCTGTCGGTTGAGGGCCGCGTCGAGGGTGATGGCGGCGTCGATCAGGGCGAGGTGGGTGAAGGCCTGCGGGAAGTTGCCGAGCTGCTCACCGGTCGCGCCGATCTCCTCCGAGTACAGGCCGAGGTGGTTGGAGTAGGTGAGCATCTTGGCGAAGGTCAGCCGGGCCTCGTCGAGCCGGCCGGCCCGGGCGAGGGCGTCCACGTAGTTGAACGTGCACAGCGAGAAGGTGCCTTCGGAGCCCGCGAGGCCGTCCGGCGAGGCGGCCGGGTCGTACCGGTAGACGAGGCTGTCGGTGACCAGCTCGGCGTCCATCGCGGCGAGCGTGGACGTCCACTGCGGGTCGGTCGGCGAGATGAAGCCGACCGTGGCCATCCGCAGCAGCGAGGAGTCGAGGACGTCGCTGCCGTAGTGCTGCACGAACGACCGCCGTTCGGCGCTCCAGCCCTTGTCCATCACCTGGTAGTAGACGGCGTCGCGCGCGCTGGCCCAGCGGTCGGCGTGCGCCGGTCGCCCGCGACTGGTGGCCAGCCGCAGTGCGCGGTCGAAGGCCACCCAGCTCATCACCCGCCCGTAGGTGAAGTCCTGCTTGCCGCCGCGGGTCTCCCAGATGCCCTCCCCCGGGCGGTCCCAGTGGTCAGTCAGCCAGTCGATCATGTCGCGCAGCGCCAGCCAGCCGCCGTGGTCGAGCTCGATGCCGTGCTGGTCGGCGAAGTACATGCTGTCGACGGCCTCGCCGTAGATGTCCATCTGGGTCTGCTCCATCGCCCCGTTGCCGATCCGCACGGGGTAGGAGCCGCGGTAGCCGGACCAGTGGTCGAGCGTCTCCTCGCTCAGGTCCGACGAGCCGTCGACGCGGTACATGATGTTCAGCGGGCCGGACTCGCCGCCGACCTTCTCCTGCACGCGGTCGCGCAGCCACCCGCAGAAGGCCGCGGCCTCGTCGGTGAAGCCCATGCCCAGCAACGCGTACACCGAGAACGAGCCGTCCCGGACCCAGGTGTAGCGGTAGTCCCAGTTCCGTTCGCCGCCGACCTGCTCGGGCAGGCCAGCGGTCGGTGCGGCGATGATGCCGCCGGTCGGCGCGTAGGTCATCAGCTTCAGCGTGATCGCGGAGCGTTGCAGCGCCTCGCGCCAGCGGCCGGTGTACGTCGACTGCCGCAGCCAGTGGCGCCAGAACTGCTCGGTCTCGCTCTCCAACCGTTCCACCTCGGCGACCGAGATCTCCCGCGGTGGCCCGACCGCGCCGGACTCCAGCACCACGCCGCGCACGTCGCCGGCGCGCAGCCTCGCCGTGCCGCGCACCCCGCGGCCGTCGTCGGAGACCTCCCAGACCGTGAGGTGCTCGTGGTCGGGGTCGCGCACGGCGTGCAGCGTGAGCGTGAGCCCGTCGGCCCGGAACACCACCCCGTGCTCGGTCTTGACGGTCTCGTGGCCGATCCGCGCGTAGTCGAACCGGGGGTTCACGTCGATGGTGAAGGTCATCTCACCGCGCACGCAGCGGACCAGCCGCACCAGCTGGTGGTTGTCGGTCGCCTCCGGGCCCGGCCGGACGGTCATGAAGTCCACGACCTCACCCACGCCGTTCTCGGTCATGAACCGGGTGATCAGGATGGCGGTGTCGGGGAAGTACAGCTGGCGCGAGGTGTAGTCCGGCGTGCTCGGCGCGATCCGGAAGACCCCGCCGGCGCGGCTGTCCAGCAGGCTCGCGAACACGCTGGGCGAGTCGAACCGCGGGCAGCAGTACCAGTCGATCGCGCCGTCCTTGGAGATCAGGGCGGCGGTCTGCAGGTCGCCGATCATGCCGTGGTCCTCGATCGGCGGGTACTCGTCCATGCCGGCCTCACTCTCGTTGATCTTCCTCACCCACCCTCGGCCGCGGCGCCCGCCCTGTCATCGCCCACAACGGGTGACGCGCTCGTGACCTGGCCGTGGTGACCTACCGGGAGCGAACTCACCAGGAGGCGACGGCGATGAGTCTCGAGACCGGTCTGCGCACGCTCCTGGTCGTGTCCTTGGTGGCCACCCTGGCGCCGTTCGTCGCCGGCCTGCTGCACGCGGCCAAGGTGCCGCAGGTCGTGGTGCTGATCCTGGGCGGGATCCTGATCGGCCCTGAGGTCCTGGACCTGGCCGACCGCGCGGACATCTCGTTGCTGGCCAACATCGGGCTGGGGTTCCTGTTCCTGATGGCGGGCTACGAGCTCGAGCTGGAGCTGTTCCGCGAGCGCGGCGGCCGGCGAGCGGTGGTCGCCTGGTTCGTGACGGCCGTCATCGCCGTGGCGGTGACCGGCGTCCTGGCGGCCCTGGGCTTCGTGCACGCCTTCGTGCCGGTGGCGCTGGGGCTCACCACGACGGCCTTCGGCACGCTGCTGCCGATCCTGCGCGACAACGACATGCTGTCCGGTTCGTTCCGGCACTACGTGCTCCCGGCGGGGGCGGTGGGCGAGTTCCTGCCGATCGTGGGGATCGCGATCTTCCTCAGCGCCAACGGCAAGGTCCTCGGCCTGGTGTCGCTGCTGGCGATGGGCGTGGTGGCGCTGGCGCTCACGTACGTCCCGCGACTGGCGCGCAGCAAGCGGTTCGCCACCATCGCGCGCGAGGGCGAGCACGCGACGTCCCAGACGACCCTGCGGTTCACGCTCACGTTGCTGTTCGCCCTGCTGCTGGTCGCGAGCAACTTCGGGCTGGACGTCGTCCTCGGCGCATTCCTGGCCGGCGTGGTCCTCAAGCGGTGGGCCCCCGGCGACGTGCACTCGCTGGAGACCAAGCTGGACGCCGTGGGCTACGGCTTCTTCATCCCGGTCTTCTTCGTGTCCTCCGGGATGGGTCTGGACCTGCGCTCCATCGCCGAGAACCCGTGGCGGCTGCTGGTCTTCTTCGTCCTGCTGCTGCTGGTCCGCGGGTTGCCCGCACTGGCGCTCTACCGCGGTCTGCTGCCGCTGCCCCAACGGTTCCAGATGATGTTCCTGACCGCGACGGCGCTGCCGCTGCTGGTCGCGCTGTCCGAGATCGGGCTGAGCACCGGTCACATGCTGCCGGCGAACGCGGCGGCGCTCGTCGGCGCCGGCGTGCTGTCCGTGATGGTGTTCCCGGGCGTCGCCGTGGCCCTGAACCGCTACAGCGGCAGCGCCTCCGACCCGGCGAACCCCGCCCCGGCTGACGCGGAGCCGGAGGCTGCCGGCTAGACCAGCATCGCGGCGGCGGTCTCGGCGTCCACCGCTGGGCTGTAGAGGAAACCTTGGACCAGCTCGCACCCGAGCTCGGCCAGCGCCGCCTCCAGCTCGGGCGTCTCGACGCCCTCGGCGACGGTGGTCAGCCCCAGCGAGCGGGCGATGGCCAGGACGGACGTGAGCAGCGCCCGCCCCTGCGGGTCGTTGGCCCGCCGGACGATCGACTGGTCGACCTTCAGGACGTCGACCGGCAGGCGCGACACCGCGCCCAGCGCGCTGTACCCGGTGCCGAAGTCGTCCAGAGCGATCCGCACGCCCTCCGCCCGGAGGCCGGCGAGGATCGCGGAGGCTGCCTCGTCCACGGCCAGCGACTCGGTGACCTCGAGCGCGATCAGCCCCGGCGGCACCCCCGTCGCCAGGCAGCCCAGGACAGCGTCGGCGAACCGGCGCGAGGAGAGCTGGCGGGGTGAGACGTTCACGCTGAGGGTGACCTGGTGCCCGTCCGCCAGCCACCGCTGCAGCTGCTGCACGGCCTGCCGCAGCACGTGTTCGCCGATCTCGTTGATCAACCCGGTCGACTCGGCGATCGGGATCCACTCGTTCGGCGACAGGGTGGCGCTGCCCTGCTGCCAACGGGCCAGGGCCTCGAAGCCGACGATCCGCCGGTCCGGCAGGCTCAGGATGGGTTGGAAGTGGGTGAGGATCTCGCCCCGCTCGACGGCCCCGACCAGCCGGCGCTCGAGGTCGGCGCGGTAGACGACGGCCGAGCGCAGGCCGTCGTGGAACTGGCCGATCAAGGCGCCGCCGCGGGCCTTCGCGTCGTACATCGCGGTGTCGGCGTCCCGGAACATGGTGTCCGCGTCGGCCTGGCTGCAGCCGTCCGCGGTCGTGGTCACGATGCCGACGCTGGCCGTGACGGCGGCGCTGACCCGGGTGGTGACGAACGCCTGCTCGAAGGCCGCGGTCAGTCGCTGCCCGAGCTCCGCGACGCTGTCCTCGCCGTCCGCGTCGGTGCAGAGCACGACGAACTCGTCGCCGCCGAAGCGACCGACGACGTCGCAGCCGCGGGCCAGGCCGACCAGTCGGCGGGCCAGCTCCTCGAGCACCTCGTCGCCCGCCGGGTGACCGTGCACGTCGTTGATCGCGCGAAAGCGGTCGACGTCGCACAGGGCGACGGCGAGGGTCGCCGGGTGGCGGGCGCCGTCCGCGATCGCCTGGTTCACCAGCTCGCGCAGGCGGGACCGGTTGGCCAGCCCGGTGAGCTCGTCGGTGGCCGCCCGCCGCTTGAGCTCGTCGTTGGCGCGCTGCCGGTCGTCCGCCAGCCGCCGGACGGTCCGGTAGGCGTTCATCTGGCGCCCCCACAGGATGGCGGCGATGGAGATCAGGGCGGGCAGCGGGACGTAGCCCGACAGCACCTCCGCCGCGACCGCGGAGCCCGACACGACGGTGACGACGGCGAGCACCAGGGACAGGACGAAGCCGACGACCAGCACCGACCGCTCCCGGTCCGAGCGGCCGCGCCCGGAGCTGACGCACAGGTACCCGAAGACGAGGGCGATGACGACGAATCCGGTCGGGCCCATCAGCGGCCCGTAGTCCGGCATGCCGTCCGCCAGCCGGTGACGGAACATCAGGTCCGTGCCCGGCCACAGGACCAGTCGCGTCCCGGCGACCACGACGATGGCCGACGTCAGCCACCGCGGTGGCGGCCGACCGGCGATGCTGCCGGCCAGTGGCAGCGTGCTGACGGCGAGCACGGCGAGCGCCACCGAGCGGGCGAAGAGCAGCCAGTCGGGGGTCACCGGCTTGGCGAGGGCCCGGATCACCAGGTCGTTCGTGACCAGCACGGCGGCGGCGGCCAGCGCGGTGAACACGATGAGCCGGGCCGGGGACCGGGGGCCCTCCCAGCGCCAGACGCTGGCCTGCTGGGCGGCGAGCAGCAGCGCGAAGCCGGCCAGCACGAGCTGGAGGGCAGCGAGCACCGTCCAGCCAGCTGACACCACTAACCCCCAATACCCAACGTATCGACCATTACCATACTGCTTGTCTATTAGTAGGTCAACTGTATGCTGCGGACGTGACCGACCGACGACAACGCAAGTCGCGAGCCGCCCTCCAGCAGGCCTTGATCACCCTCGTCGCGGCCAAACCGTATGACGCGATCACGGTGGAGGACATCACCGAGTACGCCGACGTCGCGCGGGCCACGTTCTACGCGCACGTCAAGGACAAGCCGGCGCTCCTCCTCGAGGTCAGCCAGCAGCTGGTCGCCGAGCTCACCGAGCGCGCCCAGGCCGTTGCCGCGCCCGAGCCGCCGGTCTACACGGGCGGCGCGGTGTTCACGATCTTCGACCAGGCGGCGCGGCACCGTGCCCTGTACCGGCTGGTCATCAGCGGCGAGGGAGGCTCGGTGGCCCGGACCGAGCTCGTCGCGGCCTTCGAGCGACTCACCGGCGCCGTCCTGACCCGGATGGTCGCGGCCCCCGCCCACGAACCGCGAGTCCCGATGGACGTGATCACCACGGCGTACGTCGGGGCGATCCTGCTCACCCTCGAACGCTGGCTCGGTGAGCACCCCGACGCGGACTCGACCGACCCCGGCTCCCGACAGGTCGCCACGGACTTCCTGCGCTCGCAGGTGGGCGGCCTGGAGTGGTCGCTCGGCTACCAGCCCGGCGAGGCCCGTTTCGAAAGGGCGTGACACCGGCCGCGACGTCCCAGCGCTGAGCACCCCCGTCGGTAGCGTGGAGGAGCCGTCGACGCAGGGAGGAACGGTGCTCGGACTTCCGGACCACGTGCAGGCCTGCCTGTTCGACCTGGACGGTGTGCTGACCGACACGGCGAGCGTGCACACGAAGGCGTGGACGGCGATGTTCGACGCGTACCTGCGCGAGCGCGCCGACCGCGGCGGCGAGCCGTTCCAGCCGTTCGACCCGGTCGCGGACTACCAGCGGTACGTCGACGGGCTGCCCCGCGACGACGGCGTCCGCACGTTCCTGGCCAGCCGGGGCATCGAGCTGGACGACGACGAGGTCACCGCGCTGGGCGACCGCAAGAACGCCGCGTTCCAGCAGACCCTGCACCGCGACGGCGTGCAGGTCTTCGAGGACGGCCGGCGCTACCTCGCCGCAGCAGCCGACGCGGGCCTGAAGATCGCGGTGGTCTCGTCCAGCGCGAACACCCAGGACGTCCTCGAGCTCACCGGGCTGGACCGGTTCGTGGAGCAGCGGGTCGACGGCGTGACGATCCGCGAGCAGCACCTGCGCGGCAAGCCGGCCCCGGACTCGTTCCTGCTCGGCGCGCAGCGCTTGGGCGTGCCCCCGGACGCCGCAGCCGTCTTCGAGGACGCACTGTCCGGCGTCGAGGCCGGGCGGGCGGGGCACTTCGGCATCGTCGTCGGCGTCGACCGGGTCGGCCACGCGGCCGCCCTGCGCAGCCACGGGGCGGACGTCGTCGTGCAGAGCCTGGAGGAGCTGCTGTGATCGAGCAGGGCGCGTTCCCGGTCGAGCCGTGGCACATCCGCGAGACCCGGCTGGACCTGGGGCTGATCGCGCAGTCGGAGTCCATCTTCGCCCTGAGCAACGGCCACATCGGGCTGCGCGGCAACCTCGACGAGGGCGAACCCGCCGGGCTGCCCGGTACCTACCTCGGGTCCTTCTACGAGACCCGGCCGCTGCCCTACGCCGAGGCCGGGTTCGGCTACCCGGAGGACGGCCAGACGCTGGTGGACGTCACCAACGGCAAGGTGATCCGGCTGCTCGTCGACGACGAGCCGTTCGACGTCCGGTACGGCGAGCTGCTGGAGCACGAGCGGGTGCTCGACCTGCGCGCCGGGACGCTGCTGCGCACCGCGCGCTGGCGCTCCCCCGCGGGCAAGGAGGTCGCCATCACCTCGACCCGGCTGGTGTCCTTCGAGCAGCGTGGCGTGGCCGCGATCGAGTACGTCGTCGAGGCGCTCGACCAGTTCACCCGGGTGACGGTGCAGTCCGAGCTGGTCTCCAACGAGGACCAGCCGGTGACCTCCAAGGACCCGCGGGTGTCCGCGGCGCTGTCCCGGCCGCTGGAGCCGGTGATGCACGAGAAGGGCGAGCGCGGTGCGGTGCTGCTGCACCGCACGCGTGCCAGTCAGCTGATGATGGCCGCCGGCATGGACCACGAGGTCGAGGTGCCGGGCCGGGTCGAGGTCGAGACCGACGCGGCGCCCGACTACGCGCGCACCACCATCATCTGCGGGCTGCGCCCCGGGCAGCGGCTGCGCATCGTCAAGTACCTGGCCTACGGCTGGTCCAGCCTGCGCACCCGGCCCGCGCTGCGCGACCAGGTCTCCGGCGCGCTGGCCAGCGCCCGCTACAGCGGCTGGCAGGGCCTGCTGGACGGGCAGCGGGCCTACCTGGACGAGTTCTGGGACGGCGCGGACGTCGAGGTCGAGGGCGACGCCGACATCCAGCAGGCCGTGCGGTTCGGGCTCTTCCACGTCCTGCAGGCCAGCGCCCGCGCCGAGCGTCGGGCCATCGCCGGCAAGGGACTCACCGGCCCCGGCTACGACGGGCACGCCTTCTGGGACACCGAGGCGTACGTGCTGCCGGTGCTGAGCTACACCGTGCCCGAGGCCGCGGCGGACGCCCTGCGCTGGCGCGCGTCCACCCTCGACCTGGCCCGCGCCCGCGCCGAGCAGCTCGGCCTCAAGGGGGCGACGTTCCCCTGGCGCACCATCCGCGGCCACGAGTGCTCGGCCTACTGGCCGGCCGGCACCGCCGCCTGGCACGTCAACGCCGACATCGCCGCGGCCTTCGAGCGCCACCGCCTCGTCACCGGGACCGACGACCTCGAGCGCGAGTGCGGGCTGGAGGTGCTGGTCGAGACGGCCCGGCTCTGGATGTCGTTGGGCCACCACGACCGGCACGGCGTCTGGCACATCGACGGGGTCACCGGCCCCGACGAGTACACGGCCATCGTCCGCGACAACGTCTTCACCAACCTGATGGCGGCGCACAACCTGCGCTGCGCGGCCGACGCCTCCGTGCGGCACCCGGAGCAGGCGCTCGCCCTGGGCGTGGACACCGAGGAGGCGGCCGCCTGGCGGGACACCGCGGACGACGTCGCCCTGCCCTACGACGCGGACCTCGGCGTGCACCAGCAGTGCGAGGGCTTCACCACGTTCGCCGAGTGGGACTTCGCCGCGAGCACCGACCGCTACCCGCTGCTGCTGCACGAGCCCTACGTGCGGCTCTACCCGGCGCAGGTGATCAAGCAGGCCGACCTGGTGCTGGCCATGCAGTTCCAGGGCCACGCCTTCACCGACGACCAGAAGGCCCGCAACGTCGACTACTACGAGCGCAGGACGGTGCGCGACTCCTCGCTGTCGGCCTGCACCCAGGCGGTGATGTGCGCCGAGGTCGGCCACCTGGAGCTGGCCCACGACTACGCGTACGAGGCCGCCGCCATCGACCTGCGGGACCTGCACCACAACACCCGCGACGGCCTGCACATGGCCTCGCTGGCCGGCGCGTGGACCGCCCTGGTGGCCGGCTTCGGCGGCCTGCGGGACGACGAGGGCGTGCTGTCGCTGGACCCGCAGCTGCCGGAGTCCATCACCCGGCTGACCTTCCGGCTGCGCTGGCGCGACGTCCGGCTCACCGTGGACATCGACCACCGGCACGTCCGGTACTCGATCCGGGACGGCGCGGACGCCCGGCTCACGCTGCGGCACGCCGGCGAGCTCGTCGAGATCACCTCGGACGCCCACGTCGAGCGTGAGCTGCGGCGCCGCCGCGCCCTGCTGCCCCCACCGCCTCAGCCCCTCGGACGACGTCCGGCCGGGCGCAGCTGACCCGTGTCTCCCGCGGGGTCCGGCGGCGCGCTGATCCGGGCGCGGAAGACCCAGTACGACCAGCCTTGGTAGAGCAGCACGAGCGGGAAGACAGCGACGGCGACCCAGGTCATCACCGTGAGGGCGTAGTGGCTGGCGGCGGTGTCGGCGACGGTGAGGGTGTTGGCGGCGCTCGTCGAGGAGACCAGCACGGCGGGGTAGAGGTTGGCGAACAGCGCCGCGACCACCCCGCCGACCGTCAGGGCGCTCGCCGCGAAGGCCTGGCCGCCGCGCTCGGCCCGGACGAGGACCACGGCCGCCGCCGCGGCCACCACCGGAACGGCGGCCGCGAGGATCCGCCAGGCCCCGGCGTCCGAGATCGCGACGGTCCACACCGCGTACACCGCGACGCAGACCAGGGTCGGGACGCCGAGCCGGCGGGCGAGCTCACGCGACCGCACGACGACGGGGCCGGTCGTCCGCAGGCCGAGGAACGTGGCGCCGTGGCTCGCACAGAGGACGAGCAGCGTCAGCCCGAGCCACAGCCCGTAGGGGGTGAGCAGGTCCCAGAAGGTCCCGGTGAACTCCTGCGAGGAGTCGATGGGCAGCCCGGCCAGCAGATCGCCCAGCGCGACGCCGAGCAGGAGCGGCGTGAGCAGCGATCCGATGGTCAGCGCCCAGCTCCAGGTGCCCCGCCAGCGGTCGGTGTCGAGCTTGGCCCGCCACTCGAACGACACCCCGCGCAGGATCAGCGCCACGATCACCAGCATCAGGGCGAGGTAGCCGGCCGAGAACCAGGTCGCGTACCAGGACGGGAACGCCGCGAAGATCGCCGCGCCACCGACGATGAGCCAGACCTCGTTGCCGTCCCAGAGCGGGCCGATCGCGTTGATGGCGACGCGGCGCTCGGTGTCCGTGCGGCCGACGACCTGGTGCAGGACCCCGACCCCGAAGTCGAAGCCCTCAAGGACGAAGAAGCCGGTCCAGAAGACCGCGATGATGATGAACCAGAGGACGTCCAGACTCATGCCGCCACCTCAGTAGGTCAGGGCCGGCGATCGGGGGAACAGCGAGTCCGGGTCGTCCGGCGCCGCGGGGTCCTCGGCGTCCTCGTCCAGCGGACGTCGCGCGAAGCGGAGCATCAGGAAGCCCCAGACCGCGCCCAGGGCCAGGTAGAGCACCCAGAAGATGCCGAGGCTGAGCGCCACCTCGGCCAGGCTGACCGATGGCGAGTTGCCGTCCTTCGTGCGCAGCAGGCCCTGCACCACCCAGGGCTGGCGCCCGTTCTCGGTCAGCAGCCAGCCGGCCGTGTTCATCGCGAAGGGCGCGAGGAAGGCCCAGGTGGACACCCACAGGAACAGCCGGGCCGACGTCAGCTTGTGCCGCCGCCACAGCCAGAGCCCCCACAGGCCGAGCAGCGGGAGCACCGAGCCCAGGTAGGCCATGACCCGCATCGACCAGTACTGGATGAAGACGTTCGGGATGTAGTCGCCCGGGCCGTACTTCTGCTGGTACTGGGCCTGCAGCTCGTTGAGACCCACGACCTGCCCGTCCAACGAACCGGTCGCCAGGATCGACAGCAGGTGCGGGATCTCGATGATCTTGGTGGCCTGCTGGTCGTCACTGGTCCACCCGCCCACCTGCGCGGCCGAGAACGAGCAGGGCGCGCAGGTGTCCCACTGCCCTTCCATCGCGGCGACCTTCATCGGCTGGTACGTGGTCTCGATGACGCCGAGGTGGCTGCCCACGCCGAGCGTGACCGCCGAGACGGGCAGCAGCAGGGCCAGCGCCAGCATCATCGAGCGGACGAAGACCTCGGGGCTGGTCCCGCGGCGGACCTGCCAGGCGGACACCGAGAGCACGAGCAGCGTGCCGGTGACCAGCGACGCCAGCAGGACGTGGGCATAGCCCCAGACGAACACCGGGTTGGTGAACAGCGCACCGATCGACGTCAGCTCCGGACGCCCGGTGCTGGCATTGATCTCGTAGCCGACGGGGTGCTGCATCCACGAGTTCGCGGCCATGATGAACCCGGCCGACAGTGCCGCCCCGAACGCCACCGCCCAGATCGTCGCGAGGTGCACCCTGCGCGGCAGGATGTCCCAGCCGAACAGCCACAGCCCCAGGAACGTGGACTCCAGGAAGAACGCGCCGAGTCCCTCCATCGCGAGCGGCGCACCGAACACGTCCCCGACGAACCGGGAGTACTGCGACCAGTTCATGCCGAACTCGAACTCCTGCACGATGCCGGTCACGACGCCGATCGCGATGTTGATGACCAGCAGGCGTCCGAAGAACCGCGTGAGCTTTCGCAGCGCCGGGTCCTGGGAGCGGAACCACATCGTCTGCAGCACCGCTACCAGGAACGCCAGCCCGATCGTGATCGGCACGAACAGGAAGTGGTAGATCGTCGTCGTCGCGAACTGCAACCGCGACAGGTCCAGCTGACTGATGTCCACCGCTGCCTCCCCTGCCTTCCCTGCCGGCTCAGCCGCCGCTCATACCCGCCTGCGCCTGCGCCAGTGCTTCCTTGAGCTTCTTGGCACCGCCCCCGTCGATCGGGGCGACGGAGCTCCGGACGGCGCTGACGAGCGTGGTCTGCACGGTGGTGCTCTTGGCCCGGTCGTAGATCGCGATGATGCCGGCCGAGCCGGGCGGCAGGGCTGCGCCGAGCTTGTCTCCCAACCCGCTCTCCACCTTGTGCTGGGCGAACTTCCCGATCAGGGCACCGGCCGCCCCACCGACGACCGCCGCCGCGAGCAACGGCGGGGAGAACAGCCCGACGACGAGGCCGACGCCGCCGCCGAGCTTCGCCCCCTTGCGGCCCAGGTGGTCTCCGGTCTCGGTGACCGTGACCTCGCCGTCCGCGTCGACCGAGACCAGGGCCACGCCCTCCACCTCGAGCTCCTTGGCCTCGACGAGGGCGACCAGGGCGTCGAAGTCCTGCTGCGCCAGGTCGGGGATCAGGTAGGCGGCGATGACGACGTCGAAGTCAGGCATTGATACCTCGCACGGTGTCGACCTGGCCGGAATGGGCGTGCAGGTCGATCTCGTCGTCGGCGTCGTCGTGCGGAGCCACGTCGAAGACCACCTTTCTCACTGTTCCGGTGAACGCGAACGGCGCCTTGTCGGCGTACGTGCGGTCGACCACCAGGCCGTTGTCCTGGCCGACGTCCAGACCCGAGTAGCCGCTGAAGCCGAACGGGACGGTGTGGTCCAGCCGCCCGCCACCGACGGGCTCGCCGTTGATGACCAGCGTGACGTCGCCGGGCGTGGCCGGCTTGGCCTCGTCGGCCACGAACCGCATCTGGACGTTCACCTCACCGGTGGGCAGCGGACCGGTCGACTCCTGGCGGTACTCGAACACCCCCAGGAAGGCGTAGGTGTGCTTGAGCTTGCCGTCCTCCACGAACAGCGAGAACCCGCCGAGGTGGTTGGCGTCGGCGACGATGACGCCCTCGGCGCCGCCGTCCGGGATGTGCAGGTCGGCGCTGATCGTGTACGAGTGGTTGTAGATCCGCGGCACGAGCCCGGGCGCGACGTTCTGCACGTTGCCGTAGTAGGTGGTGGTCGTGTTCGACCCGAGCGGCGGCAGGATGCCGAAGAAGGGCGCGAAGCCCGACAGCAAGGGCTTGATGTGGTACTTCTCCGCCTCCTCCCAGAACAGCGCCTGCAGCTCCTTCACCTTCTCCGGGTGCTCGGCCGCCAGGTCGTTCGCCTGTGCGAAGTCGTCCGGCAGGTAGTAGAGCTCGACCGGGTCGTCGTCCGGGTTCCACACGCCCGGCGCGAACGCCTTGAGCATCTCGGGGTCGAGCCGCCAGGGGATCCGCGGCATCCGCATCGAGAGCCACCATCCGTCCTGGTACATGGCCCGGTTGCCGAAGTTCTCAAAGTACTGCTGGGTGTGCCGTTCGGGGGCCTGCGCGTCGGTGAACGAGTCGGCGAAGCTCACCCCGGTCATCGGTTGCTGCTCGATGCCGTCGACCAGGGTGGGCTGCGGGATGCCGGCCAGGTCGAGGATCGTCGGCCCGATGTCGGTGACATGGGTGAACTGCGACCGGATGCTGCCGGCGTCCTGGATCCGCTCGGGCCACCGGACGACGAGCGGGTTGCGGGTGCCCCCCAGGTGCGAGGCGACCTGCTTGCCCCACTGGAAGGGAGTGTTGCTCGCCCAGGCCCAGGCGGTCGAGTAGTGCGGGTACATCATCTCGGTGCCCCAGGCCTCCAGCCCGCCCCACTTGAGCGCGAGCTGCATCTGCTCCTCGTCGGTCAGCGGCAGGCCGTTGACCATCGTCCCCTCGTTGAACGACCCGGTGGGCGTGCCCTCCAGGCTCGCGCCGTTGTCACCCCAGATCCAGACGACGACCGTGTTGTCGAGCTCGCCCATCTCCTCGATCGCGGCCAGCAGCCGGCCGACGTGGTGGTCGGCGTTCTCGGAGTAGCCGGCGTAGACCTCCATCTGGTGCGCGAACAGCCGCTTGGCGTTCTCCGACAACGAGTCCCAGGCCGGCATCTCCGCATCCCGCGGAGTGAGCACGGCATCCTCGGGGACCACCCCGATGGCCTTCTGCCGGGCGAACGTCTCCTCGCGCAGCTGGTCCCACCCCTGGTCGAACTGCCCCTTGTACTTGTCCGACCACTCCTTCGCGACGTGGTGCGGCGCGTGGCTGCAACCCGTGGAGTAGTAGAGCATCCAGGGCTTGTCGGAGTCGTGGCCCCGGACACCGTGCAGCCAGTCGATCGCCTGGTCGGTCATCGCCTCCGGGAAGTAGAACGGCTTGCCGTCCTTGCCTTCCAGCACACCGATGAACTTCTGGTTCTCGGCGATCATGGTGTCGTACTGGCCGGCCTCGGGAGCCAGGAAGCCCCAGTAGTAGTCGAAGCCCCAGGCGTTGGGCCAGTGGTTGAACGGTCCGGCCGGGCCCTGCTCCTTCTCCGGAGTCAGGTGCCACTTGCCGACGCACGCCGTCGAGTACCCGTTCTCGTTCAGCACCTTCGGGAAGGGCGCCGCATCGCGCGGCAGCATCGCCGAGTACCCCGGGAACCCGCAGGAGAACTCCGGGATGCCACCCATGCCCACGGCGTGGTGGTTGCGACCGGTGAGCAGGGCCGCCCGGGTCGGCGAGCACATCGCCGTCACGTGGAAGCGGTTGTAGCGCACGCCCTGCTCGGCCATCCGGTCGTAGTGCGGCGTGCTGATCGGGCCGCCGAAGCCGCTCGGGTTGCCGAACCCGGCGTCGTCGATGAGCACGAGCAGCACGTTCGGCGCCCCCTCGGGGGCCTGGGCGTGGCCGATCAGGCCCCAGTCCGGGGTCGACCCGCCGAGTGTCTTCTCGGCGACGCCCTGGAACGGTGGGCGACGGATGGGCAGGACGGTCCGGTCGAAGTCGTCAGTCATGTCAGCCCTCGTGTCTCGTCGCCGTCATCATGACTCGTTCGCCCGCAATGGTGCGCGCGTTCTGTAACCCTCTCCCCTTCGCGTTCGACGGGGACCACCCGTTCTGGGTGAATACTCCTACTCAACCGCTCGGCGTCGCGGTCCCGGTGGCTGCGGCGTCCCCCACGACACCTAGACGGAAACCAAGCCATGGGTAGTAGCGGGTGAAGAGCCAGTCCCCCGGTGCAGGGCCGAAGGCCGAGATCTCCACCTGATAGGCGGGCGCGTTCGCCACACCCCCGTGGTAGTAGTGCCAGTCCCGCACGAAGTTGTAGCCCTCCGGCTGCGGCACAACGCTGTCGAGGACCTCCACGACGTTCCCGCCCTGGTCGTAGGTGCCCCATGGTGAGGGAGTCTTCGCCTGCCCCACGGTGCTGACGTTCGCCATGTACAGGGACGGGAGGTCCAGCCCCGGCGGGAGCTCGGTCGGGAACACCTTGGCGCAGGTCGGTCCCGCCTGTGAGGGGCACCACGTGGGTGCGGCACCGGTCGGCGATCCTGGGGTGTCGTTCGAGCCATTCGGGTCGTTCGGGTTGTACGTGGCCAACGGCTGGTCGCTGGCGTTCGTCACGTCACCGGTCTTCGGGTCGAGCACGGTGGGATTCGGTGGGTTGAGAGGCCCGGTGGGGTAGGCCCAGTACGAGTTGGTCCCACCGCCCTTCGGGTCGTAGTACGCGGCCTTGATCCACTCGTCGTTACTGGAGATCACGAACCCGGTCTTCGCGGTGCGGGTGGGGGCCTCGGTCCTCATGTCGTACATACCCTTTTCGGTCTCGGGCGAGAGTTGGACCTGGTATGTGACGTAGTTGAAGCCGTTTGACGATGACGGCGTGCTCGACAGGATCTTGCCGTTGGTCAGCGAGTTCGCGAAGCGGGCGCCGCGGCTGAAGTCCCCGAAGTTGAAGGGCTTCTGCGCCCATTCGGGGTACGCCACGGCGTAGTGCGCACCGGCGCTAGCGCTCGGGTTGTAGCTGATCGACCCGTACTGGGGCCAAACCGTAGGGCTCATGTTGTCGTAGTAGAGATTGCGCAGGTTCTTGCCTTCGCGGTCGGCGGTGTTGAGGAAGGTCACGTACTGGCTCACGGTGGTCTCAAACTCACCGATGCCGTACGGATAGGCAACCGCGCCCACGGTCAGACACTTAGGCGGCGGCTTCGGAGCCTCCGCACAGGTCTGGTAGATGCCTGTGCCCTTCGGCGGGTCGACGAACTGGCCCTTGGGACCGCCGAACGTCTGAATGACACCCACGGACTTGTTGCCCGGGTCACCAACCTGTGCCATGGCGATCGTCACGATGCCGCCCAGCGCGCTCGATCCGCTGGTGGCTGCCGCGCTCGACGAACTCGCCGCCTTGTGATCTCCGGATGAGCAACCAGCCGCGACCAGGCAGGTGACGACCACGACGGCCAGTCTCCATGCGTTTGACCTTTGCATGCTGCACCCCAAACAAGTCGGTCTCCGGTGGAACCAGGACAACGTGGCTGTGCCAGGCCCGCTGGAACCTCAGGCGGCCTTGGTGGCTCCGGCCCGATCGGCCAACTGGTCTGCGAAAGCCTTGGACTTGTCGGCGTAGTCATCGGTCAGGTTCGGCTTCGGGATCGGCACACCGAGGTAGTGGCTCCGGTTCTCACCGGTCCCCAGGTAGCTGATCAACGACAGCAGTGATCGGATCTGACCACCGAGGGCCTTGAAGTGGATGCCGTCAACCCAGACGCCACCCTGCTTGGCTCCCATGCGCCGGACGCTCTTGAGGTTGCTCTTCCAGTACCGCCGGCAGACGACGTACGCGCCGAACGGCGTGCTGGACAGCAGCGCCTTGGTCGAGTCGGCCTTCAGGAACGAGCGGATCGGCATGCAGGTGGTGAGCCACCACGTCGCCGAGCCAACGCAAACCAGGTCGTATCCACCGCGCTGCGCTTCCTCGGGGATGCGGATCTCGCCGGTTGCCCGACGCAGCTGAGCCGGGAGCATCCGAACGATGTCGAAGATCCGGTGCTTGAGCGGAAACACCGCGAACCGCTCGATGTAACGCTTGTCGGTGAACTCGATGGCCGCTGTGGTCACCTTGCACCCGCGCTCGCGCAGCCGGTCGGCGACGACGTCGGCGACCTTCCGGTTCTGCTGCGTAAACGAGTAATAGACGACCAGGACCTTGGGATTCGTCGCCGTGCTGACCTGCTCGTCACTCATGAGGGTCCCTCTCGGGTGTCGACATCGAGACCAGGTCATCCTTCGGTGGTCCCGACTGCCCTCCGATGATCCCCACCATGGGGACCCAGCGGCTCACCCTCAGTGGGTAAGCGTGGACTCCCCGGCCAGACCGCGGGCGGGACCCGCGCGGCGAGTGGGGTGCTCGCAGCGGGTCCTCGCTTGATCAGCGCCGCCGGAGGTTGGTCAGGCCGGGATGACGCCCGCGCAGCGCGTTGAGTGCCGCGTTCGGCCGCAGCACGTTGCCACTGGTCGGCGGGACGTTCTCGCGTTCTTTCGTCACCAGGTTGAACAGCGGGGTGACGATCGCGTCGTAGAGCGACGGCAGCAGCGCGAACCCGAGGGCCATCACCGCGTTGGTGATCCCGACGTCCAGCCGCTTGGGCGGCCTGTTCAGTGACTGGACGATCCGATGGGCCACCGTCTCCGGTGCGTAGATCGGCGGCGGCGGCTTGCCGACGTGGCCGTTGTAGGTGGCCGCCTGCGGGTAGATGGGGGTGTCGATCCCGCCGGGCGTGACGAGGGTGATGTGCACGCCGGAACGGTCGCGGTTCTCGATCTGCAGGTGCCGCGCGAGCGACCGGATGGCCCACTTGCTCACGGCGTACGCGCTCATCTCCGGGACGGCGAGCGCCCCGACGACCGACCCGATCAGCACGATGCGACCGTCGTTGCGGTCGCGCATGCCCGGCAGCACGGCGCGGACGACGTTGGCCGTGCCCAGCACGTTCGTGGCCAGCACGCCGTCGAACACCTCCGGCGGCACGTCCTCGAACCGGCCGTAGGCGGCGACGCCTGCGGACTGGACGACGACGTCGATCGGTCCCTGACGGCGTTCGACGTCGCGGACGGCCGCCTCGACAGCCGCACCGTCGGCGACGTCGGCGGCGAAGGTCGTGACCGAGGCGGCGCCCGCAGTGCGGCACTCAGACGCCGTCCGGTCCAACGGCTCCTTGCTCCGCGCGAGCAGGGCGAGGTGGTCCCCGGCGGCGGCCAGCTCGCGCGCCAACGCCAGTCCGATCCCACTCGTCGCACCGGTGACCAGGACCACGCGCGGGGTGGCGTCGTCCCCCTTGGCGGGATCAGCGGTCACGGCTGCAGGACGACCTTGATGCAGCCGTCCTCCTTGCGCTGGAACAGGTCGTACGCGGCCGGGGCGTCCTGCAGCGGCAGGTGGTGCGTCGCGAGGGACTCGAGTCCGAGTGGGTCGCCGTCAGCCAGCGCGACGGGCCAGATCTCGTCGATCCAGCGCTTCACGTGGCACTGACCCATCCGCAGCTGGATCCCGCGGTCGAACATCTCCATCATCGGCATCGGGTCCATCTCGCCGCCGTAGACCCCGCTCACGGAGACGGTCCCGCCACGCCGGACCGCCTTGAGACTGGTGTACAGGGCAGCGAGGCGATCCACGGCCATCCGGTCGGTCAACGGCTTCGCCACCGCGTCCGGGAGCAGGCCGACGGCCGTGTGGGCGAGCTTGCCGACCGGCGACCCGTGCGCCTCCATCCCGACCGCCTCGAGCACGCCGTCCGGGCCACGGCCACCGGTGAGCTCGATGAGCGCGCCGTCGACGTCGTCCAAGCCGCTGATGTCGAGCGTCTCGACACCGTACGCGGCGGCGAGCTTGAGGCGCTCCGGCACGAGGTCGACACCGATGACTCGGCCGACGCCCTGGTGCAGCGCGATGCGGGCGGCCAGCTGGCCCACCGGACCGAGACCGATGACCGCCAGGGTCCCGCCGGGCTCGACGTCGGCGTAGGCCACGCCCTGCCAGGCGGTCGGCAGGATGTCGGACAGGTACAGGACCCGCTCGTCGGGCACGCCGTCGGGGACGACGATCGGGCCGAACTGGGCCTGGGGCACCCGCAGGTACTCGGCCTGACCGCCCGGGACGGACCCGTAGAGCTCGGTGTACCCGAACAGCGCGGCCCCCTTGCCCTGCGCGGTGACCTGGGTGGTCTCGCACTGCGCGAACAGTCCGCGCGAGCACATCCAGCAGGTCCCGCACGAGATGTTGAACGGCACCACCACGCGGTCTCCGGGCTTGATCTGGGAGACCTGGGACCCGACCTCCTCCACCACGCCCATCGTCTCGTGCCCCAGGACGTCGCCGGGGGCCAGGAACGATCCGAGGACCTCGTACAGGTGCAGGTCACTCCCGCAGATCGCCGTCGAGGTGACCTTGATGATGGCGTCGGTCGGCTCGAGGATCTTCGGGTCCGGGACCTCTAGGACCTGGACGTCCCGCTTGCCCTGCCACGTCAGTGCTCGCATCTGATTCATCCCTACGTCACGGGTATCTCCGCAACTCTGGGTTGAATCACGACTCCGTGACGCTGACACGCGGCCAGGGCGTCGGCCACCCGAGCGCGCCAAGCGCGCCAAAGTCACTCCGCCAGCGTCGGGCCGCAGGCTCCGACCACGCCACCGGGAGAGACCAACGCGCGGTAAGCGTGGCGCGGGGTGAGGGTTGGCCCATGGCAGAGGCGAGCGTGACCGTGTCCGCGTCCCCGGAGCGGCTCTTCGAGGTGCTGTCCGACGGCTGGCAGTTCGCGGGCTGGGTGGTCGGGTCCGCCAACGTCCGGGCCGTCGAGACCGGCTGGCCGCGCCCGGGTTCACGGCTCCACCACGCCGTCGGCGTCTGGCCGGCGACGCTGAAGGGCGAGACCACCGTCGAGGTGTGCCAGGCGCCCACGCACCTGGCGCTGCTGGCCCGAGGCCGGCCGCTCGGCGAGGCCAGGGTGGACCTTCGTCTCGCGCGGACCGCCGCCGGGACCGTGGTCACCATGGGCGAGGTCCCGGTCAGCGGGCCGGGCAAGTGGGCGCAGAACCCCTTGCTGGACAGCCTCCTGCACGCCCGCATCGTGGAGTCGTTGCGCCGGCTGGCCGCGTTGGCCGAGCATCCCGAGGTCCCGGCCTGACTCGTCCAAGATCGACGGGCGGCCCCGTGGAACCGGCCCCATGCTCAGGGAGCGGTCAAGCCATGGCCCGACGGCCTGAGGACGTCGTTCTCCGAGCGCGCGAAGGCAGGCCGCCCGTCGATCAGCGCGCGCACCCGTGCCGCCGCCGCCGCACCGATCCACCAGGAGCCTGCGTGTCCACCGCCACCCCGACCACCCCCGCGCCGACTCGTGCGGCCGCTACCAGGCCCCTCACCGTCGCGTCCGTGCCGAGCGGACACGTCTACGTCCGCCACCTGTCGCCGCCCGCCGCTCCGACCGGGTCGCTCGTCCGACTGCCCGACCCCTCGAACCCGTGGTGGCCACCGGTCGCGCTGGACGCCGGTTGGATCCGGGCCCACGCCGACACGTTCGACCTGATGCACGTGCACTTCGGCTTCGACGCCCTCGCGCCGGCGGAGCTCGCCGCGATCGTCGCGGCCCTGCGAGAAGCGGGCAAGCCGCTCGTGCTGACCGTGCACGACCTGCGCAACCCGCACCACCCGACCCGCCACCTGCACGACGAACAGCTCGGGGTGCTCGTCCCGGCGGCCGACGCCCTGCTGACCCTCACCGAGGGGGCGGCGCGCGAGATCCAGTCCCGGTGGGGACGACGCGCGCTCGTCGTCCCTCATCCGCACGTGCTCGACCTGGCGGAGATGGGACGCCGCGAACGCAGCCGGTCCGATGCGCCTCCGACGGGCGGCGACTTCCTGGTCGGCGTGCACCTGAAGAGCATGCGCGCGTGCATGTCCGGAGTCCCCGTGGTCAACGCCCTCCTGCACGTCGTCGACACCCAGCCTGGTGTACGGCTGCGCGTCGACGCCCACCGCGACATCGTCGAACCGGCCGGCGCGCGGTACCAGCCGCAGCTGGCGGCGACCCTGGAGCGGGCCGCCGGTAGCGGGGCGGACGTCCGGGTGCACGACTACTTCTCCGACTCCGAGCTGTGGGACTACCTGAGCGACCTCGACCTGTCGGTACTGCCGTACCGGTTCGGGACGCACTCCGGCTGGCTCGAGGCGTGCCGGGACCTCGGCACGGCGGTCGCAGCGCCCCGGTGCGGCTACTACGCAGACCAGGGCGCGATCGTGTCCTTCGACCTCGACGAGCACGCCCTGGACGTCACCTCCTTGGCGCAGGCAGTGGCCGCGGCTCGCAGTGCGGGACCACCGGAGCCGCTCAGCGTGGCGTTCCGAACCGAGCAGCGCGCCGACATCGCCGCGACCCACGCACGCGTCTACGCGGCCCTGCTGCCGTGACAGCCTCGCCCTTGCGCATCGCCCTCGTCGCCGGCACCCGGTTCCCCGTGGCCGAGCCGTTCGCCGGCGGGATGGAGGCCCACACCTGGCTGCTGGCACAGGGTCTGACGGAGCGCGGCCACGACGTGACCGTGTTCGCCGCCCCCGGGTCGGACCCGTCCATCGCGCGCATCGAGGTGATCGACGGCGGCCGCTTCGAGCCGAGCGCCCGCGCCCGGGCGGACGTGTCGATGCCACCGGACCGGTTCCTGCGCGAGCACCACGCCTACCAGTCGCTCATGCTCCGGCTGGCCGCAGACACGACCTTCGACGTCGTCCACCTGAACACGCTGCACCACCTACCGGTGGCCATGGCGGAGCTGCTACCTCGGCCACCGCTGCTCACGCTGCACACCCCACCCACCCCCTGGTTGGAGTCGGCACTGACGCTGGGAACGACCGTCCGGCCGGTCGCGGTGTCGCAGCACACGGCCGACGCCTGGCGCCCGATGACCGGTCCGATCCCGGTGCTGCACAACGGGATCGACCTCCAGCGCTGGACCGCCGGGCCGGGTGGGGCCGGTGCGGTCTGGACGGGGCGGCTGGTGCCGGAGAAGGCGCCGCACCTCGCCGTCACGGCGTGCCGGCGTGCCGGGCTCCCGCTGCGGTTGGCGGGCCCGGCGCCCGACGAGCACTACCTGCGCACGGTCCTGATGCCGATGCTGGGCCCTGACGCCGAGTGGGTGGGGCACCTGGACCACGACGCACTGCGGCGGCTGGTCGGGGCCGCCGCGGTCTGCGTCGTGACCCCGTGCTGGGACGAGCCCTTCGGCCTCGTCGTCGCCGAGGCGCTGGCCGCCGGCACGCCGGTGGCCGCCTTCCGCCGAGGTGCCCTGGCCGAATTGGTCACGCCGGAGTGCGCGGTCCTCGTGGACGGAGGGGACGTCGACGCCCTCGCCGTCGCCATCCGCTCGGCGAGCCGGCTCGACCGCGGTGCCGCCCGGCGCCACGCGGAGCTGTCGGTGGACTCGCGGCGGATGGTGGCCGGCTACGAGCAGCTCTACCGCGCCGACGCCCCCGTCGAGGCGCCGATGGCCTCGTGATCGGCTACTACGCGCACCACCAGGGTGCCGGACACGTCCAGCGCGCTGGGCAGGTGGCGCGGCGGGTGAGCGGCCCGATCACGGTCCTCAGCTCGGCCGACCCCGGGCCCGGCGTGCCCTGGCTCAGGCTCGGGCGGGACGACGTCCCTGCTCCCGGACCGCAGGACGACGTGACCGCGCACAGCGCGCTGCACTGGGCACCGTTGCGACACCAGGGTTTTCGCCGCCGGATGGCCACGCTCGGCCGCTGGCTCGACGACGAAGCGGCTGACCTGCTCGTCAGTGACGTCTCCGTCGAGGTACTCGCCCTGGCCCGCCTGCTGTCCGTCCCGTCCGTGGCGGTGGCGATGCGCGGTGACCGCCTGGACGCCCCGCACGCCCTCGGGTACGACCTGGCCAGCCACATCGTCGCGCCGTGGCCGGAGTCGACCCAGCAGCCGTGGCCGCCCCAGTGGTTGGAGCGCACCACGTGGGTCGGCCCGATCAGCCGGCACGACGCGCGCGCAGTCGTACGGACACGCTGCGAGACCGGCGGACGATGCGTGCTGCTGCTGCTGGGCCGTGGTGGCGACGCGATGCGCAGGACCGACCTCGTCGAGGCGGCCGGAGTGCCCGACACGCACTGGCACGTGGCCGGTGACCTGACCGGCAACCGCCCGGCGGGCCGCCCGGCGACCCTGGACCTGGTCGGCTGGCTGGACGACCCCTGGCCGTACCTCTGCCAGGCGGACGTCGTCGTCGCCACGGCGGGAAACAACGCCATCGCGGACGCCGCGGCTGCTCGCAAGCCCCTGGTCGCTGTCCCGCAGCCGCGGCCCTTCGGAGAGCAGGAGAGCCACGCCAGGACCCTGGTGTCCCACGGCCTGGCAGTCCTGGCCGAGCCGTGGCCGGACCGGCGTGCGTGGCCGGACCTGTTGGACCAGGCGATGAGACTCGGTGGTGCGGGGTGGGCGCGCTACCACGACGGCGGTGGCGCGCAACGGATGGCGACCGCGCTGGAGGAGTGGTCTCGTGCCTGAGATCTCCGTGATCACGACCGTGCACGGACGCCTGGACCACCTGCGCCAGATGCGGCGCGGGCTGGCCCGGCAGGGTGTGCACGCCGAGCACGTGGTGGTGCAGATGGGCGGCCCCTCTCCGTGGCCCGACGTCGTGGGCGCCCCAGCGGTCGTCCCGGTCGAGATCCCTGTGGACGACGACGAGCAGGGCCGCCCCCGGCTCCCGCTCGCCGCGGCGCGCAACGCCGGGGCGGCGGCAGCCGTCGGCGACCTCCTGGTGTTCCTGGACGTCGACTGCATCCCCAGCAGCCAGCTGCTGCGTCGCTACGCGGCAGCGGCGCGGACGGCACGGGGGCTGCTCTGCGGACCTGTCGCCTACCTTCCGGAGGACTTCGACGCGCGCGTCGCGAACGAGGCAGCGCTGGGTGCCGCCGCCGCGCCGCACCCAGCCCGACCCGATCCGCCGGCCGGTCAGTTGCTGGGCGAGGACCGCTACGAGCTGTTCTGGTCGCTCTCGTTCGCCATCCGACGCGGCGACTACGAGGCGCTCGGCGGCTTCTGCGAGGAGTTCGTCGGCTACGGCGCCGAGGACACCGACCTGGCGTTCATGGCCAGGGAGCTCGGCACGCCGTTCACCTGGGTCGGCGGCGCTGTCGCCTGGCACCAGTACCACCCGACCCAGAACCCACCGCGCCAGCACGTCGAGGCGATCGTGCGCAACGCCACCGTGTTTCGTGAACGGTGGGGCACGTGGCCGATGCAGGGGTGGCTGCGGGACTTCGCGCAGGAGGGCCTCGTCCACTGGGACCCGGACCGGGGCGAGCTGCGACTGCCGGGGGACTAGAGCGAACGCGGGTGCCGCTCAGCCCTGCAGCAGGAAGTGGTCGCGCGGGTCGCGCTCGCCCGCCTGGGTGCCGGCATTCTCGAGCAGGACGACCGCCAGGTCGTCGGTGGCGTCCTGGCCGACGGTGTAGTCGCGGACGATGCGGAGCAACGCATCCACGGCATCGGCGACGGTGCCCGTCTCGAGCTGCGCCGCCAAGGGAGCGACGGGCAGGAACTCACCGGCACCGTCCCGCGCCTCGCTCAGACCGTCCGTGTAGAGGAGCAAGCGGCTGCCGAGCTCCCAGGGCACCGTGCGCTCCTCGTAGAGGTCGGACAGCCCGAGCGGCAGGCCCGGCGGGGCGTCAAGCAGGACGCCCCCGTGCGCCGGCCTGATGAGCAGCGGCGGCGGGTGCCCGCAGCTGACGATCGTCAGCTCGCGTTCGCCCACCTCGACCAGCACCGCGGTGGCGAAGTCCTCGTCACCGAGGAACGGCACCAGGTACCGGCTCATCGAGCCGGCCACGGACGCGAGCCCGGTGCTACCAGCCGCCGCCTGACGGAACGCCCGAATGACGCGCGCGGCCTGCTCGACCGCCCCCACGCCCTTGCCGCGTACGTCCCCCACGACGAAGTACGTGCGGTCGGCCGAGTGGTAGTAGTCGAACAGGTCGCCACCGACGAGCGCGTCCTGCCCGGCCGCGACGTAGGTGGCGGCCACCTTCACCGGTCCCACCTGCGGCGGCACGACGGGCAGGATCGTCCGCTGGGCCACCTCCGCGATGCGCGCGACCCGCGCGAAGCGCCGCTCACGCCGTACCCGCACCTCGGCCATGACCACCGCCACCACCGCGATCAGCGCGACGTTGACCAGGCGCACCGCGTGCTGCTCGGTCCCGAGCGTTCCCGTCCAGACGCCTGACAGGACCGACAGACCGATCGCGGCCAGGCCCACCAGGGCGGTCCCGAACGCCGGGACGGCCGCGCACGCGATGAGCGGGGCCATCCCGTACAGCGCGGACAGGACCAGTGTCGGCTCACGTCCCGCGGCGATCTGGGCCGCGACCACGAGCGCCAGCCAGCAGACAGCCGCAAGTGCGCCCACCCGGGCTCGCCGCTGCTCACTCATCTCGACAGCCTGTCACAGAACCACGCTCGGTAACACACGCAGCACTGTCCGTTATGACCACCTTCGGTAGGGACGACGGACCGCGAACGTCGATCACATGCCAGGGGTCAGTCCGACTGGTGGGTCCTGCTCGAGATCGGATGCCGGAGGCTCGCAGCCAGGCAGTGCCGGCAGGTGCAGTGCCAGGTATGAGGTTCCGCCGCCTCGGCGGGTGCATAGAGCACGTCGTGCCGGCTGGTGGCCATCGCCCGGATCTCGACGACCGCTCCGAGCGGCTCGAACAGCTCGATGGCCTGCCGGACCGCCTCGGCCAGGGAGCTCGCCAGCACCGCGACCGCGACCAGCACGTGGCCCGGCTCGTGCTGTCCGCCCTCGGCGAGGACCTGCGGTGAGTGGTCCGCAAGCTCGTCCAGAACCCGGTGGACCGCCCCGGGATCCGCCAGATCGAGGTTGCTCGCAACGACGGCGGTCACGCTGTACTCCGTGTGCTGCGCCATCCTGGCGTTCCTCTCCTGGGCTGTGCCGGCCCCTGTGCCAGCCCTGTGCCAGCGTGGCCCTGGCCGCCCGCCGGGGCAAGACCCCAGCACGGCCGGACGCTAGGTCTTCAGCGTCGCCGAGGCCGAGCCGCCGAAGTTGCTCCGCACGCTGATCTGCACCGGGTTGAAGACGAAGCCGCGCTGGTCGACGTACCGCCCCCCTCCCTTGTTCGTGAGGTCGAACAGCGGCGCCCCCGAGGCCGAGAACACGGTGAGGATGGCGTTCGGGTTGGTGCTGGTCGCCTCGATCGTCAGCAGACCCTTCTTCCAGGTGGCCTTCGTGATCCGCACGACGTCGGCAGCCGGTGGCGCGCCGGGCGTCACGACGACGGTCGCGGTCCTCGTGAGGCCGAACCAGCTGGCCGTGACCGTGACGGCCGTCGCCGAGGTGACCGGCGAGGTCGCGAGGTTGAACGTGCTCGTGGCGGTGTTGGCGCTGACGACGGTCTCCTGCGGGACCCGGGCGATGTCGGGCCGGCCGCTCGACAGCTGGACGACGGCGCCCTGGGGCACCGCAGCGGTGAACCGCACGGTGCCGGTGGCGTTCTGCCCCCCGACGACCGACGTCGGGACGAACGAGACCGAGGTCAGCGAGGGGCCGGCCGGCGTCGCGGGGTTCACCGAGAGGAGGTGGGTTCGGGAGATGTTGTCGGGAGTCGCGGCCATGATCTGCACGATCTCTGGCGCCGCCGCAGCGTTCGAGGTGATGGTGAAGCTGCCCGTGGTCTGCCCGGCTGCGATGGTGATCGACACCGGCACCTGGGCCGCGGCGGGATCGCCGGAGAACAACCGCACGACAGTCGGGGCGGAATCAGGGAAGCCGAGGTCCACGGTGCCCGTCGTCGACTGGCCGGCGCGCACGGAGTCCGGGTTGATTGAGAGCGCCCCGATACTGCCGGAGGCCATCGCCGAGGTCGGGAACGCGACGGTCAGCGCTCCGAGGATCACCATGCTGAGGAGGACTCCGAGGCGGCGCATCGCGCATCCCCTTCCGATGAGGCAGCTCACTGACGTGACTCACCCGGTGACACGAGCTGACTCGGCATCCGGTTCAACGCGCGAGCGCCTGCGGTGTCGATCCTGACTTACCCGGAGAACCCCGGTCCGTACAGCTGGTGCTCCTGGACGATCTCGACGAGGCGGTCCAGCGGCAGCTGGTACAGGGTGGTCTGGAAACCGGCGAGGGTGCGCGCCTTGGTCGCGGAGTTGTGCGCGGCCTCCTGGAACGCCTCCGACACCGCGTGCATGAAGGGCGTGATCTCAGCGTCCGGGATGGACGTCGCCGAGTAGTAGTCCGGGACCTCGTCCTGTCGCACGTCGTTGGCCGTCGAGAACGCCAGGTACATGTCGCCCGAGTTGTTGTCGGCGATGCCTCCGGTGGCGCCGAGCCCGATCCCCGCCCGCATGGCGAGGCGCTTGCACTGGGCGGGGAGGAAGGGCGCGTCCGTGGCGACGATGGCGATGCACGAGTGGTGCCCGGCCGGGGGGCCCGAGCGCGGCACCTCGTCGTAGGTGATCTCCTTGCCGACGGGGGCGCCGTTGACCCGGTAGTACTCGCGCTGGCGGCTGCCGTAGTTGGTCTGCACGAAGACCCCGACCGTGTAGTCCTTGCCGGCGTACCGGACGATCCGGGACGACGTCCCGCTGCCGCCCTTGAAGTCGAAGTAGTGCATGCCGGTGCCACCACCGACGTTCCCCTCCTGCACCGGGCCGCTCCTGGCGCTGGCATAGGCGTGCCGCACGTGCTCGTCCTTGATCCAGGACCGGGACAGGTCGTTCATCGACCCGTCGTAGGTCTCGGCGACGACCGGCAGCAGGAACTCCAGGTCCGGCAACGTCTCCAGGCCGATCTTGATCAAGGCGTCCCGGACGATGCCGACCTGGCTCGTCGTGGTGATCCCGATGACGGAGGTGAGCATCCCGGTCTCGTCGATCCAGTGCGTGCCCGTCATCTCGCCGTTGCCGTTGTGCGAGAACCAGCCCGCGTGGCACCAGTTGTTCTGCATGGGCTCGCTGCGCGGCTTGATGATCGTCACGCCGGTGCGGGCGATGCCGGGCCGGTCGAAGTTCAGCGTCGTGTAGCCGACCTGGACGCCGGGGACGTCGGTGATGGCGTTGTGGCGGCCGGTGGGCAAGGTGCCGATGATGATGCCCAGCTCGCGCAGGCGGAACCGCTCTCCCCGCTTGATCCGGGCCAGCATCTGCGGCGAGAGCGGCTTCACGCTGACCGCTGCGTGCGCTGGCGTGGCGCCGGCGAGCTGGGTACCCGCCAGCGCTGCGGCGGCCGCGGAGTAGCCCAGAACGTTTCGGCGGGAGACCCCGCCCGGGCGGGGGTTGTCGCTGGACATGGCGCCGACCTTTCAGCGACCGGCGGCGGACCCCGTTGTCCGCGAAGGGGCGATCGCGAGGATTGCCCGACCGTACTCCAGGTCCGAACGGGCGAAGCATCCCGCGGCGGCGTCAAGACCATGGAGCGGACGTCGATGGAGGGCGTGGACGACGTTCAGCAGCAGCGCCTCCTCACTCCATCCGGAAAACCGGCCGACGTCGTCGGTCGACGAGGAGATCTCTCATGCGCGCGTCTGGCGTTGGCGATTCATGGCGCGGGCGACCCCTGCTGGCGCTCGGCGTGCGCGCCGTCCAGTACGGCGTCCCCTTGCTGCTCGGCACGATCCTGGCCCGGGTGTCGGTGGCCCTCCTGGCCGACCACACGACGACACTCGTCGCCGCGGGGGTGGGGCTGGCCGTCGCGGTCGTCACCAGCCTCGCGGCCTCCCGCGCCAGCATGCGCCTGGCGCCGCTCGCCGTGCTGCTGCAGATGACCATGATCTTCCCGGACCGCGCGCCGAGCCGCGTCAAGGTCGCTCGACGGTCCACCAGCGCGAAGGAGCTCCGGCAGCTACTGGCCAGCCGTGACGCCACCGCGCAAGAGGCCGCGGTCACCATGCTGGCCCTCGTCACCGCGCTGAGCCGACACGACAAGCACACCCGCGGGCACAGCGAGCGAGTCCGGCTGTTCTGCGACCTGTTGTCGAACGAGCTGGGCCTGTCCGAGGGCGATCGCGGCCGGTTGCGCTGGGTCGCACTCATCCACGACATCGGCAAGCTCCAGGTGAGCGCGCTGATCCTCAACAAGCCCGGCGCCCTCGACGACGACGAGTGGACGGCGATCCGCGCCCACCCCACCGCCGGCGCACTGCTCGCCCACCCGCTCGCCGAGTGGCTCGGGCCCTGGTACTCCGGGATCATCCAGCACCACGAGCGGTTCGACGGGACCGGTTACCCGATGGGGCTGGCCGGCGAGGAGATCTCGCTGGCTGGCCGGGCCGTGGCCGTCGTCGACGCCTTCGAGACCATGACCGCGGCCCGCTCGTACAAGGCGGCCCGGACCGTGGTGGCCGCCCGCGCCGAGCTCACCCGGTGCGCCGGAACCCACTTCGACCCCACGATCGTCCGAGCGTTCCTGGCGATCGCGCTGCCCCGGTTGCTCTGGTCCGTCGGTCCGCTGGCGTTCCTGCTCAACGCACCGTTCCTGAAGTGGGTCGGCGACGGGGGAGCCCGGCTGGCGGACGTCGCGGGTGCCACCGCCCACGGCGCGGCCAGCGCGGCGGGCGTGACGGCCCTGGTCGTCGCCTCGGGCAGCCTGCCGACGGCTGTGGCCGGCACTCCCGCCCCGGCGCCGGCCCCCACCGTCTCGGTCGTGGCCTCCTCGGGTCTGCACGGCGCAGGCCGGACCCTCACGGCGCCCAGCCGCGGGACGAGCACGCCAGCGCTAGGACACCCGGCCCCCACGAAGGCGCCGACGCCGACTGACGCAGCGCGTTCCGGACGTCCGGCGGCCAAGCAGCCCCCGGCCAAGGCCAGCAAGAAGCCCAGGGCCGCCACGCCACCCAAGGCCCCGAAGCCCAAGACCGCCAAGCCCAAGGCCCCGAAACCAGCCATGGCCCCGAAGGCCAAGGTTCCCAAGGCCATGCTCCCGAAGGCCAAGCTCCCGAAGGCCAAGCTCCCGAGGCCGACCAAGGTCCCGAAGCTCAGGAATCACCACAAGTCCGAGCGTGACGATCGGGCCCCGAGCGCTCCGTCCAGCCCGCAGGACCGGGCCTGAACGCAGGCAGCACAGGACCTTCGGCCCTGCACCCTGGCTTCGGGGGGCGCATACTCTGGGCAGCGGTCACGCAGGCGGCCGCGCCGACTCTCGGCCTTTGGTCTGTGCACCAGCCGGAGGCGCGACGTGTCCGCCAAACCGCAAGACGCCCATGCCTTCGCCAAGGTCAGCCAACAGCTGCTCGCGGGAGATGATCCGCAGGCGGTCCTCCGCGCTGTGGTGGACCTCGCCGTCCACACGATCGGGCCCTGCGACTACGCCGGTATCAGCCTGCGGCACGGCGGCGGCCTCGTCGACACTCCGGCGATGACGGACCCGATCGTCGGCGAGGCCGACAGCCTGCAGTACCAGCTCGGCCAGGGTCCATGCCTGGACGCGCTCTCCCTGGCGGAGAGCTACGTCATCCAGGACCTTCACGTCGAGGACCGCTGGCCACGGTGGGCACCCGGGGCGGCCGCGCTCGGCCTGCGCAGCGTGTTGAGCGTCCGACTGCAGACCGCTGACCGGGTCGTCGGCGGGCTCAACCTGTACTCCGCCAAGCCCTACGCCTTCACGGAGGACGACGTGGTCACCGGCCACATCTACGCAATCCATGCCAGCACGGCGATCCGTCAGACCCAGGACAAGCACGGGCTGCGGATCGCACTGACCACCAGGCACCAGATCGGCATCGCGCAGGGCCTCTTGATGGCGCACTACGACATCGACGAGGACGCAGCGTTCGAGGTTCTGCGCCGCATCTCCTCACACCACAACGTCAAGCTGCGCGACGTCGCTGCCGCCGTGCAGGACCACCGCGGCCGGATGCGAGAACTCGCCTGGCTGACCTCTCGTGACGAGGGTCCGGCTCCTCGCCCGGAGCCACGACGGGCGTCGTGACCGGGCGTGACCGGGCGGCTAGATCGCCGGCTGAACAGCGGTCCGCCGGTCTCCGACCAGGTACGCCGCGATCAGAGCGGCGGGGAAGAACACCAGGCTGAACAGGAAGTACAGGAAGAAGCTGTGCCCCTTGCGGGAGGCGACCCGTGCCGGCCAGAAGGCGATGGCCACCCAGATGATGACCACGACGGTCCACCAGAACCATGAATCCCACATGTTCGGACCTTCCCCTGCGTCCACGACAAGGGATCTCCCCCATCCCGGCAACTCTCCCACCGGCTGCCCTGCTCGCCCTCACCCAACAGAGGTGAGCCTGGTCGGCCTTCCGCCGATCGTGCGTCCGAGCGAAGAGCTGGCACGGGGACTCGAACCCCGAACCGCCCGATTACAAGTCGGGTGCGCTACCAGTTGCGCCATGCCAGCAGGTGACGTCCAGCGTACTGGCCCCGCTCGGTGACCCGTCCGAAGCATCAGGACCCTCGGACTCTTTGCGTACCCTTGCGGTTACGTACCCAGATAGGTACAGTCGTGCTCATGGACGCCGTCTTGCAGGCACTGGCCGATCAGAGCCGTCGCACCGTGCTGGGGATCCTGCGGGACCACCCGGCGTCGGCCGGCGAGCTGGCCGAGGCGCTGCCGATCGCACGGCCCGGCGTGTCTCGGCACCTGCGCGTACTGCGCGAGGCCGGGCTCGTCGACGTCCGCCAGGAGGCGCAGCGCCGGATCTACAGCCTGCGCCCGGAGGCGTTCGTGGAGGTCGACGAATGGCTGGAGGACTACCGGGCGTTGTGGCAGAACCGGCTCGACGCCCTGCACACCGAGATCGCACGAGGAAGGAAGTCGCGCAGATGAGGATCACCGGAACGATGCGAGCGCTCGACGAGACCCAGGGGGCGGTCCGCGTCGAGGACGTGTACGAGACCGACATCGACGACCTGTGGGCGGCCTGCACGTCGCCCGAGCGCCTCGCGCGCTGGATCGCCGAGGTCTCGGGCGACCTGCACGAGGGCGGGACGGTCCAGGCCGTCTTCACCAGCACCTGGACCGGTCCCGCGAGGATCGACGTCTGCGACGCCCCGCACCACCTGCTGCTCACGACGCAGGCGGGCACGGACGACGAGGCGCAGCTCGAGGCCTGGCTCACCGCCGAGGGGCCCCGGACCAGGCTGGTGGTCGAGGAGCGCGGCCTGCCGGTCGGATCCCTGCACTTCTACGGAGCGGGCTGGCAGGTCCACCTGGAGGACCTCGGGCGTTCCCTGGCCAGCGACGGCCCCGCCCACGTCGGCGGCTGGTCCGAGCAGACGCCGGCCCCGGCCTGGCACGCGCGCTGGACCGAGCTGACGCCGGCGTACCAGCACACGACCGTCGGCTGAGCGCCGCAGCCAGAACCGCTCGGTCAGGACGAGACGAGGACCTTCTCGTCCGGGCTGGCCGACGAGTCCGACGCGCTGCGCTTCTCCAGCGACGCGCCCTCGATGTCGACGTTCGGCACGATCCGGTCGAGCCACCGCGGCAGCCACCAGGCGCTCTTGCCCAGCACCGTCATGACGGCCGGGATGAGGGTCATCCGCACCAGGAACGCGTCGATCAGGATGCCGGCCGCGAATGCGAGACCGATGGACTTGATGATCGGGTCGCTGGGCAGGATGAAGCCGGAGAACACCGAGATCATGATCAACCCGGCGGCGGTGACAACCCTTGCGCTGTGCCGGAATCCGTCGCGGACGGCGTCCGTCGGGGTCGCCCCGTGGCTGACCTCCTCGTGCATGCGGGAGACCAGGAACACCTGGTAGTCCATGGCGAGCCCGAAGATGACGCCGATGATCAGGATGGGCAGCAGGCTGACGAGCGGTCCGGTCTGCGCGACACCGAACAGGCCGGCGCCGACGCCCTCCTGGAACACCAGCGTCACCACGCCGAAGGACCCGACGATGGTCAGCAGGAACCCGGCGATGGCGGTGAGGGGGACGAGCAGCGAGCGGAACGCGATCATCAGCAGCAGCATCGCGAGCCCGACGACGACGGCCAGGTAGGGCACGAGCGCGTCGGACATCCGCTGGGAGATGTCGATGTTCGTCGCGGTCTGACCGGTGACGGAGAGCTGGGCGCCGGTCTGCTCCGCGATCGACGGCGCGTCGGCGCGGATGGCCTTGACCAGGTCCGTCGTGGCGGCGGACGACGGCCCGGTGGTCGGGACCACGGTGATGATCGCGAGGTCCTTGGCCTCGTTGACGAACGGCGGTGCGACAGCGGCGATGCCGGGCAACGTGCCCAGCCGCGCAGCGGTGGTCTTGGCCGCCTGCGCGGGGTCGCTCACGCCGTCCAGGTCGGCGACGACGGTCAGTGGCCCGTTGAACCCGGGACCGAACCCGGTGGACAGCAGGTCGTACGCCTGACGCTGGGTCGTGGCGGGTGCGGCGGTGCCGTCGTCCGGGAGTCCGAGGCGCATGTTCAGCGCCGGTGCGGCGAGCGCGAGCAGCCCGAGCGTGACGGCGACGATGGCGATCCAGCGACGGCGGATGACCAGGGCGATCCAGCGCGCGCCCATGGTCGGCTTCTCGCCGGCCTCGGCGTCGTGCAGCTCCGCCGAGAACGTCTTGCCCCGGACGGCGCGCTTCGCGGCGACCGCGAGTAGCGCCGGCACGAACGTCAGGCTGAGCAGCACCGCGACCGCGACGGCACCGGCGGCGCCGATCCCCATCTGGGCCAGGAACGGCACGCCCGTGACCGTCAGCGCGACGAGGGCGATGACGACGGTGGCGCCGGCGAACACGACGGCACTGCCCGCCGTCCCGACGGCCTTGGCGATCGACGCCTCGATGCTCATGCCGTCCTTCACCTGCGTCCGGTGCCGGGACAGGATGAAGAGCGTGTAGTCGATGCCCACGGCCAGGCCGAGCATGACCGCGAGGGTCAGCGAGGTATCGGTGAGGTTGGTGAAGCCGCTGGCGAGCGTGATGGCGAGCGCGCCAACGCCGACGCCCAGGATCCCGGTGAGCAGCGGCAGTCCGGCGGCCAGCAGCGAGCCGAAGGTGACGGTCAGCACGAGCATCGCGACGACGACGCCGAGGCCCTCGCCGAGGTGCGACTCGGCGACGGTCGGCGTCGCAGCACCGCCGTACTCGACCTGCAAACCCGCTTCCTTCGCCGGCCGGGTCGCCGCGGCGATCGCCTCGGTGTGGGTGGCCGTGACATCCATCGGACCGACCGTGAACCCGAGGTCGGAGTAGCCGATCCGGCCGTCCTTCGAGATCGTCTGGGTCACGAACGGGTCGCTGGCCGAGCCGATGTCGGTGACCTTGGCCAGCGCCGCGACGCTCTGCTCGACGGCGGCCTTGCGGTCGGCCGTCTGCAGCGACTCGCCGGCGGGCGCCGCGAAGACGACCCGCCCGTTGGCCGCGTCCGGGTTCGCGCCCGGGATCCGCTCGGCCACGAGCTGCGCGGCCTGCTGGGACTCCGTGCCGGGGATGGAGAACTCGGAGGCGAAGGTGCCCTTGAGCCCCATCGTGAGGCCGCCGAGGACGGCGACGGCGACCAGCCAGCCGATCAGCACGGCGCGACGACGACGGACGGCGAACGCACCGAGCCGGTGCAGGAGGTGAGCCATGAAGGACTTCCAAGTCTGGAGGAGGTGCCGGGAGGTGCGAAGGGTGGCGAGGCCAGGCGGACGGGCGCCATTGCCTCGAGCCGACACTGCACAGTAGAGGAAACTCGCATGGCATTGCAACTTCGCAATGTCTTGCGACTTCGGCTAGGGTGACCGACATGGCCACCACCGACGCTGCCCTCGGGCTCCGCGAGCGCAAGAACGCGCAGACGCGGCGGGCGATCGTGCAGTCGGCCGCCGAGCTGACCATCGAGGGCGGCTACGCCGCGGCGACGATCCCGCGGATCGCCGAGCGGGCGGACGTCGCGCCCCGCACGGTGTCGACGTGGTTCCCCGCCAAGGACGACATCCTGTTCCTCGGCATCGACGAGGCCATCGCCCGGGCGACCTGGCACCTACGGCAGGGCCCCGGCGACGTCGTCGACCGGATCGAGGCGTGGATCGCCGACGAGTCCGGCCGCGAGCAGCCCGACCCGGAGATCGCCCGCCTCTGCGACGCCGCGATCACCCACGACGCCGAGCTGCGCGCCCGCACCCACCAGCGCCTGGAGCAGGTCCAGTCGGAGATCGCGGAGGCCGTCGCCCGCGACCTCGGCGTCGCCGCGCACGACGTGGGGCCGCAGACCTTCGCCGGGGCGACCGTGTCACTGCTGTTCGCCCTGCGCGCGATCGGGCTCGAGGCGCCCGACGACGGCACGGCACAGCTGGCCGTCGGCTTCAGGTTCCTGCGCGCCGGCCTGGGCGCGCTCACCGGCACCTCCGACCGCTGACGGCTCACCCGGCCCGGGTGAGGTCAGAGCCGACCACTGCTCACACGATGGTGGCAACCCACTCTGCGGCAAGGGAGCCCTCATGTCAGACGACCAGACCCCGACCACCCCGACCTCGTCCGACCCCTCGGTCGTGGCTGCCGCGACCGACGGCACGTACACCCTCATCGTCGCCGACTTCGCCGACACCGACGCGGCTTGGGAGGCCTACGAGGCACTGAAGTCCGTCGAGGACGGGCGGACCGTCGAAATCGAGGGCGTGGTCGTGGTCAAGCGCGACGCCGACGGCAAGCTCGAGGTGCAGAAGGCCACCGACCACAGCACCAGGTCGGGCCTGAAGTGGGGCCTGGTGGGCGGCATCGCGCTCGGCATCATCTTCCCGCCATCCATCCTCGGCAGCGCGGCAGCCCTCGGTGCGGCCGGTGCCGCCACCGGCAAGGTCCGCCAGCTGCACCACCGCAGCGAGGTCGCGGACCAGCTCGAGGACACCATCGCCCCCGGGCACTCCGGCATCGTCGCCCTGGTCTCCGACCCAGCCGCCGTCGAGCTGCGCAAGGCGCTCGCCGCTGCCGACGCGATCGTCAACGCTGCCATCGACGACGTGGTGGCCAAGGACATCAAGGCCGCCGCCAAGGAGGCGGACGCGGATGACTAGCCGCGACGAGCGCGAGGTCGAGAAGATCTACTCCGTCCCCGAGCTCGTTGCCAAGCTCCGGCGCCTCGCCGACGCCTTGGAGGCCGACAAGCCGTTCCGCATCCAGATCGCCGGCGAGCGCATCTGGGTCCCGGCTCGCGCCCAGTTCTCCATCGCGCACGAGCGCGAGGAGGACGAGGAGGAGATCGAGTTCCAGTTCACCTGGCGCCTCGAACCCGACGACTCCGACGACGACTCGGACGACGCCCCGCTGGTCTGAGCGCCGAGCAGGAACCCGCTGACCTGACGCAGATGGGGCACTTCGGAGGTCCGAGGTGCCCCATCTTCGTCAGGTCAGTGCGGGCTCGGCGACGACGGGCGTCAGTGGAGCTGCGAGCGCCAGTCGGCGGGCACCCGGCCGGGCGGGCCCGGCGTCCCCTGGTCCTCGGGGTGCTCGAGCGGCGGCGCGAGCTCGGGACCCTCGTACATCTGCTCGTCCCGGTAGTCGAAGAACCAGTCCTCGCCGGGTTCGAAGCTGCGGATGAGCGGGTGCCCGGTGGCGCGGAAGTGGGCGGTGGCGTGCTGGGACGGCGAGGTGTCGCAGCAGCCGATGTGGCCGCAGGCGGCGCACCGGCGCAGGTGCACCCACCAGCCGCCGGCTTCATCGCACTCTGCGCACCCGGTGCCGCTGGGGGCCACGGAGGGGTCCAGCACTGCGGGGTCTGACCCTGCCCCTGTATTCGAGTCCGTCATGGGGCCAGCATCGCACCTTGATCCACCCACCCGGGGGTGCCGCTCATCGGGCGACATCTGACACGATGAGTGCATGAGTGGTGACGGCACCGGGACCGAGCGAGCGGACGCCCCGACGTCCGGTCCCGTCCCCTTCGTCCCGTCTGGAGCACCTTCGGGCGGGGACGACGCGCGGCCGCAGATCGCCGAGCAGGCCGTCGAGATCCTGGCTCGCGCGCAGCAGCTCGCGGACGGGCTGGTCGCACAGGCCGAGGAGCACGCGAACCGGGTCCGGACGGCCGCTGACACCGAGTCGAAGCGGCTGCTGACCGACGCGCGTGAGGACGCCGGTCGGCTGAGCAGCGAGACGGCGACCAAGCGCGCCGAGATCGAGCAGTTCCACTCGGGCGCGCAGCGAGCGGCGCGCGAGGCCGAGCTGCACCGCAGCGAGGCCGAGCGGGTGCTGGAATCCGCCCGGGCCGAGGCGCACCACCTCGTGCAGGACGCGGCCGAGCAGGCCTCGCTGACCCTGGCGTCCGCCGACACCACGTCCGAGGACCTGGTCACCACCGCCCGGGACGAGGCCACCCGGGTCCGCACGGACAGTCGGCGCGAGGCCGACCACCGGCTGTCCGGGGCGACGGTCGAGGCGGCCCGAGCGCGAGACAGCGCGCGCGACGAGGCGGAGATGACCCGCGAGCTCGCCGCCCAGCGGCTCTTCGAGCTGCGCGAGCGGCAGGCCGACCTGGTCGCGGCGCACGAGCTCACCGAACGACGACGCCGGGCACAGCTGGATGAGGACGTCGAGCGCATCCTGGCCAGCGCCGAGGAGGACGCCGACGAGCACCGCGCGCAGGCGCAGGCCGAGGCGGACCGGGTCCGCGCCGAGCTGGCCGAGCAGCGCGACGCGGTGGCGCACGAGCTGGAGCAGCAGCAGACCGAGGGCGACAAGCACGTCGCGGCCCGGGTGGCCGAAGCCGACGAGCAGCTCGCCTGGGCCAAGCGAACCGTCGAGGAGCTACTGGCCACCGCCGCCGCGGAGGTGGCCCGCACCAAGGAGCAGGCGGACGACGCCGCCGCCCGTCACCTGGAGAACACCCGGGCCCGCGCCGAGAAGATGATCGCCGACGCCGCCGCCGACCGGGACGCCCGTCAGGTCGAGCACGAAGCCGAGCTGGCCCGCCAGCTCGCCGAGGCCGAGGCGACGTTGGCCCGGGCCGAGCAGGACGCCGACCGGCACCGCGAGGAGGTCGCGGGTGAGGCCGAGCGGCTGGCCGCGCAGGCCCATGAGGACGAGCTGCGCGCCAACGAACGGGCCCAGCGCCGGCTGGACGAGGCGGACAGCGGAGCCCGGAGCCTGCGCGAGCGGGCCGCGGACAACCTGTCCAAGGCCCAGGTCGAGGCCCACGAGCTCCGTCGCAACACCCGCGCGGAGGCCAGCGAGCTGCTCGCCTCGGCCCGCGCCGAGGCCGACCAGCTGCGCGCCGAGGCTCGCGAGCTGCTGGCCAGCGCCCGGGCCGAGGTCGGCGCCCTCGCCGAGCGCCGCGCGGCGATCGAGCGCGAGCTCGGCAGCCTGTCCGGCGTGATCGAGGCGCTCGCCGTCCCCGAGTCCGACCCCGACGACCAGCACCAGGACGACGTCGTCGATGCAGACCAGCACGAGCACCAGCAGTCCACCACCTGACCCTGCCCTTCCCCAACCCAGAGGTAATGAGACGGACATGAGCGACACCCCCCAGTTCCGCACCGTGCTGCGCGGCTACGAGCCCGCCGAGGTCGACGCCACCATCCGCGACCTGCGCGAGCAGCTCGCGCGCACCCGCGAGTCCGCCGGCCAGACCGGCGAGGCGAACGCCCGCGCCGAGGAGCTGTCGGCCCGGGTCCGCCAGCTCGAGGGCGAGGCCGCGGTCCGTCAGGCCGAGCCGCCCGCCGACACCACGCCGACGTTCGAGGCGCTGGGCGCTCGCGTCGTCCAGATCCTCGGCCTGGCCGAGGACGAGGCGGCCGACCTGCGCGCGAAGGCGCAGGCGGACGCCGACGAGCTGCAGCACCACGTGTCCGCGGAGTCCGAGAAGGCGCGCAGCGACGCCGACCGCTACGCGGAGGAGAAGCGCGGCGCCGCGGACGCCGAGGCCGAGCGGATCATCGAGGACGCCAAGCGCAAGGCCGACGAGATGCTCGACGACGCCGACCGCACCTCGACGACCCGCCGCGAGGAGGCGGAGGCCGTCTACGAGAACCAGCGCGCCAACGCCGCCCGGGCGGCCGCCGACTTCGAGACCACGCTGGCCCAGCGCCGGCAGCGCTCGGAGAAGGAGTTCATGGAGCGCAGCCAGGCCGCCGAGGCCGAGTTCGAGGCGCTGCAGGGCCGCAGCGACGCGTTGCGCCAGGAGTCCGAGCGGGCTCAGCGCGAGGCTGCGTCGCAGGCCGCCCAGGACGTGCAGAACGCCCGCCGGCAGGCCGACGAGATCGTCTCGCAGGCCGAGCAGCGCGCCGCCCGGATCCGGGCCGAGTCCGAGCGCGAGCTCGCCGCCTCGACCCAGCGTCGGGACAGCATCAACGCCCAGCTCACCAACGTCCGGCAGATGCTGGCCACGTTGTCCGGCACCACGCCGGCCGCGCTCGCCGCGCTCGGTCAGGACGACGAGCCCGCCGAGGCTGCTGAGACCACGGAGACCGATGCCGCTGAGACCGACGAGGCCACCGCAGAGGCGGCCGAGCAGGTCGAGGACGCCGACGCCGACGGCGCGGACGAGGCCGACGAGATCGACGTCACCGACGAGGCGATCGAGGGCGACGACGACAGCGCGGACGTCGAGGAGTCCGAGCAGGCGCCCGCCCAGGGTCGCTGACTGCACGACTGCAGCGGGACGCGACAGACCTGTGACCGCCGGACGGCCAGCAGCACCACCGCTGGCCGTCCGGCGTCTGCGCACCCAGGGCCTGACCCACCCGGACGCGACCACGCCGGAGCAGGTGGTCGACCGGCTGCTCGCCGTCCAGGCCCAGGACCCGCGCGGCTTCCGGCTCGCCGTCCGCAGCCGCTCCACGGGCCTGACCAGCCAGGCCGTCGACACCGCCCTGAGCGAGCCGCGCAGCCTGGTGGTCAACTGGCTGCACCGTGGCACGCTGCACCTCGTCGGCGCCGGCGACTACTGGTGGCTGCACCCGCTGACCACCCCGCAGCTGGCCACCGCGAGCGCCCGCCGGCTGGAGCAGGAGGGGGTCTCGCCGCAGCAGGCCGCGCGCGGTGCCGAGCTGATCATGGACGCCGTCGCGTCCGGACCGCAGACCC
Organism: Angustibacter luteus; assembly: GCF_039541115.1. Taxonomy (NCBI): domain Bacteria; kingdom Bacillati; phylum Actinomycetota; class Actinomycetes; order Kineosporiales; family Kineosporiaceae; genus Angustibacter; species Angustibacter luteus. The sequence goes on from NZ_BAABFP010000008.1 coordinate 282,332, forward strand.
GCACCGCCCTGCGCGCCCTGCTGGACGAGCACCAGGTCCCCACCCAGCGGCAGGCGCTCGTGCACGTGCTGCTCGCGACCTGCCTGCGGTACGACCTCGTGCGCGGCCCGGTGGTGGGCGGCGAGCAGGCGTTCGTCAGCGCCGCGCAGTGGCTGGGGCGGCCACCCCCGCCGCTCGACCGCGACGAGGCGCTGGCCCGGCTGGCCCGGCGCTACCTGGTCGGCCACGCGCCGGCCACGGCCGACGACCTCGCGTACTGGGCCGGCATCACCCTGGGCGACGCCCGCCGCGCCTTCGCGGCGGTCGCCGGCGAGACGACGTCCGACGACGACGGCCAGACCTGGCTCACCGACTCAGCCGATGCAGCCGAGTCGGCCGGGGACGTCGTCCCGGCACCGCGGCTGCTCGGTCCGTTCGACCCGGTGCTGCACGGCTGGCGGTCCCGCGACCCGCTGCTTCGCGGCCACGTGGGCGTGGTGACCAGCAACGGCGTCTTCCGGCCGTCCGCGCTGGTCGACGGCGGGATCGTGGCGACCTGGCGGCTGGCCGCCGGCACGCTCACGATCCAGCCGCTCGAACCGATCGCGCAACGGGACCGGAAGCAGCTGACCCGCGACGCCGCCGACGTCCTCGCCTACCTCGGCCAGGCCGAACGTCCCGCCGAGTTCACCGACTGACCAGACCCGCGGCCTCGGTCTCCCCCGTCAGTCGAACGCCGTCCACTGGCCCTCGGAGACCACCTCGACGGCCCCGTCGACGACGGTGATGGCGGTCTGTTCGTCGATGGCGTAGGCCGGGCCACCGAGGTCGGCCGCCCACCGCTGCGCCTCGTCCGGGGTGTTGGTCGGGAAGGCGTTCAGGTGCGGAAAGATCGAGAAGTCGACGATGCCCAGCGTGCGGTCGTCCGGCGCGGACGGCCACTGCACGAAGGACGCGCCGATCCGTGGCGTCATGACCATGCTTCCGGCGCTCACCCCCACCCAGACCTTGTCGGGCAGCGACGGCAGCAGCTCGGCCAGGCCGGACTCCCGCATCCAGTGGCTCAGGTACGTCGCGTCCCCGCCGTCCACGAGGAGCACGTCAGCCTCCTCGACCCAGGGGACCCACCGCTGCGCTCCGATCGAGGGCAGGGCGGTCAGCTCGAGGACACCCAAGGACGCCCAGCCCAGCCCGGTGAAGTGGCGGAAGTCGGGCTCCGCGGCGACCAGGCCCCGCACCGACGCTGGTCCGCACATCGGGTGACCCCACTGTGCTGTCGGCACGACGAGCGCGTGGCACTCGTCGATCGGCTTGCCGAGAAGCCGCACGAGCGCCGAGCGGATGCTCGCGTTCGTGACGCCGCCTGACGTGAGCAACAGCTTCATCCGTGCCTCCCTGGTTGCGCGCCCACCGGTGGGCCCCCTGAAGACTCCGTCCCCTGCTCCGACTCATCGCCGATTGCCTGCCGTGGCGGGCCGGCCTGACTGCTCGTCGTCGAGATGGCGGTCAGCGGCCCAACCCGAACGGCGCGTTCTGCACCGGCCACCAGGACGGCTCACCCTGCCGGACGGCCCACCAGGCGAGCCCAGCCGCCAGCACGACCAGCACCAGCACCCACGTCCAGCGCTGGGTCCGCGGCACGAGCACCCGCAGGCTCGTCGCGGTCCCGCGGCGCAGCGCACCACCACCCGGCCCCCACCACGCGGTGAGCAAGGCGATCGCCGCACCGGCCCCCACCGCGGGCAGCGACGCGGGATGCGCCGACCCGTCGGACATCGGCAGCACCAGCCCGACGCAGAACGCCGTCGCCACCCCCAGCAGCACCGGCTGGATCGATGCCAGCGCCTGGACGAACACCGCCCGCAGCAGGTGCCAGGGCGAGCTCAGCGTGGCGACCCACAGGTCGGAGCGTCGACGTCCACGCTCGTAGCGGCGCCGGGCCAGCACCGTCCGGTTGCGCTCGACCAGCCGGGCCAGCACGCACAGCACCGCGACGGCGGCGGCCGTGACCACCGGGTCGGCGAGCGCCCCGGCGACCAGGGCCACGAACAGCGCGGCCAGGACCATCGGACGACGTCCGGACGGCGCGTCCTCGGTTGCGCCGTCCGGCGTGTCGGAGGGCCCGGCGGTTCCCAGCGGCGCCGCGGCGAGCGGCGGCGCGAGCGGATCGTCGTCGTACGAGGGGGGTACTTCGGGCATCAGCCGGGTGGCCCCGGGCAGCAAGGTGACGGTCGCGGTGGTGGACTCGCCCGCCGCGTAGCGGTCCAGCGCGTCGATCACCTCGTCCTGGCCCGGGCGCTGCGCCGGGTCGACGGACAGCGCGGCCGCCAGCAGGGGGCGCAGGCGCTCGTCCACGCCGTCCAGGTCGCTCTGACCGCGGCGCACCCGGTCGATGACGACGTCCATCGGTCCGCGGCCGAAGGGCGGTCGGCCGCTCGCGGCGAACGTCAGGGTCGCGGCCCAGCCCCACCAGTCCGTGGCCTCGGTGACCCGGCCGCCGTCGATCACCTCGGGCGACAGGTAGCCGGGGGTGCCCATGACCAGCCCGGTCGAGGTCAGGCGGATGTCATCGGTCACGTGGGCGATGCCGAAGTCGATGACCACGGGGTCGCCGTCGAGCACGAGAACGTTGCCGGGCTTGAGGTCGCGGTGCACCACGTGCACGTCGTGGATGGCCTGCAGCGCGCTGGCCAGCCCCACCCCCAGCCGCAGCAGCTGCGGCGCGGCGAGCGCCCCGTGCTCGCGGACCACGGCGTCCAGGCCCGCGCCGGGCACGAAGCGGGTGACGACGTAGGGCTGGTCGCCGTCCAGGTCGGCGTCCAGCACCTCGGCGACCAGGGGGTGCCGGACCCGGCGCAGCGTGGACACCTCGCGGGCCAGCCGAGCCCGCGCGTCGGGGTCGTGCGCGATGTGCGGGCGCAGCACCTTGATGGCCACCGCGCGTCCGGCCCGGTCCAGCCCGAGGTGGACGACGCCCATGCCGCCCTCGCCGAGGCGGCCGTGGAGGCGGTACGGACCGAGCGTGGTGCTCTGCTCGGCGGTGCGCTCCCCCATGGACATGCGCACCACGGTACGCGAGCAGGGCTACTGGTTGATGTAACCCACGAGCTGGTCGCGCTCGTCCTGCAGCTCGTCGATGCGGTGCTTGACCAGGTCGCCGATGCTGACGATGCCGTGCAGCTTCCCGTCGACGACCACCGGGATGTGCCGCACGCGCTGGTCGGTCATCAACCGCATCAGGTGCTCGACGTTGTCCTCGGGGCCGCAGGTGGTCACGTCGGCGGTCATCAGGTCGGACACCGGCAGGCCCAGGACGTCGACACCGCGGCGGTGCAGCCCCCGGACGATGTCGCGCTCGCTGACGATCCCGTCGACGGCGGCACCGTCGGCGGACACGACGACCGCACCGATCTTGTGCTCGGCGAGCAGGGTGAGCAGCTCGGTGACGGTGTGGTCTGGCCGCACCGTCACGACCTCGGCCCCCTTGCGCCTGATGACGTCGGTGATGCGCATGACGATCGCCTCCTGTGCCCCTAGCCAGATGCCCGGTCAGCTCGCCGTCTCACCGTAGCGAGATCCCGCCCGCGGCGACAGATTCGCAGGCCGGTCATAGGCTGGCACGACATCCCCTGCACCGCCGTCTGTACCGAGGAGCCCCTCCGTGACCCGCCCGGCCTCCACGACCGAACCGCGCGGGACCCGCGACCAGAGCCCGGCCGAGGGCACCTACGAGCTGGTCGTGGTGGCGAACCGCCTCCCGGTGGACCGCGTCACGGACGACGACGGCACGGTGCGCTGGCAGCAGAGCCCCGGCGGCCTGGTGACGGCCATGCAGTCCGTGATGACCGGTCAGGACGGCGCGTGGGTGGGCTGGTCGGGCGACCCGGGCGAGGCGCCGGAGCCGTTCGACTCCGGGGACATGCACCTGCACGCGGTGGGCTTGACCGAGCAGGAGATCGAGGACCACTACGAGGGCTTCAGCAACGAGACGCTGTGGCCGCTCTACCACGACGTGATCGTGCCGCCGCGGTTCCGCCGGCGCTGGTTCGACGGCTACCGGACCGTCAACCGGCGCTTCGCCGAGGTCGCCGCCTCGCTCGCGGCGCCGGGGGCGACGGTCTGGGTGCACGACTACCAGCTCCAGCTGGTCCCGGCGATGCTGCGCGAGCTGCGGCCCGACGTCCGGATCGGCTGGTTCAACCACATCCCGTTCCCCGGCGTCGAGATCTTCGCCCAGCTGCCGTGGCGCAAGCACGTCGTGCAGGGGCTGCTGGGCGCGGACCTGCTGGGCTTCCAGCGCCGCGCGGACGCCGACAACTTCCTGCGGGTCTGCCGCCGGCTGCTCGGCCTGCACACCCGTGGCGGCACCGTCGAGGTCCCCGGGCCGGGCGACAGCACGCGGGTGGTGCGGGCCAGCTCGTTCCCCATCTCGATCGACGCGGCGAGCCTGTCCGACCTGGCCCGCACGCCCGAGGTGATGGAGCGGGCCAGGCAGATCCGACGCGACCTCGGCGACCCCGAGCACGTGCTGCTCGGCGTCGACCGGCTCGACTACACGAAGGGCATCCGGCACCGCCTCAAGGCGTACGAGGAGCTGCTGTCCGACGGCGTGCTCGCGCCGCCCCAGGCCGTCCTCGTGCAGGTCGCGACGCCGAGCCGGGAGCGGGTGTCGGCCTACATCCAGCTGCGCGAGCAGGTCGAGGTCACCGTGGGTCGCGCCAACGGCGACTTCGGCCACCTCGGCATGCCGGCCATCCACTACCTGCACCAGTCCTACGGGCGGGCCGAGATGGCAGCGATGTTCCTGGCTGCCGACGTGATGCTGGTGACCCCACTGCGGGACGGCATGAACCTCGTGGCCAAGGAGTACGTGACGTGCCGCCACGACGACGGCGGAGCGCTGGTGCTGTCCGAGTTCACCGGCGCGGCCGGCGAGCTCGACCGGGCGTTCATCTGCAACCCGCACGACATCGACGGCCTGAAGTACACGATCCGGCACGCCCTGGACGCCGACCCGGCCGAGAAGCGGCGACGGATGCGGGCCATGCGACGGCGGGTCGCCGAGTACGACGTGAGCCGGTGGGCGGGCGACTTCCTGGCCGCCCTGGACGCCGCACCGGACCGGCCGTGAGCGCGCTGGACGGGCCGGACCCGTTGCTGCAGCAGGCATTGACCGACTTGGGCCGTGGTCGGCCGCTGCTGGTCGGGCTGGACTTCGACGGGGTGCTCGCCCCGTTCGTGCCGCACCCCTCGGAGGCGGTCGCACTGCCCGGCACGATGGACGCGATCCGCGATCTCGTTGCGCTGGAGGGGGTCTACGTCGCCCTGGTCTCCGGACGGGCCCGCGCCGACCTGGCGGAGCGGACCGGCGTCGCGCTGGACGACGAGCACCTGCTGCTGGTCGGCAGCCACGGCGCCGAGCTGCCGCTCGACGGGCACGACGACGGCCTCGACGATGCCGAGCACGAGCGGCTGTCCGCGGTGCAGGCGCGGCTGGAAACCCTTGCGGCAGAGCACCCCGGGGCGTTCGTCGAGCACAAGCCCAGTGCCGCCGTCCTGCACACCCGACGGCTGCCGCCGGACGAGGCGCCGGTGGTGACGGCGCAGGCGCTGGCACTGATGGCCGACGTCCCGGACGTGCACGTGACCCGCGGCAAGGAGGTCGTCGAGGTCGCCGTCACCCAGGCCAGCAAGGGCGCGGCGATCAGCCGGCTGCGCGACCACCACAGTGCCGTCGGCGCCCTGTACGTGGGAGACGACGTGACGGACGAGACGGTGTTCGTGCTGCTCGGCGAGGGCGACGTCGGGGTCAAGGTGGGCGACGGCGACACGGCCGCGCGGTTCCGCATCGCCGACCCGGTCGCCGTCCGGTCGCTGCTGCAGTCCCTACCCAACCTGCTGCTCCGCTGACCCACCCACCCACCCCACTTCCGCCACCCACCCCACTTCCGCCACCCACCCCACTTCCGCCACCCAGTCCGCTTTCCGCCACCCGGCCCGCTTTCGCGGCGGGAGGACCGGCCTGAGTGGCGGAAACCCTGCGAGGCGTCAGCGGCGGACGACGGCCGGCACCGCGCCGGTGGACCCGCGGACGACGAGCTCGGGGCGGAACACGTACTCGGCCCGGGGCGCGGGCTGGCCGCTGATCTCGTCCACGAGAGCCCGCACTGCGGCCTCACCCATGGCTTGCACGGACTGCCGCAGGGTCGTCAGCGGCGGGTCGGTGAACGCGACCAGCGGCGAGTCGTCGTACCCGACCACGGACACGTCCTCGGGGACCCGCAGCCCCATGGACCGGGCGGCCCGGATCGCGCCGAACGCCATCAGGTCCGACCCGCAGACGATGGCGGTGCAGCCGCGGTCCAGCAGCCGCTGCGCCGCCGCCGCGCCGCCCTCGACGGTGAACAGCGACCGCTCGATGAGGTCCTCGACGTCGGCGGGCGCGACCACCGACGCCATGGCCTGCCGGAAACCGGCGATCTTGCGGATGGCCGGCACGAACCGCTCCGGACCGACGGCGAGGCCGATCCTGGTGTGCCCCAACGCCCGCAGGTGCGCCACGGCGAGCTCGGAGGACGCCAGGTCGTCGCTGGACACGCAGGGCGCCTCGACGTCGTCCGCGTAGCCGTTCACCAGCACGATCGGCAGGCCGCGGGCGGTGAGCTGCCGGTAGCGCTCGTGGTCCGCGAGTGAGTCCGCGTGCAGGCCGGAGACGAAGATGATGCCGCTGACACTGCGCTCCAGGAGCATCTGCGTGTAGTCGTCCTCGTGCACGCCGCCGGGCGTCTGGGTGCACAGCACCGGCGTGAAGCCGTGCCGGGCCAGCGCGGTCTCGATGACCTGCGCGAACGCCGGGAAGATCGGGTTGGCCAGCTCGGGGACGATCAGCCCGACCAGCCCGGCACTCTTGCGCCGCAGCCGGGTCGGGCGCTCGTAGCCGAGCACGTCCAGGGCGGTGAGCACGGCCTGCCGGGTCGAGTCGGCGACGCCCGGCTTGCCGTTCAGCACCCGGCTGACCGTCGCCTCGCTGACCTTTGCCTGCGCCGCGATGTCCGCCAGACGGGCTGCCATGGATGTCCCTTCGCTCGCAAGTTCTTGCAGCAAGAGGATACGGCCGCTGTGCACGAACTGTGCGAAAGAACGCCGCAAAGCCTGTACGTCGGGCGTTTCGTCATGCAGGATGAGGACCGCTCCACCTCCCACGACGGATCGTCCGGCACGTACCTGCCGGTGGAAGGAACGTGATCTCAGCATGGCCACAGTTACCTACGACGCCGCGACCCGGATCTACCCGGGCTCAGAGGTTCCGGCAGTCGACAAGCTCAACCTCGACATCCAGGACGGCGAGTTCCTCGTCCTCGTCGGCCCCTCCGGCTGCGGGAAGACCACCTCGCTGCGCATGCTCGCCGGGCTCGAGGACGTCAACGGCGGCCGCATCCTCATCGGTGACCGCGACGTCACCCACGAGGCCCCCAAGGACCGCGACATCGCGATGGTCTTCCAGAACTACGCGCTGTACCCGCACATGACGGTCGCCGACAACATGGGCTTCGCGCTCAAGATCGCCGGCACCCCGAAGGCGGACATCCGCAAGCGCGTGGAGGAGGCCGCCAAGATCCTCGACCTCGAGGCCTACCTGGACCGCAAGCCCAAGGCGCTCTCCGGTGGCCAGCGCCAGCGCGTCGCCATGGGCCGCGCGATCGTGCGCCAGCCGCAGGTCTTCCTGATGGACGAGCCGCTGTCGAACCTGGACGCCAAGCTGCGCGTGCAGACCCGCACCCAGATCGCGTCCCTGCAGCGCCGGCTCGGCATCACCACCGTCTACGTCACCCACGACCAGGTCGAGGCCATGACGATGGGCGACCGCGTGGCCGTGCTCAAGGACGGCCTGCTCCAGCAGGTCGACACCCCGCGGCGCATGTACGACCACCCGAACAACGTCTTCGTGGCCGGCTTCATCGGCTCGCCCGCGATGAACCTCATCGACACCGCGGTCACCGACGGCGGCGTGAAGTTCGGCTCGGGCACCTACCCGGTGGCCCGCGAGCACCTCGAGGCGGCCGGCAAGACCGTCACGGTGGGCGTGCGACCCGAGGACCTCACGCTGACCACCGAGGGCAACGGCCTGGCCGTCACGGTGGACGTCGTCGAGGAGCTCGGCGCGGACGCCTACATCTACGGCAGCACCGAAGAGGCCCGCACGCACGTGCTCGACGCGGAGGAGAGCGCCGAGGACAAGCCGTTCATCGCCCGCGTCGACGGCCGCAAGCCCCCGGAGAAGGGCCAGACGATCTACCTGGCCCCCAAGGAGGGCCACATCCACATGTTCAACGCCACCACCGGCGAGCGCATCGGCGACTGACTGCTGACCCCGTCCCTGCCCGCCGCCCGGCGGGTGGGGACGGGTCGCACCAGCGGCAGCCATGAGCTCCCTCCAGATCACCTCGGCGCGGCCCGACTCCGCGCTGCTGGACCTGCCCTGGGACATCCCGCTCGAGGACTGGCCCGCCGAGACGCTCGCCGCGCTGCCCCGCGGCATCTCCCGGCACGTCGTCCGCTTCGCCAAGCTGTCCGGCAGCGTCGTGGCGATCAAGGAGATCCGCGAGGACCTCGCCCGGCGCGAGTACGGCCTGCTGCGTCTGCTGAACCGCCTCGACGTCCCCTCGGTCGAACCCGTCGGGGTGATCACCGGACGCACCGGCAGGGACGGGGCCCCACTGGACCCGTGCCTGATCACCCGGCACCTGCAGTTCTCCCTGCCCTACCGCGCCCTGTTCAGCCAGAACCTGCGGCCGGACACGGCGTCCCGGCTCGTCGACGCGCTGGCCGTGCTGCTCGTCCGGTTGCACCTGAACGGGTTCTTCTGGGGCGACGTCAGCCTCTCGAACACGCTGTTCCGCCGCGACGCGGGCTCGTTCGCCGCCTACCTCGTGGACGCCGAGACCGGCGAGCTGCACAACCACCTCAGCGACGGCCAGCGCGAGCACGACCTCGAGATCGCCCGGGTCAACATCGCCGGCGAGCTGATGGACCTGCAGGCCGGCGGGCTCCTGGAGACGGACGACGAACCGCTGCTGACCAGCGAACGGATCATCCACCGGTACCGGTCCCTGTGGGACGAGCTCACCGGCACCGAGTCGTTCGAGCAGGGCGAGCGCTGGCGGGTCGAGGCCCGGATCCGCAAGCTCAACGAGCTCGGCTTCGACGTCGGCGAGCTCGCGATCACCACGGACATCGACGGCGCCACCGTGCAGATCCAGCCCAAGGTGGTGGACGCCGGGCACCACTCGCGGCGGCTGCTGCGGCTCACCGGCCTCGACGTCGGGGAGAACCAGGCCCGGCGCCTGCTCAACGACCTGGACAGCTTCGCCGCCGCCGAGGAGCGCCAGGGCGAGGACGAGGAGATCCTTGCCCACGAGTGGCTGTCCCAGGTCTTCGAGAAGGTCATCCGCAAGGTGCCCCGCAAGCTGCGCACCAAGCTGGAGCCCGCCGAGCTGTTCCACGAGGTCCTCGAGCACCGCTGGTACCTGAGCGAGCGGGCCGGCCACGACGTCAGCCTGAAGAAGGCCGTCGAGGACTACGTGCAGGAGGTCCTGCCGACCAAGCCCGACGAGGTCGCGATCCTCGGCGTCGACACCCAGGCCATCCCGGTCATCGCTCCTCGCGACTCGTAGGGGGTCCGGGCGAGGCGGCCGCCGACCTACGGGCGACTCTCGCAAGCTCGTTTGACGTCGCCCTCCGGTCGCCGTCCGCCTCGCCCTCGCTGCCCTCCGGCGGGCGTCACGACCCGGCTGCGCCAGGGTGCCGATGCACTCCTGTGCGTGGCTACGAGAGCCCGACGAGGCGCAGCCGAGCCAAGGCCGAGGAGCCGAAGGCGACGAACGGGCCGAGGGGTACGGCGACGTCAAACGAGCTTGCGAGAGTCGCCGTTCCCCTCGGCCCGTTCGTCGCCGACCCCAGCCCTACGAGCCGTGGGCTCGCCGCCGAGCAACTTCGTAGAGCGCGACTCCGGCCGCGACCCCGGCGTTCAGGGACTCGGTGGCGGCGTGCATGGGGATCGACACGATCATGTCGCACTGCTCGCGCACCAGCCGGGACAGGCCCTTGCCCTCGGAGCCGACCACGATCACCAGCGGGTCGTGCGCCATGGTCAGGTCGGGCAGCTCCAGGTCGCCCTCCATGTCGAGGCCCACGACGAAGCACCCGGCCTGCTGCAACGACTCGAGCGCCCGGGTCAGGTTGGTGGCGCGCGCGACCGGCAGCCGGGCCGCGGCGCCGGCGGAGGTCTTCCAGGCTCCGGCGGTCATGCCGGCGGCCCGTCGCTCGGGGACGATCACCCCGTGCCCGCCGAACGCGGCCGCGGACCGGACGACGGCCCCGAGGTTGCGCGGGTCGGTGACGGCGTCCAGGGCGACGATCAGCGCGGGCTGCCCGGCGTCGTCCGCCGCGGCGAGCAGGTCGGACGGGTGCGCGTACTCGTACGGCGGCACCTGCAACGCCAGACCCTGGTGGATGGCGCCGTCGGTGAGCCTGTCGAGCTCGCCGCGAGGGGTCTCGAGGATGTTCAGGCCACGCGAGGTGGCGATCTTCAGGGACTCCTTGACCCGGTCGTCGGAGTCGATCCGGCTCGCGACGTACATGGCGGTCACCGGGATCTCAGCCCGCAACGCCTCCACGACGCTGTTGCGCCCCGCGACGACCTCACTGCTCGCCTTGCCGGTGCGCCGCACGGGACGGCCAGGAGCGCGCCCACCGGGTCGACCGCCGGATCGGCCGTCGGACGTCGGGGTGCGACCACCCTTGGTCAGCGCGGCCTCGCGGCGCTCGGCGCCCCGCTTCCGCTTGGCCGCGATGTGCTTCTCGCGGTCCTCGGCCTTCGGCGTGGGCCCCTTGCCCTGCAGGCTCTTGCGCTTCTGGCCGCCGGTGCCCACGAGGGGCCCCTTGCGCGACGCGCCCTTGCGCATCGCGCCCTTGCGCTGTGAGTTGCCGGGCATCAGGACTCGCTCTCGGTGTCGGTGGTGCTGCGCAGCAACGACCAGCGGGCCCCTGCAGGTGTGTCCTCGACGGCGATTCCCGCCGCGGTCAACCGGTCTCGGACGGCGTCGGCGGCGGCGAAGTCGCGGGCGGCGCGGGCGGCCTGGCGGTGGTCCAGCTCGGCCTGCACCAGGGCGGCCAGCGCAACTGCCGTCCGGTCGTCGTTCGCGCTGGAGCCCTGGTGCCACACCGGGTCCAGCGGGTTCACGCCGAGGACGTCGGTCATCGCCAGCACCGCACCGGCCGCGACCAGCGCGGTCGCGTCGTCGCCGTCGTCCAGTGCCGTGTTGCCGGCCCGGACGGTGTCGTGCACCACGGCCAGGCCGCCGGAGACGTTGAGGTCGTCATCCATCGCAGCGGCGAACGCGTCGGGCACCTCGGCGTCGACCGGCAGCTCACCGACCCGGGCCGCCCGGCCGAGGAAGTGCTCGATCCGCTCCACCGCGGTCTCGGCCTCGCGCAGCGAGTCCGGCGTGTACTCGATCATCGAGCGGTAGTGCGCCGCGCCGAGGTAGTAGCGCAGGGCCAGCGGCCGCACCGACTTCAGCACCTCGGACACGATGAGCGAGTTGCCCAGCGACTTGCTCATCTTCTCGCCGCCGATGGTGACCCACCCGTTGTGCAGCCAGTACCGGGCGAAGCCGAGACCCGCCGCGTGCGACTGGGCCTGCTCGTTCTCGTGGTGCGGGAACCGCAGGTCGACCCCACCGCCGTGGATGTCGAACGTGTCGCCGAGGTACTTGCGGGCCATCGCGGAGCACTCCAGGTGCCAGCCGGGCCGCCCGCGCCCGAACGGCGACGTCCAGCTCGCCGACTCGGGCTCGCCGGCCTTGTGGCCCTTCCACAGCGCGAAGTCGCGGGCGTCCCGCTTGCCGCGCGGGTCGGCGTCCTCCGCGGGGTTCATGTCGTCGATCTTCTGGTGGGTGAGCGAGCCGTACTCGGGCCAGGACTTCACCTCGAAGTAGACGTCGCCGGCGCCCTCGCCGCCGCCCGCCCCGTCGTCGTCGCCCGGGTAGGCGTAGCCGGCGTCCACGAGGGTCTGCATCAGCTCGACCATCTCGGGGATGTGCCCGGTGGCGCGCGGCTCGTAGGTGGCCGGGAGCACGCCCAGGGCGTCCAGCGCCGCCGAGGTCTGCCGCTCGAAGGTGTACGCCCAGGCGAACCAGTCGACCCCGGCGGCCTCGGACTTGGCGAGGATCTTGTCGTCGATGTCCGTGACGTTGCGGACCAGGGTGACCTCGAGGTCGTGCCCGCGGGTCAGCCAGCGGCGCAGGATGTCGAAGGCCACGGTGAACCGGACGTGACCGATGTGCGGCGCCCCCTGCACCGTGAGCCCGCAGATGTACAGCCCAGCCCGACCAGGCTGCAGCGGCTCGAAGTCACGCAGCTCACGCGTGGCGGTGTCGTAAAGGCGAAGGCTCACCGGTCAAGGTTACCGGTGGTCACGGGCCGCTCGTGACCCGTAGATTCGCCGACATGCCGCAGACAGTGCAGGGAGTCATCGCGCGCGCCAAGGGCGCCGCCGTCGAGCTGGTCGAGATCGTCGTCCCGGACCCGGGGCCAGGTGAGGCCGTCGTCGCCGTCCAGGCCTGTGGGGTGTGCCACACGGACCTGCACTACCGGGAGGGCGGGATCAACGACGACTTCCCGTTCCTGCTCGGTCACGAGGCGGCCGGGGTCGTCGAGGCGGTCGGTGAGGGCGTCACGGACGTCGCACCGGGCGACTTCGTGATCCTGAACTGGCGCGCCGTGTGCGGGTCCTGCCGGGCCTGTCTCAAGGGCAGGCCCTGGTACTGCTTCAACACCCACAACGCGACCCAGCGGATGACCCTGACCGACGGCACCGAGCTGTCCCCCGCCCTCGGCATCGGGGCATTCGTCGAGAAGACGCTCGTGCACGCCGGGCAGTGCACCAAGGTCGACCCGGCCGCGCCGGCCACCGCCGCCGGGCTGCTCGGCTGCGGGGTCATGGCCGGCTTCGGTGCGGCCGTGAACACCGGCGGCGTCGGCCGCGGCGACTCGGTGGCCGTGATCGGCTGCGGCGGGGTCGGCAACGCGGCCATCGCGGGCTCGGTGCTGGCCGGGGCCAGCACCGTGATCGCCGTGGACGTCGATGACCGGAAGCTGGAGTGGGCCAAGGGCTTCGGCGCCACGCACACGGTGAACAGCCGCGAGCGGGACGCCGTCGAGGCGATCCGGGAGCTCACCGGCGGGTTCGGTGCGGACGTCGTCGTGGAGGCCGTGGGCCGTCCGGAGACCTACGAGCAGGCGTTCTACGCGCGCGACCTGGCCGGCACCGTCGTCCTGGTGGGCGTGCCGACGCCGGACCTGAAGGTCGAGCTGCCGATGATCGAGATCTTCGGCCGCGGCGGCGCGCTGAAGTCCAGCTGGTACGGCGACTGCCTGCCCAGCCGGGACTTCCCGATGCTCATCGACCTCTACCGGCAGGGCCGCTTCGACCTCGACGGCTTCGTCAGCGAGACCATCGGCCTCGGCGACATCGAGGCCGCGTTCGAGAAGATGCACCGCGGCGAGGTCCTGCGCTCGGTCGTCGTGCTGTGAGCGGCGACGTCCGGATCGACCGGGCCGTGCTGTCCGGCACGTTCTCGCTGGACGGCGAGACCTTCGACGTCGACAACAACCTCTGGGTGCTCGGCGACGACGACGAGTGCGTGGTCATCGACGCCCCGCACGACCGGGACGCCATCGCCGAGGTCGTCGGCGACCGGGACGTCCTGGCCATCCTGTGCACGCACGCCCACGACGACCACGTGCGGGTCGCGCCGGCGCTGGCCGACCACTTCGGCGCGCCGGTGCTGCTGCACCCGGACGACCTGCCCGTGTGGCGGCTGACCCACCCCGGCCGGATGCCGGACGGCGACCTCGCCGACGGTCAGGTGATCACCGTCGCCGGCACCGACGTCCAGGTCATCCACACCCCGGGGCACGCACCCGGTGCGGTCTGCTTCTTCGTCCCGTCGCTCGGCACCGTGTTCACCGGCGACACGCTGTTCCAGGGCGGTCCGGGCGCCACCGGGCGCAGCTTCAGCGACCTCCCGACCATCGTGCGCTCGATCCGCGAGCGCCTGCTCACGCTGCCGCCGGACACCGTCGTCCGGACCGGCCACGGCGACTCGACCACGATCGCCGCCGAGGCGCCGAACATCCCCGTCCTGTGACGTGCTCAGGGGCGGGGGACGACGAGGGCCGTGGCGATCGCGGCGACGCCCTCGCCCCGTCCGGTCAGGCCGAGCCCGTCGGACGTCGTCGCGCTCAGCGAGACCGGCGCCCCGCAGGCCGCTGACAGCGCCGTCTCGGCCTCGGCCCGGCGCGCCCCCAGCCGGGGGCGGTTGCCGACCAGCTGGACGGCGACGTTGCCGATCTCGAACCCGGCGGCGCGCACGAGTCGCGCGGCCTCGGCCAGCAGCACCACGCCCGCCGCCCCGGCCCACTGCGGCTGCGACGTCCCGAACTGGGTGCCGACGTCCCCGATCCCGGCCGCGGAGAACAGGGCGTCACAGCAGGCGTGCGCGACGACGTCGGCGTCCGAGTGCCCCTCGAGCCCGCGTTCGCCCGGCCAGTCCAGCCCGGCGACCCGCATCGGGCGGTCGCTGCCCTCCGCAGCGAAGGCGTGCACGTCGGTGCCGACGCCGACGCGCGGCAGGCCTGAGCTCGAGGACGTCACGGCGAGAGCCTAGTGAGCAGCCACTCCGCGAGCGCCAGGTCCTCGGCGGTCGTCACCTTCAACGCCAGCGGGTCGCCCTCGACCAGCCGGACCCGCACCCCGAGCCGCTCGACCAGCGCGGCGTCGTCCGTGGCCGCGCTGTCGCCGGCGGCGGCGTGCGCCCGCTCGAGCAGGGCCCGCTCGAAGCCCTGCGGGGTCTGCACCCGGCGCAGCGGCGCGCGGTCGACGGTGCCCACCACCAGGCCGGACGCGTCGACCTCCTTGACGGTGTCCACCACGGGCAGGCCGGGGACGACGGCGGGCGAGTCCGCCGTCACCGCCGACGCCACCCGGGCGACGAGCGCCGCGGGGGCCAGGCAGCGGGCCGCGTCGTGCACGAGGACGACGTCGACGTCGGCGGGCAGCGCGGCGAGCCCGGCGGCCACGGAGTCCTGGCGCTCGGCGCCGCCGGCCACCACCTGGGCCGCGTCACCGAGCAGCGCCTGGGTCTGGCCGACCAGGGCGTCCGGCACGACCGCCACGATGGCGCGCACCCCGCCGTCGCGCAGCCGGGCGACCGCGTGCTCCAGCAGGGTCACCCCGGCCAGCTGCACGAACGCCTTGGGGCGGTCGGCGCCGAGCCGGCTGCCCGAGCCGGCGGCCACCACCACGGCGCCGGTCGTCACGACGGGCTCACGAGGTCTGCGGGCGGCTGAACACCATCCGCCCGTTCGCGGTGGTCAGCACGCTGGTGACGACGACGGCGACGTCCTGGCCGACGCGGTCCCGGGAGCGCTCGGCGACGACCATCGTGCCGTCGTCCAGGTAGCCGACGGCCTGGCCCGGCTCCTTGCCGGCCTTGAGCAGGTTGACCCGGACGACGTCCCCGGCGGTCACCGGGGGACGCAGTGCCAGGGCGAGGGCGTGCAGGTTCATCACCGAGACGCCGGCCAGAGCGGCGGCCTTGGCGAGGTTGGTGTCCAGCGTGACCAGGACGGCCCGGCGGTCCAGGCACATCCGGACCAGCTTGGCGTCGACGTCCGGCACCTCCCGGGCGGCGTCCGGCACCACTTCCAGGTCGACGTCGCGCTGGCGGCGCAGGGCGTCGAGCGCCTCCAGGCCGCGCCGGCCGCGCGCCCGGCGCAGGTCGTCGCCGGCGTCGGCCAGCCCCTGCAGCTCGTCGAGCACCGGCTGGGGCACCAGGAACGAGCCGGTCAGGAAGCCGGCGGTGACGACGTCCACGATCCGTCCGTCGATGGCCACGGACGTGTCGAGGATCCGCTCCCCCGAGCCGGCCCGGGAGCCGCCGGACAGGCCGGCCTGCGCCCCGAACAGGGCCAGCAGGTCGTGTCGGCGGGCCACGCCGATCCGGTAGCCGAGCAGGGCGAGGGTGACGATGATGAAGCCGAACAGCGGGAGCATGACCACCTGGCTGCCGATCAGCAGCAGCGGCCAGGTCACCGCGGCCGCGAGCAGCACGCCGAGAGCGGCGCCGATCATGCCCGACAGGACCTGCTCGGTGGAGCGCTGGCGCAGGTTCCGCTCGGTCGCGGCCACGGAGCGAACGGTGAGCCGGGCGACGACCCCGCCCAGCACGTAGCCGATCGCGGCGCCGAGCAGCACCCCTGCACCCACGGCGTCCAGCGGGCCGAGCCGGACGTCGGTCGGCTCGGCCGCGACAGCGATCTGGTAGCCGAGGCCCGCGAAGAAGACGACGACGAACAGGCGCAGCAGCTCGATGACCCCGACGGGCACTCGCACGGGACGTGGGTTCACGGCACTCAGTGTGACGGACTCAGGGACGCGAAACGGCGGGGCACCCCGATGGGGCCCCGCCGTTTCGGCGACTCGGTTGGCTCAGGAGGCCAGGACCTCGTCGAGGATCGCCTCGGCCTTGTCCTCGTTGGTGTGCTCGGCGAGCGCGAGCTCGCTCACCAGGATCTGCCGGGCCTTGGCCAGCATGCGCTTCTCGCCGGCGGACAGGCCGCGGTCCTTGTCGCGGCGCCACAGGTCGCGGACGACCTCGGCAACCTTGATGACGTCACCGGAGGCCAGCTTCTCGAGGTTCGCCTTGTAGCGGCGCGACCAGTTGGTCGGCTCCTCCGCGTGCGGGGTGCGCAGGACCTCGAACACGCGGTCCAGGCCCTCCTGCCCGACGACGTCGCGGACACCCACGAGGTCGAGGTTCTCGGCTGGTACTTCGATGGTCAGGTCACCTTGGGCGATCTTCAGGACAAGATAGATCTTGTCCTCCCCCTTGATCGTGCGGGTCTTGACCTCTTCGATCACTGCTGCCCCGTGGTGCGGGTAGACGACCGTCTCGCCGACTGTGAAGACCATGTGCTCTTATCCCCTTTCGCGGGTCTCCAGAATATCACGCGAATCCGGGCACGCAGAAGGTGTCAGATCTGTATTCCTGCAGGTCAGAGGCCCTCTTTGTCACCTCACGGGGTCTTGACAGACCCGAATTCGCATGCTTCGCGCGCGTAGGAGGACGGCCTGCCGGCCCACCCGGACGCCGGCCCGATACGCTGTGCGACGGGTTCGGCCGACACCGGTCGGACCATGCCAGCCGGTCGCCAGATCCGAGGAGTGTCGTCGCCGTGATGCGTCCCAGCCGCCGGGCTCTGGTGGCCCTCACCCTCGCCGGATCGATGACCACCCTGACGGCCTGCGCCGCCTTCTCACCGATCACCACCGATGAGAACTACGACGCCGCGAACGGGGTCACCGCCACGGTCGGCAGCGTCGTCGGCCGCGACCTCGTGGTGATCGGCGACAAGGGCAAGGAGGGGCTGCTGTCCGGTGGCCTGGTGAACCAGGGCCAGGAGGACGTCAGCGTCGTCATCACTGCCAAGGGCCAGCCGCAGCCGGTCACTGTCATGGTGCCCAGGGGCGGGCTCGTCAGCCTGGGCAGTGGCGCCGACCAGACCAGCGTGGTCGTCGGCAACCTGACCGTCGCTCCCGGCTCGCTGCTGGACGTGACGTTCTCCAGCCCGACCGGCGGCGACGTCGTCACCGGCGTCCCGGTCCTGACGCCGACCGCCGAGTACGCGACGGTCACCCCCACCGCCGACTGACCGTCCGGGCGACGCTCAGGCGTCCAGCTTGTAGCCCAGCCCCCGCACGGTGGTCAGCATGGTCGGGTGGCCCGGATCGGGCTCGATCTTGGCGCGCAACCGCTTGACGTGCACGTCCAGGGTCTTGGTGTCGCCGACGTAGTCGCTGCCCCACACCCGGTCGATCAGCTGGATCCGGGTGAGCACCCGCCCCACGTTGCGTAGCAGCAGCTCCAGCAGCTCGAACTCCTTGAGCGGCAACGCCACCGCCGCGCCGTCCACCGTGACGACGTGCCGCTCGACGTCCATCCGGACCCGTCCGGCGTGCAGCGTGGGCGCCAGCAGCTCCTCCGGCTCCTGGAGCCGGCGCAGCACCGCCTTGACCCGGGCCAGCAGCTCGCGGCTGGAGTAGGGCTTGGTGACGTAGTCGTCGGCGCCCAGCTCGAGGCCGACGACCTTGTCGATCTCGGAGTCCTTCGCGGTCAGCATGATGATCGGGACCTGGCTCTGCGCCCGCAGCCGCCGGCACACCTCGGTGCCGGACAGGCCCGGCAGCATGAGGTCGAGCAGCACGAGGTCCGCGCCGGCCCGGGCGAACTCGTCGAGCGCCTGCTGCCCGTCGGCGGCGACCGCGACCTCGTACCCCTCCTTGCGCAGCAGGTACGACAACGGGTCGGAGAAGGACTCTTCGTCCTCCACGACGAGGATGCGGCTCATCCGCGGGCCTCCTGGTTGGTCGGGTGAGCGGTGGACTCGGCGAGGTCGGTGGGCGCCGCGGGCAGCCGCATGGTGAACGTCGACCCCTGCCCGGGCTGGCTCCAGACGGTGACCTCGCCGCCGTGGTTGGCACTGACGTGCTTGACGATCGCGAGGCCGAGGCCGGTGCCGCCGGTGCTGCGCGAACGGGCCGGGTCCACGCGGTAGAAGCGCTCGAAGATGCGGACCTGCTCCTCCTCGGAGATGCCCACGCCCTGGTCGCTGACCTGCACCTCGACCAGTCCGTGGTGCAGCGTGACGGCGACGGCGACGCGGGTGCCGTGCCCCGAGTAGGCGATGGCGTTGTCGACCAGGTTGCGCAGCGCCGTCATCAGCAGGTCACGGTCGCCGAACACGCGGGCTGCCGGGTCGCCCGAGACGGCGAGCTCGACGTCCTTGGCCGCGGCGACCAGCCGGCAGCGGTCCACCGCCTCGGCCACGACCTCGTCGATCGACACCATCTGCGGTGCGTGCAGGGTGTCGGCGACCTGCAGCCGCGAGAGGTCCACGATCTCCTGGACGAGCCGGCTCAGCCGGCCCGCCTCGACCTGCATCCGGGCCGCGAAGCGCTGCACCGCGGCCGGGTCGTCGCTGGCGTCCTGCACGGCCTCGGCCAGCAGCGACAGGCCGCCGACGGGGGTCTTGAGCTCGTGGCTGACGTTCGCCACGAAGTCCCGGCGCACCTCCTCGACGCGGTGCGCCGCCGTGCGGTCCTCGACCAGCAGCAGGAGCAGGCCGCCGGACAGCGGAGCCACCCGCGCGCGCACGGTCAGCCGGGCCGGGCCGAGCGGACCGCGCGCCAGCTCGAGCTCGCTCTCCCGGATGACTCCGTCCCGGCGCACCTGGCGGACCAGGTGCCGCAGCTCGGGGTGGGTCAGGTCGGACCCGGAGACGATGCCGTAGGCGTACGCCGCCGGGCTGGCCTTGAGCACCGAGTCGTCGCCCGCCACCACCACGGCGCTCTCGCGCAGCACGGCCAGCACGTCGGCGACGCCGCGCGGGACGGCCGGCTCCGGTTGTACCGGGACGGCCTGCTGCGCCCGCTCGGACCAGCGGACCGCGAGAAGGGCCACCGCACCCAGTGCGAGACCGGCGACGCCACCCAGCGTCGCTGCCGTTGCTGCATCCACGGCACCAGCGTACGCACGATCTGGACGGGGTCCGTGCCACGCGCGGGTCGCTGACCTGCGACTTCAGCGAATGTTCACCTCGGCACTGGCATCCGTTCACCAGGTGCTGACACCCTCGCCGCATGCGCAACGCGTTCCATGAAGGACTCGACCACACGTCCGACCAGCTCGTCGAGATGACCCGGCTCGCCGGCTCGGCGATCGCCCGTGCCACCACGGCGCTGCTCGACGCCGACCTCGCCGTCGCCGAGAGCGTGATCGCGGCGGACGAGCAGATCGACCGCATCCAGCGCGAGCTGGACGAGCTCGCCCTGGACATGCTGGCCCGTCAGCAACCGGTCGCCACCGACCTGCGGACGATCGTCACCAGCATGCGGATGAGCGCGGACCTGGAGCGGATGGGCGACCTGGCCCGGCACGTCGCGAAGGTCGCCCGCCGTCGGTACCCCGACTCCGCCGTCCCGGCGACGCTGCGCGCGACGCTGCTGGAGATGGGTCAGGTGGCCGAGCGGATCGTCGCCAAGGCCGGGTCCGTGATCGCCTCCCGGGACGTCGCGCTCGCCGTCCAGCTGGAGCAGGACGACGACGAGATGGACCGCCTGCACCGGCAGCTGTTCAACCAGCTGCTGAGCGGCAACTGGCCGTACGGCATGGAGGCGGCCGTCGACATCACCCTGGTCGGCCGCTACTACGAGCGGTTCGCCGACCACGCCGTGTCCGTCGCCCGCCGCGTCGTGTACCTGGTGACCGGCGAGTGGCACGAGTCCTACGACCCCACCGCCGCACACACCCCCTGACCCCAGCGCGGCGCCCTCCCGGCAACCCCGGATAGTCCGCTATTCGGGGTCATCCGGCCGCCATGACCCCGGAAAGACCGCTATTCGGGGTGATGGGGGGCGGGCTCAGCGGCCTTGGTTGGCGACCGCGGCGGCGGCCTCGGCGGCGGCGTCCGGGTCCAGGTACTCCCCGCCCGGCGTCAGCGGCGTCAGCTCGGCGTCCAGCCGGTAGACCAGCGGCATACCGGTCGGGATGTTCAGGCCGGCGATGGTCTCGTCGTCGATCCCGTCCAGGTGCTTGACCAGAGCCCGCAACGAGTTGCCGTGCGCGGCGACCAGCACCGTCTTGCCGTCGACCAGGTCGGGCACGATCCCGTTGTGCCAGTAGGGCAGGAAGCGCTCGAGGACGTCGGCCAGGCACTCCGCGCGGGGGGCGGCGGCCCCGAGGTCGGCGTAGCGCGGGTCCCGGGACTGGGAGTACTCGGAGTCGTCGTCCAGCGGCGGCGGCGGGACGTCGTACGAGCGGCGCCAGAGCATGAACTGCTCCTCGCCGAACTCCTCCAGGGTCTGCTTCTTGTCCTTGCCCTGCAGCGCGCCGTAGTGCCGCTCGTTCAGCCGCCAGCTGCGCCGGACGTTGATCCAGTGCCGGTCCGCGACGTCCAGCGCGATGTTCGCCGTCGTGATGGCGCGGCGCAGCAGGGACGTGTGCAGGACGTCGGGCAGCAGGCCACGGTCGCGCAGCAGCTCGCCGCCGCGTCGTGCCTCGGCCTCGCCCTTCTCCGACAGGGCCACGTCCACCCAGCCGGTGAACAGGTTGCGGGCGTTCCACTCGCTCTCGCCGTGGCGGAGCAGGACCAGCGTGTACGGCTCGGCGCTCATGCCGGAAGCCTAGCGAGCGGAGCTCAGCGCCCGGTGTCCAGGAGGTGGCGGAACGCCTCCAGGTTGCGGGTCGACTCCCCGCGCGAGACCCGCCAGTTCCACTCGCGCTGCATCGAGCTCAGGAACCCGATGGTCAGCAACGGGTCGAAGGACGAGTCCGCGGCGTCCAGCAGCGCGCCGAGCAGGCCGTCCAGGGTGTCCTCGGTGACGCCGACCAGCGGCAGCCGTCCGACGAGGTAGACGTCGCCGGCGTCGTCCGCCGCGAAGGCGATCCCGGTCAGGCGGGCGTTGCGCCGCAGCAGCCAGCGACTGAACTGCTCCGCGTTCTCGTCGGGGTGCCGGATCACGAACGCGGACGCCGACAGCGAGTGGTCCCCGACGAGCAGCGACACCGTGGTGCGCAGCTTGTGCTCGCCGGGGAGGGTGGCGACGACCTCGCCGGGCCGGCCGCCGCGCTCGTGCTCGATCCCGGCCGCCGCCAGGTGGTCGAGCACCAGCTGCTCGACCTCGTCGCGTGATGTCACCGCACCGACGCTACCGGCGCACCCGGCCGGGCGAACGTCGACGTCGCCGCCTCGTACGCCAGCTCGAGGCCGTCCACGGTCGCGTCCCAGCTGAAACCGGCCGCGTGCTCGACCGCACCAGCCGCCAGCTCGGCCCGTCGCGCGTCGTCCAGCAGCAGGGCCTCCAGGTGAGCCGCCCACTGCGCCGGATCGTGCCCGGACACCAGCTCGCCGCTCACCCCGGGCGCCACCGCGTCGCGCAGCCCGCCGACGTCCGCGGCCAGCACCGGCGTCGCGCAAGCCTGCGCCTCCAGCGCCACCAGCCCGAACGACTCGCTGTACGAGGGGACGACGACCAGGTCCGCCGCGCGGTACCAGTGCACCAGCGCGTCACCCTCGGCCGGCTTCTCGAAGCGCAC
Source organism: Angustibacter luteus (assembly GCF_039541115.1). NCBI lineage: Bacteria > Bacillati > Actinomycetota > Actinomycetes > Kineosporiales > Kineosporiaceae > Angustibacter > Angustibacter luteus. Next base: position 304,531 of record NZ_BAABFP010000008.1, read on the forward strand.
GCAGTCGTCGATGCCGAGCTCGCGGGCCAGCCGGATCAGCGAGGTGGGCTCCCGCAGCCCGGACCCGCTCGGCCCGCCCACCACGGCGACCACCAGCCGGCGGCGCAGCTCGGGGCGTCGGGCCAGCAGGTCCGCGGCGGCCCGCAGCAGCACGTCCGGGGCCTTGAGCGGCTGGATGCGTCCGACGAACAGCAGCAACGCGGCGTCCGGCGCCACGCCCAGCACGGCGCGCGCGTCCGCCCGACCGTCGGACCCGTCGGCGCCACCAGAGCCACCGGGGGTGAAGCGCGCGAGGTCCACGCCCGGGTGCACGACGCTGACCCGCCCTGGGTCGGCGCCGTACAGGTCCACCAGCTGGGTGGCCTCCTGCGCGGTGTTCGCGACCAGCCGGTCGGCGGCCTCGACGACCTGCTGCTCGCCGATCTCACGGCCTGGCGGCTCGGGGTCGTCCCCGTCGGCCAGCGCGAGGTTCTTGACCCGCGCCATGGTGTGCATGGTGTGCACCAGCGGCACCTGCCAGCGGTCGGCGGCGAGCCAGCCGACCTGGCCGCTGAGCCAGTAGTGCGAGTGGATCAGGTCGTAGTAGCCGGCGGGGCGGGCCGCCTCCGTGCGCATCACGCCGGACGCGAAGGCGCACAGCTGGCCCGGCAGGTCGTCCTTGCCCAGCCCCTCGAACGGGCCGGCCGTCACGTGCCGCACGAGCACCCCGGGGGCGAGCTCGGCCGCGGGTGCCAGGCTGCTGCTGGTCGCCCGGGTGAAGACCTCGACCTCGATGCCGCGCTGCGCCAGCCGGCGAGCGGTCTGCACGACGTACACGTTCAGGCCGCCGGCGTCCCCGGTCCCCGGCTGCGCGAAGGGGGAGGTGTGCACGGCCAGCATGGCCACGCGGCGAGGGAGGTCCGTCACGCCGTAGGCAACGCAGACACGGGGCTCCCCTGTTCCTCAGGAGCCGGTGGAGGAGTCGGGTACCCCGCTGGGGGGCTGGCTGGGTGCCAGCAGCCCGGCACCGGCGAGCGCCTGGCGGGCCGCCGCACCGTCGTCGTCGCCGGCCCGGTAGAGGACGACCGGACGTCCCAGGGATGCCGAGATCGTCACCTGCTCGGGCACCGCCACGTCGGTGGCGGTCGCCCCGCCGGCCGGGACGTCCGGCTCGGCGACCGCGTACCGCTCGCCGGTGAACAGGTTGACCCAGGTGCCCGGGGGCAGCTTGGCCTGCACGGTCCGCGCCCCGGCGGTCAGCACGGGGACGACGAGCAGGGAGCGGCCGAAGAAGTACTCGCCCTGGGTGCTGTCCTGGCTGAGCCCCGGCTCGCTCAGCCATACCGGGCGGACCACGGGCAGCCCGTCCCGCTCGGCCTGGCGCACCGCGGACCGCCGGTACTGGGCGAGGGCCGCGTAGATGCGGCTGCTGCGCACGAACGCCTGCAGCCGGGCCGGGGAGTCCCAGACCTGCGGGGTGCCCGCGGGCCGGTCGCCGTCCGAGGTGACCAGCAGCGCCCCGAAGGCTTGCAGCTCGGCCCAGCGGCTGAGCAGCTCGTCGCTGCGGCCGCGGCGCCGGCCCGCCCAGCTGGACACCGTGCTCGTGCCGCCGACCGCCGAGTACGCACTGGTCATCCCGGACAGCCCGGCGTTCAGCACGGCCGGCAGGACGCCGTCCAGCCCGCGGTCGGACCAGTCAGTGGCCTGCTGCCCGAGGCCGAACGCGCCGGCGGCCTGCACGGCGTCGCCACCCGAGGTGTCCTGGAGCAGCAGGCAGTCCGGGCGGCCGGCACTCACGCAGGCCCGCCGGGTCACCGCCGCCCACAGCGCGGGCCACGTGCTGCGCAGCCCGTCCACCTCGCCACCGGCCGGGCGCGCCGCCGGCGGCAGCTCGGCGCCACCCAGCACCTGCCAGCCGGAGAGCCGTTCAGCGCGCATCCGGTTCGCCAGCACCTCGGCGTACCAGCTCGAGGCGGCCGGCTGGCTCAGGTCGACGAGCACGCCGGGCACCGAGCCGGCGTCCGCGTCCGGTACGGCCACCGGCACCGGTCGGCCAGCGGCGTCGACCACCAGGTAGCCGCGCTGGCGGGCGGTGGCCAGCAGGTTCGGCTCGTCGTCCGGGCCGGCGGCACGCCGGTGCAGGGCCAGGCTCGGGCTCACGCTGGTCAGCAGGCGCACGTCCTTGGCCGAGAGCCGGTCGACGAGCGCGCGCCACTGCGGGTACCGCCGTCGCTGGCCGCCGTCGGCCACCAGCAGGGCGGCGACCGACGCGTTCGCGTCCAGCAGGCGGACTGCGGTGCGCAGCACTCGCTGGGTGCTGCCCCGGACGGCGACCACGGCACCGGCGCTGGCCCAGACGGGGAGCGTGGGCATCCGGCCGACGTCGGCGGAGTGCGCACCGACCATCTGCGCGGGGGTGCCGTCGTACAGCAGGGACGTCAGCTCGGGCGACCAGACGGTGGTGTCGACCCGGCCGCGGTGCCGTAGGTCGAGGGTGGTGTACGCGGACCCGTCGACGGCGAAACCGTTGGACGCGCTGGACAGCAGCACGGGTGCCGGCGCCAGCGAGGCGCCCGGGGTGTCCTGGACGTCGGTGCCGCGGCTGACGATCGGGTAGCGGCCGTCGCGGAGCAGCTCGGCCGCCCCTTGCGCACCACCTCCGCGGAAGGTGAACCCGTTGCGGCGGTAGGCGTGCATCGCTACGGCGTCCGCCCCGGGGACGCTCACCTGGAACACGATCCGAGAGTCCGGGGCGCGCCGGGTGATGGTCAGCGTGAACGGCAGCGAGTCCCGACCGTGCGGCTGGTCGTGGAACACCCGGCCGGTGTACGTGACCGCTCGCTCGCCCAGGACGCGTCCGGTGACCTGCAGGTTGCCCAAGGACTGCTCGACGACCTCGCGGACCCGCCACTGCGGCCCGTCGTGGGCGGACCAGCCGCCGGCCTCGGGCGTCGCGTCGCGCCACTGCAGGTGCCCGACGGCCGCCGTGAACGGCGCCGCCTGGTCGACCCCGCGCCACACGGTGGCCGACTGCCGGCTGACCAGCAGTCCCCCGGCGGCGAACTGCACGTACACCCCGTTGCCGAGCGACACCGCGCCGCGCAGGGCGGGGGTGACCTGCAGCAGCCCCGGCTCGAGATCACTCGCGTCCCGCTGGTCGCGCAGCGCGGGGGCCTGCCAGCCGAGGGCGATGCTCACGCTCGCCAGCACCGCGAACCCAGCGATCCCGGCGATGAGGACCCGAGTGGCGCGACGCACCCGCTGAGCATGTCACCCTCGATCCGTGCGGGACGACCTGGGACGACGCGGGCAGCGGCCCGTCGGTGCGATCACCCGCGGCACCACGAACCCGAACCGGCTGCGCCGGGTGGACCGGTGGATCGCCGGCCCGCTGGCCGCGCGCTGGCGCTCCGTGGCCGACCCGCTGGTCGTGGACCTCGGCTACGGGGCATCGCCGGTGACCGCCGTCGAGCTGCTCGCCCGGTTGCGCACGGTGCGGCCGGACGTCGAGGTGGTGGGGCTGGAGATCGACCCGGCCAGGGTGGCCGACGCCCTGCCGCTGGCCGGTCCTGGGCTCACGTTCGCGCTCGGCGGTTTCGAGGTGCCGTTGCCGCGGGGGCGTCGCCCGGTGGTGGTCCGGGCGTTCAACGTGCTCCGTCAGTACGACGAGAGCGAGGTCGCCACGGCGTGGGCCACCGTGCGGGGCCGGCTGGCCGAGGGTGGTGTGCTGGTCGACGGCACCTGCGACGAGGTCGGGCGGCGCTCGACGTGGGTCGCGGTGGACCGCGAGCGAGGGCCGGTCTCGCTCACCCTGTCGATGCGCCTGCGCGGGCTGGACCGACCCTCGGACGTGGCGGAGCGGCTGCCGAAGGTGCTGATCCACCGCAACGTCCCGGGCGAGCGGGTGCACGGCTTCCTCAGCGCGTTGGACGACGCCTGGGCCCGCGAGGCGCCGATGGCGGGATTCGGTGCGCGGCAACGGTTCCTGGCGACCGTGCACCGGGTCGCGGAGGCCGGCTGGCCGGTGCTGGACGGCCCGGCGCGGTGGCGGCTGGGTGAGGTGGGGGTGGCCTGGGACGCCGTGGCACCAGGTGGCTGACGGCGGGCGGCTGGACTGACCAGGTGGTCAGTAGCAGCCGGTGACGGTCGCGGCGAGGACGTCCACCCGGTTCTTGATCGCCGTGGTCGCGGTCTTCCCGTTGACCACGAACGCGAACGCCTTCAGCCGTCCGTCGGTACCCGTCGCGTACCCGACCAGGCTGACGGCGTCCTGGAGGGTGCCGGTCTTGGCGACGACCTTGCCCCGCGCGCACGTCGCCTGCTTGACGAAGCGCTTGGTCAGGGTGCCGGTGCGGCCGGCGAGCGGCAGGCCGCCGGAGCGCAGCACCGCCAGGTCGCTCTGGCCGGACTCGAGGAAGTTGTCGACGACCCGGGCGAGCTGGCCCGTCGTCAGCCGGTCGCTGCGGGACAGCCCGCTGCCGTCGAACATCGCACCCGCGGGGATCTGGACGCCGTCTCGGGCGAGCACGACCCGCTGGGCCTGGGCGGCTCCCGTCCAGGTGGCCGCGTACCCGGCCTTGGTGGCGACCAGCCGGTTCAGCGCCTCGGCGTGGTCGTTGTCGCTGACCAGCAGCATCTGCTTGACGATGGCGTCCAGGCGCTGGCCCTGCACGCTGGCCAGCCCGGTGGAGGGCCGGGGGGCGGTGCGGCGGGACACACTCGTGATGGTGGCCCCGCGGGCCTTCAGCTTGGCCGCGAACACCTTGGCCGCGTCCAGCGAGGTGTCGGTGGCGTGGTGACCGTCGACGACGAGCGCGCGCACCCAGCGCACGTCGGTCGGCACGTAGCTGGCCTTCCAGCCGCGGGCCAGTGAAGGGCGGGAGAAGACGTGGTCGTCGGCGAAGACGCGGAGCGAGGTCATGCCGCTGACCTCCGCGGCGGTCTGGTCGGCCAGCACGTCCAGGTTCGCGCCGGACAGGCTCGGGTCGCCAGCGCCGACGAGGTAGACCCAGCTGGGGTGGGTCGCGTCGCGTCGCACCGTGGTGGTGAACCGGTGGTCCGGGCCGAAGACGGTGAGCGCGTTGGTGGCGGTGATCAGCTTGGCGGTCGACGCCGGCATCCGGCCCACCGAGCCGTTGCGCGACCAGACGACCCGGTTGCTCGCGACGTCGATGACGGTGCCGCTGTAGTGGGTCCCCAGCACGCTCGCGGCGGCCCGGGTGCTGAGCCGGGCGGCGATCCGCACGTCGGCAGTGGTGGGCACGTAGGTCGTGGCGACCGCCGCGGTGGCGGCGGTCCTGGTGGCGGCTGCGGCCGGGACGGCGGTCCCCGCTCCCGCGACGAGCGAGCCGGCCAAGGCGGCGAGCAGAGCAGCAGGGACGAGCGCTGAGCGCGGTGCGGGCATGCCCTGTGGATCGGCCGGGCGGCCCACGACCTTGACCGGTTTCGGGCCGATTCCTCCCAGGCTGGCCATCGGCTCACCATAGCCTCAGAACCCGCGAGTCAGGCCTGCGCGGTGCTCACGACTCCAGCAGCAGGGTGACCGGGCCGTCGCCGACGAGCTCGACCCGCATGTGCGCGCCGAACTCGCCCGTCGCCACCCTCAGCCCGCGCTCGCGCAGCGCCGCGACGACGTCCGCGACCAGCGGTTCGGCGACCGGGCCCGGCGCGGCCGCCGACCACGACGGCCGCCGGCCCTTGCGGGTGTCCGCGTAGAGCGTGAACTGGCTGACCACGAGCACCTGGGCGCCGACGTCCAGCGCCGACCGCTCGTCGTCCATGATGCGCAGCTCGGCGACCTTGCGGGCGATCGTGGCCACCTGGTCCGGCCCGTCGCCGTGGGTGACCCCCACGAGCACCAGCAGCCCCTGGCCCTCGATGCTGCCGACCACCTCGCCGGCGACCCGCACCCGGGCCCCGTCGACCCGCTGCACGACCGCGCGCACGCCCGCGACCTCAGCCGAGCGGGAGCGCCCGCACGGCGCCCACCGGTTGGCCGTGGCCCAGGACGGGGGCGGCCCGCAGCGCGTCGAGCGCGGACGCCGGGACGCCGGCCACGCGCAGCGCCTCGGCCATCACCACCGGGCGGGCCCGCTGGCCGCCGTCCGCGATCTTCAGCGCCACGGCGTGGCCGTCGTCCAGCGCCGCCGCGTACACCGCCTCGGCGCCGTCCTTGGCGATCAGCCCCGGGACCGCCCGGATCAGCGCCGTCACGTCCCGCCGGGTTCCGCCCAGGTACTCGGGGTGCGCTCGCACGGCGGCGGCGACCCGGCCGGCCTCGGACGCCGCCGGGGCCACGGCCATCGCCTGGAAGCTGCGGGCCAGTCCGGTCAGCGACTGCGCCATCACGGGCGCACCGCAGCCGTCGACCCCGGTCGCCGTCACGGGCTCCCCGGCCAGCTCGGCCAGGGTCTGGGCGATGGCCTGCTGCAGCGGGTGGTCCGGGTCCCGGTAGGTCGCCAGGTCCCAGCCCGCGGCCACGCAGGTGGCCAGCATCGCGGCGTGCTTGCCCGAGCAGTTCTGCGCCAGCGGCACCGGCTCCAGGCCGGTCGCCAGCCAGGCCCGGCGCTCGACGTCGTCGTACGGCAGGTCCGCGGTGTTCTGCAGGGAGGTCTCGTCGAGGCCAGCCGAACCCAGGATCCGCTGCACGGCGCTCAGGTGGAACGGCTCGCCGGAGTGGCTGGCGGCGGCCAGGGCGAGCAGCTCACCGTCCAGGTCGAGGCCGTGGCGCAGCATGGCGACGGCCTGCGCGAGCTTGTTCGACGACCGGGCGAAGATCTGCTCCTGGGGGTCGCCGGCGGCCGCCAGCACGTCGCCGTCCGGACCGAGGACGACCACGCTGCCGTAGTGCACGGACTCGACGAAGCCGGAGCGCACGACGTGCGCGAGAGGTGTGGCGGGCATGCGCCGAACCTACGGGACTCAGCCCCGGTCGGCGGTGGCCACCCCGACGAGCTCGCGGGCTTCGCTGGCGGCGACCACCCGGTCCCGACCGGCCGCCTTGGCCCGGTACAGGGCCCGGTCGGCCTCGCGCAGGGTGGTGCGCGGCTCGTTGCCCTGCTCGTGGCAGCTGACCCCGGCGGACCAGGTGATGTCGGGGTGCAGCAGGCTCCACTGGCCACGCAGGCGGGCCATCACGGACGCGGCGCCGAGGCCGTGCGAGCTCACCTGCGGCAGCACGAGGACGAACTCCTCGCCGCCGTAGCGGGCCACCAGGTCCGAGCCGCGCACGCAGCCGCTCAGGGTCTGCGCGAAGTCGACCAGCACCTGGTCGCCGAAGGCGTGCCCGCCGCCGTCGTTGACCTGCTTGAAGTGGTCCAGGTCCACGACCACGACCACGTCCCCGCCGCTGAGCCGGGACATCGAGGCCTCCAGCGCGCGCCGGTTCGGCAGTCCGGTCAGCGGGTCCGTCTCAGCCTGGTGGGCCAGTCCTTCGGTGCGCACCTTGCTGGCGGAGGTCGCCAGCGCGAGCACCTCGGCCAGCACCCCCCAGACCAGGCCGGCGAGCGCGAGCCGGACGATCTTCTCCGGTCCCAGCGAGCCCTGCAGCACGACCCAGACCCCGGCCGCCGGGAGCATCAGCAGCAGACCGGCGTGCACCCGGCCGACCAGGCCGACGTACATGAACCAGAGCGTGAGGAAGCCGGTGTACGCCGACCCCACACTGGGGGCCACCGTGCCGAGCACCGCCAGCATGACCAGACCGGCCGCCGGGTAGACGACCAGCATCCTGGTCCGCCAGCGGTCCCAGGGCAGCCACGTCGTGGCGGTGGCGCACCCGGCAGTGAGCACGCCGAGCACGGCACTGCTCAGCGACGCCCGGTCGGCGCCGGCCACCCACCACCCGGTGGCCGCGACCAGCAGTCCCTGCAGCGCCAGCAGCCAGCGCCCGAGGCGTGCGGCATCGGACGTCCCACGGACGTCGACGACCGCCTCCACGCGTTGCCGGAGCCATTGCACACCCGGACCATCGTCCGGTCAGGCCCCGCGCTTGAGTCAGCGGGCGTAGTCGTCGTCGAGCCGCACGATGTCGGACTCGTCGAAGTCACCGAAGGCGATCTCCAGCAGTCGGCCGGGCGCGTCGCCCGAGTTGCCCATCCGGTGCGTCGCGCCGCACGGCACCCACACCTGCTCACCGGGCTTCGCGACCCAGCTCTCGTCGTCCACGGTGATGTCGATCGGCACGTCCAGGACCTGCCAGAACTCCCCGCGGTGGCCGTGCTTCTGCAGGCTGAGCCGGTGCCCGGGCTCCACCGTGATGATCTTCACGGTGACCGGGAGGTTCGACACCAGCTGCTGGAACTGCCCCCACGGCCGGTTCACGACGAACGACCCGGGGCGCGGGTCGTTCGTGGTCGGCTCGTTCGTGGTCGGCTCGCTCGTCGTCATCTGGTGCTCACCAGGGTCCGTAGGGGCCGCTCGAGGTACCGCGGCCGCCACCCTGCACCTGCTTGAGGGCGGGCTTGACGTCGACGTGGTAGACCGCGGCGGCCACGAACGCGACGATGGACAGGATCTGCAGGGGGCCGAGGATCGACTGCCAGCTCGGCGGCAGCGGCGTGGACACGAAGCCCAGCGCCGTCGCGACGCCCAGGATGATCAGCCAACGCTGCTTGGTCATCTTGCCGGCGGCCACGAACGCGTCCGGTCGACGCCGGGCGGCGTCCACCAGGGCCACGACCTCGACGACCAGGGCCGCCATGGCGAGCGCGATGAACACGATCGTCTGCGCGGATCCCAACATGCGGGAGAGTCTAAGGGACGTCGCGCCGCCCCCGGGACCGGAACGGACGACGGCGCCCCGACCAGCAGGTCGGAGCGCCGTCTTCCCGGGCCGGAGGAGCCCAGCTGTGCAGCGAGAGGTCAGTCGCCGACCTTCTCGGCTGCGGCCTCGGTGGCCTTGACGGCCTTCGTCGCGGTCTTGCGCGCGCTGGTCGCGGTGGCCTTGGTGGTGCTCTTGGCGGTGGTGGCGCGCTTCTTGGCGGTCGTCGTGGTGCGCTTGACGGCCTTCTTGGTGGCCGGCGCGGCCACGGGGGCCTCACGCTTGGCGGTGGTGAACGTGGCCTTGGCGGCGGTGCGGGTCTCGTCGGCGGCCTTGCGGGCCGTGGTGACGGCGGCCTTGCCGCGGGACAGGGTGACCTTGCCCTGGGCGAGCAGGTCCTGGGTGGCCTTCTGCTGGCGGATCCGGGTGACCAGCTTCTCGCCGCGGGCGGCGAGGTCGCCGTAGGTCTCCTCGGCCTTGCCGGCGATCTCGATCGACTTGCTCACGGCCTGGGTGGGGACCTGCTTGGCCTTGCCCTGCAGGGCCTTGACGTCGACCTCGAGCTGGACGCCGGAGGCCTGCGCGCGCACGGCGCGGACCTTCTCGACGACGAGGTCGGTGGCGCCGACGAGGGCGAGCACCGGGGTGGTGTCGGTGACGGTCTTGCGGATGTCGTTGACCAGGGTCGTCACGAGCTGCTCCTTCAGGTGGTGGGCTTGCGCGTCGTGCGCGCGGTGGAGGTCTTCTTGGCCGTGCTCTTCTTGGCGGTGGTCTTCGTGGCGGCCTTGGCGGTCGCCTTCTTTGTGGCGGTCGGCTTCGTCGACGCCGCCTTCGTGGTGGCCCGCTGGCGCGGGGCGGCCGGTGGCGCGGCGTCCGCCGGCGTGCGGTCGTTCTCCGAGCAGAAGGACTCGTAGATGTCGAGCAGCACGCGCTTCTGCCGCTCGTTCAGGCCGAGGTCGCCGAGGATGGCGGCCTTCACCTCCACCTGGGTGGCTTCCTGCTCGTCCAGGATCCCGGCCCGCACGTACAGCGACTCCGCCGAGATCCGCAGCCCCTTCGCCAGCGACTGCAGGATCTCTGCGCTGGGCTTCTTGAGCCCGCGCTCGATCTGGCTGAGGTAGGGGTTGCTGACGCCCGCCGCTTCGCCGAGCTGGCGCAGCGAGAGCTTCGCGCTGTGCCGCTGCTCCTTGAGGTACTCCCCCAGGTCAGCGCGGATGGACGTCATGCTTGCCATCGTGCTTGCTCTAGTTAGCAAATGCAACCCGAGGCGGGCGTGAAGCCGCTCACATCGCCCACCGCGAGCCGCTTCGTGGTTCGATGACGCCTGTGCAGCCGAGCGCCCAGGACCAGGCCGTCACCACGCCCCGTTGGCGCCGGGCGGTGATCCGCCTCGCGTCGCTGCAGCCTCGGGGAAATCCCAGCGGACTCGTCTACGGGATGATCGTTGCCTCCGTCGTGGTCACCGCCGAGGTGCACTACGAGGCCTCGCACGTCCAGGTCGTCGTCGCGACCGCGGCCACCGTCGTCGTCTACTGGTTGACCCACGTCTACTGCCACCTGATCGGCGAGTCGATGGGGGGCAGCACCCGGCGCCTGCGCTGGCAGGCCGCGCGGCACACGCTCGGCTCCGAGGCCACGGTCCTGTGGGGTGGCGGCATCGAGGTGCTGGCCATCACCGTCGCCTACCTGCTCGGCCTGGACTCCTCCTCGGGCGACTGGGTCGTCATCGCGGTCACCACGACCCTGCTCTTCTGCTGGGGCGTGGTGATCGGCGTCCGGAACGAGGCGCGCGGGCGGTTCGTGCTGCTCGACGCCGTGTTCGCTGCCTCGCTGGGCGCCATGGTCGCCGGGCTCAAGCTGCTGCTCAAGTAGCGCGAGCGCTCACTCGGCGGTCAGCACGTCCTCGACCCGGGCCTCGCCCTCGCGGTAGCGACGCGCCACCTCGGTGGACATCAGGTCCATCACGGCCTGCACCTGGTGCCGGGTGTCGCTGACCGCCTGCTCCAGCTCGACCAGGTGCTCGATCGCCCGCACGATCGCCTCGTCCGTCAGTGCGGACGGGTCGCTCGCCTGGACGTCGGCCACCGCCTGCTCGGCGGCGCGGCGGTGCTCCCCCACCCGCGAGGGGTCGGTGGTCAGGTGCCGGCCCAGACCGTGGTCGGCGCGCGGCGCGTCGGCGAGCGCCTGGGACAGGTCGCGGGCCAGCTCGGCGTCGGTGCGCTCACCCTCGACGGGCCCGTCCTGCGGCAGCTCGCGCTGCTGCTGCTCGGCGCGCAGCAGGTCCAGGCGGCCCTGCAGCAGGCGCCGGGCGAAGCTGAGGTCGACCTCCTCCTGCTCGGCGAGGTGCCGGCGCTCGCGCAGGTCCTCGAACGGCAGGCCCTGCAGGTCGTCGGCGAAGCCGTCGGCCAGCACGCGGTCGATCGGACGGCGGCCGCCGGGGTGGGACTCGGTGGTCATGAAACCTCTGCTCGCACTCAGGATCGCGCGCGTCGGTCGCGCACAGCGAGCAGGCTACGCGCTTCGGCGGTGGTGATGGCAGGTCTCTGCATCAGATCGGCGAGCGCGGCGGCCCGGGCGACCAGCTCGGCGTTGTCCCGGACCGGCCGGCCCTTGGCGTACATGAGGTTGTCCTCCATGCCGACCCGCAGGTGGCCACCCATCCCGAGGGCCGCCGCGGCGATCGGCAGGTGCGCCCGCCCGATGCCGGTGGCCGACCACGAGGTCACCTCGGCGGGCAGCGCCTGCACGCCCGCCACCAGGGCCTCGACGGTGCCCGGCATCCCGCCGGGGACGCCGGTGACGAAGTCGACGTGCACCTTGCCGCCGTAGGGCAGGCCGTAGGTGTCGAGCAGCCGGCGCAGCGCGGCCACGTGCCCGAGGTCGAACAGCTCGAACTCCGGGACGACCTCGCGCTCCTGGGCCTGCTGGTAGAGCTGGCCCATGAACGGGTACGGGTTGAGGAACACGTCGTCCCCGAAGTTCGTGGTGCCGCAGGTCAGCGAGCAGGAGTCCGGCTCGGCGTCGAGCACCTTGAGCCGGCTCTCCAGCGGGTCGTGCACGCTGCCGCCGGTGGACAGCTGGACGATCAGGTCGGTCTGCTCGCGCAGGGCCTGGACGGTGTCGTGCAGCCGCTGCGGGTCCAGCGTCGGGCGGTGCTCGTCGTCCCGGATGTGCACGTGGACCAGGGACGCCCCGGCTGCCTCGCAGGCCTTGGCCTCGGCCACGAGCTCGTCGAGCGTCGTCGGCAGCTTCGGGACGTCGTCCTTGGCGGTCTCCGCGCCGGTGGGCGCGACGGTGATCAGGGTGCCGGGCATGGCGGCCATCCTGCCATCCCCCTCCCCGCGGTGATCATGCACGTTCGCCCACGCCACCGGGGCGAACGTGCATGATCACCGCGGGGTTGGGGTGCCGTCAGGGGGAGACGACGACCTCTTGGGCCGCGCTGACGCCGTCGACCAGCAGCACGGCGTCGACGGGCAGGTTGCGCTTGACCACCGCGAGCGCGATGGGTCCCAGCTCGTGGTGGCGCGCGGACGTCGTCACCCGGCCGACCGCCCGGCCCTCCAGCTCGACGGCGGAGTCGGACGGCGGCAGCAGGTGCGCGGACCCGTCCAGGTGCAGCATGACCAGCCGGCGCGGCGGGCGGCCGAGGTTGTGCACCCGGGCCACCGTCTCCTGCCCGCGGTAGCAGCCCTTGGTGAGGTGGACGGCCGTGCGCAACCAGTCCACCTCGTGCGGGATCGTGCGGTGGTCGGTCTCCAGACCCAGCCGCGGTCGCCAGGCCGCGACGCGCAGCGCCTCGGCCGCCCAGGTCCCAGCCAGCGGCCGGTCGCCGACCGCGTCGGCCAGGTCACCGCGCGGCACCAGCAGCTCACGCCACTGCCGTCCGGACGCCGGGTGCTCGGCGTCCGCCACGGCCGCGTACGACACGCTGCCTGGCGCCACGGTGGGCCACGGGTCGAGCCAGACCACGGGTTCGCCGTCCACGCCCTCGCGGCCGATCGGCTCACCCAGCACCGCGACGTCCGCGCTGCGGTCGGTGATCTCGACCCGGAGCATGAACTGCATGCTGCGCAGCCAGCCGACCAGGGCGTCGCCGGTACCCGGCTCGGCCGTGATCCAGGTGGTCTCGCCGTCGTCGACGACGTGCAGGGCGTGCTCGACGTGCCCCTTGGGGCTGAGGATCAGGGCCTCGGTGGAGGTCCGCGGTGCCAGGCCGGTCAGCGCCTGGGTGGTGATCGAGTGCAGCCAGGACAGCCGGTCCGGGCCGGTGACGGTGACCACCGCGCGGTGCGAGAGGTCGACCACGGCCAGCCCCTCGTCGAGCAGGCGCTGCTCGCGGGTGGGGTCGCCGTAGTGCCAGGCGACACCGGCGTCGGGACCCTCCGCGGCCACCGCGCCGGAGCGGTGCAGCAGCGGGTTGTCGCCGGTCTGGACGCTCATTCGACCCGCTTCAGCTGGGCCGAGGCGTGCGACTGCATCGGCTGCCCGACGGCCGCCATGTCCATGACCCACATCAGGTCGCCGTCGACCAGGCCGTACATCCGGGTCGCGGCGGTGTACTCCTTGGCGGTGGGCGTGCGCGCCACCAGGTCGGTCTCCAGGGTGACCCGGGCGCCGTCCGCCGTGCCGACGTAGATCTCCACGTAGCCGGTCGGGTGGGTCAGCAGCACCTCGAGGTCGCCGCCGTCGCCGATCCGCCAGAAGCCGGTCTCGCTAGCCAGCGGGCGCACCTTGGCGCCGTCGTCGTCCAGCAGCCAGGCCTGGGAGCGGTAGTGCAGGAACGGGCGGCCGTCGTGCCGGAACTCGACCTCCTGGCCGAAGTTCGCCGACTCGATCGTCGGGTACCCGACCACGCCGGCACCCTCCCAGCGGCCGATCAACCAGGCCAGCGGGACGAGCGGGGTGGGCAGGTCGGCGTCCAGCTGCACGGCGGTCAGCTCTGCCCGCGGTAGAGCCGGTAGACGACGAAGCCGCTGAACCAGACGATGACCAGGGCACTGGCCGCCAGCAGGCTGGTGTAGAAGATCTCGAGACCACTCACGGTTCGATCGTAACCGCCCCCGGATAGCGTGCCCTCATGGAGCGCTCACTCGTGGTCAAGGTCACCGCCGGCGCGGACGCACCCGAGCGGTGCGCACAGGCTTTCACGGTCGCGGCGACGGCCGTCGCGGCAGGCGCGGAGGTGAGCCTGTGGCTGACCGGCGAGGCCAGCTGGTTCGCGCTGCCCGGCCGGGCCGAGCAGTTCGAGCTGCCGCACGCGGCGCCGCTGGACGGCCTGCTCGCCGCCGTGCTGGCCGAGGGCCGGGTGACCTTGTGCACGCAGTGCGCCGCCCGCCGCGAGATCACCGGGGACGACGTCCTGCCGGGAGTGCGCATCGCGGGCGCCGCCGCCTTCGTCGAGGAGTCCCTCATGGACGGCGCGCAGGCCCTCGTCTACTGACCGCCGATGATCGCCCGGGCCAGCACGTCCACGGTCGGCACCAGCTGCTTCGTGGTCCGGACGTAGTCGGAGTTCGAGCGCCCGTAGGGGTCGTCGATGTCGTCCAGCTCACCGCGGGCGGGCCGGACCTGCCCGCGACGCTCGACCGCGACGCGAGGCAGCTCGCGCACGCGCGACGCCGGGTCCTGGGGCAGGCCGGCGAGGTCCGCGCCCTCCAGCAGCCGCCCCAGCTCGCGCAACGTGAAGGAGTAGCGCAACGCCCGGGGCACGAGCTGCGCCACCCGGGACCGGTGGGTCCGGTCGGCGGTCACCACGAGATCGGCCCCCTCGACCATGGCCGCGGTCAGCGAGCGGGCGCGGAACCCGTTGGCCTCACCACCCAGCCCGGCCAGCTGGCGCTGCGCCTGCTCCGTCATCGCCTGGTCCTCGAGGGCCCTGATGCCGGCGGACTCCACGGACACCTGCTCGGCCCGGACTCCAGCCTCAGCCAGGTAACCGCGCAGCAGCGCCTCCGCGAGGGGCGAGCGACAGACGTTCCCGGTGCACACGACCAGCACGCGCGCGGGCGCCGTCCGAGCCTCGCCCAGATCCCGATGGGACACCTGACGCCTCCGCCTTCCGAGACCGACCTCGCTCGCGCCTGCATGCTTCCGGTCCACGATCGTAGGTCGCCCGCGCAGCGCGGCGCTGGACCCTTGTGGGTGGAGCCTGGGCAGATCTCGTGAACGGCCGGCTCAGGCCCGGGGTTCGCGAATGACCGCCTCGGCCGCCGTGGCCGTCGCCCCCGCAGGGACGTCCTTGACGATGACGGCGCCGGCGCCGATCCGCGCACCGTCGCCGATCGTGATCCGGCCGATGATCTTCGCACCGGCGCCGATGTACACGTCGTCGCCGATCGTCGGCGCGCCGGCCCGGGGGTGCCCAGGGAAGTCGTTCTTGCCGATGGTCACGTGCTGGTAGATCACTGCGCGGCTGCCGATCCGCGCGTACGGGGCGATGAAGACGCCGGCCGGCTTGTGCGGGAACCTCGGCTCGTCGGCGAACTCCGCCAGCAGCGAGATGTACCCGCCCAGCTGCTCCAGGTACCGCTTGTAGATGGCCGTCTGCAGGCGGCCCCACGGGGTACGGCGGTTCCGGCCCACGAGCCGGGCGCGGAAGGTCCACAGGCCACCGTTCATCCGGACCCAGGCGGCTAGCAGCACGGCCCGAGCGTAGTGCCTCCCGCTGCTGCCGCAGGCGGGCCAGCCGCAGAAACGCTCAGCCCAGGGCCAGGCGCAGCACGACGTAGGCGACCATCCCGGACGACGCGAGCGGTGCCGCCGACAGGGCGAGCCAGCCGGGGGCGCGTCCGGCCGCCGGGAGCACCGAGAGCAGGCGGTGCAGCACCAGGGCGACGGCCGCGCAGAGGCCGCCGCAGACGGCCCCAGCGAGGGCGGTGCCGTCGTCCAGCGCGGTGCCCAGCAGGGCACCGACGGCCGCGGCCACCACCATCGCGAGCCCCATGATCAACCGCGACGACACCGGCGCCAGCAGCACGAGCAGGGCCACCGCCACGCAGACGGCCCAGGTCAGCACACCCGCCGCGCCGGCCGGTGCGTCCACCAGGGCGAGCACGGCGCTGACCGAGCCCAGCACGACCACGCCCGCGATGGTGCCGGACACGGACTCGACCAGCCGGGGTCGACCGTCCCTACGCAGCAGCTGGTGGACGAACTCCGCCACGACCGCACCGGCGAGCGCCAGCGCGAGCCACTCGAGCCGCGGCTCGGCGTCCGCCAGGGCCACCGACAGCACGGCGGCGGTGCCAGCCAGCGCCAGCACCGTCGTGGTGCCGCGCGGGGACGGCAGGTCCACCAGAGCCGGCCACCCCCAGGCCAGCAGGCCCACGGTGACCAGCGCGGCGACGACCAGCCCCACGGAGCCGGCGTAGGCACCGAGGGCGAGCAGCCCGGCGAGGACGGTGCTCATCCCCGCCGTCCAGTACCGGATCGCGCCGGTCGGCGTCGCAGGCAGGCTGGGCACGATGTCGCGCTCGCCGGTGGCGTCGTCGGTGCCGGTCACGGCGTCATCCTGCCAGGTCGCCGGGGGGCGCACGGACGCCTCATCCACCGGCGAACGGGGGCAGCACCTCGACGGTCTGCCCGTCCACCAGCGTCCGGTCGTCGCGCACGACCTGGCCGTCCACGAGCACGGAGCTGCGGCGCACCACCTCGGCCAGCGGCCCGGGCCGCGCGCACAACGCGGCGACGACCTCCCGGACGGACGCCGCGACGAGCCGCTCGTCGTCCGTGCCCGCGGCGTCCCGGGCGCCCGCCCAATACCGCACCGTCACCTCGGCCACGCCGCCCGCTCCCTCCGTGTCGTGCTCGTTTCGGCCAGCACACGCCCGTGCTCAACGTCTCACCCCGCGGGACGAGACTCCACCGGCTGGGACGCCGTGCCCTATCCTGAGCCAGTCGGCCATCGTCGCCCGACCCCAAGGGTCGCGCGGGCGCCGTCAGTCTTACAGCACCACTGCACGATGGCATCAGCACTGCACGATGGCATCGCCGGCCCGATCCGACGCCGGAAGGAGGGCCTGACTCGTGGCGAGACTGCTGCTGCTGACCAACGACCTCGCGCCCAGCGCTGAGGTCGTCCCCGCCCTGGGGCTGCTGGCCCACCAGATCCGCGTGCTGCCCGCCGAGGCGTCCGCGCTGGTCGAGACCCCGCCCACGGACGCCGTGCTCGTCGACGCCCGCCGCGACCTCGCCCCGGCCCGCTCGCTGTGCCGCCTGATGCGCACCACCGGCCTGTCGGTGCCGCTGCTGCTGGTGGTCACCGAGGGCGGCCTGGCGGCCGTGAGCGCCGAGTGGGGCGCGGACGACGTGATCCTGGTCAGCGCCGGGCCGGCCGAGGTCGAGGCCCGGCTGCGGCTGGCGATCGGGCGGTCCCTGATGGTCGCCGAGACCGACCACGACCTGGCGCCCGAGATCCGCGCCGGCGACGTGGTGATCGACGAGACGACGTACTCCGCCAAGGTGCGCGGGCGCTCACTGGACCTGACGTACAAGGAGTTCGAGCTGCTGAAGTACCTCGCGCAGCACCCGGGCCGGGTCTTCACCCGGGCCCAGCTGCTGCAGGAGGTCTGGGGCTACGACTACTACGGAGGCACCCGGACCGTCGACGTCCACGTGCGCCGGTTGCGCGCCAAGCTCGGCCCCGAGTTCGAGCAGCAGATCGGCACCGTGCGCAACGTGGGGTACCGGTTCGTCCCCCCGGGCCGCGACGGCGTCGAGTCCCGCGTCGGGGCCGACGTCCCCTCCCCCGCCTGACGCCCCCGCCTGCCCCCCTGCGTGACCCCACCCGCACGACACGCTTCCGCCACCCAGTCCGGTTTCCGCCACCCGAGCCGGTTCCTGGGGAGGAAACCCGGCCCGGGCGGCGGAAAGCGGCCTGAGCGGCGGAAGCGTGGGTGGCGTTACGGGACCTGGGTGATCCGGTCCGTCTCGATCGGCGCGTACGGCGAGTGCGCCGTCAGGTAGTTCGCGAAGGCGTCGATGTCGAGCCCACCGATCAGCTTGTTCGTGCCGCCCGCGAACGAGGCGAAGTTGTCCCCGCCGTCGGACAGGAACGAGTTCGCCGCGACGCGGTACGTCGTGCCCATGGCGATCGGTGTCCCGTCCAGCGCGACGCTGCCCGGCACGACCTTCGAGCCGGCCGGCGCCGACGCGCTGTAGGAGTACGTGAAGCCCTCGCTGACCTGCAGGATCTTCACGGCCGGGGCGTTCGCGCCCGACCACTGCTGCTCGAGCAGCGCGTAGATCTGCGCGCCCGTCAGGTCCATCGACACGACGTAGTTGTTGAACGGCTGCACCGTGAACGCGGCGCCGAAGTTCACGTCACCGTTGGCCAGCGGCACCAGGTCGGCCCGGATGCCACCCGGGTTCATGAACGCGATCTGCGGTGCCACGCCGTTGCTCACGGTCGACGCGTCGTTCTTCTGCGCGTCGGCGATCAGCCGCCCGAGCGAGGTCTCGACGTCCGCGCCGGTCTTCGGCAGCGTGACGCCACCCGCGACCTGCCCGATGACCTTGCTCTTGATGGGCGCGACCAGCGTGTTGTACGTGCTGATCAGAGCGGTCTGCGCGGCGTCCTTGGCGACGTCGCGGGTCACGATCATGTTCGAGCCCTCGACCGACGAGCGGACGATGTCGTTCTTCTTCAGGTCGTACGTCAGCTCCGTCTCGGTGTACAGCCGACCGAAGGACGACGCGCTCGTGATGAGCCGCTGGTTGCCGTCCGGGTCAGCCTGGGAGCAGATGTACGGCTGGTGCGTATGGCCCGAGATCACCATGTCGATCTGCGGGTCCAGCCGGCGGGAGATGTCCAGGATCGCGCTGTCCCCGGTCAGCTGGGCGCCCTTGACGCCGTTCTTGGTCTCCGTGGAGCAGGTCGCGTCGTACGGCGGTGCGACGTTGTAGGTGCCGTGCTCGGCGGTGTACGTGGTGACCGCGGGCGTGCCGCCCTGGTGCACCAGCACCACGATCGCCTTGACGCCCTTCTTCTTCAGCTCGGGCACCAGCAGGTTGGCGGTGGTCGCCTCGTCGTCGAAGGTGAGCCCCGCGATGCCGGACTTGGTCACGATCGACGGGGTGTCCTTCAGGGTCATGCCGATGAACGCGACCTTGGCGCCGTCCTTGAACGTCTTGATCCAGTACGGCGGCAGGATCCGCTTCAGCGTGCCGGTGTAGCGCACGTTGGCCGCCAGGATCGGGTACTTCGCGCCGGTGAACGTGTGCGCGGCGCAGGAGTTCTGGTTGTTCGCGCCGCCCGGGCCGTCGTCGATGCAGCCGCCCTTGGCGATCCGCTGCAGCTCCTTGTAGCCCTCGTCGAACTCGTGGTTGCCCACCGAGGTGACGTCCAGGCCGAGGGAGTTCATCGCCTCGACCGTCGGCTCGTCGTGGAAGGCGGCGGACAGCAGCGGCGAGGCGCCGATCAGGTCACCCGCGGCAACGGTGAGCGAATCCTTGTGCCCCGCGCGAGCCTGCTTGAGGTGGGTGGCCAGGTACTCGACGCCACCGGCCGGGACGTTCGTGGCCGTCGCCTGGAAGGCGCCGGTCGTCGCGTTCTGCGTCTCCGTGTACCCCGTGGTGATCACCCCGCTCGAGCCCGCCGGCGCCTCCAGGTTGCCGTGGAAGTCGTTGAACGAGAGCAGCTGGATCTGGGCCGTGGTGGGCTTGGGCGGCTTCGGTGGCTTGCCGTGACCGCCGGCGAGGGCGGTGGACGGCGACATCGTGACGGCGAGCGCGGCGGCCGAGGTGACGGCCAGGGCCTGCGCGAGCCGCAGGTGGCGACGCGATGACATGACACTCCCTGAGTGGATCGGATCGTCGGACGGGGTGGATCCTCCAACTTGTCCGGCACCGTAACGTCAGTCGGGAACGTCCGACAGACGGCAGATGTCACGAAAGCAGTACGTCGGGTGGCCAACAGGTGCCAATCGGCACCCGGACGGGTCGCGCCCTAGGCTCAGCCCGTGCCGACCGACCCGCCCACCGACCCGCCGACCGACTTGCCCAGCGACCCGACGTCCGAGTTCGACGTCCGTCTCGAGGTGCTCGAGAGGCTCGCCCCCGACGACCTGTCGGCGGTCACCGCACTGGTCGCCGCCGCGACCGAGGCCGACGGCCTGCACCCGCTCAGCGAGCACGTCATGCTGCACCTGCCGTCGACGGCGCCCGGCGCGGACCGGCACCTGCTGGTCTTCGCGACCCCGGCCGAGGGGGGCGCCGAGCGGCTGGCCGGCTACGGGCACCTCGACCCCACCGACGCGGTGGACGGCGCGAGCGCCGAGGTGGTCGTGCACCCCGACCTGCGCGGGCACGGCGTCGGCCGGCTGATGGTGGGCCACCTGCAGGAGCTGTCCCCGGACGGCCGGCTGCGGCTGTGGGCGCACGGGCAGCAGGCCGGGGCGCGGGCGCTGGCCGAGTCGCTCGGCTACGTGTCCGTGCGCAAGCTCTGGCAGATGCGCCGCTCGCTGCGCCAGGACGTCCCCGCCCTCGACCCGCCGCCCGGCTACACGCTGCGCGCGTTCCGGCCCGGCGCGGACGACGAGGCCTGGCTGGCGGTCAACGCCGCGGCCTTCGCGCACCACCCCGAGCAGGGCCGGTGGACGGCGCAGGACCTGGCCTTCCGGATGGCCGAGGACTGGTTCGACCCCGCCGGCTTCCTGCTGCTGGACGGCCCGGACGGCGACCTGGCGGGCTTCCACTGGACGAAGGTGCACGGGTCCGACCCGGCGGCCCGGCACGGCCACGATCGGATCGGCGAGGTGTACGTCGTCGGGGTGTCGCCCGCGCACCAGGGGCACGGGCTGGGCGCGGTGCTGACCGTCGCCGGGCTGCGCCACCTGCGCTCCCAGGGGCTGACCCAGGTGATGCTGTACGTCGACGGGGACAACGAGGCCGCCGTGCGCACCTACTCGCGCCTGGGGTTCACCCGCGCGGCCGTCGACGTCCAGTACTCGCGGCCGCTGCCGTCCGCCGCGCTCACCGACCAGCCCTGACCCGGTTGCTGACCGCCCGTCGGACGCGCGCTACCCACCGTTCACGAAGCGGTGGCACGATCAGGGCATGACCGTCGCGATCGAGCCCGCCGGCCGGCAGCAGCCCGCCGAGCAGGACCCCGAGCGTTTCCTGGACCGGGAGACCAGCTGGCTGCAGTTCAACGAGCGCGTGCTGCAGCTCGCCGAGGACCCGACGCTCCCGCTGCTCGAGCGCGCCCGCTTCCTGGCCATCTTCGCCAGCAACCTGGACGAGTTCTTCATGGTCCGGGTGGCCGGCCTCAAGCGTCGCATCGCCACCGGCATCGCGGTCCGCTCGGCCGCCGGCCTCGAGCCGCGCGAGGTGCTGGAGCAGATCAGCTCGCTCGCCCAGGAGCTCATGCAGCGGCACGCCCGGGTGTTCCAGGACGACGTCCGCCCGGCGCTGGCCAGCGAGGGCATCACCGTCGTGCGCTGGGACGAGCTGAGCACCCTCGAGCAGGAGCGCCTGCAGGAGATGTTCCGCGAGCAGATCTTCCCGGTGCTGACGCCGCTGGCCGTCGACCCGGCGCACCCGTTCCCCTACATCTCCGGGCTGTCGCTGAACCTGGCGGTGGTGGTCCGCAACACCAAGACGTTCAAGGAGCACTTCGCGCGGGTCAAGGTGCCGCCGCTGCTCCCCCGGTTCATCGCCGTCGAGGACGTCGGCGGCTCGGCCGCCGGGGTCGAGCCCGCCCTCGCCGACCCGTACAAGTCTCGGTTCGTGCCGCTCGAGGACATCATCGCCGCGCACCTGGACCAGCTGTTCCCGGGCATGGACGTGATGACCCACCACAGCTTCCGGGTCACCCGCAACGAGGACCTCGAGGTCGAGGAGGACGACGCCGAGAACCTGCTGCAGGCACTCGAGAAGGAGCTCATGCGTCGCCGGTTCGGGCCGCCGGTGCGGTTGGAGGTGGACGACGACGTCGACGACCACGTGATGGACCTGCTGGTCCGCGAGCTCGGGGTCTCCGCGAGCGAGGTCTACCGCCTGCCCGCCCCGCTGGACCTGACCGGCCTGAACCTGGTCGCCGACCTGGCCCGCAGCGAGCTGCGCTACCCCTCGTTCGTGGCCGGCACGCACCGGGACCTCACCGAGGGCATCGAGACCAGCAAGCCGGGCGACATCCTGGCCGCGATGCGGATGCACGACGTGCTGCTGCACCACCCGTACGACTCGTTCTCGACGTCGGTGCAGGCGTTCCTGGAGCAGGCCGCCGCCGATCCGCGGGTGCTGGCCATCAAGCAGACGCTCTACCGCACCAGCGGTGACTCGCCCATCGTGGACGCGTTGATCGACGCGGCCGAGGCGGGCAAGCAGGTGCTGGCGATCGTCGAGATCAAGGCGCGCTTCGACGAGCAGGCGAACATCAGCTGGGCGCGCAAGCTCGAGCAGGCCGGCGTGCACGTCGTCTACGGCATCGTCGGGCTCAAGACGCACGCCAAGCTGGCACTCGTCGTCCGGCAGGAGGCCGACGGGCTACGTCGCTACTGCCACATCGGAACCGGCAACTACAACCCGAAGACCGCGCGCCTGTACGAGGACCTCGGCCTGCTCACCACCGACCCGAAGGTCGGCGAGGACCTGACTCGGCTGTTCAACCAGCTGTCCGGCTACGCGCCGCGCACCCGGTTCAAGCGGCTGCTGGTCGCGCCGCGGTCGTTGCGCAGCGGGCTGATCGAGCAGATCGACAACGAGATCGCGCACGCCGACGCCGGGCACCCCGCGTCCATCGCCCTGAAGATGAACTCGATCGTGGACGAGTCCATCATCGACGCGCTGTACCGGGCCTCCGGTGCGGGCGTGTCCGTCGACGTCCTGGTGCGCGGCATCTGCGCGATCCGGCCGGGCGTGCCCGGCCTGAGCGAGAACATCCGGGTGCGCAGCGTGCTGGGCCGGTTCCTGGAGCACTCGCGGGTCTTCATGTTCGGCCCGGCCGACCGCGAGCCGACCGAGACGGCCTGCTGGATCGGCAGCGCGGACATGATGCACCGCAACCTGGACCGGCGCGTCGAGGCGCTGGTCCGCCTGGAGAACCCGGTGCACGTGGCCGAGCTGCGCACCCTGCTCGACACCGCCATGAGCGACGAGACGTCGTCCTTCCACCTCGGCGCGGACGGCGGGTGGACCAGGCGCCACCTGGACGAGCACGGGGTGGCGTTGCAGGACCTGCAGACCGTCGTGGCGGAGCGGCTCGGCCGGCAGCGGCGCAAGGCCCGCCGGCACTAGTGCGGCCGACGGCCGGCCCCTCGACGCCGAAGTCCCTACTGCCCCATGGCGTGCACGCCGCCGTCGACGTGCACGATCTCGCCCGTGGTGGCCGGGAACCAGTCGGACAGCAGCGCCACGCAGGCCTGAGCGGCCGGTACCGGGTCGTTGACGTCCCAGCCCAGCGGCGCCCGCGCACCCCAGGTGTCCTCGAACGCCTGGAAGCCCGGGATGGACTTGGCGGCAGTGGTCCGGATCGGGCCGGCGCTGACCAGGTTGGCGCGCACGCCCAGCGGCCCGAGATCCCTGGCGCAGTAGCGGTTCACCGCCTCGAAGGCGGCCTTGGACACGCCCATCCAGTCGTAGACCGGCCAGGCGTAGGAGCCGTCGAACGTCAGCCCCACGATGGACGACCCACGCTGCAGCAGCGGCTGCGTCGCGACCGCCAGCGCCTTGAGCGAGTACGCCGAGGTGTGCAGCGCGGTCGCGACGTCGTCCCAGCCGGCCTCGAGGAAGTTGAACGCCCCGGCCGGCGCGAAACCGATCGAGTGCACCACGCCGTTCAGCCGGTCGGTGTGCTCGCCGACCCGCTCGGCCAGCGACGCCAGGTGGTCGGTGTCGGTGACGTCGAGCTCGAGCACCGGCGCGGCCGCGGGCAGCCGGCGAGCGATCACCTGGGTGATCTTCATCGTGCGGCCGAACGAGGTGAGCACGACCTCCGCGCCCTGCTCCTGGGCCAGGCGGGCCACGTGGAACGCGATCGAGGAGTCGGTCAGCACTCCGGTCACGAGCAGCTTCTTGCCCTCGAGCAGCATGCGACGTCCTCTCCCTGGGGTGGTCGTACCGGTCCGCTTTGCGGACAGGTTGTGGAGCATACCGAGCACCGGTGCCACCATCGGTCCATGAGGCCGACCACGCCCCGAGGCTGCCGGTGACCGCGCAGGTGGTCGCCCTGCCCGCACCGGTGGACGACGGCACCGTGCGGGCCGCCGGTGCGCTGCTCTGGCGCGGGCGCGGCAAGGGGCTCGAGGTCGCCGTCGTGCACCGGCCCAAGTACGACGACTGGTCGTGGCCGAAGGGGAAGCTGGACCCGGGTGAGTCCTGGGCGGAGGCCGCGGTCCGCGAGGTGCTGGAGGAGACCGGCCTGCACGCCCGCCTGGGCATCCCCCTGCCGCTGGCCCGGTACGAGGTCGGCACCAGCCGCCCCTACCGGCGCAAGGTCGTGCAGTACTGGGCCGCGCAGGTGGTGGCCAGCGGCGGGCACCTGACCGACGAGGTGGACGAGGTGCGCTGGCTACCCGCCGACCAGGCCCGCGGTCGCCTGCACTACCGGCGCGACCAGGTGCAGCTCGACGCGCTGATCGAGGCCGACGCCCATGGCACCATCGACGCCCGGCCGCTGCTCGTCGTCCGGCACGCGAGCAGCGTGTCGCGTCGTCGGTGGAAGCAGGACGACGTCCAGCGCCCGCTCGACGAGGCTGGTCGCGAGCGCGCGAGCGAGCTGATCCCGTTGCTGTCCGCCTACCAGGTGCAACGGCTGGTGACCTCGGACGCCGAGCGCTGCGCGGCGACGCTGGCGCCGTACGCGCGGGCGACCGGTGGCCGGCTACGCGGCCGGCACGCTCTCAGCGAGGAAGGGTTCGCCGCCGACGCCGGGGGCGCCGTGAGGGTCGTGGCCAAGCTGCTGGCCAAGGGTGAGCCGGCCGCGCTGTGCACGCACCGCCCGGTGCTGCCGACCGTGCTCGGGGCCCTCGCGGAGCGGTCGGCGTCCGAGCGGGTGGCCGCCGCGCTGCGCGAGTCCGCGGGCCCCGGCCTGGTCAAGGGTGAGGTCCTGGTGGCACACGTGAGCGGTCAGGGCGAGGACGCCCGGGTCGTCGCCGTGGAACGGCACGACACGTACTGACTCAGCTCGTTCACCTGGCGCTCGCCGCAGGGCCCGGTGCCGGACGACGACCCGCCCGCAGGCGTTCACCCCCCGTTCACCTGGGTCCGGCCATCGCTTCACTCAGCCTGCTTAGCGTCCGTAGCGACGCGGCGCCCTGCCACGTCGCGACCTCACACGAAAGACGGACGACACTGTGACGATCAAGCGAGTGGGCCGGTTCGCCGGCGTGGCGCTCGTCGGCGCCCTGGCCCTGACGGCCTGCGGCTCCGACAACAACAGCAACGACGCCGCGGGGGCTGCCTCGTCCAGCTCGTGCCCCTCCGGCACGCTGAACGGCGAAGGCTCCTCGGCGCAGAAGAACGCGATCGACGAGGCCATCGCCTCCTTCGGTGACACGTGCTCGGCGGCCAAGGTCAACTACAACCCGACCGGCTCCGGCGCGGGCATCAAGCAGTTCATCGCCGCCCAGGTCGACTTCGCCGGCTCCGACTCCGCCCTCAACGCCGACAAGGGCGAGCCGGCCGACGCGGCCAAGCGCTGCCAGGGCAACCCGGCCTGGAACCTGCCCATGGTCACCGGCCCGATCGCCGTCGCCTACAAGCTCGACGGCGTCGACAAGCTGGTCGTGACGCCCGAGCTCGCGGCCAACATCTTCAGCGGCAAGATCACCACCTGGAACGACCCGGCGATCGCCAAGGTCAACCCGGACGCGAAGCTGCCGTCGACCGCCATCAAGGTGTTCTTCCGCTCCGACGAGTCCGGCACCACCGAGAACTTCACCAAGTGGCTGCACGCCGCTGCGCCGTCCGCCTGGACCGCCGACCCGGGCAAGAAGTGGACCGGCAAGGGCGAGGGCAAGGAGAAGTCGGCCGGCGTCACCGACGGTGTGAGCAACACCGACGGCGGCATCACCTACGTCGAGTGGTCGTACGCGAAGGACGCCAAGCTCGGCGTCGCGCAGGTCGACAACGGCGGCGGCCCGGTCGAGCTCACCGCCGACACGGTGTCCAAGTCCGTGGCGACCGCGACCCAGGTGGGGACCGGTAACGACCTGGCCCTCAAGCTGGACTACGCGACCAAGGAGCCCGGCGCCTACCCGGTCATCCTGGTCACCTACGAGGTCGTCTGCAGCAAGGGCCTGGAGGCCGGCCAGACCGCGCTCCTGAAGTCCTTCCTGACGCACTTCTCGGGCACCGAGTTCCAGGGCACCCTGCCGGACCTCGGCTACGCGCCGCTGCCCAGCGACCTGCAGTCCAAGGTGACCGCGGCCGTCGCCGCGATCAGCTGACCCAACGCCGGTGCCAAGCCGCCTCTCCCGTGCCGGGAACACGGGAGAGGCGGCTGGTTTCCCTTCGGGGGCAACGATGACGAGAGGCTGCGATGTCCGTAGCGACACCACCGGCTGACCTGCTCGGGGACGGCGACCCGCACGACCCGGCCTCGTCCGGGCCCGGCGACGGCGCGTCCACCGGGCGCCTGGGTGACCGGCTCTTCGCCGGCGCCGCCCGCGGGTCCGGCCTGCTGATCATCGCCATGGTCACGCTGGTCGGCGTCTTCCTGGTCAGCCAGGCCGTCCCGTCGCTGGCCGACAACCACGCCAACTTCCTCACCTCCCGGGTCTGGGACGTGGACGGGCCGACCCTGCGGTTCGGCATCGCCGACCTGCTCTGGGTCACCGTGATCGTCGCGACGGTGGCGATGATCATCGCGGTGCCGATCGCGATCGGGGTCGCGCTCTTCCTCACGCAGTACGCCCCCAGGCGCCTGGCCAGCCCGTTCGCCGCGCTGGTCGACCTGCTCGCCGCGGTGCCGTCGATCATCTTCGGCCTGTGGGGCATCAAGATCCTCGGACCCTACGTGCTGCACGCCCAGGGTTGGATCGAGACCGCGTTCGGCTGGTTCCCGCTGTTCTCGTCGGACACCACCATCAACTCGGCCGGCACCATCTTCCTCGCCTCGATCGTGCTGGCGATCATGATCCTGCCGATCGTCACCGCGCTGTCCCGCGAGGTGTTCGCCCAGACCCCGAACGCGCACAAGGAAGCGGCGCTCGCCCTGGGGGCCACCAAGTGGGAGGTCATCCGGACCGCCGTCCTGCCGTTCGGGCGTCCGGGAGTCATCTCCGCCGCCATGCTCGGCCTCGGTCGGGCGCTGGGCGAGACCATCGCCGTCACGATCATCGTCAGCAGCCTGGCCGGTGGGACGTCGTGGTCGTGGTCGCTGTTCAACGGCGGCGAGACCTTCGCGAGCCGCATCGCCAACAACGCGGCCGAGTTCGACAGCCCGCAGAAGGCCGGTGCGTTCATTGCCGCCGGCCTGGTCCTGTTCATCCTGACGTTCATCGTCAACGCGATCGCTCGAGTGGTCATCGAGCGCAGGAAGGCGTTCACCGAATGAGCATCCTGACGGCCGACCCGCCGACCGCCGAGGTCGGGGACGACCAGCTGACGCACCGTTCGCGCGGGCGGCAGGTGCGCAACGCCGCCGCCACCGTGATCGTGGTGGCCTGCTTCCTGATCGCCATCGTCCCGCTGGCATGGATCCTGTTCACCGTGGTGAGCAAGGGCTTCCACCTGCTGCTCGACGTCCACTGGTGGACCAACTCCCAGCAGGGGATCACGGCTCGGCGGGTCGGCGGCGGCGCGTACCACGCGATCGTCGGCACCTTGCTGCAGGCACTGGTCACCGCGATCATCTCGGTGCCGATCGGCGTCCTGACCGCCGTCTACCTGGTGGAGTACGGCCGCGGGAAGCTCGCGCGCGTGGTCAGCTTCATGGTGGACATCCTCACCGGCATCCCGTCGATCGTCGCCGCCCTGTTCATCTACGCCCTCTGGGTCACCACGCTCGGGCTGAACCGGGTCGCGTTCGCCGTCTCGCTGGCCCTGGTGCTGCTGATGGTGCCGGTCGTCGTCCGGTCCACCGAGGAGATGCTCAAGCTCGTCCCGAACGAGCTGCGCGAGGCGTCCTACGCCCTCGGGGTGCCGAAGTGGCGCACGATCGTGCTGGTCGTCCTGCCGACGGCCTTCAGCGGCATCGTCACCGGCGTCCTGCTCGGCCTGGCCCGGGTGATGGGCGAGACCGCGCCGCTGCTGATCCTCGGGCCGTACGCGAAGTCCATCAACACCGACCTTTTCAACGGGTTCATGGCCGCACTGCCGACCATGATCAACCAGGACCGCACCGAGGTGCTCCAGCCCGCGCTGGACCGGGTCTGGGCCGCCGCGCTCACCCTGGTGCTCCTGATCCTCGTCCTCAGTATCGCCGGGCGGATCGTGGCTCGCCTCGGTGCCGTCAAGCAGTAGTCACAACGGAGTCTGGAGCCACTATGGCCAAGCGCATCGACGTCAAGGACCTGAACGCCTACTACGGCGGTTTCAAGGCGGTCGAGGACGTCACGATGACCGTCGAGCCGCGATCGGTGACGGCGTTCATCGGGCCGTCCGGCTGCGGCAAGTCGACCTTCCTGCGGACCCTGAACCGGATGCACGAGGTGATCCCGGGCGCCCGCGTCGAGGGGTCGATCCGGCTGGACGACCGTGACCTGTACGGGGGCGAGGTCGACCCGGTCGCCGTGCGCCGCACGGTGGGCATGGTGTTCCAGCGACCGAACCCGTTCCCGACGATGTCGATCTTCGACAACGTCGCCGCGGGCCTGAAGCTGAACGGCGTGAAGAACAAGGCCCGGGTCTCGGAGGTCGTCGAGAAGTCGCTGCGCGCCGCGAACCTGTGGACCGAGGTCAAGGACCGGCTCGCCAAGCCGGGCGCGGGGCTCTCGGGCGGTCAGCAGCAGCGGCTGTGCATCGCCCGGGCCATCGCGGTCGAGCCGCAGGTGCTGCTGATGGACGAGCCGTGCTCCGCGCTCGACCCGATCTCGACGCTGGCGATCGAGGACCTGATCAGCCAGCTGAAGTCGCGGTACACGATCGTCATCGTCACGCACAACATGCAGCAGGCTGCGCGGGTCTCGGACCGGACCGCCTTCTTCAACCTCGCGGCGACCGGCAAGCCCGGCCGGCTCATCGAGATCGGCGACACCACGAAGATCTTCAGCAACCCCGTCGAGCGCGCCACCGAGGACTACATCTCCGGCCGCTTCGGCTAACCCCCACGCCCCCCCCCGCTTCCGCCACTCAGTCCGGTTTCCGCCGCCCAGGCCGGTTTCGGAGTCCGTAGACCGGCTTGGGTGGCGGAGGCCCTGTGGACGACGGTCTCGGATCGACGCGCTCGACGGCCAGGCTGGGGCTATGCCTGAGTCACGTGAGCTGCCGATGCCCTTCAGCCGCGAGCAAGCCCTGGCACGCGGCTGGACCCGCCACCAGGTCTGCCACCGGGTCCGCACCGGCCAGTGGCTCGCCCTGCGTCGGGGGTGGTACGCCGAGGCGACGCGATTTCATGAGCTGGGATCTCGCGCTCGCCACCTCGTCTCGCTAGTCGCCACCCTGCGCTACCGGGGTGCACCGGACGTCGGGAGCCACTTGTCGGCAGCGGCGGCCTGGGGCTGGCCACTCCCCTTCAACGGTTCCGGGCCGGCGACGGTGACCAGCCCCGACCTGGCGAGGTCCGGCCGCCGGCGCGCGTCGCTCGTCGTCCAGATCGCCACCTTGCCGCAACTCGACGTCCGCCACAGGACGATCCGCATCGGCGACGACCACCACACCATCGCGCTCACCAGCCCGGCGCGAACGCTGGCCGACTGCCTCCGGCACCTCCGGCAGGAGGACGCCGTGGCGATCATGGACGCGGCGATCCGGATGGGCGACAGCAGCATCGAAGCCGTCCGCGAGGTGCTCGACCGGCAGGAGCCGTGGCCGTACCTGGCCAACGGCAGGCACGGCTTGGAGCTGGTCGACCCGCGTCGCGAGTCCTACCTGGAGAGCTACTCGTTCGTACGGCTGGCCCATCGCGGCCTCCATCCCGAGCCCCAGGTGACGATCCGCGACGCCACCGGCCGGTTCGTGGCGCGAGTGGACGGCTGGCTGGACGAGCACGCCATTGCCCTCGAGGCCGACGGTCGGGCCAAGTACCTGTCCGAGGCCGGTGACGCCCCGAGCACCGGGGACGTCGTCCGCAGCGTGCGGTCGACCATGGCCGCCCAGATGGAGCGCGAGCTGGAGCTGCGCTCGCTCGGGGTCACCGTCGTCCGCTGGGGGACCTCCGAGGCGGTGCGACACCCGGATCGGCTTGCCGGGAGGGTCGAGGCCGCCAAGCGCACGGCCAGCCGGGCCGCGTTCACCGGCACGGTCGAGAGGGCAGATCCCTGCAGCCTCCGCCACCCAACCCGCGTTTGGGGCACGGCTCACCGGCCCGAGCGGCGGAAACCGGCCTGAGCGGCGGAAGCGTGGGTGCTGGGGGTTACATGAAGAGGTGGATCACGAAGTAGCTCACGGCGGCGACGATGCCGGCGCCGGGCATGGTCAGCACCCAGGCGGTGACGATGTTCGTGGCCACACCCCAGCGGACGGCGGAGAGCCGCTTGGTCGCGCCGACGCCCATGATCGCGGTCGTGATGACGTGCGTCGTCGAGATGGGCGCACCGAACACGCGACCGGCGATCCACAGGATCGAGGCCGCCGTGGTCTCGGCGGCGAAACCCTGCGGCGGGTCGAGGTGGATGATGCGCCGTCCCAGGGTGCGCATGATCCGCCAGCCGCCGGAGTAGGTGCCGAGGCTGATCACCGTCGCCGAGATCAGCAGCACCCAGGGCGGGATTCCGGAGCCGGTGTGGTACCCGCCGACCGTCAGGGCGAGGACGACGACACCGGCGGTCTTCGAGGCGTCCTGCAGCCCGTGGCCGAACGCCATCGCGGCCGCTGAGACGGTCTGCGCCGACCGGAAGCCACGAGCGGTCTTGCCCGGGTTCGACCGCCGGAACAGCCACAGGATGACCAGCATCAGGATGTAGCCACCGATGAGGCCGACGAAGGGCGACAGGATCATCGGGATGACGACCTTGTCCCAGACGCCGGACCACAGCACGGTCGCCGAGCCGGCGAGCGCGGCGCCCACCAGGCCACCGATCAGCGCGTGCGAGGACGAGGACGGCAGGCCGAACCACCAGGTCAGCAGGTTCCAGCCGATCGCGCCGATCAGCGCGGCGGCGCAGATCGCCAGTCCGGTCGAGCCGGACGGCGGGTCGATGATGCCCTTGCCGACGGTGTCGGCGACCCTCTGACCGGCGAACGCACCGACGAAGTTGGCCACCGCCGCCATGCCCAGCGCCACCCGGGGGGTCAGGGCCCGGGTCGAGATCGAGGTCGCGATCGCGTTGGCCGAGTCATGGAACCCGTTGGTGTAGTTGAACACCATGGCAAGCGTGATGACCGCGATGATCGGGAGCAGGTCCACGAGGGTCAGGACTCCTTGACCGCGATGCTCTCGACCGTGTGCGCCACCGTCTCGAAGGCGTCGATGGCGTGCTCGAGGCCCTCGACGACGTCCTTCAGCTTCAGGATGGCGGTGGCCTTGAGGTCACCGTCGAACAGCTCGGCGAGCAGGCGGCGGTACACCTGGTCGCCCTGGTTCTCGAGCCGGTTGATCTCGATCCAGTACTCCGCGAGGTCCTTCATCGAGCGCAGCCGGGGCATCGCCTCGGCGGTCAGCTCGGACATCCGGACCAGCACCTCGACCTGGCTGGCGACGCCCGCCGGGAGCTGGCCGATCTGGTACAGCACGATGCGGTCGACCGCGGACTCCATGTGGTCCATGCAGTCGTCCAGGTTCGAGGCCAGCGAGTAGATGTCCTCGCGGTCGAACGGCGTGATGAACGAGGAGTTCACCTTGCGCATGATCTCGTGGGTCGACTCGTCGGCGGCGTGCTCGGCGTCCTTCATCTGCCGGGCCAGGTCCTCGCGGGCCGAGGTGTCCGCGCCGAGCACCTGGGTGAGCAGCGCGCTGCCCTTGACCAGGTGCTGCGACTGGTCGGAGAACAGGTCGTAGAAGCTGGTGTCCTTCGGGGAGAGACTGAATCTCACGTTGCTTCTCCGGGCAGATCGGCGGTCAAGGAACGGGGGGGACACGCCCCACGGATCAGCGCGGGCGACTGACCGCGAACAGCGGCCAGGGACGATGGTAGGTGCTCCGGGGGCCTCCCTGTCACCTGGTGGTCCGCCACGCCCGCCCAGACGGGACAACACGCCGTCCCGCTGCCCTCGTTTAGGCCATGATGTGGCCGACCACACACCGACGAGGGGGGCCTGTGAGCGCCGCTGCGATCGAGATCCAGGGACTTCGCAAGAGCTACCGACGGCGCGGCCGGAGCACCACCCCTGCCCTCGACGGCCTGGACCTGACCGTGGACGCCGGCGGCGTGCACGGCTTCCTGGGGCCCAACGGGTCGGGCAAGACGACCACGATCCGGGTCCTGCTCGGGCTCGCCGCGGCGGACGGCGGCACCGCCCGGATCTTCGGACGCGTCGTCCCGCGCGAGCTGCCCCTGGTGGTCGGTCACGTGGGTGCGCTGGTGGAGAACCCGCTCTTCCTTCCCGGGCTGAGCGGGCGCGTCCAGCTGCGGCTGCTCGCGCAGTCCGTCGGCGTGCCGGACACCCGGGTCGACGAGGTGCTGGAGCGCGTCGCGCTGCACGAGCGGGCGGACGAGCGGGTCAAGGGCTACTCGCTGGGCATGCGCCAGCGGCTCGGCATCGCGGCGGCCCTGCTCAAGGACCCGCGCCTGCTCATCCTGGACGAGCCGAGCAACGGCCTCGACCCGGCCGGGATGAAGGAGATGCGCGACCTGGTGCGCGCGCTCGGCGCGGACGGGCACACGGTGTTCCTGTCGTCGCACCTGCTCGGCGAGGTGCAGCAGGTCTGCGACACGGTGGCGATCCTGTCCCGCGGGCGCTGCCTGGTGCAGGGGCCGGTGCGCGACGTGCTCGCCGCGCACGCCAGTGGGGCGGTCACCGTCGTCATGACGGACGCCGACACCGCGGCTGCGAGCACCGTGCTGGCGGAGGCGGGGTACGACGTCCACCCCGGTCCGGACGGCCGGCTGCAGGTCTCGCGCCCCGACGCTGCCGACTCGACCGGGCCGGTCGACCCCGCCCAGCTGAACCGGCTGCTCGGCGAGCGCGGGCTGTGGGCCCGTGAGCTGACGCCGGTCGCGGCCGACCTGGAGAGCGCCTTCCTGGAGATCACTCGCGGCCAGGGCCTCGGGGACGACGCCGGAGCAGCGGCGTGAGCGGCACGAACGGCGGTGTGGGCACGGTCGCCGACCCGACGGATCCGCTGGATCCGACGGACCCACTGACGTCGCCCCGCCCGCGCGCGGCGACGGGCCGCGGCCACCTGCTGCGCGCCGAGCTGGGCCGGCTGCGCCGCCGGCGACTGGTGATCACCTTCGTGGCACTGGGCGTGCTGGCACTGCTGGCGGCCCTGACGCTGGTGTTCGTGACGCACAGCCAGGACATCGCCGGGGCGCGGGCCGAGGCGATGCAGCGGGCCCAGCGGGACCTCGCGTCGTCGCAGGAGTACCGCACCCAGTGCATGGCCGATCCGACGATCTCGGACTCGGACAAGGAGAGTGGCGCCTGCGGGCCGGACGGGCAGACGATCGACGACTTCGTGTACGTGGACGACCCGCGGTTCGTGGCGGCCACGGGGCTGCCGGCCATCGCGATCGGCGTCGCCATCGTGGGTGCGCTGGTGGGGGCCATGATCGGCGCGACCGCGGTGGGCGCCGACTGGTCCAGCCGGGCGATGGTCACCCTGATCACCTGGGAGCCGCGCCGGCTGCGACTGTTCGGCACCCGACTGCTCGCCATCGGGCTGTTCATGGCCGTCGTGGCCGTCGTGACGCAGGCCATCGCGCTCGGCCTGGGCGCGCTCACGGCGAGCCTGCGCGGTACCTGGACGTCGCCGCCGTTCGACCCGAACGGTTGGGGCATCCCCGAGCAGCACTTCTGGCGAGACCTGCTCTCCCTGCAGGGCCGCGGGGTGCTGGTCGTCGTCCTCGCGGCGGTGCTGGCCGCGTCGATCGCGATGCTGACCCGGCACACGGCGGGACTGCTCGGCGTGCTGCTCGGCTGGTTCGTGGTCGTGGAGAACGCGGTCCGCGTGCTGTTCTACGACCGAGGGTGGCCGCGGTGGCTGGTCGTCGAGAACATCACGGCGTTCCTGGTGCCCCGGGGCCAGCGCTTCCAGTTCGGCGAGACGCTCGACCGCGGCGAGTACGTGGCCCGCTACGTGCACGTCTCGAACCTGCACGCGCTGCTCTACCTCGGGGTGATCACTGGCGTGTTCGTCGTGATCTCCGGCGCGCTGCTGCGACGCCGGGACCTCTAGCGGTCAGTCCAACCCGAGGGCGTGGTCGATCTCCGCTTGGCTGAGGGGGCCGTCGTGAGAGGTGGCGGCCACCACCAGATCACCGACGAGGGTGATCTCGTCATCCAGCGGAGCGTCGCGCAGGGCGTCCTCCGTGTCGGTCATGGCTCCTCCCTGGGCCTTGGCCTTCGACCAGCCTACGCACGAACTCCGCGATTTCGCCGGACTTGACCAAGTCATTACCCTCCGCTCGGCGAGTCGCTTCCGGACGGCGACGGGGAGGTGGGTGACGGGGTCGGCGTGGGGGTCGGCGGGTTCACCTCGTCGCGCGGGACGAGGGTGCGGTCGATGCTCACGGAGGTGAGGCCGAGCCCACCGACCGTGACCGCGTCGTACGCCAGCAGGCGCCCGGCGTCCGGCCCCGACTTGGCGAAGTAGAGGAGCGTCGCCTCGAGCGGCACCGGGTCGCCCTCGCTGAGCCGGCGGAGCCCGTCGGCGGTCAGGCCGGCGCCGCCGGTGGAGCCCTCGACCATGGTGCGGGTGCCGTCGGCGTACGTGACGTCCCGCTTGTGCATGTGCCCGGACAAGATGAGCGGCACCTTGCCGCGCAGCGCGTCCAACCGGGTCGGGTCGTGCACCACGGCGACCTGCACGGGCTCGTCCGGGTGCGCGGCGTCGTAGCCGTCGACGACGCCCGCCAGCCGCTGCACGGACGCCGCGACCTCGTCCTTGCCGACGTCGTCCTTGCTGCCTTCGGCGGGCAGGTCCCGCGGGTCGGCGACGCCCGCGATGCGCAGCCCGAGCAGGCTGGTGACGTCGCCGTCGAGCACGGTCGCGTTCTTCTGCCGGGCCACGGCGTCCGCGATGGTCTGGCTGTCGTGGTTGCCGCGGACGAACACGTACGGCACCTTCAGCGAGCCGACCCGGTTCACGAAGCCCTCCTCCATCGGCGTCCCCCAGGTGCTCAGGTCGCCCGAGTCGACCACCAGCTCGACACCGAACTGGTCCACCAAGCGGTCGGCGAGGTCGAAGCCGATGGGGTTCAGGTGCAGGTCGCTGATGTGCAGCACGGTCGTCACGTCGCCGCTGAGCCCGCCGCCGGGTCGGGGCAGCTGCTGGCCGACCGCGTACAGGGTCGTCACCGACTGCACGAAGTCGGACAGGCCCGACCGGTAGGACTCCAGCCGCTCGGCCAGGGTCGACGTCCGCCGCTGCACGTACGGCGCGCTGCTGAGCAGGCCGGTGAACCGGGGCTGGGCGAGCTGCGCGCTGTCGAACGTGAGCGCCGTCGCGGCGGCCAGCACCGCCGTGGCGCCGGTGACCACCGCCATGCCGAGCGCGACCCCCCGCCGGCTGCGGGTGGCCAGGTAGCTGAGCAGCGCGGCGCCGGCGAAACCGAACAGGAGCGACCAGCCGAGTGCGCGAGCGGCGGCCCAGCGGACGTCGTCCGGTGCCTGCTCGGTCAGCTTCGTCAGCCGGGCCGGGTTGTCGATCAGCGCGCGGGCCTGGTCGAGGTCCACCGCGCGGATGGACGCCTGGACCTGCAGCGGCGTCGAGTGGGTGGGGAACTGCACGGAGCCCACCGGGGGCAGGTCCACGGTGGCGCCGGGGGTCAGGCTGGGCCGGACGTGGACGTCGACGGTCAGCGGGCCGATCTGGGCATGCGCGGCGGGGGCGACCGCGGCGCCGACCAGGAAGCCGAACAGCGCGAGCAGGCCGATGCCGACCCGGCGCGCGACGCGTCGTCCCTGCGGGGAGGTGATGGGGCGAATCTGCATGATCACCTCACTCTGGCGTGATCAGGGCGCGATCGCACGATGGAGACCGGCGGAGACCGGTGGGGCGGATGGTGACTTCTGGGGTTTGGGGTGGGCGTCGGGCTGGGAGCGCCTCACGGCGCGCGGCCGCTCGTAGCGGCTTCAGTTGGGACCCGGGGCTACCGCAGCCCGACGCCCGGGCATCCCCGAGGGGACACCACGAGTGTGCACAACCAACGGGGGTTCGCGCATGTTCCCGGGCCAACATTTACCTGCCCGACACCGCACGATTCGCGCTTGACGTGCTCAAACGGCCCTCAAAACCACAGCAAGCGCGAATGGTGCGTGATCGCGGCGAGAGGGGGTGGGGGCGGGGAGGGGGTGGGGTGGTCAGGTGAGGTCGGCGGCCCGCCAGGCGTGCGCCGCGGCCTCCAGGTCAGCCGCGGTCGACAGCAGGGACGCCGCGCGCCGGGTGAGCTGGACGGACTCGTCGTGGTCGGCCAGGTCGTCGGCCCGGACGGCGCGGCCGGCCGACACGACCCGGCAGAACGCCGCGGCCCGCTCGAGGGCGACGTCCAGGTCGCCCGAGTACACGCCGGTGAGCACGGCGTCGGCGAGGGTGCGGACCTCGTCGGGGCCGGGCGGCTCGGCGACCCCGGCGACGACGTCCGCGACCGGGGCGAGCGCGCGCCCGGCCTGGTAGTCCGCGGCGGCCCCGACGCCGTCCCGGCGCACCCACTCGCGCACGACGTACAGCCGCCACAACGCCCCGGGCAGGGAGCGCGCGGGGCGTTCGGACCACAGGTCCGCGATCGTGTCCAGGCCGTGGTCGTCGACCAGCCGGACCAGCCGCGCGGTCAGCTCGGGGTCGTCGGCGCTGCGGCCGGCCTCGACGATGGCCCAGGCCGTCGCGTGCGCCGCCTCGGCCGCGGCCGCGGGGTCGGTACCGGCTTCGAACGTGTCCAGGGCGTGCGGCCCGAACATGGCGGGTCGGCGGGGTCGGTGCGGGGGCGTGCTGCTCACCGGGCCAGTCTCGCACCGGGCACCCGACGCGGCCCGCCATCCGGGTGCCGCGCCAGCCCGTTCCCGGGTGCACGACGTACGCTGTGCGCCGTGACCGACACCACATCGACAGCGCCGTCGCCGAAGGACCTCGTCGAGGTCCTCCACGAAACCGTCAGCCGCGACCCGCAGCGGGTCCTGTTCGGACGACGGGACGACGAGGGGTGGCGGGACGTCAGCGCCAAGGAGTTCCAGGACGACGTCACCGCGCTCGCGAAGGGCTTCGTGGCCGCCGGGGTCGGCGTCGGCGACCGGGTCGGGATCATGTCCAAGACGCGCTACGAGTGGACGCTGTGCGACTTCGCGCTGTGGTCCATCGCGGCGATCCCGGTGCCGATCTACGAGACGTCCTCCGTCGACCAGGTCGCGTGGATCCTGTCCGACGCGCAGGCCGTGGCGTGCGTGGTCGAG
The DNA here is from genome assembly GCF_039541115.1 of Angustibacter luteus. Lineage (NCBI taxonomy): Bacteria > Bacillati > Actinomycetota > Actinomycetes > Kineosporiales > Kineosporiaceae > Angustibacter > Angustibacter luteus. Next base: position 341,861 of record NZ_BAABFP010000008.1, read on the forward strand.
ACCAAGGCGCACAGCTGGCGGCTGTCGGTCGTCCGCGACCGGGCACCCGGCGTCAAGCACATCTGGCAGATCGACAAGAGCGACGAGGTGCCCGGCCTGGAGCAGCTGGTGGCGGCCGGCCGTGAGGTGTCCGACGAGGAGCTCGCGACCCGCCAGTCGGCGTTGTCCCGCAACGTGATCGCCACCCTGATCTACACGTCCGGCACGACCGGGCGCCCCAAGGGCTGCATGCTCACCCACGGCAACTTCATCGCCGAGTGCTCCAGCGCGCTCGAGACGCTGCCGGAGCTGTTCGACCGCGATGACGCGTCGACGCTGCTGTTCCTGCCGCTGGCGCACGTGTTCGGCCGGATGATCCAGGTGGCCGTGGTGATGAAGGGCGTCAAGCTCTCGCACAGCGACCCGGCCCGGCTGGTGAAGGACCTCGCGGTCGTGCAGCCCACCTTCGTGCTGTCCGTGCCGCAGGTCTTCGAGAAGGTCTTCGAGACGGCCCGCCGCAAGGCGACGGCGGACGGGCGGGGCGGCATCTTCGACAAGGCCGCGGCCACCGCGATCGCGTACAGCGAGGCGCACGAGCACGGCAAGCCGAGCGCGATGCTGTCGATGCGGCACGCGGTGTTCGACAAGCTCGTCTACGCCAAGCTGCGGGCCGCGCTGGGCGGCAACGCGGACCTGGCCATCTCTGGCGGCGCCCCCTTGGGCGCGCGGCTGGCGCACTTCTACCGCGGCATCGGAGTCACCGTGCTGGAGGGCTACGGCCTGACCGAGACGACGGCCGCCGCGACGGTGAACACCGCGACCGCGCAGCGGATCGGCACGGTCGGCAGGCCGCTGACCGGCTTCGAGGTGCGGCTCGGGGACGACGGCGAGGTGCAGCTGCGCGGCGGCCACGTGTTCGGGGGCTACTGGCGCAACGACGAGGCCACCCGCGCGGTGCTGGACGCCGACGGCTGGTTCCACACCGGCGACCTGGGCAGCCTGGACGCCGACGGCTACCTGACCATCACGGGACGGCTCAAGGAGATCATCGTGACCGCCGGCGGCAAGAACGTCGCGCCCGCGGCGCTCGAGGACGTCGTCCGGGCCCACCCCATCGTCGGCCAGGCCATGGTCGTCGGGGACCAGCGCAACTTCGTGGCCGCGCTCATCACCCTGGACCAGGAGTCCCTCGACCAGTGGTTGCAGGACCAGGGTCGCCCGCCCCAGCCCGTCGCCGAGGTCGCGCACGACGAGCAGGTCCGGGCCGCCGTCCAGACCGCCGTGGACGACGCGAACGCCACGGTGTCCAGCGCCGAGCAGATCCGCCGGTTCCAGATCCTGACGACCGCGTGGACCGAGGAATCGGGGCACCTGACGCCGACGATGAAGCTCAAGCGCAACAAGGTCATGGAGGACTTCGCGCGCGACGTGGAGTCGCTGTACTCCTCGCGGGTCTGAAGGGGGCGACGTGCTGCGCGTGGTGCTGTACCTGGTCCAGCTGTCCCTGCTCGTGTACTGCCTGATCGACTGCATCCAGTCGGACACCAAGCGGGTGCGCAACCTGCCGAAGATCGCCTGGATCATCCTGATCGTGCTGATCCCGCTGGCTGGTCCGATCGCCTGGCTGATCGCGGGCCGACCGGCCCGGGACGGCGGCGCCCCGCCGTGGCGACCCGGCACCACCGGCGGCCCGACCCGGCCCAGCAGCGCCCCACGCGGCCCGGACGACGACCCCGACTTCCTGCGGCGGCTGAACCCCCGCCCGCCGGCTGAGCCGGGCGACCCCAGCGACTCGGACCCACCCGCGCCGGACCAGCGCTCCTGACGTAGCGTTCGAGGCGTGAGCGCGCCGTCCGTCCCCCGGTGGCGGCGGCTGGTGGTGGACACGGCGCCGCTGCGCCATCCGGCGTACCGCAGGCTGTGGCTGTCGACCGTCGTGACCACGGTCGGCGCGCAGCTCACCGCGGTCGCGGTGCCGAAGCAGATCTTCGACGACACCGGCTCGTCGGCGTGGGTGGGGCTGAGCGGGCTGGTCGCGTTGGTGCCACTGGCCTTCTTCGCCCTGTGGGGCGGGTCCATCGCGGACGCCGTGGACCGACGCAAGATGCTGCTGCTGACCAATGCGGGCATCGCGGCGACCTCGTTCGCGCTGTTCGCCCAGTCGGCGCTGCACAACACCCAGGTCTGGCTGGTGCTGGTGCTGCTGGCCGTGCAGCAGGCGTGCTTCGGGCTGAACAGCCCGGCGCGCGGCGCGGCGATCCCGCGGCTGGTGCCGGCCGGCGAGCTGGCGGCCGCGAACGCGTTGAGTGCCACCGTGTTCGGGCTCGGCGCGGTGCTCGGACCGTTGCTGGCCGGAGCGCTGATCCCGGTGCTCGGGCTGTCCTGGCTGTACCTGATCGACAGCGTCGCGCTGCTGGCTGCGCTGTACGCCGTGTTCCGGCTGCCGGCGATGCCGCCGACGCCGCGCGAGGACGGCCAGCGGGCCACCACCGGGCTCAGCTCGGTCATCGAGGGGCTGCGGTACATCTCGCTGCACGCCGTCCTGCTGGTCTCGTTCCTGGTCGACATCATCGCGATGGTCTTCGGGATGCCGCGGGCGCTGTTCCCCGAGCTCGCGGAGCGGACGTTCGGCGACCCGCCGGGCGGGGGGATCGCCCTCGGCGTGCTGTACGCCGCGATCCCGGCCGGGGCGTTCGCCGCCGGGTTGTTCTCCGGGTCGTTCACCCGGATCCGCCGGCACGGGCAGGCCACGGCGATCGCCGTGATGGCCTGGGGGGCGGCGATCGCCGCGTTCGGGCTGTCCGGGAACCTGTGGGTGGCCGCGACCTTCCTCGCGCTGGCCGGCGCCGCGGACCTGGTGAGCATGGTGTTCCGCGGCGCGATCCTGCAGACCGCGGCGACGGACGAGATGCGCGGCCGGATGCAGGGCGTGTTCTTCCTCGTGGTGGCGGGCGGCCCGCGGCTGGCGGACCTGCTGCACGGCACGGTCGGCGACCTGGTCGGGACGGCGCGCACGATCGTGGCCGGTGGGTTGTTGGTGATCGTCCTCACCGTGCTGGTGGTGCTGCGGTTCCCCACGTTCTGGCGCTACCGGCTCGGCGCCGAGCCACCCGCGGTCGACTGAGCCTCGGCGACGGCCGCGAGCCGGCTCATCGACCGCTCGGCGTACCCGCGCTGGTCCTCCAGGCGGTGCGCCTCCTGCTCGGGAATGGTCACCTCCAGCGCGACCCTCGTCCGCTCCGTGGGGAGCTCCTCGAGCTGCCAGGAGAACTCCAGGAACGAGACCAGGCACGAGATGGTGACCCGGCGGTCGGCGTGGTCGGTGCGCAACCGTTGCGGCATGGGGAAATCGGGGTAGTCCGCCAGCCAGTAGGTGAAGTCGTCGCCTGCGCCGTCCCCCGTCCGCACGGTCTGCATGCCGAAGAACCACTCGGGGAACCGGGTGGGGTCGTAGAGCAGCTTCCAGACGTCCTCGAGCGGGGCGTCCACGTCGACGGTCAGGGCGAACTCGGGCATCAGGTCATCTCCGCCGCTGCGGCCCGCGGCGCGCCGGCCAGCTCGACCAGCTCGTCCTGCACCCGGCGCAGCTCCCACGTCGGGTCGACGAGTCCGACGACCGGCGGGCGGCCGAGGTCGACAAGGGCACCGAAGAACGCCTCCGGGACGTCGTCCGAGGGCCGGCGCAGGCGCTCCCAGCCGTCAGCGGCCTCCTTCAGCCGGCGACGCGCCAGGTCCTGGTCGCCACGGGCCAGCGCGATCAGCCCCTGCACCCGGGCCACGCGGGGCACCAGGGACCAGGGCTGGTCGGCGCGAGCGGTGGGCTCGGTCAGCGCGGCGCGCAGCTCGGTGCGCGCCTCGTCCGGGCGGTCGTCGCGGGCCAGCGCCTCGGCGCGGGCCAACCGGGCCGCCGGGCGGCTGACCTCGGCCCCGGCGTCCAGCGCTCGCTGCAGCAGGTCCGCGGCCGGCCCGAACCGGCCTCCCGCGAGCGCCACCAGCCCTTCGTCGTGCCAGGTCATCGCGCGGTAGTGGACGACGTCCAACCGCTCCACCGCGGCTTCGAGCTGCTCGACGACGGCAGCGGCCTCGGCGTGCCGGCCGAGCCGGGCCAGCAGGTGCGCCTTGCCCGACAGGCACGGGATGAGCAGGACGGGCAGGGCGGCCGTGGCCTCGACGGCTCGCTCGATGAGCTCCAGTGCGCCGTCGAAGTCACCCGCGCAGGCGGCGGCGCAGGAGGCGTTGCCCCACAGCGCCCAGGCGCGGCCGGGTAGCCGGGCGAGCATGGCGGCCGAGCCGGCGCGGCGGGCGACGTCCGCGCACTCGGCGAACCGGCCTTCGCGGACCAGGCCCAGCAGCCGGATCTCCTCGATGTCACTGACCACCAGCGGGTCGCGGTCCGGGCTCGCGGGGTCGTCGACGCCGGCCAGGGCGAGCAGCTCGGAGACCTGCGTGGGATCGCCGGCGACCGCATGACCCCAGGCCAGCCCGAGCAGCATCTCCTTGCGGCTCAACGGGTTCGACGCGATGTCCACCAGCTCGCCGGCGTGCCGGTAGGCCTCGAGCGAGGCCGGCGGGTCGCAGGACACCGAGCGCATCAACCGGCCGCGGCGGCAGTAGGCGTCCGCCAGCTCCTCGGCGGGCAGCAGGGTGAGCGCGGTGTCGAAGGCCTCGTCCATCAGGTCCCGGCGCACGGACCAGCACCAGACCTCGTGCAGCTCCAACCACCAGGACCCGTTCCCCGGGTCCAGGTCGACCGCGCGGCGAAGCAGCTCGGCGGCCTCGGCCAGGGCGCCGACCGCCCGCGCGGCGATCCCGGCAGCGCCCCAGTGCCCGGCCGCCTCGGCCTCTCGGCCGGCCGACTCCAGGTGGTACGCGAGCTCGGTGTGGTCCTCGGGGTCGATCGCCGCGGCGACCTGGTCGTGCCGCCACGAACCGTCATCGGGTCCGGCGGCGACGTGCGCGGCCTCCTGGAGCAGCGCGTGCCGGTACCCGAGCCGGGCGTGGCGCCAGGCCAGCAGGCCGACCTCGAGCGCGGCGGCCTCGCCGGTCGGCAGGTCCTCGATGCCGAGCCGGTCCACCTCGGGCCGGGACAGCGGCCGCCGGCACACGGCCAGCAGCTCGGCCAGGCTCCGGCCGGACGGTGGCAGCGCCCCGGTCATCGCGCGCACGGCCGTGCGCAGGTTGGGTGGGGGGCCACTGCCGCCGGCGGCCAGCGCGCGGGCCGACTCGATGGCCAGCAGCGGGTTGCCCTCGGCGGCCGCGACGACCCGTCGGGCATCGTCGTCGCCGAGCGGTCCCACCGCCCGGGCCATGGCCGCCACGTCGCGGTCGTCGACCGGACCCAGCTCGATCTCGGTCACCGGCACGCCGCGGCCGACGAGGTCGGCCAGCAGGGCGTCGAGGTCGGTCCGGACGGGGCGGTCGCGTCGGGTGAGCACCAGCAGCACCGGCAACCGGGTGATCCGGCGTCCGACGTGCGCGGTCAGGCTCAGGCTGGCCAGGTCCGCCCGTTGCGCGTCGTCCAGCGCGAGCAGCACGGGCCGGGTGGAGCAGGACCACTCCACGAGCCGGAGCACCGCCTCGAAGATCCGCAGCCGCTCGATCTCGGGTGCGGCCAGCGCGGCAGGCGGCTCGCGGTGGCCCAGCCGGCCGCCCAGCTCGCGGGAGAGCCGGTTGAGGTCCGCCGGCCAGGACGCCGTGGGCGGCGGGGTGGGGACCACGCCGACCAGGGCGCGGGCCAGCTCCAGCCAGGCCGCGAAGGGTGTCTGGCCACCCACGTCGATCCCGGCGCCGACCGCGGCCAGGCCCCCGCGGGCGCCCACCCGGCTCGCCACCTCGCTCACCAGGGTGGTCTTGCCGATCCCGGCCTCGCCGGACAGGACGACGACCTGTCCTCGCCCGTGGGCCGCCGCGGCCCAGACGGACGCCAGTGCGGCCAGCTCCGTCGAGCGTCCGAAGACCGTGGTGCCGGTGGTGGTGGCCGCCGCGGCGACCAGCTGGGACTGGACGGCGCGGGTGGCGGGCGAGGGAAGCACGCCAAGCTCGCGGTGCAGCCGTTCGCCGAACTCGCGGGCGGCGAGCAGCGCGGCCGGTCGCTCCCCCGCCAGGTCCAGCAGGCGCAGCAGGTCGCGGTGGGCGGCCTCGTCCAGCGGTGCGGTGGCGCAGCGGAACCTGGCCCACTGCAACGCTTGTGGCCAGTCCTCGGCCCGCTCGGCGGCCGCCAGCCGGCGGTGGGCCAGGGCGTGGGTCGCTGCGCGGTGCTCGTCGCGAGCGGTGCGGGCCCACTCGTCGTCCACGCCGGGCAGCAGCTCACCGGACAGCCACTCGCCGGACGTCAGCCCGCTCTCGTCGTCCAGGCCGTCCAGGGCGTCCACCCACAGGCCGGGGCGGCGCAGCCCGATCGTCGTCCGGGAGCCCTCGACGACGTCGTCCGTCACCTCGCCCCACGAGCGCCGCAGCGCCCACACGGCCGTGCGCAGACTGGCTCGCGCGCTGGCCTCCGGGACGTCCGGCCACAGCTGCGCGGCGACCTGCGAGCGGGGGTGCGCCCCGGGGTGCAGGGCGAGCCAGCCGACCAGCGCCCGGGCGCGCTCGCTGGTCGGCAGGTCCAGGGCCGCACCGTCGAGCTCGACGGCGACGCGGCCCACCAGCCACACCCGCAGCATCTCGTCAGGGTAGCCCCGGAGGAGGCCGGTCGACCGGGCCTCGGCTGACGTTGACGATGCGCTGACGATGGCTCGACGCACGGGGCGCGAACGTGGTCCCACCGACCCAGCAGAGCGACCTGCAGCTTGACTGCAGCCCGTCCCGGAGGTGGACCGATGACCAGCACCATCAACCCGACCAGCACGACGTTCGACCCGAGCACGTTCGACCCGACCACGGTCGACGAGGCTCGGATGGAGGAGCTCGCCGGCCGCATCATCACCGACGTCGGCGCGACCGTCAGCGCGGGGCTCGTGTACCTCGGCGACCGGCTCGGCCTGTACTCCGGCCTGGCCGAGGGGCCGGCCACCCCGGCCGAGCTCGCCGAGCGGACGGGCACGTCCGTGGTCTACGTGACGCCGTGGCTGGCCAACCAGGCCGCCGGTGGCTACGTGGAGTACGACGCGGGCAGCGGGCAGTACTCGATGACGCCCGAGCAGGTCCTCGCGTTCGTCATCGAGGACGGCCCGGCGTTCTTCCCCGGCGCGTTCCAGCTCGCGCTGGCGGTGCTGCGGGACGTCCCGGGGTTCGAGGACCGGTTCCGCAGCGGCGCCGGTTTCGGCTGGCACGAGCACGATGCCGGGCTCTTCGAGGGGACCGCGCGGTTCTTCCGCCCCGGGTACGTCGCCAACCTCGTCGACTCCTGGCTGCCCGCGCTGGACGGCGTGGTGCCGGCCCTGCGGGCCGGGGCGGACGTCGCCGACTGGGGCTGCGGCCACGGGGTGTCGACGATCCTGATGGCGCAGGCGTTCGAGCGCTCGCGGTTCACCGGGAGCGACTACCACGAGGCCTCGATCGTCGCGGCCCGGCGCAAGGCCCTCGAAGCGGGAGTGCAGGACCGGGTGCGGTTCGAGGTGGCGGATGCCGACTCCGCGCCGTCCACGCAGTACGACCTCATCACCCTCTTCGACTGCCTGCACGACATGGGTGACCCCGCCGCCGCGGCGCGGGCGGCACGGGCCGCGCTGCGTCCGGACGGCACGCTCATGGTGGTCGAACCTGCTGCGGGAGACCACATCGAGGACAACCTCAACCCCGTCGGGCGTGTCTTCTACGGCGCCTCGACGCTGGTCTGCACGCCGTCCTCGCTGTCCCAGCCGGGTGCGGCGGCGCTCGGCGCGCAGGCCGGGCCCGCCGTCCTGACCGGTCTGCTGCGGGACGCGGGCTTCAGCCGGGTGCGCATCGCCGTGCAGACCCCCGTCAACCTCGTCATCGAAGCCAAGCACTGAAGGAGACGATCATGACCACCATCACCACCGCCGCCCCGGACGTCAGCTCACTCGTGCAGGGCATCGAGGGACGGGACGGCCGCGCCGTCGCCGCCTGGTACGCCCCGGACGCGACGCTCACCGTGGTCGACCGGAACCACCCGCCGTCGCAGCCGCAGGTGTTCACGGGCACCGCGCAGATCGCGGCGCTGCTCACGGACGTGTGCTCGCGGGAGATGACGCACGAGGTCCGCGACCTCGTGGTCACCCCCGACCGGCTCGCCTTCACCGAGCACTGCACCTACGCGGACGGGACCAAGGTGCTGTGCGGCACGGTCGCCACGCTCTCCCATGGGTTGATCACCCAGCAGACCGCGCTGCAGGTCTGGGACGAGTAGCCGCCGGCCCGACGCAGACCTGTTGATTCGCAACGGTTGTCCCGTTTGACGCGCACGCAGCGCACGCGATCAGTAGCGATGCGTAGGAGTTTGACCCGAATGCTTTTCACCACCGCACAAGGCTGGCACCCTCGATGAGGTCCGGCGTCGTCCTGACGCCGGACCTCGTTGTCCGGCTAGGGGAGCCTCCATGGCACGACGCCTACTCATCGGCAGCACCACCCTCGCGGCCGCCGCCGCGCTCGTCCTCGCGACACCCGGCGCGGCCTCCGCGCACTCCCACTCGCACGGCCCGACGGTGACGGTGCTGAACAGCACCGTCGGCGCGCCGTTCCAGCTCGCGTACCGGCACGGCCTCGTGGTCGCGGACGGCGCGACGTCCACCGTGTCCCGGGTCAACGGCCCGGTGCTCGCCCACGGTCCGACGCCGGGCGAGGTCGCCGGCGTCGCGTTCGCGCCGGACGGCGCCATGGCCTACACGTCGCTCGACTACACCAACGGCAACGCGACGCTCACCATCACGCGCCAGGGCAAGGCACCGGTGGTGGCGGACCTGTCCGGCTTCGAGGCCAGTCACAACCCCGACCAGAACGTCACGTACGGCGTCGACAACCCGAGCCAGTGCGTCCAGGACGCCTTCGAGCCGCTCGGCGGCGCGACCAGCCAGGGCGGCGTGGACTCGCACGCGTACTCGGTGACCAGCTGGCTGTTCGGTAGCTGGATCGTCGCCGACGCAGGCGGCAACGACCTGCTGAAGGTCGACCGTTGGGGGCACGTTTCCCTGCTCAAGGTGCTGCCCCGCCAGCCGCTGGTGGTCACGGCAGACATCGCCGCTGGGCTCGGTCTGCCGGACTGCGTCGTCGGCGTCACGTACAACTTCGAGCCCGTGCCGACGGACGTCGAGGTCGGGCCCTGGGGGCATCTGTACGTGTCCCTGCTGCCGGGTGGCCCTGAAGGACCCCAGCTGGGCGCGCGCGGGAGCGTCTACACGGTGAACCCGTTCACGCGGTCGACGCACCGGGTGGCGACCGGCTTCCTCGGCGCGACCAACGTCGCCGTCGACCACCGCGGCACGGTCTACGTGGCCGAGCTCTTCGGCGGGCAGATCAGCACGATCCAGCACGGCAAGGTGAAGCCGTACGTCCAGCTGCCCGGGGCACTCGCCGTCGAGCTGGCCGGGGACAAGCTGTTCGCCAGCACGCTCGGCCCGACAGACGAGGAGGGCAACCCCACCGGACCCGGTTCGGTCGTCCGGATCAACCGCTGATGCGTGGCGGCCCCACCACGGCGAACTGCGCGGTGGGGCCGTCCTGCACCATCCCGCCGGTGTCTGCGGCGTGGAGCTCGAAGCGCCCGGGCTCGCCGGCGGGCAGGGTGAAGGCGAGCTCCCGGGTCTGGCCGGCCGCCAGCGGAACGCGGGCGAAGCCGACCAGCCGCCGGTCGACGTAGAGCTGCACGACGTCCTCGCCCCGACGGCCGCCGTCGTTGGTCACCAGCAACCGCGCCTGGACCTGCCCGGCGGCGGGCACCTGGTCGACGTCCACCGTCAGGTCGCGCAGCGTGAAGCTGGTGTAGGACAGGCCGTGTCCCAGTCCGTAGCGGGTCGTGGGGATCGCGACCGGCAGGTGTCCCGACGGGTTCACCAGGCCACTGAGGACACCCGCCACCGCCTGGGCTCCGAGCCGTCCGGGGAAGAACGCCTGCACGATGGCCCCCACGCGCCCGACGTACTCCCCCAGGGCGTACGGGCGTCCGGACAGCAGGACGAGGACGGTCGGCGTGCCTGTGGCCAGCACGGCCTCGACCAGCTCGTGCTGGGCACCCGGTAGCCGCAGGTCGCCCACGTCGCAGCCCTCGCCCGAGGTGCCGACCCCGAACGGCCCCGAGACGTCGCCCACGGCGAGCACGCAGACGTCGGCGGACGCCGCGAGCGCGGCGGCGGCGGGCACGCCGCTGACGTCGGCCCGCTCCGCCGAGACGCCTGCGGCACAGCGCATCTGGGCGCGCGGCCACTCCTGGCGCAGCGCCTGGACCAGGGTCTCGACTCGCCGGCCGGCGCCGACCCGCGCCGGCCCGCGACGGGGGAAGGCGTTGCTCGCGACCAGCGATCGCACCTCGTCGGCGCACGGGCCGACGACTGCGACGGAGGCCGGAGCGGGCAGCGGCAAGAGGCCGTCGTTCTCCAGCAGCACGATGGACCGCTCGGCCATCCGAGCCGCCAGGGACCGCAGCCACGGCGAGTCGAGGTCCGGCGCCCGCAGCGGCTGGACGGCATCGGGCTCGCGGCGCCGCGCCGAGACCGCGACCCCGCCGGACTCCAGCCCGGCGGTGTACGCGGCGCCCAGCGTGTCGACCAGGTAGGCGTCCTCCCCGAGCGTCTCCTCGGTCCGGCCCCAGCGCGGGTCCCGGCAGACCTCGAGCACCGGGGCCTGCCCCTGGTGCACGCCGACGTCGGTCATGGACCGCGCGACGGCCGCCGCCAGCTCGTGCACCAGCGCGGGATCGAACGTCGCCGCCCAGCCCAGCGGCGTCGGGAACGCCGTGGCCCGCCACGCCGCGAAGCCGGTCAGGCAGTCCGGGGGGACCGGCGCGGGAGCCGGCTGCCAGGCGTCCGGTTCAGCCAGGTCGGCCAGCGCGGTCGCCAGGTCCGTCACGGTCATCCTGACCTCCTGTCGCGGCGTCGCTCGGCGGTCCCGTCACCCTCGGGTGGCCGGAAGTCTCGTCCGGTTGACGCAGGGTGTCAATCGTTATCGATAACGTTTTCGAACGGATATGGTTTCGCCGTGACCACCGCCCGCCGCGTGACCATCCACGACGTCGCCTTCGCCGCCGGCGTGTCCGTCGCCACGGTGTCGAAGGTGGTCAACGGGCGCTACGGCGTGGCCAGCAGCACCACGGAGCGGGTGCAGGGGGTCATCGACGACCTCGGCTACGAGTCCAGCCTCGTGGCCCGCACGCTGCGGGCCCGGCGGACCGGCGTGATCGGCATCCTCGTCGCCGACTTCGAGCCGTTCAGCACCGAGCTGCTCAAGGGTGCCGCCCGGGCGGTGCGGTCCTCCGGCTACGAGCTGGTCGCCTACTCGGCCGGCGGCAGCGGCCTCGAGCAGCCGGGCTGGGAGCGGCGGTACCTGAACCGCCTCAGCGGCACGCTGATCGACGGCGCGGTCCTGGTCACCCCGACGGTCGTGGACGTCGGGTACAGCGCCCCCGTCGTCGCGGTCGACCCGCACACCGGTCACCCGGACATGCCCACCGTCGTCTCGGACAACCAGGACGGCGCGCTGCTGGCCACCGAGCACCTGATCTCGTTGGGGCACCGCGACATCGGCTTCCTGGCCGGGCGCAGCGACCTCGAGTCGGCGCAGCGCCGCGAGGCGGGCTTCCGGCAGGCGATGTCGAAGGCCGGCCTGACGGTGAACGAGCACTGGGTGCAGCCCGGCGACTACGAGGCCGAGCGGGCCGACCCGGCCGCGCACGCCCTGCTGGAGGGCCCGACGCGGCCCACCGCCGTGTTCGCGGCGAACGACCTGTCGGCCATCCAGACGATCACGGTCGCCCGGTCCCTCGGGCTGCGGGTGCCGCTGGACCTGTCGGTCGTCGGCTTCGACAACATCCCCGAGTCGGCCCTCTGCGACCCGGCGCTGACCACTATCGACCAGCCGATCCAGGAGATGGGCTTCCAGGCCGTGCACATGCTGCTCGAGCTCATCGGCGGCCGCGCGCTGGACGCGACGCACCTGAGCCTGCCGACCGCGCTCGTGCAGCGCGGCTCCACCGCTCCCCCGGCCTGACTGGCCTGACTGGTCCGACTGCTCTGACTGCTCTGACTGGTCGACCGATCAGTGCCGGCGCTCGCGCGCGGCCCGGCGCATCCAGCCCCCACCGGCGAGCAGCAGCAGGCCCGCGAGCACCGCGCCCAGCGCGATGCCGCCCGTGTGCGGCAGGAAGGACGGCTGGTCGCCCACGCCACCCTCGCCACCCCCCGGGGCACTCGACGGAACGTCTCCCCCGCCACCGCCGGAGCCGGTCGTCGGGGTGTCGCCGCCGCCACCGGTGTCGGTCGGCGTCGGGGTCGTGGTGGTCGGGGTCGGGGTGGGGGTCGGGGTCGGCGTCGGGGGGGCGGCTTCGGTCACCGTCACGGTGACCTCGGTGGTCGCACACAGCGACAGGTCGTTGCCGGAGCAGCGCGCGTAGCTGAAGGTGTCGACCCCCACGAAGCCGGCGCGGGGGGTGTAGCGGATCCGGCCGTCGTCCAGCACCGTCGCCGTCCCGAACGAGGGCGCGACCCCGATGCCGCTCGCGGGGATCGGCGGTCCGACCGACGAGGTGGACAACAGCGGTGGCCCCGCGTCTCCGAAGTCGTTGGCCGTCACGTCGATGTCGATCGGCACGTCCTGCGGGGTGGTCGCCGAGTCGCGGGCGAGCAGCGGCAGGACGGTGACCGTCACGGTGGTCTCGGCGCACAGCGGGTCGTCCGGCGCGACGCCACCGCCCGGGGTCAGCGAGCAGATGAGGTACGTGAAGGTGTCACGACCGGTGAAGGAGCCGCCGGGCGTGTAGCGCATCCGGCCGAGCTCGGTCCGCACTCCCCCGTGGGCCGGCGCCTGCACGACGCTCGGCGGTGCCACGTCGCCACGGTCGTTCGCGAGGACGTCGACGAGCACCGGCTGCCCCGCGAACGTGGAGGCCAGGTCGCCGACCGCGACGGGGTAGACGCGCAGGTCGAGGGTGGTCTCGTCGCACAGGTCGGCGTCCGGTGCAGGGGCGCAGATCCGGTACGTGAGCTGGTCGTGGCCGGCGAACGTTCCGGTGGGGGCGTACCGCACCTGCCCGGTTGGGCCCACGCTCGCGGTGCCGTGGTCCGGTCCGCTGACGATCGTCGGGGGACCTGGGGTGCCGAGGTCGTTGGCCCGCACGTCGACCACGGTGCCACCGGTCGCGTCGAGCTCGGCGATGTCGAGCCGGGCGATCGGGCTGACCTCCAGCAGCACCTCGGCGGTGTCGCACTCAGCGGGGGCGGCGTCACGGCAGGCCTGCACCTGCGCGCTGTCGCGGCCGGAGAAGTCCTGTGGCGGCTGGTAGCTGATCAGGGGACCACTCACCGTGAGGGTGCCCTGCGCCGGTTCGCGGAGGACCGTGAAGGTCAGTCCAGCGGGATCCTCCGACGGCTCGATGAACCCGAGCACCGGCACGCCGGCACTGGTGGACAGCACCTGGTCGTCGATGACCAGTGGTGGCGTCGGCGGCGGCCCTGCGACGACCTCGACGGTGACCGACGTCTGCCCGCAGGCGGTGCCGTCCGGGCTGCACACCTCGTACTGGAACGTGTCCGTGCCGGTGAAGCCGGCCTCGGGCGTGTACCGGATCACCCCGGGCTGGCCGTCGACCGGCTCGGCGGTGCCGTGCGCCGGTCCTGCGCCGACCACGGTGGGCGGGTCGACGTCCCCGATGTCGTTGGCGCTCACCGGGATGTCGACCGCGGTGTCGACGTCGGTCTGCGCGACGTCCGGGGCGGTCCGCGGGAAGACGGTGACCTGCACGGCTCCGGCGGCGCAGGCCAGTGGTATGCCGTTGTCGCAGGCGATCACCGTGAGCTGGTCGCGTCCGGTGAAGTCGCCCGTGGGCTCGTACCGGAAGGCGCCGTTCGGTTGGACGGTCGCGGTGCCGTGCAACGGTTCCGTGCCGATCCGGTCGAAGGTCACGCTCTGGCCGGCGTCCGGGTCGGTGGCGGTGAGCGTCGCGTCGACGGCGCTGCGCGCGGACGTCGTCAGGACCGCGGGGTCGACGGCCGGCGGCCGGTTCGGCCGCGCCTCCACGGTCACGGTCACGTCGGCGGTGGCGCACACGGTCGGGGCGGTGGGCGCACAGATCGAGTACGTGAAGGCGTCCGAGCCCACGAAACCGGCGTCGGGCGTGTAGACCAGCACGTTGGGGTCGTCGGCGCTGCGGGTGACAGTGCCGTTCGCCGGCGGGTCGGCGAGCTGGGGCGGCGACGTCGCACCGAGGTCGTTGGTGGTCACGGCGATCGCGATGGCGGTGTCCTGCGTCGTGCGGACTGACTCGTCGACGGCCAGCGGGTAGACCACGACGGTGATGGTTCCGGTGTCGCACAGGGACGGCGTCCCGTTGTCGCACCCGGTGACGACGAACGTGTCCTCACCGACGTAGTCGGCGGTCGGCGTGTACGTCAGCTCGCCGCTGGGCTGCACCGACACCGCGCCGTGGCTCGGCCCGGTGGTCAGGGTCACCGTGACGGTCTGGCCCGCGTCCGGGTCGATCGCCGCCGCGGTCGCCGTGATCGGGAAGGTGGCGCGGGTGAACAGCCGCTGGTCCGGGACGACCGGCGGGTGGTTGAGCGGGGGCGCCGGCTCCACGGTCGTCGCGACGCGGGCGGAGTCTGCACTGCCGTCGTTGTTCGAGGGGTTCGGGTCGGCGGTGCTGGACGTCGACGAGACGACGTCCAGGACCTGCCCGGACGACGGTGCGGTGCCGCTGACCGTGAAGGTGAGGCTCTGCCCGGCGGCCACCGTGCCGGGCCGCCAGGTCACCGTGCCGCCCGAGACCGTGCCGGCGTCCGAGGCGGTGACGCCCGTCAGCCCGCCGCTGACGGTGTCGACGACGACGACGTCCTCGGCGGGCTGGGAGCCGGCGTTGTGCACGGTCACCGTGTAGGTGGCGGTGGCGCCCGCGGCGACCGAGGCGGGCCCGGTCTTCGAGGTGGCGACGTCAGTGCTGGCCGGTGGACCCGGCTGGTTGGCGCAGCCCGGCCAGATCTGGGCGTTCCCCGGGTCCGTCACGGTGCCGGCCACGACGTTGGCGACACTGCCGGCCTGGCTGTCGAAGACCGGGCCGGTCGGTGTGCGGTCGTCGACGGTGATCGGGGACGTCGGAGCGTCGCCGACGAACACCCCCTGAGTCCGAGTCGTGCCGGCGAACAGGTACTGGCCGAGGCCGGTGACCGTGTTGTTGTTCTGCAGGTTCAAGCCGATCGTCAGGCCGCTGCTGGTCTGGTTGTAGCGCCCGTTGTTGTTCCAGGTCGACCCACCGGTGCCGGCCGAGCCGGACGCCCCGCCGACCCGCAGCAGGCCCCCGTTGACCACCGTCTGGCTGTTGTTGTCGAACTGGCCGGTGGTGCGCAGGACGCACGCGTTGGACAACCGGCTGCCACCGTTGAACACCATGCCGCCGGTCACCGCGACCGTGCCGGCGTTGGTCAGGACGCCGTTGACGTTGAGCTGGCCGTTCGACGTGAGCGTCCCCGAGTTGACGATCGTGGAGCCGGCGTTGAGGTTGCCGCCGGCCTGCAGCGTGAGCGTCCCGGCGTTGGTGATCAGCGCCCCGCTCCCGGCGTTCATCCCGTTCTGGAAGATGACGGTGCCGTCGGACTCGTTGCGGAGCTCGGCGGAGCCCGAGATGTTGGCGTCGCTGGTGAACGTCAGGGTCCCGTTGTTGATGAACAGGAAGCCGTTGTTGACGCCGACCGAGCCGGTCAGCGTGGACCCGCGGTTGTAGACGGCGCCGGAGACGCCGTTGGCCCACTGCGGTCGCAGCTGGCCGCCCGGCGCGACGCAGATGACAGCGCCGGCCGGGAACGCGTTCACGCCGCCGGCGAACGTGCCGGTGCCCGTGATCAGCAGGACCTGGGTGCTGGTGAGGTTGAGGGTGTCCGTCACCGTCGTGGAGATGGTGTCCGTGGGGCTGGCGCACGCGTCGGCGTAGCTGCGGGCGGGTGGCGGCACGGCAGTGGCCGGCTGCACACCGCCGATGCCGAAGCCCGTGGCCGTCGCGCCGACCAGCAGGCCGCCGAACACCGCGACGAGAGCCGCACTCGCCGTCCGTCGTCCGTGCCTCATCTGCCCCAGCCTGTGCTCGCGCTCGCTGCTCAGCCTCCCCCGTTCAGGGTGAGGGCAGGCGCTGTTGACCGCCGGGTCAACAGGGCGATTCAGGTCAAGACGCGCGTTGGGCGTGCGCCACCGGGGGCAGGCCGAGCGGCGTCTGGTCCATGGCGTGGATGACGATCCAGGCGGCCGCGCAGGCCAGGACCGCGGCCGGGACGGTGTCCAGCCCGTTCGTCCCCACAAGGAGGGCGGAGATGAGCAGGGACGCGAACAGCAGCCGGGTCATCGCCGCCATCCCAGCGGCCGCGCCGACCGCCACGGCGAGCGTCGGCGAGACGTCCAACGGCAGCCCGGCCGCGCTGGCCACGGCGACGCCGATGAAGATCGCCGGGAAGACCGGGCCTCCGCGGAAGCCGCAGCCCAGGCAGACGGCGTAGGCCACGGACTTGCCGACGAGCAGGACCAGCACGATCTCCGTCGAGGTCTGGGACACCAGGGCGGGCAGCGACGCCTGGCCGGAGAAGAGCAGGTCCTGGGAGTCCGCGCCGAGCGCGCGGGTCGCGAGGGCGATGAGTCCGACCGCGAGCCCGCCGAGCACCAGCAGGCCGGGCACGCCGAGTCCGGTGTGCCGCAGGCGTTGCAGGTGGTGCGCCCCGAAGCGGATGAGCGTGCACAGGATGGCGACGACGATGCCCACGGCGATCGCCAGCACCAGGTCCTTCAGGTGCGTGCCCTCGTACGCCGGTAGCCCACTGACCTTCAGCGTCGCCGCGTCGATGCCACCCCAGGAGCCCAGCCCGACGAACAGCAGGTAGCCGACGGCAGCGGCGACCAGACCGGGGAGCAGCAGCGGGATCGCGGCCGCGCCGAGCCCGACGCTGGCCTCGACGAGCAGGATGCCGGCGGGCAGCGGGCCGCCGAAGAGCGCGGAGATCGCCGAGAAGGAGCCGGCCACGGTGAGCGTGGCGCCCCCCGGCCCCTTGACCTTGACCAGGCGGATCATCGCGACGCCGACGACGGACCCGAGCGCGATCAGCGGCGCCTCGGGGCCGAGGACGGCGCCGAACGCCAGCGAACCCAGCGCCGCGAGCGCGACCCCCGGGAGGTGCGAGAGCGGGGTTGGGGTGGCGTCGAGCCCGTTGATCGGTTCGTGGCCGCCGTCGCCGGGGAGCAGCACGCGCGCGGCCGCCACCAGCGCCGCACCGACGACCGGCAGCCCGACCACGAGGTACCAGGGCGGTTCGCTCGCGCCCAGGTGGTTCGGCAGGTCAACCCACAGCAGGTCCTCGAGCCAGTGGACGACCGCGAGGAAGACGGCCGCCAGTCCGGCCGCCGGCAACCCGATGAGCGCGGCCAGCCCGACGAGCTTGAGGTAGGCGCCGCCGGACGGGGCGGTCGCCGGAGCCGGGCCGCTGGGCGTCCCTTCGGGCTCCATGATCCGTCCTCCTGCTGCAGTCGCCCGGCGATTCTCCTCGGCACGTTGCCTGGTGGCGAGTCCGGTGGGCATCACCCGGGCTGGGTGAGGCGCGTCCCAGTTCGCCGACCCGGCTCAAGCGCTGCGGAGCCGGGGTCGATCCTGAGCACGTGACTGTTCGCTCGCGCGCACCCCGGCTCGCCGCCGTCGTGCTGATGGCCGGAGCCCTCCTCGCGGGGTGCCAGTCGGCTCAGGACGTGGGGCCGAGCGACCCCACGACCTCGGCGCCGTCCGCGGCTGCCACGGGGACGACGTCCGGGCGACCGACCTCGTCGGCCGCCCCGTCGGCCGCAGCGGCGCCGGGGACCGCGCTGGCCGCGCTGCGGCGGCTGCCGGTGAAGGGGCGCGCGCCGAAGACCGGCTACTCGCGCGAGCAGTTCGGTCCGGCGTGGAAGGACGTGGATCGCAACGGGTGCGACACCCGCAACGACGTGCTGCGGCGCGACCTGAGGCCGTATGTGCTGAAGGCCGGGACGCACGGGTGCCTGGTGCTGCGCGGCACGCTGAAGGACCCGTACACCGCTCGCACGATTGCGTTCGTGCGCGGGGTCGGGACGTCGTCCGACGTGCAGATCGACCACGTGGTTGCCCTCTCGGACGCCTGGCAGAAGGGTGCCGGGAGGTGGACCGACGCCAAGCGCGAGGCGATCGCGAACGACCCCCTGAACCTGCTGGCGGTGGACGGGCCGACCAACGCCTCGAAGGGGGACGGTGACGCTGCGACCTGGCTGCCGCCGTCCAAGCCCTACCGGTGCTCGTACGTCGCGCGGCAGGTGGCGGTGAAACGCGCGTACGGGCTGTGGGTGACCGCCGCGGAGCGGGACGCGATCGCGCGGGTGCTCGCCACCTGCCCCGGCCAGAAGCTGCCGACCAGAGTGGGGTAGTTCGGCCGTTTCGTCTCCCGGCCTTGCAGGAAACCCCTACACGGCAGGCGGTCGCGCGCCTAGCGTGTGCCGGGTGCCACCGCTGCTGCTGGTGCTCAACGGGCCTCCTGCCGTCGGGAAGTCGACGCTGGCCCGGCGATATGTCGCGGACCACCCCACCTGTCTGAACCTGGACGTCGACGTGCTGCGCGGCTCGCTGGGTGGCTGGCAGAAGGACCCGCACGCGTCCGGCTTGTGGGCCAGAGCCCTCGCACTGTCCATGGCTCGGGTGCACCTGCTCGGCGGTGACAGCGTCGTCGTGCCGCAGCTGATCGCTCGGCCGCAGTTCCTGGACGCGCTCACCGATCTGGCGACCGAGACGGGCGCTCAGCTGGTGGAGGTCGTGCTCGTCGACGACCGGGGCCGGTTGGCGACGCGATTCGCGGAGCGGACGGCGCGGGCCGAGCGTCCGGAGCACGTGGACGCCGGGTGGCTGGCCGCCGCTGGTTCGGACCGGTTGGGACCGACGCTCGAGCGGCTCGAAGCCCTGGTGGCGCAACGGTCGTGTGTCGCCCAGGTCGCGATCACCCCGGACGACGTCGAGGCGACCTACCGTTGCCTGCTGGAGGCGATCGCCGATCATGCTCGCTAGCGAGCGGCTGGGTTTCCCGGCGGACGCGCGGGTGCTCATCATCAACGCGGACGACTTCGGCATGTACCCGGCGATCAACGCGGCTGTGCTGGAGTCGATCGAGCGCGGAGTGGCTAGCTCGTGCTCGCTGATGCCGCCGTGCCCGGGCGCGGCGGAGGCCTTGCGGCTGCTCATGGCTCGACCGAACCTGCCGTTCGGCATCCACCTCACGCTGGTCAGCGAGTCGGCGCGGATGCGGTTCCGCCCGATGGCCGGCCCCGAACGGGTGCCCTCCTTGGTCGACCGCGATGGCTTCCTCATCCTGGCCGAGGATCGAGAGTCGTTGCTGCGCATCGCGATCCTGGGAGAGGTCGAGGTCGAGCTGCGAGCTCAGATCGACTCGGTGCTGCGGACCGGGCTCTCTCCGACCCATCTGGACTGGCACAGCCTCGCCGATGGTGGCCGGTCCGACATCTTCGAGCTCGGGCTCGACCTCGCCGCCCAGTACGGTCTGGCGGCGCGGGTGTGGCTGGAGCCGGGACGCCAGCTAGCACGTGGGCGTGGACTGCCCGTCGTCGACCACCCCTTCGTGGACAGCTTCAGCCTCGGCGTCGAGGGCAAGGCCGAGCGGTTCGCGGCCCTGGTGGAGGCGCTCCCTGCTGGGCTGAGCGAGTGGGCCGTGCACCCCGGTCCAGCCGGGGCAGACGCCGAACCGGCTGACGACGGGCGATGGGTGCGCGCTAGCGATCTGGCTTGGCTGGCTTCCGCGGCGGCCGCGCAGCAGCTGCGAGACGCAGGGATCACCGTGATCGACTACCGCGGGCTCCAAGAGGCCTGGCGCGGGTGACGCGGGTTCGCCGAGTGGGCCCCGTGGGGATCGAACCCACAACCCGCGGATTAAAAGTCCGCTGCTCTGCCAGTTGAGCTAGAGGCCCGGGACATGAGCGTTATAACGGGGAGAACCCTCGGGAGAACCCTCGGGATAACTCTGGTGTCATTCACCCACGATCCGAGCACGAGTATGCCGCAGACCATGCCCGCGTCATCCCGCCGCCTGCGCGAGCAGCTTTGCTGCCCTACGGTGCACTCCCGGCTGTGGCGCGCCGCCGCAGGCGACGTAGCGCGCGTCAGTCGCAGACCTCGGATTGATGTTGCTCTCGTCCGGCGAGCGACACGATGCCGGGCCTTCTCCAGTCCCTCGCCGGGCCGCCGGAGCCAGCAGTGCAGCGCGCATCCGGCGGCCCCCTAGGCCCTGCACTTCGCCCACTTAGACGCTGCACTCCGCCCAACGTGACGCGCCTGCTACCCACCACGGCGGGACGGTTGAGCATGCTCAGCCCGTTCCAGTTCGGAGCCCTTCACACGATCGCCGAAACGTCGGCATGATCAACACAACACCCGTACTCGGAATGGCGGGCTAGGCTCGAATGACCAAAACGGCTTGCAGACGCGGCCTGAGAACCATCCACCCAGAGCGCCAACCGCGACAGCCCCAGGAGTGATGCTGTGTCGAGTGAGCCCGAAGCCATTGCGGGTCTATTGAGGTCTCAGGGGCAGATGAGTTTCGTGGAGCCGGCAACCAACGCGGACATCGAGGCCTTCGAGGCGAGGCATGAGCTTCCACTGCCGTCTCAGCTCAAGCAATGGCTACTCGTTTCGGACGGTGGAGACTTCTTCCTTCCAGCAGGGTTTCAGTTGCTAGGCGTGGCACATCTTCCATTGATTGATGTTGATGACCCCGATCGACCGGATGACAGCTACGTCGTGATCGGCGCGTTGTCGTCCGGTGACCCAGTTCTGTGTGAGAGATCAAGTGAGCGAATCTCGATCTACAACCATGAGGCCGGAAGGATCGAGGACGACGAATCCTTCCCCGACTTCTTCACCTTTCTGACCGGTTTGGTTGCCGTCGTTGGCGCCGGTGAAGACGATGTCGAGTAGGACTGCAGGAGCCAGCCGCGCGATCAAGGAGGCATGGGAGAACGAGCGGCGTCTCGTGCTCGAAGGCAAAGGAACTCGTGACTGGTCGGAAGAGCACCAGAGACAGATCAAGGACAAGGGCAAGGCTTACGACGACCAGGGCAGGGCCTTCGAAGGCCAACACATGAAAAGTGTCTCGTCGCATCCGGAGTATCAGGACGACCCTCGAAACATCCAATTCCTCTCGCGCGAAGAACACCTCGCAGCCCATGGTGGCAATTGGAAGAATCTGACCAACGGCTACTACGACCCAGCGTCCAGGAGAACGTTAAGCTTCGGAAACAGCCCTCCCCAACCGTGCGTCGAGATGACGCTCACGAATCCGCTGTATGTCGATCTCCTCGGCGCAGCCAGCACGCAGACTTCCGGCAGCGCGAGTAAGAATGCGGATTCTCTGACGGACGCGACTGCGGCCTCAACGGGCCGCTGGCGACAGGGGGCCCGATCACTGCAGCGCGTTGCCCAGCAGGCGTCGAAGGATCCACGCGTGCGGGCCGCGGTCGTTTCTGTCATCGCCACAGTGGCCACGGAAGCGCTCAACCGCGCCAGGTCTGCGGGGACACATCGCACCAACGGTCGCTCGACGCATCCATCCATGAGGGCGGCACCGGGCCCCGACACCGATTCTCCGTTTGTAGGCCGTCAGTCGCCCGAGGCGCATAGCGTGAGTGGATACACCAAAAGGAACGGGACCAACGTTCGGCCGTACCGACGAGGCGGGAAGTAGGACGGGGACTGCTGCACCGATCGGTGACACCTTGACGTGCGTCATATCGCCGCGTCAGCGTGCAGTCGAACGAACCAGCAAGGAGCAGCTGGAGGGAGCACTTCGGCATCGTGCAGCGTAGGTAGGCGATGGAGTTGCGTCCTTGCACCGCCTGAAGCCTGCGCGTGTACTCGACGACGTCCCCGGAAGCCTTTCCTGTAGAGGCGTCATTCCGCGGCATGGCGGCCACCTCATGTCTGGCGCCTTTCTCCGGTGGGATTCTTCCGACTCGCAGTTGGCAGACACGAGTAGTGTCGATTGCCGGGGTTCAGACGCGATTGGGGAGTGCCGTGGCTCGACGTGGGTTCTTCGCTGAGATCCACTACCAGAACCAGCAGGCAGAGAAGCGGAAGCGACAGCAAGCTGCGGCTTCGGCGCGCGCCCAGGCCGCAGCTCAGCGAGATCTTGAGCGTGCCCGCCGAGAGTCGGAACGTGCCATGGCTGCGGCGACGAGGGCCAGCGTGGCCGATCAGAAGCAGGCAGAGAAGCTGGCGGCCCAGCTGCATGCCGAAGAGCGCGCTGCCGAGGTTGCCGCCATGAATGCCCAACTGGCAGAGACCTACACGGAGATCGATGGGCTCTTGGCAGCGACGCTTGCGGTGGATGACTACGTGGACCTCGAGTCGTTGAGGGTCGCCTCCGTACAGCACCCGCCGTTCAGCCCTGGGCACCTGGCGACGACAACTCCGACGATGGATCCGCTGGTGTATCCGCCCGAGCCTGTGTACGAGGAACCAGCCGCCCCGAAAGGCATGTTCGCGTCGAAGAAGAAGCACGAGGATGCGATCGCGCGGGCTCAGGCCGCACATCAGGAAGCCGTCCGGCGCTGGAACGAGCACAACCAGGCCCTCTATGCCGGACATGTCGCCGAGTTCGAGCGCCGCCGGGTGGCTGAGCAACAACGGCTGACCCAGTTGGCGGCCGCCGAGGATCGCTATCGCCAGGAATGTCAGGCCCGAGAGGAAGAGGCTCGCTCGCGAAACGAGGCGATCACTAAGTTCATCAACGATCTCGCCTTCGACGTCCCCTCCGCGATTGAAGAGTACGTGGGCGTCGTGCTGTCCAACTCGGTCTATCCGGAGTCCTTCCCTGTTGCGCACGAGCACACGTTCGACCTAGCTACCCGCGAGCTGACCATGACGGCGATGGTCCCAGAGCCAGCCGAGGTTCCGGTCGTCAAGGAGTTCCGATACGTCAAATCGAAGGATGAGATCAGCCCCGCGCCCTTGCCGGCGCGCGAGCAGAAGGATCGGTATGCCGGCGCGGTTTGGCAGGTCGCCGTACGAACCCTCCACGAAGTATTCGAGGCAGACCGGGCCGGCAGGATCCACTCCATCTCCTTATCAGTGGCCACCAGCCGGATCGCCCCGGCGACAGGGCTTACGGAGTCCATCCCGCTCGTCCAGGTCGCGGCCGACCGGAACGCCTTCACCTCCTTCGACCTGGCCAGAGTTGTGCCCAAGGCCACGCTGGAGCATCTCGGGGCCGCGTTGTCGAAGTCGCCGTTCGACCTCACTCCGGCAGACATCGGTCCCGGCGTACGGACTCGAAAGGTCTGACACCATGCGATTCAATCCGCCGCCGGGCTGGCCAACGCCCCCGTCGGGATGGACGCCACCGGCCGGCTGGTCCCCTGACCCTTCCTGGCCGCAGCCGCCGCCCGGATGGCAACTGTGGCTCTCAGACGAAGCGGACGTCGCTGACGCACGCGAATCGTCGAACGCGCCGCCGACGATCCCACCAGCCCGGCCGGATTCCGCTACCCCAAGACCGGTCACCCCAATCTCAGCTGGCGATGCGCTCGAACCGGGCACATCCGCGCCGCCGACACCAGACTCAGGGACTGTAGAACCGTTCGCGTCCAGCTCGGACGGCGGCGAAATCTCGGCGCTACGTGCCAGGGTTGCCGAGCTAGAAGCGACCCTGGCCCAAGTGCAGTCGGGGCTGGATCCGGTGGAGTTGGACGACCAGCGCGTTTTGCAGGACGTCGGCATCTACCGCTACCACCACCCCCTCGAAGACGCGGCTGCCTACAAGGAGCGCCTGAAGGCGCTCGAGGCGCAGATGGGCGACATCATCAAGATCGGCCGTGGGGTGCTGGCAGCGGACATGTTCACCTTCTCCGGCTCGCTGGCCAAGGGCCGCAAGATGACCGCAGACCTGTCCAAGCTGATGCTGCGCGCCTACAACGCCGAAGCCGACAACTGCGTCCGGTCGCTTCGCTCAGGCAACATCGTCACCGCGAAGAAGCGACTGGAGTCGGCCGTTACGGCGATCCAGCGCCTGGGCGCGATGATGGAAATGCGGGTCAATCCCGACTACCACGCGCTACGGCTGCAGGAGCTCGAGCTCACCGCGGACTACCAGATGAAGGTGCAAGAAGAGCGCGAGCGAGCTCGCGAGGAGCGCGAGCAGCTTCGTGAGCAGCGGCAGGCCGAGCAGGAGCTGGCGGCCGAGCGCGCGCGACTGGACAAAGAACGCGCACACTACGAGAGCGCACTGGTGACGCTACGGGATAAGGGAGACGACACTGCTGCGGACGAACTGGCTGGTCGGCTAGCCGAGATCGACGCCGCGATCGAGGCCAACGACTACCGCATCGCCAACATCCGAGCAGGCTATGTGTACGTGATCTCCAACATCGGCGCTCTCGGACCAGACATGGTCAAGATCGGCATGACCCGCCGCCTGGAGCCTCTGGACCGAGTGCGCGAACTCGGCGACGCATCGGTCCCGTTCCCCTATGACGTGCATGCTCTGTACTTCTCCGAGGACGCGGTCACCCTCGAGAACGAGCTACACAAAACGTTCGCCGACCGAAAGGTGAACCTCGTCAACGAGCGACGAGAGTTCTTCTTCGCCACCCCAGCCGAGGTACAAGCAGTACTGCTGGAGAAGGCAGGCGGACTGCTGCAGTTCGTCGAGAAGCCGGAGGCACTCCAGTACTTCCAGAGTCGAACCCGCTGGCCGCAATGGGTCAACCCGCCTAATGAGACCGGCATTCGGGGCGACCGCGAGTAGGTCTCTGGCTCTAGCCAATGCGCCGCCGAGGTCCGTCGCGCCGGCGCCAGGACGTGCGTCATTCCGCCGCGAGCGTCGCCCGCACTTGCCCGTACTGGTATGCGCAGGGGTATCTGCGATCTGCTGGGCCGGGGCCAAGGCTCGATGCGCTCGGATCGCGAGGGTCAGGGCTTCAGGTTCGTGAGCACGATCGCCGCGTATGCGCGGGCCGTCTTGTCTGCCGCGGCTGTGCTGATCCGATGGCCGCCGTGAGCTGTCTGGATGTCGATGACAACTTCGACGTTCTGGGCGGCGGTCGCGACCGGCTTCGACCCGGGGACGTTGGCACCTTGAGGTACCAGCAGGTGCCGGTTCCCGTACGCATCGGTCCGCGTGACCGGCTCATGCGAGGTGGCCACAACCAGGTAGCCGGTGGAGATGGCGACTTGGCCGCTGTGCGTGCCGGGAGTCACCGACCACAGGCAGGTCCGCTTCGAAGCCTGCACCAGGTACACCGGTGCACCGACCAACTTCGTCACCTGCGCGGCGTTCACACCCAGGCAGGAGCCGGCGGTGGTGGACGTGTTACCGGTGTTCTGACCCGAAGGGCGTGAGGCGGTTTGGTCGATCATCGCGACGGCCCCGAGCCACACGATCGCGAGCATGATCAAGCACCCGAGCGCCGACAGCAGCGAGGACTTCCTTCGCGACCGCGCGCTTCCCCGCGTCGTCTTGCCGGGCCGCCCCGGGCCGGCGGCGTCCCCACCACGGCGACCGGGGCCAGCTGCCCGCACCTGCGTCCGCGGCGCTGACGGCAGCGCGCGAGCCCGATTCCCCTTCCGCGGGATCGGCAGCTCAATGGTTCTGGCTGGCGCGACTGCGGCTGGCGGGAAGGTGACCGCCATGCGATTGGCCAAGCCCTGCACCTGATCCGGAGCCAGCACAGGCGGCAACCTGGCAACCCATTCCGCCAGATCGCCCACGGGAACGACGGCAACGCCTGCCACCATCTGCGGTGGCCCGAAGCCCGCGGCCCGGTCTCCGGCCAGACAGAGCACCGGCGTTACCGGCACGCCGAGGACCTGGGCGACCTCCTCGGCCATCCGCCCAACCTTCTGCGCCTCGGCGGTCTTGCGGTTGCTGTTCCGGCTCCCGCCCTCCCCGAACGTGTGCTGCCACAGGCTGCCCTCATAGACGCTGACCTGCCCAGCCCAATTCTTGGCATCGACCAACATGAGCCCGCCGGTCGTGACAACCAGGTGGTCCAGGTTCACGGCGGATCGGCCCGGACGTAGGAGGCGGTCGTGAAGCACCCGCGGCATTAGAGCGTCGGGCAGGTCGGCCAAAGCGGTCGCTACCCGAAGCTCCCCTTCGGCGCCTGCATCCCAGGCGCCAGCTTCCGCGAGTAGCCGCTCACTGCGCGCGCGTGCAGCCTCGGCCTCAGCTCGCAGTTCGCTGGCCCGCCTCGCTGCAGACACATTCTCAGTCACCTGAACTGCATCGGAAACTGACGGCAAGACCTAAGGACCTACCGAGCCCAGAAGCCCGAGAGGACCAGGTCACCTCACACCGACGAAGAGGCTTGCCCACTACTCCATGGCAACCGCACGCGCGTCATTCCGCCGCGAGGCAGACTCCAGCGATGCGCCGTCCGTCGACTCTGACGCACGCGCCTGCCTTCTCTCGGCGACAATCCTCAAGCCAGCTCTGAGGCAGTGTGGCCGGCAACTGCCGCCGGTTCGAACCGCAACTCGACGCGACTCCAGCAGTCGTCCCGAAGAGTCGCAACCTCAAGCCCGCAGCTCGCGCACAGGAGGTTGGGGCCGTCCAGCCCGTCGTGGGCGCAGCACCCGCTGTTGCGGCGAGGGTCTGGGTGTGGGCTCAACCCGACGCCGTCGACAGGATTGATTGTCAGGCAGCCCAGGGTGCTGGTTGGGATGTCGCCGTCCCAGCCGACTGGGTTCGGATCGACAGCGAGGGACCCGATCGGAAGGGTCGGCCGATATCCATCGGGCAGTTGTTCCGGCTCGGGCATCTCCGCAAGCTGTTCGACTGGTCGTGAAAGGTGCTCGCCGCAGCGACGGCAGATGAGGACGACGAGACCCATGGCCCCAAGCATTGCTCATGCCAGCTCGTGGCAGCCACCACTTCCCGCCTTGCGGCGGCCGAGCCAGTGTCAATCGGCCGCCTGGCGGGCTGCCATGTCGATGGGGATAGCGTCGACGGGTTCGCAGCCTTGCTGCGGTGGCGGTGGGCGTGGCTGGGCGTGGTGCAGTCGCCGCGCGAGGTGAGCATGTCTGCCGAGAAGCTGTTGCCGTTCCAGCCGTTGACGATGACCAGCGCCCAGATCACAGCCGTCTCGTACTTAGCCCGGTACTCCGGTCACACCCACGACCTGTACGCCCACCAGCTGCAACGCTGGTTCGCGTGGTGCGAGACCAACGCCCTGGACCCACTGGTTGGGATCCAACGCGCGCATGTCGAGCTCTTCATCCGCCACTCGGCGAGGCCGGGCTGATGGACTCCACGGTCAACACGATGATGCACGCGGTCCGTGGGTACTTCCGGTTCGCTCACATCGACGGCCTCATCCCGGGCGATCCCGCCGTCTACGCCCGCCTGCCTAGGATCCACCGCGACGAGACCCGCACCCACGGACTGGACCGCCTCGAGCTGATCCGGTTCCTGCAGGTCGCCCAGACGCTCAGCGTGCACCACGGGGCGCTGGCGTTCCTGCTCGGCATCAACGCCCTGCGCGCCTCCGAGGCGGCAGCAGTCCGGATCGAGGACTACGCGGACACGCTGCGCGGCCACCGGGTGCTGCACCTGGTCGGAAGGGGATCAAGCCCGCCACCATGCCGCTGACCGTCCCGGTGCTGCGTGTCCTGGAGGCATGTCGCGGTGAACGTGCGAGCGGAGCGCTGGTTCTAAGACCGACATCGGGCAACCCGGTCGACCGACGCGACGTCGACCGCATGGTCATCCGAATCGCGAAGACCGCCGGCATCCCCAGGCATATCAGCCCGCACTCGCTACGCCATGCCGCAATCACCAACGCCCTGGACGCCGGCGTCCCTTTGCGCGATGCCCAGATCCTCGCCCGTCGCCGACCCCCGCACCACCCAGCACTACGACCGAGCGCGCGGCAAACGCGACCGCCCCGGCGTCCACGTCCTCACCGCCTACGTCGCCGGCGTCTAGCCAGCGCTGATGCGGCGCGGGGGCCTGGTCCTCAGCGCCCAGAATGAAACAGGCAGCCTCCCTGGGCAGCGATGCTCGAAGTCCTTCGCTTGACCCGGGAACACGCGGAAGTAACTATGGTCGCGTGGGTGATGACAGGATTCCCGGCGAAGCAGAACTGCTTCCCAGCGACTATGCATGTCCCGTTCCCACTTGCGAGACGAAGCGAGAAGGCGTCATTCATCCGGTGCCCTGCCCGCGACACCCGACGATTCCATTGGTTTGGATTCGGTTTTCGCAATGACGCGTGCAACATGCTCGTCTGCTGCTAGCAGCGCTGCACCGTAGCCCTTCGCGCTGGAGGTGGCTGCGGCGTAGGACATCCTTGCGAGAAGCAGGCAAACGGCCACGGTGACGATGGTGGTGACATGGAAGAGTCCGCTGTATGTCAACGTGGCTGCAATACCGGCCATGGTCAGGAGAATCCATGCCAAGACCAGCGTGCAGTACATGTTCAGGCGAGTTCGGAAGTCGCTGACTTGAACAGTGAGCCGCTCAGGGATGCGCTCGTAGTTCCGAAGAATGAAGCCTTCGAGATCGCCGCCGTCAGCGAGTTTCATGCGATCCTCACGCGCCCTCAAAGTGTTGCCCAGTCTGGTCGCCATCGTTCGGTGGGCAGCCGGGAAGTTACGGGCCTCTCGCTCTACAGACTCCAGTCGACGAAGCGCCGCAGGCTCAGCGGCCGTTCGCCAGTGCATCAGCAGGTAGTCGGCTTCCGGGTCGGGTGGCGCCTCGTTAGCGCCTGCTCGTAACCTGACTCGCCCCTTCAGCCGCCGCTTGAGCGCTTTGTCGCCACCTGCAAGCTTCCCGAACGATGACTTACGGGTCCGTCGCTCCAGGCGCTTCGCTAGCTTCCGGACTTCCGCGCCCTCGACTTTAAGGGACGTAACCCTCCGTCTCCGAAGTTGGCGAGCCCACCAACGGTCCGTCCAGTAGCCTTCCAGCAACTTGATCATTTCGAACTCGAATGCCTGGGTCATCACCGTCGAAAACACGACCGCGAAAGCCAGGACCAAGGCGCCCCCAACGCTCGGAGTCGCCAGCTGCGATACGGCCGACGCAATCGACGGGAAATCACCATCTGGGTTCGACTGACTGAGCGCCACCATGAACGCAGCGCCTCCCGTCAAGACAATGCCCGGCATCCAAGCGCTGAGGCTCAGCTGGTCAAAAATGCGACCCAGGACGGCGGACAACTCCTTGCTGGCCGGAAGACTGACTCCTGGATTCGATGGTCGATCGCTAGACATGTTCGGCATTTTGCGCGCACGAGCCCCCCATCTGTGGGAGGTAGGCCCCAGCGTGCCGACTCGTCGACCGCGCAGTTCCAGCGGCAGTCACGCGGACTGAGGGGTGGACCGTGAGACGCACTCATGCATTCTGGGCGAGCCGGGTACCTGCGTCATACCGCCGCGAGTGACCGACTTTCGCAGGTCAGGGGCACATTCGAAGCTGCCCCTGAGTCCGGCTCAGCGCACGACGTGCACTGTCGTGACTGTGGTGTGGGAGCCGACGCGGGTACCGATGTTCCAGTAGGCGTGGTTGCTCATCGACTGCGTGAACGTCACACCCAAGGCCCAACGGTTCTTTCCGATGCGCTTGAAGAGGAGGCCGCCGCCCGCCGGACGGCCAGGTGAGGGAGTCGCGTAGATGAACGTCGGACGGTTGGCCGCGGCGACCAGCACCGTGTAGGTGCGGCCGCGGTGGACGACGTAGCGACCGTCGCTCATCGACGCCCCACTGATGGCCACCGACGTGGTGCGGGCGACCAGGCGGGTGCTGCTGCGGTTGCCTGCCCGGTCCGTCGCGGTCGCGACGTAGGTGACCTGGTGTCCGCGCGTCGTCCGCGTCACCGTGCAGGCGGTGACCCCCGACAGGCTGTCGGCGGCGCGGCAGCCGGCGACCGGACCCGTGGCGAAGTATGTTGCCCCGGCTCGGACGCCGGTCACGCGGGCGGTCGGCCGGACGCTGTCGATGTTGATGCCGGTGACCACGGCCGTTGCCGCACCACCGTCGGCGGCGATGATCGTGCGGGTGACCGACTGGCCCGCGGCGTTGCGCGACAGCGTCACCGGAGCAGGGCAGGTCGCGGTCAGCGCGGCGCTGGTCTGGTGGCAGGTGAAGGTCACCGTCACCGATGTGGCGTACCACCCGTGGCGGGATGCCTTCGTGCTCGAGACGGCGGCGGTGATCACCGGGTCGCGGCGGGCCGTGGAGGCCGAGGAGCCGGTGAACGAGGTGTCTCCGGCGTAGATCGTCGAGACCGCCCGGTCGGCGCCGTTGGGAACGCGGTGGGCGAGGGTCGCCGTCCCGCTGGTGAGGCTGGCGCTGCCGATCTTGGTCCCGGCAAGGTAGAAGTCGACGTTCCCGGTGGGGTCGCCGGCGCCCGGCACCGTCGGGGTCACGGTCGCGGTGATGGCGTTCGGGTCTATCGACACCGAGGAGGTGGTCGCGGCCTTGCCGACGGTCAGGGCCTGGGGGGTGGCGCTGGACGCGGCGTATGTGTCCGAATCGGTCGGGGTGAAGACCGCGCCGACCGGGTGCGAGCCGACGGCCAGGCCGGAGCCGACCAGGTTCGAGCTGGTGGCGGTACCGTCCGCGGCGAGTGCGAGGGGGCTGCCGACCGGTGCTCCGTCGAGGGTGAACTGGACGGACCCGTCGTGGGTGCCGCTGACCGCGACCGTGGCGGTGGCCGCCTGGCCGAAGACGACGCCGCCGGTCGGCAGGCTCAGGGTGGTGGCCGTCGCGTTCAGTGCCACGGCCAGGTCCTGGGTCGCGGTCGGAGCGGCGGTGTAGGTGCTGCTGCCGGCCTGATCGGCGGCGATCACGCACTGACCGGCGTGATTGAAGTCGACCTGACCGCCGGTGCTGACCGTGCACGCAGGGCTGGTGGTGCTGAACGTGACCGTGTTGCCCGAGCCACCGCCCGTGGCGGTGACCACGGCGCTGCCGCCCACCGTGGCGTTCGTCGGCGGGACCGAGGTGAAGGTGATGTCCTGGCTTGCGAACGGGGCGATCACCGAGAGCGTGTTGTCGGAGTTGACCACGTAGGCCCGGTGGGTGATGCGGTCGACCTCGACGGCCGTCGGGTGGTCGCCGACCGGGACGGTGGCGAGGATGGCGTTGCTGGTCTTGTCGATCACGGAAACCGTGTTGTCGCCGTAGTTCGTGACGTAGAAGAGACCGGCGGCCGGGTCGATGGCCACATCGGAGGGCTGGGTGCCTGCGGCCAGGGTGCCGGTGATGGCGGCGGCGTCGTTGCTGATGTCCACGACGGAGATGTTCCCGGAGTTGGCGACGTAGGCACGCTGGGTCTCCGGGTCGACCGTGACCTGGGTCGGGCCGCCGAAGCCGTAGAGGGTGTCGAGCGTGGCGGTGCCGGAGATGGTCGACAGGCTCCCGCCGTACAGCGTGGTGGCGTAGGCGCGGTGGGTGGTGGGGTCCACGTCCACCGCCCAGGGGCGGCTCTCCAGGTAGCCGGTTTCGGCGATGGTCGCGGGGCTCTGCGCCGGGTCGATCACCGACATGACCTGGGACCAGTAGTTCACGACGTAGACCAGGTGGGTCGTCGGGTCTACTGCCAGGCCGCGCGGGTTCGACAGCCCGGGGATCGTGTCGACAACGGTGTTGGTGCTGGTGTCGATCACCGATACCGAGCTGCCGTCCACCCCCTCGCCGAGGAATCCGTCTACCCCGTAGTTGGTGACGTAGGCCCGGTCGAGAACGGGGTCGAGTGCGATCCGTTGCGGTGAGTCACCGACCGGGATCGTGGCCTTGACCGTGCCCGTGCTCGTGTCGACCACCGTCACCTGGTTCGAGCTGCCGTCGACGAGGTAGACCGACTGGTGAGCGGGATCGACGACCAGGCTGTCGTTGAGGGGATGCGCGAAGTGGATCGTGTCGACCGGCGCGTAGGACGTCGAAGCGGTCGCGGGAGTCGCCGAACCCGCCATGACAGCTCCGGCGACCAGGGCCATCGTCACCGCACCGAGCACCGCCTTCCTGCCCGAGCGTCCGAGGGCGCGAGCGGATCGGGCGGAGCGGCCGCCGTACGCAGACAGAGGGGAAGGCGTGCAGGCAGAGTCGCCCGAGAGGTGCTGAAGGATGGTGTCCCCCGAGATCGTGGTCGACGAGGATGTCTCGCCAGTTGTTTGGAACGCGTTGGAATGGGCTTCGGTACGCCGAGTCCCAGACTTGACCGTGAACAAGGCTCGACTGAGGTTCAGCGGCTGCGCGGTGGACCGTCTCACCGGCCCACGTTGTCCCGCGGCCGTTGTCGAACCCGTCGGGGCCGGGGACCGGTGTCTCTCTCCAGCATGACGGGCCCACTCAATACGGCACTTGCGCCGCAGTGGTCCCCTGCTTCCCGTGTTCGCTCGGGGACAGTACGGTCCGGAGCATGAGAGCCATCGTCCAGGACCGCTATGGCTCGATCGACGATCTCAGGTTGCGGGAGGTGCCGACTCCGGTGCCGGCCGCGGACGAGGTGCTCGTCCAGGTGCGGGCAGCCTCTGTGCATCCCGACGTATGGCACGTGGTGACCGGTCAACCGGCAGTGCTGCGTCTCATGGGTTCTGGCCTGCAGCAGCCGAAGATGCATGTGCCGGGCACAGACGTCGCCGGGGTAGTGGTGTCCGTGGGTGCTGACGTGACCCGGTTCCGGCAGGGGGACGAGGTCTTCGGGGAAACCATCCGTGGAGTCCAGTGGCGCAACGGCGGTGCCTTCGCAGAGTTCGCCACGGCACCTGAGGAGGGACTCGCACTCAAGCCGTCCACGATCGGCTTCGAAGAAGCGGCAGCCGTTCCGACCGTTGGCCTGATCGCGCTCAACAACCTGCCGCAGCGCCGCGTGCCGGTGGGCCATCGAGTCCTGGTCAACGGTGCCGCTGGCGGCGTGGGCTCCGTGGCGGTTCAGCTCGCGCGGGCGTACGGCGCGGAGGTCACCGCTGTCGACGGCCCACACAAGCTCGACCTCCTACGCGCCTTGGGTGTGGACCGGACCATCGACTACACGATGGAGGACTTCACCCAGAGCAGTGAGCGGTGGGACCTCATCTTCGACGTGCCCGGCAACCACTCCTTCACCGAGATCCGCCAGGTCCTGTCACCGGGCGGTGGCTACGTGCTCATCGGCCATGACGCATTCGGTGCGACCGGGCACCGCTGGCTCGGCAGCATCCCGCGCATGCTGGGGCTGGTAGCCCGCTCTGCGGTCACCCCCGAGCTGCGAGGCGGCTCGTTCGCGTCACCGGACAAGCGCGCGTTGATGGCCATCCTGAGCCAGCTCCTGACGACCGGTCAGCTCCGCGTCGTGATTGATCGGGCGTTCCCACTCGGCGAGGCAAGCCAGGCACTGCACCACCTAGCCTCGGGACAGGCGGTGGGCCGCGTCGTCCTCGTTGTCAGCCCCTGACGGGTGGCTGATCCACAGAAGCCGTCCGCTCCATTCCACCGCGTCGGATCGCCCATGAGGACGCCCGACCGATTGGTTCCTGCGATGCACCTCTGAGGTGCCTGGACTTGCCCGCCGCCGATCTGGCGCCGGTTGGCTAGAGCAGGGCAGCAATGAGCGCTTCGGCGATCCAGGAGCCATAGCGACGCGAGCTCCACCCTCGCTCGAGGACGAGAAGCTCGTACTGCTCGGCGGCGTTGTAGGTCCAGAGCACGTCGCGTGCCTCGCTTCGGGTGATTCCTGTGCGGAGGTGACCAGCTCGATCCAGGTCGGCTGCGAAGTAGGCCATGCCGGCGAGGCGTTCGTCCTGCAGTTGCGTCCAGAGCTGGGCTGCTTCGGGATGGGTGGCCGCCGCGGCACGAATGACGAGCTGGACAGGCACGTGTCGAGGCGCGGTCCGAGCGAGAAAGGCCCCGTACAGCCGAAGCTTGCGTTGAGGGTCTGGTTCGGTGCGGACCTTGGTGAGTTGATCGCGCTCGACCACGGGTACAGATTCGTCATCGCCGGCGATCGCGTTGTCGAAGACTGCCTTGGCGAGCACGGCCTTGTTGGGGAATGCCTTGTAGACGGTCTGGACGGCCACGCCCGACTCGGTCGCAACGCTGTTCATGGTGGTCGCGGCGAATCCTCGCGACAGGAAGAGTTGGTGTGCTGCCGCGATGATCGCGGTCCGCGTGTGGCGTGCTTGTTGCTCTCGGGCCGGCGACCGGTAGTTGCGACGGGGGTTGACGTGATCAGGCATTTAGGTAGATGCTCCTCTATCAGATAGATACAACTCTATCGAAAGATGGGACAGGGGAGGCTCGACATGCCCTATGCAGTCCAGTACGACGTGCCCGGCGATGAAGCGCTCTACGGGAAGATCACAGCGGCCATCGGACCAAAGTTGCCGCCGGCCTTGCGGATGCACTTGGTGGCCAAGGCGCCTTCGGGTCGACTCCGACACATCGAGGTGTGGGACAACGCGGAAGAGCAGGAACGATTCCAGCGCGAGCGTGTCGGACCGGCGATCGCCGCGGTACTGCGCTCGCTGGGCATCGACGATGTTGCCGACCTGCCAGAGAGGGAGACCCTCGAGTTGGTCGACTGCCAAGTACCCGCCATGGCTCCCATGGGTTGGCGAGCAAGCTGATGGTGA
Organism: Angustibacter luteus; assembly: GCF_039541115.1. Taxonomy (NCBI): domain Bacteria; kingdom Bacillati; phylum Actinomycetota; class Actinomycetes; order Kineosporiales; family Kineosporiaceae; genus Angustibacter; species Angustibacter luteus. Next base: position 376,530 of record NZ_BAABFP010000008.1, read on the forward strand.
CGTTCGTGGGTGTCGACCATGTGTCCTTCACGGTCACGGACCTCGATGCGAGTCAGCACTTCTACTCAGGGGTACTCGACTTCCTCATGGTGCTGGACGTCGGCTACGGCCGGATATTCATGCATCCCGAGACGGGTTTCACGCTGTCGCTGATGAAGCATGACGGCGCGCACGGCGGTCGCTTCACTGAACTGGCAACCGGGCTCGACCACCTCGGTCTCACCGCCGGATCACGCGAGGACCTCGAGGAGTGGGAACACCGCTTCGACGAGCTGGGTGTGACCTACACGCCGATTCGAGACATGGAGTTCGGCTACCACCTCAACTTCCGCGACCCCGACAACATCGCGCTGGAACTCTCCGCCCCCAACCAACTTCTGCTGGCGGCCAAGCAGGCACTGGCCGATGGGCGGGTGAGCGAGTCAGACATCAGCGCCTTCGTCGAAGACAACAACCTCGACCTCCCCAAACCCGAGGACGGCTGAAGCACAGCGAACTAGGTTCGCGCGGGCCGAGACGAGGCAGCAGCGGCGCCCGAAGTGCCGCGGCCACGGTGCGCCTCTTCGCTGCGTCGGACGCGCCACCGGGGCTTGGGCGCTCAGCTGGAGGTGTGCAGGCGCGCGGCGAGCCACGTCTTGGCGCCGGCTTCGTCCTCAAACTCTCCGTCATCCTGCGCCGCAAGTGCCGCCCGCAGCAATGGACCGAAGGCTGGACCGGGCATCATGCCTACCTCGATTAGGTGTTCACCGCGCAGCAGACCCGTAACCGGAGTCTGCTCAGCGCCGACTTCCTCCGCGAGGGCCAGCCAGGGACCAGTGCCGCCGGGACGGGACCCGCGGCCGCGGCCACCCTTGTCGGCCTCGACGACTAGTGCCCATTCGGTCATCGTTGCCGGGGCCAGCCGGCGGGCAAGGCGGCGTACCGCGGCCGCCGTCGGCTTGTTCGTCGACGCGGTCACCATGTGCTCGGCGACCAATGGCAGTACCCGCCGTGTGAGGTGGTGAGGCGCGCCGATCGCACGCAGAAAGGTACGCGCCGGGGCTACGCCGGCCTCGGCGTGGCCGTGACTCGAGACCTTGAGGGTTCCATCCTTGCGGCGCGAGAACTGGGTGTGGTCGACCTTGCCGACGTCGTGCAGCAGGGTGCCAAGCACGATGACCGCGCGGTCGTCGCCGACTAGCCCTGCCTCGTCCGCCAGCCGTGCCGCTTGGTCGCCGGCCAACCCGGTGTGGGTGAACACGTCGCCTTCGGGGTGCCACCGCAAGTCCTGCTTCAGCCCGCGGAGCGCGGAGAGTTCGGGGAAGTGCACGTCCCATCCGGTTTCCACCAGAACGGTCAGGGCCCGGGCCATGTGCTTACCGCGAGTGGCGATCTTGTACCACTCGGTCCAGACCCGCTCGGTCGACAGGTGCTCAAACTCGCCCACCAACTCCCGGCATAGCTCAGCCGTCTCGGGCGCCAGACGCAGCCCGAAGCGGGCAGCGAACTGCACCGCACGCAAGACCCGCAGTGGATCCTCCGCGAACGCGGGCGTCGTGTGCCGCAGGACGCCGGCCCGGAGGTCGTCCAAACCGCCCCAGCAGTCGACCAGCTCGCCGGTCGCTGGGTCGAACAGCAGCGCGTTCAGTGTGAAGTCGCGTCGCGCAGACGCCTTAACCAGGGACGTGCGCGGATCGGCGACAACGTCGAATCCCCGGTGCCCGTCGCCGGACTTCACTTCTCGGCGGGGCAGGGATACATCGAAATCCTGCCCGTCGACGCGGACTTTCAGCACGGAGAAGGCGCGGCCGACCTCGTCAACGAGTCCCACAGTTCGTAGCGCGGCGGCGACAGCGTCCACGTCCAGGTGGAACACCTCGACGTCCACGTCCTTGAACGTGAGCTCCGGTTCAAGCAGTGCATCGCGCACCGATCCGCCGACCACGAAGGGGCGGCCTCCCACGGCGGCCAACGCGTCCAGCAGGGTGCTTGCAGCCTCGGACAGCCGGAATGTCCCTGGGAAGGGAACCCGACTCTCGAAGCCCGTCATCGTGCCCCTTCCAGTGGTTCGACGCGCGTTGCCAGAACAGTTGGCCGGGACAGGCAGAGTAGGCGTCCCTGGTCCCCTGCCGCACGTGGGCCCACCGAGGGTGCCGAGCCATGGCTCTATCAGCGCGGCCGGGTTCGGGGTTCGATAGAACGCCGATGATGGGCGCGATGCGCACCAACGGCTGGGTTCAGCAGGTCGCCATCGACGAGGGCACTGTCCCGGGGTGTCCACGGCTGAGGCCCAGGGTCCCCACCACGCTCTAGTCTGAACAGGTGCTCACGAACCGGTCGGCGCCGCACGCGCGCGTGACCCCCGTCCTGACCGTGGCTGACGTCCGATCGGCCGTGGCCTGGTACATCGAGGTCTTCGGCTTCGTCGAACACGTCCGCATCGGCGACAGGCATCGCTCGCAGCTCGGCCTCCCGGACGGGCCGCCAGCCGAGCTGGTGGTGGCAGAGGTTCGGCCAGGACGGCGAACACCGGAGAACGAACGCTCCCACCAGGTAATGCTGAAGGTCGCGGACGTCGCGAGAGTCGTCGAGACTGCCGTGGCCCGGGGAGCGCGGCTGGTCGATCCGCCGCACGACTGGGAGTACGGCGAGCGGCAGGCCGCCATCGATGATCCGTTCGGGCACCAGTGGGTGCTCAACCAAACGCTGACCGACGTGGCGCCCGAGCAGTGGGGCGGGAACACCGTGACCCCGCGAGCGCCGTCCCCCTAGCCGCCGGCCGCCCCGGAGCCTCCCGCGGAGCTAGCCCGAGCGAGCCTGAGTAGCGATGGGACGCCCGCCCTCGAGCACGTGCTCGTCGATATGAACCTGGCACAACATGGCGGATCGCCCCGCCCGGCCTCGTTCGCCCGCTCATCGGCAGGACCGCTCATGCTCGGCGGCGCGACCGCTCGGTGAGATGACGAAGAAGGGGCACACCAGTCGTCCGAGGTGCCCCATCTCTGTCACCTCAGCATGGGTTCAGGATGACGGCGGCGAGATCAGAGAAGTGGGGCGTGGCGCCGACCTCAAGTGCCCCACTTCTCTGCATTCGACGGATGCACTCATCTCGGCATGAGAGTGCGATTGAGCTTCATGGCCCGAGCCCCGAAATGGGACAGGCCCAGTAAGGGACGACTCAGCGCCGACCAGATCGAGACGATCTTCGACCAGGCGCGACGGTCGACGACGTGGACGACGTAGCGGCATCCTGGGGCCCTCGACCCCTGCCTTCGCGCGGCAGGCGCCTAGCCTGTGCTGGTGACCCTGGACGAGGTTGGCCGGTACGCGGAGTCGCTCCTTCACGTCAAGCGCAAGGGAACGCAGTCGCGTCCCGCCTGGTACGTCCACGACCGGCTGGTGGTGCGCCTGCAGGACCCCAACACGGTGGTGATCCGGGTTCCGCTGAGCGAGCGGGAGTCACTCCTCGAGCGCTTCCCGGACAGCTTCGGCGTGCCCCCTCGCATGGAGGCGCATCACAAGGTCGAGGCCTATCTCGATCGGGCTCAGCCGCAAGCTGTTCGCACGGCCATCGACCTGGCGTGGGAGATGCAGCGTCATTGACCGGCCGCCGGTCAGGTTGGCAGGACCACCACCTTGCCCAGCGCGAGCCCCTCCCCGACGTACGCGAGCGCTGCCGGCACCTGGTCGAGCGCGAACGTGCGGTCGACGTGGATCGCCACGGACCCGTTGGCGCACAGGTCACCTAGCCGCGTGAAGTGGCCCGGACCTTGCTTCACCGCCAGCACTCCGATCGAGCGGCCGCTGACCACGCCGAGCAGCGAACCGGCGGTGAGCACCCGCAGCAGCGTGCGGACCGAACCACCTACACACCGGTACCGTCCGCGCCGGGCGAGCGCGCGCCGGTAGGCGTAGACCGACCGGTGGGCGACCAGGTCCAGGACGAGGTCGTAGGGCTGGGCGGTCCGGGTGAAGTCGTCCTTCCTGTAGTCGAGCACGTCGTCGGCCCCCACCGACCGCATGAAGTCCAGCTTGCCGCCGTTGTCGACCCCTGTGACATAAGCCCCGGCCTGCTTCGCCAGCTGGATGGCGAAGGACCCGGAACCACCGCCGGCCCCGTTGATCAGCACGCGGTCACCTGCCGTGGCCCAGCGCGTTCCCTGCAGTGCGATCGCGCCCGCCTGCGGAATCGTCGAGGCCGCCGCGAACGACAGGCCGGACGGTTTGAGGGCCAGCGCCGACTCCGGGACCACCGCGTACTCCGCGAAGCCGCCCTTGAGCGCGAGGTTGTCGCCGTACACCTCGTCGCCGACCCGGAACCGGGTCACCCCGCCCCCGACGTCGGTGACTACCCCGGCGACGTCCGACCCGAGCGTCCGTCGCGCGGGCGACCGCAGGCCACCGATGCGCGCGTATGCCGGGGACCCGCGCAGGCACTCCCAGTCGCTGAGGTTCACCGACGTTGCCGCGACCTTGATCAGCACCTGATCGGCTGTGGGGGCTGGCGTCGGCACGTCCTCGACCCGCAGCACCTCGGGTCCGCCGTACCGGTCGTAGACGACTGCCTTCACGCGCACTCCCGTTCGCTGCTGGGGATCGTGGACGGCCTCACCGGGACAGCTCGGCCCGCACACCGACCAGGCGGACGGCGCGAGGTTCGAACCGCGCGAACGCCTCGAGCGCGGCCTGCTCGATCGCGGTCGCCGAGGTGGTGGGTTCCGGCAGCACCCGGCTGCTCGTGCGGGTGGTGAAGGGCACGAACCGCACCTTGAGGACGACGCGGACGGCGTCCCGCCCGGACTCCGCGACCTCACCGGCCACCCGGGTGGCCAGCTCCACGACCTGCGCTCGGACGTCGTCCCAGTCGTGCAGGTCCTGCTGGTAGGTCACCTCGCGGCCGAGCGAACGACGCTCGCGCGGGCTCTCGCGCACGGCGGCCGAGTCACGGCCCGCGCCGATCCGCTGCAGCCACGGGCCGGTGGTCGGGCCGAACCGGGCGGAGAGCGCCTCGACGTCCGCGCCGGCCAGGTCGCGGACGGTGGCGATGCCCAGCTCGGCCAGCTTGGTCGACGTCTTGCCTCCGATGCCCCACAGCGCGGACGGCGGGAGGTCACCGAGCAGGTCGAACCAGGTGGCGGCCGTGAGCCGGAAGACCCCCGCCGGCTTGCCGTAGTCGGTCGCGATCTTGGCCTGCAGCCGGTTGCGGCCGATGCCGACGGAGCAGTGCAGTCCACTCGCGGCCAGCACACGGCGTTGGACGTCGCGGGCGACCGCCTCGGGGTCGTCGTCCGGTGGGTCGTCGATCCCGAGGAACGCCTCGTCCCAGCCGAGCTCCTCCACCTCGTCCGTGACCTCGTGCAGGGCGGCCATCACCGTGGCCGACGCTGCTTCGTAGTGCGGCCGGTCGACGGGCAGGAAGACCGCGTCCGGGATCCGCTTAGCCGCCGTGCGCAGCGGCGTGCCCGAGCCGACGCCGAGTGCGCGGGCCTCGTAGGACGCGGTGCTGACCACGCCACGCTTGGTCGGGTCACCGTCACCACCGACGACGACAGCCAGGCCGGCGAGCTCGGGGTGACGCAGGACCTCGACCGCGGCCAGGAACTGGTCGAGGTCGACGTGCAGCACCCACCGGGTCACCGGCCCATCATGCCGCGCGGCTAGTCCCTCAGGACCTTCTCCATCGACTTGCCCTTGGCGAGCTCGTCGACCAGCTTGTCCAGGTAGCGGATCTTCTGCATCAAGGGATCCTCGACGTTCTCCACGCGCACGCCGCACACCAGCCCCGTGATCGACGATGCGCGCGGGTTGAGGGAGGCATCGGCGAAGAAGTCCTCGAACGTCGTGCCCGCGGCCAGGTGAGCGCTCAACGCTGGCTCGTCGAACCCCGTGAGCCACTGGATCACCTCGTCCAGCTCGGCCTGGGTGCGCCCCTTCTTCTCCACCTTCGCCACGTAGTGCGGGTACACCGACGCGAAGCTGGTCGTGAAGATTCTGCTCACACCGAAGCAGCGTAGTGCCACCACGTCGGATCACGGAGGTTGCTGAGTCGGTAGCGTGCAGCGCATGCCCATCAAGCTCGAGAACGTCGGGATCGCCGTGCGCGACCTCGAAGCGACGATCGCCTTCTTCACGGACCTGGGGCTCACCGTCCTCGGACGGGACACGGTCAGCGGGGAGTGGACCGACACCGCCGTCGGCCTCGACGGCAACCACGCCAAGATCGCCATGCTCCAGACTCCGGACGGCAACGGTCGCCTCGAGCTCTTCGAGTACATCCACCCCGAAGCGATCGAGACGGAGCCCACCCGACCCAACGAGATCGGCATGCACCGGGTGGCCTTCTCGGTCGACGACATCGACGCGGCGCTTGAGATCACCGCACGCCACGGCTGTCACCCGCTGCGCGGCGTGGCGACCTGTGAGGACGTGTACAAGCTCAGCTACGTCCGCGGCCCCAGCGGCATCATCGTCATGCTCGCCGAGGAGCTGAAGAAGGGCTGACGTCAACCGGCGCCTATCCGCGCCGATCCACACCCATGCCGTGTCGGATGGCCGCGTGCAGAACATCGACGTCGACCACCGAGAGCCGTCTGAACTTAATGCAGTAGCCCGTGACGGTGGCCTTGCCGATCGAGTCCGCGTAGGTGCGAGCCAGGAAGGTCTTGTCGTCGAGGCCGAGCACGTAGACCGAGATCCCAGAGGTGTTGGCGCTCAGGCCGATCCGATAGAACTCGCGAGACGACCCGTCGGCATAGGTGATGGCGTACTCGCCGTAGCCGATGTTGGGGTTGGCCACGACCTTGCCGTCGTCGTTCGTGCCGTCGCTGAACCACAACCTGGCGTCGGGGAACTCGGCGAGCAGGCGCGCGTGCAGCTGGCGAAGGTCGGCCTGCTTGGGCTCGGGCAGCCCCGCGAGGTACGCCTCGACTCGGTCCGGGATCGCGGTCACGCGCCCGACGCTACAACCGGGACCACGACGGAACGAGGTTCGCGGTGGCCACGGCGCGCAGCGTCGAGCTGACGGTGGACTTTCGAGGCACCTGGCCGCCATGATCTGCTCCACCCGACAGACGTCCGGGCGCGCCGAGTCGTCCAGGAGGCCCGCAGTGAGCGTCACCACGGACGACGGGTCAGGCCGCCCACCGCTCCCACCCACGGGACCTGGTCACGATGGACAGGACGGCCCGATGGCCGACCGGACCGGTCGCCTGCGTGGGCCTTGGGTGGCAGGGGTCGGACTGGCCACTGCGGTGATGCTGATCGTCGCTGCAGCGTGGTGGACAACCCACCCCAAGGCCTTTCTGGACTCTCCGAACTACGAGGCCGCGGCAGCACTGCCGACCGAGGGCATGCACGCCATCGCCTTCGCCGTCATCGACCCCGGTGTTGGCCGCCATGGCACCGTCACCTTCCGTCAGATCACCGCGAACGTCGTGCAGAACGACGCCGGCGCCGGCGTGCACCTGAGCGTCTGCCGCCTTGACCCTGAGCGCCTGGACGGTTCGGTCATCGGGGCGATCGACGTCGCGGACCTCTCGGACTACTGCCGCACCCTGGAGCCGGTGCGAGGAGCGACCTTCGACCTGGACGCCGCGTCCGCGAGGCAGTCGCAGATCGTGCTGACCATCACGCCCACCCGTCCCGGAGTGGTCAAGGTCAACGGGGTCCGGGTGAGCTACCGACAGGGTCTGCGCTTCGGGGAGCAAACCACGGGTCCACACCTCACCGTGACGTCCAACGAGCCAGGGTCTCGCTAGGCTGCGGTGTGCCCGAGTTCACGTGGCGACCGGCCAACCAGGCAACGACCGAGGACGTCGAGACGGTGTTCGACACCGGCGGCGCCCGCAAGTGCCGCTGCCAGGCCCTGAAGGTCCCCGGCTGGATCTGGCGCGACACCACCCAGGAGCAGCGGGACGCCGCCCTCCTGGAGCAGACCGGTTGCGGCACAGCCGGACCCACCTCCGGCCTGATCGGCTACCTCGACGGCGAGCCCGCCGGCTGGGTCGCGGTCGAGCCGCGGGACAACTACCCCAGGGTGTGGAGCCGGAAGCAGCCGTGGATGCGGATGGACCCTGACCTCGAGGGCGTCTGGTCGGTCACCTGCTTCGTCGTCCGCAAGGGCTACCGCCGGCAGGGCCTGATGTACGAGCTGGCGGCCGCCACCGTCGAGTACGGAAGGCAGGTCGGCGCCCGCGTCCTGGAGGGCTATCCCACCGAGCCGCCGCCGGAGAAGACCGTGATCTGGGACGAGGCGTCGGTCGGGCTGCTGCAGGTCTTCCTCGACGCCGGGTACGAGGTGGAGGCCTCGCCGACCCTGCGCCGGCGGGTGGTGCGCCTCCCCCTCACTGGGACCTCGTGACGCGTCCCCGCGTCAGTGCTCCTCGGTGGAGCGCGAGTCGGTGAGTGAGAGCGACCCGTACGTCGCCACGAGTCCGACGATCGCCCCGAGCACGAGGAAGGTGACCCGCTCGCCGTGGAACAACGACTGCACCAGCTCTGAGCTCCACACCCCCCGCGGGAGGCTGGTGGTGACCAGGGCGGCGATCATGGTGCCTACCACCGCCGTCCCGACGCTGGTGCCGATCTCCTGGGCCGTGTCGTTGAGCGCCGCGCCGATCGAGGTGCGGTTCGCCGGCATCGCCGCGACGAGCGCCACCGCGCAGATCGTCATGATGGTGCGCAGTCCGACGGTCAGGACCACCATCGACACCGCGATGGCGACGTACCCGTGCTGCACCCCCCAGGCCATGCCCAGCAGCGAGACCACCAGCAGCCCCGTACCGATCAGGCAGGCGATGCGGTGCCCGAACCGCTCGGCCAGCCACTCCGAGAGCGGAGTCGCGGCGATCATCGTGATGATCAGCGGCAAGTTGGCCAGGCCGGCCCGCATCGGGCTCCAGCCGTACGCGTACTGGAAGTGCAGGATCAGGCCGAACATCACGCTGGCCATGGTGATCGAGGCGCCCATCTGGGTGATGGCGGCACCTCGTGCCGGACCGCTCGAGAACAGCCGCAGGTCGAGCATGGGGAATGTCGTGCTGCGCTCGTGCCGAACGAAGGCGACGACGGCCACGACGGCGCCGAGCGCTGACGCCAGAGTGATGCCGGACAACCACCCGTGCTCCACGCCGCTGGTGAGCGTGTAGCAAGCGAGACCGATCCCGGCGATGCTGAACGCCGTGCCCGCGAGGTCCAGGGGATCCGTCGTCAGGTCCCCCGGCCGGTCGGCCGGCACGCCCAGGCGTACGCCGATCCAGGCGAACAGCGCGATGGGCGCGTTGGCGATCAGCAGCCACTGCCAGCTCAGGTGGGCCAGGACCGTGCCACCCAGAATCGGGCCGAGCACGAACCCCGACATGCCGACGATCATGACGACGGTGATCGCGCGCATGCGCAGCCTCTCCTCGTCGAAGAGCCGGAAGATCAGCGACATCGTGACCGGGGCCATTGCTGCGGCGGCAAAGCCGAGCGCGGCGCGCAGGGCGATCAGCTGGCCCGAGGTCGAGACGAGGATGACGCCGAGGCTCAGGACGCCGAACGCCCCGAGGCCCGCGAGCAGCACCCGCCTTCGGCCGAGCCGGTCCGCCGTCGCGCCGGCGGTCAGCAGCAGGCCGCCGAACGTGAGGGAGTAGGCACCGGTGACCCACTGAAGGGCGGTGGTACTGCTCCCGAGATCGCGCCCGATAGTCGGCAGCGCGATCGTCAGCAAGGTGTTGTCCACCATCTCGACGAAGAAGGCGAGGCACAGCGCGAGAAGGGGAAGAGCAGCCGCCCGCAGGGACCGGTAGGTCGGCGCTGGCGTTGAGGTCGTGGTTACCGTCATGACTCACCTCCGTGGTGTCGAACGCCGTTCGATGATCGAACGACATTCGATACGATAGAACAACGTTCGATATGATGCAAACCATGATCGGAAGCTGCGCATGACACCGGCCCAGGACACCCCACGCGGTACCCGCCGACGCGTGTCGCACTCGATGGAGTCCGTGCTCGCCGAGACCATCGCCCTCCTCGACGAGTCCGGCGAGTCGGCCCTGACCTTTCGGGCGCTCGCGGCCCGGCTGGGTGGCGGCGTGGCCAGCGTCTACTGGTACGTGACCAGCAAGGACGAGCTGCTCGACCGGGCGACCGACGAGGTGATGGGGCGAGTGCTGGTCGACACCGAGCACCTGTCCACCGGACCCGACCCGATCGCGAACCTGCGCGCGCTGTCGCTCGCGTTGTTCGACCAGATGGTCCAGCGGCCGTGGTTCGGCTCCTACATGCTGCGAAACACCGGTCTCCAGCCCAACTCGATGCAGATGTTCGAACGGCTGGGCCAACAGGTCATGCGACTCGACATCACGCCGAAGCAGCGGTTCCACGCAGTCTCGTCCGTCGTGAGCTACGTGGTCGGGGTGGCGACGGACATGGCGCAGCCGCCCCCACCGGAATTTCTCGAGAGTGGCCTCGAACCCGCCGAGTTCATGAAGATGTACGCCGACCGCTGGCGTGCGCTCGACCCCGACGACTTCCCGTTCACCCACCAGATCGCCGAAGAGTTCGAGCACCACGACGACGGTGAGGTCTTCCGTGCGGGACTCGACCTGCTGCTCGCGGGACTGCGGGCGCAGGCCGAATCCTGAGTCACCCTGGCTGCCGCGAGGCCCCCGGCCCGCTCGGTGCGTCGTACGGCGACGTCGACACCGGCGTCGACGCCTGCTTCCGGTTCAGCTCGGCCCGCCGTTGCAGCACCGCCCGCTCACCCTCGTTCCTGGTGAGCGCGACCGCCTCGGCGAACGCCTCGGCTGCCTGCGCGGGCAACCCGGCCCGCTCGAGTAGATCTCCACGCACGCTCGGCACGAGCGGTGAGTCGCCAAGCGCCCCTGCGTCCAGTCCCGCCAGCACCGCGAGCCCCGCGTCCGGGCCGAACGCCCGCCCGTGCGCGACGGCCCGGTTGACTTCGACGACCGGTCCCGGTGCGGCCTCCGCCAGGACGTCGTACAGGGCCGCGATCCGCCGCCAGTTCGTGTCCTCGACCCTCTTCGCACTGGCGTGCTGCGCGGCGATCGAGGCCTGCAGGAAGTACTTCCCGACCGGCGTCCCGCGAGCGGCCAGCAGCTCGGCTCGCTGCAAGGCGCCCAGGCCGCGCTTGATCAGCAGCTGGTCCCAGCGCGCTCGGTCCTGCGCCTCGAGCAGAACCGGTGCGCCGTCCGCATCGAGCCGGGCGGTCATCCGCGAGCCCTGAAGCTCCAGCAGTGCCTGCAGTCCCAGCACTTCGGGCTCGTCGGGAGCGAGGTCGGACAGCATGCGTGCCAGCCGCATCGCCTCGTTCGCCAGGTCGGGACGCATCCAGGCCTCACCGGCGGTGGCGGCGTACCCCTCGTTGAAGATCAGGTAGATCACGGCCATGACGTCGTCCAGCCGCCTGGTCCGCTCCGCCCCCGTAGGCAGCTCGAACTCGGCGTGCGCCTCCGACAGCGTCTTCTTGGCTCGCGAGATGCGCTGGCCCATCGCGGTTTCGGTGACCAGGAAGCCGCGGGCGATCTCGGCCGTGGTGAGTCCCCCGACCAGGCGCAGCGTCAGGGCGGCCCTGGAATCGGCCGTCAGGCAGGGGTGGCAGGTCAGGAAGATGAGTCGCAGGACGTCGTCCGCGATGTAGTCGACCTGGGCGTCGAGGTCGGGCATCTCGTCCTCCTCTCCCCGACGGGCGTGCTCGAGCTCGGCGACCTTGCGGCGAAGGGTGTCGGCGCGCCGGAAGTGGTCGATGCCGCGCCGCTTCGCGATGGCCATCAGCCACGCGACCGGGTTCTCCGGGACGCCGGCGCTCGGCCACTGCTCGAGCGCGGCTACCAGTGCGTCCTGCGCCAGGTCCTCAGCGAGCGCGACGTCACCTGTCATCCGGGTGAGGGCGCCGACGAGGCGGGCCGACTCGGCCCGCCACGCGGCGACGATGACCCCGTTCGGGTCATCCTTCCTGGTCTTTGCCGGCACGGGGCCAGCGTAGGAGCCCCGATCAGGCGCCGGGCTCCTCCGGGCCGGCGGAGATCTGGCGCAGGGTCGCGACCACGGTGACCTCCGGCCAGTGCTTGGCGTGCAGCTCGGCGAACTCCCGCTGGTCGGCCACGGCCTCCTCGAGCGTGTCGTACTGCATGATCGCCCAGCCGCCGACGACCTCCTTGGCCTCGGCGTACGGGCCGTCGACCCGGCTGACCTCGCCCTGGCGGACCACGAAGTTCACGGCGTCCTCGGTTCCGTACAGCCCGCCGCCGTCGAGGAACACGCCCTTGGCCGCCCGCTCGCCGATGTGCACGTCCATCGCGTCGAACAACGCCTGCGGCGGCGTCCCGATGTTCTCTTCCATCCGCACGAAGCCCATGAACCGCGGCATCCTGATCACTCCTACTGGTTGCTGGTGAGTTGCTTGTCGCACGTACGTCGAACGAACGTCAGGCTCTTCGACATCACATCTCAGAAGTTTTTCACAGTGGGTCTCAGGGTCTCTGCGACTCTGGCGGCGTCAATACGCGATCAGCGCACGTCACGCCTCGCGGTGGTGTCCCGTCGTTGGGCCACCTGGTCAGGAGGTCGCACGTGACTCCCCGCAGCCGGGTACCGCTGATGTTCGCTCCCCTCAGGTCCGCGCCGACGAGGTTGGCGTCGCTCAGATCCGCATGCTGCAGGTCGGCCCCTGTGAGGTCCGTGTTCGTGAGGTCGGCCTTGCCCAGTGCCGCACCCATGAGGTGCGCTCCGCGCAGGGTGGCGCCGTGCATACGGACGCCTGGCGCGTACACGTTCTCCAGGTGTGCGTCGTCGAGGTTCGCATGCCACAGGGTCGAGTCGGCCAGACTCGCCTTCTGCAGCCGAGCGCCCTTCAGGTGAGCCCACACGAGGTTGGCGCTGCTCAGGTCGGCGGTGTACAGATCCGCTGCGGCAAGGTTCGCCATGCTGAGGGAGGAGTGGGCGAGGAACGTGCCTCGAAGGTCGGCGCCCGGCAGGTCGGCGTCGTCGAAGCGCGACCGTTCGATGCTCGCACCGGCGAGGTCGATGCCCGGCAGGCTGCGCTTCATGAGGTCTGCGTGCTGCAGACCCAGTCCTCGAAAGACGTAGTGGCCAATCTCTCGGTCGGAGTTCGCCCGCTGGATAGCCGTGGTCGGCGGGTCGAGCTTGACTGCCGCCAAGATCATCAGCGCCCCGACGATATCTGGGTTCACCTTGGTGTACCTCCCGCGAGCCGTCCTGGTGGACCCCGCCAGCTCGTGGGCGTAGAGGTAGGCGACGAGAATCTCCTGGACCTGCTTCTGGTAGCTCCCATCGTCCGCGGCCAGCCGCTGCATGGCGTACATCGAGCCCAGTCGCACATCGGGGCTCGCCGATCCGAGCTGCTCGACCGAACGACTGAACCGTTCGGCGACGACGGTCTGACGGGTGCGCTCGGCCTGCTCCCGGTTCTGGCTCGCGGTGCTGTAACCGCTCCACAGGCTGACCGTCACACCGGCCACGGCGGCCGCCGGCAGGAGCCAGTTCCGAAGGTGCTCGGATACGGGCGCGGTGGCCTCTGAACCGGCCACTCAGACCATGCCGAGCAGGCACCGCCACGTCGTGCCGTCCACGTCACCCGGAGCGCCTTGAGCTCCGGCGAGTCCGGCCGCCGTCTGGAACTGCTTGACGTACTTGGCGGTGATGGGTCCGAAGTCGCCGTCCAGGGCGACCTGGGCGGTGGTGAGGCCTGGGATGTTGGCCAGGAGCAGGGCCTGAAGCCGTTTGACGGCGGGGCCCTTCGAGCCCAGCGCGAGGAGTGGAAGCGTGGCAGGCATGAGTTCTCCAATCTGCGGGACGCCGTCGACGATGAAGTCGGCCAGCGTGAGCATGGCGATCGCGTCGTCGATGGGCGGCATGCTGTCTGCGGCCCGTTCGGTCGGTTCGTTCAGGTGCTGGTCGAGGCGGTCGCGCAGCACGCTGACCTTGGCCGCTGCTAGCGCGACCAGCTGCGGCGCGAAGTGGGGCGGAGCGGTTGCCGACGTGTCGTCCATCCCCCACCAGGTCACGAGAGCGGCCACTCCCGGGAGACCGTTGCCAAGCGGCGGCGTCGGCGGGTCCGCCGGGTCCGTGGGCTCGGTCGGCTCGCCGGGCTGACCTGCAGGCGGCGGCTCGGCCTCCAGCAGGGTGCGCAACAGGTCGTCGGTGGCGAGCGTCTTCGGCATTCCGAGGGTGACGACGTTGTCCAGCAGCAAGCGGGCACCTTCGACGACGTCCGCTGCGGAGCCGAGGGCACGTCCGGCCGCGCTTCTGGCGTTGTCGCGCAGCGTCTTCAGGGAGTCGGTGACGCTCGTCATCACCTGGTCGACAGCGGCTTGTGCGCCCTCGGTGGGAGCGAGGCCGCTCATGCACGCGGCTTGCAGGTTCAGGCCCGTGGTCCAGTTCTCCCGGACGGCTTGGGCCGGCGTCTCGGTGGCCGAGGGCGGGTTCGCGTCGTTGGTGCTGAACGTGGTGCCGAAGGCCGTGCCCCACCCGGCGATCTGGGTGCCGGACCACCAGATGCCGACATTGACCCCGCGGCGCCACTTGTGCACCTCTCGGCCGGGATCGGGCTTGCCGACGACGCTCCCGGGCTCGGGGCGCCCGGAGACCTCGTCCCCGGGGCGTTGGGGAGTGACATCGAACCAGCTGGCCTCGCAGGACACGGACAGGGACGTGTCGGCGGCGCCGTTGAACCAGCTCGCCACGATGAGCTCCGGTGGGACGTGGCTGGCGATGGCGGGCGGAGGCGGGAGTCCGCCCCCCATGTGGTCCAACGCGGGAGGCTTGTACAACAGGCGCTGCCCGGGCGGACCCCAGGGGTTGGGAGCCGGCGTGCCCGCTGGATGGCCCTTCGGCCCGCCAGCCTGGTCGAGGCTGGTTTGGACGGCGGCGTCCATGTCATCGCCGCAGGCCTTCACCGTGGCGGCGTAGTGGTCGATCAGTGCGTGGAAGAACGCCACCCTCGGGGTGCCGTCGTGCTCGACCGTGATCGAGCGCAGGCAGTCGCGGATGTGGGTTCCGGCTGCCCGGAGGTCGTCGTTGCGGTCCGGCGCCAGGTGCTGGGCAAGGCGAGCCTGCTCCACCAGCAGCTGGGCGTGCGCGCGAGCGGCCATCGTCCAGGTCAGCGGGTTCCCGCACATGGCGTTGTTGGCGAACAGCGGCCCGGCCCCGGCCAGTCGTGTGCAGCCGTCGAGATAGGCCAGGTTGCGGTCCTGGCTGACATCCGTCAGCTCGCCGGCGATCTTGTCCGCCGAGAAGTCTCGCCCGAGCGTGCCCATCTCGGCCTCGTCGTTGGCGGTGACGGTGCCCCAGGTGCGGAACTTGCCGGCGAACCCCAGGAACGCGTTCAGGCTCATGGGGACGTCGACGCGCGTGTCCCAACCGATCCCCTCGGAGATCGCGTCGAGCAGGTCGCGCCGTCCGACGACGACGGCGTAGTTGCCGACCGCCGTCTCGATGCGGTGCAGCTGCGCCGCCTGCTCGAGCAGCTCGCCCTGGATCTGGTTGAGGTCTCCCTCGATGCGTCCGAGCTCGACGACGACCTGGGAGAACGAGGTGGCCATCGACTGGTACATGGCGTTCAGCGTCTTGTCGATGCGGTCGAACCGCTCTTCCATCCGCTTGCCGAGCTCGGCGACCTGCGTCTGGAGGTTCTGGATCCCTTCCAGGATCATCTGGTCCGGATTGGGCTCGTCCATGCTGATGAGGAACGACAGGACGCCGACCACTGCCCCGACCACGGTCCCGCAGAGGGCGGCGCTGGCGATGAGCCCGCCGGCCTGGCCAGCGATCCTCGTCAAGTTGGCGATCTGGTTGACGGCCTTCAGGCTGGCCTCGGCGATGGTGATGATGGCGCCGCCGACGACGGAGATGGCGCGCGCGAGCTTGGGGTCGATGAGCCCGGCGATGGCCACGATGGCGCCCAGGTCGGCCTTGGCGGCGTCCAGCATGCCTTGGTAGACGTCGGCGACGTCCTTGGCCCGCTGTTGGGCGGCGGCTTGCCGGGCCTGGTCGTGGATCCAGGACAGGATCTCCTTCTGGCCCCGGTCCAGGTCGCCGAGCACGGTCAGGACCTGGGTGAAGCCGGCACCGACCTGGTCGTGCAGGCTCGTCAGCCGGGCGGCCAGGTCGGCGCGGAGCTCGTCGACCTTGATGGAGACACCGCTGTCGACGTTGACCGTCACGTACTGGTTGAAGGTCTCGCGGTTGTTCTGCACGATGCGCGCGGCGGTCAGGTCGTCCTTGAGCTGGTCCGGGGGCTTGTCGTTACCCAGCCGGATCTCCGGCAGGCCCTTGGTCAACGCATCCAGGCAGGCCGCCGACTGGGAGCAGGACCGGTAGGCAACGGCCACCTGGGCGGCGGCGTCGCCGCGCCCGTACTCGTCGATGATGTTCGACATCTGGGTCTGGGCGTTGGTGCGCTTCTCGGCGGCCAGCGCGTCGTTGATGCCGAAGGCGTCCTTGATCAGGCTGGCCGCCGGGTCGATCATCCAGGACAGCTCCTTCGGCGCCATCGCACCGAGTCCCTTGAGCAGGAAGTCGCCGGCGTAGACCTCGATCTGGGTGAACGGGTCGAGCTGCCCCTCCGTGACGTACTTGTCGTACTGCACGAGCTTGCCGTTCGCAGCCTCGCGCAGCTGGTCGCCGGTCCAGCTCGGGTTCTGCCAGTAGTAGTGCAGCAGCTGGTCGACGTAGAACAGCCGACGCAACCGCTCCGTCCCCGTGTAGGTCGCGAGGAAGACTGTCGTGTACGGGTACGGCGACTGGGGTGGCAGGGTCACCGTCCCCTGCGCCTGCTGCGCCCCAGCCTGTGCCGGCGCACCCAGCTCCACCTGCTCGATCGTGTTCGCCATCATCCCTCCCCCTGGCGTTCCGACGAGGTCGGATCGCCGCTCCTGCGCCACTGCGCCCGATGTGGTTCACAGGTATGACGTGCACCGGCTCCCAGATGGGTGACAGACGCCGGCTGCCAGTTCGTGAGCAGCCGTCGACGAGCCACTGGACAGCCCGGACCTGGGATGGCCAGAGTGCTTGGCATGAGCGATCACCCCACGCCGAGTACGACGGGAACGGAGTCCGGCCTGACCGATGAGGCGTTCCCGCCCACCTGGGCCGGCGACGACCGCCCACCCATCCCGCGGGTGGCCGGCGAGCGCGAGGCCCTGGCGGCGTACCTGGAGTACTACCGGGCCACCGTGGAGATGAAGTGCCGCGGCCTGACCACCGCGCAAGCGCGGACGCGGTCCGTTCCGCCGTCCACGATGTCGTTGCACGGTGTGGTGCGCCACCTCGCCGGCGTCGAGCGGTGGTGGTTCCAGCAGAACTTCGAGCGCCGTGACGTGCCGTTCCTCTTCTTCACCGCCGACGAGCCCGATCTCGACTTCCACCCGCCGCCGGACGCCGACCTCGCCGCCGACCTCGAGACCTGGCGCGCAGAGTGCGCGGTCTCCCGCGAGATCGTCGCCGCCCACGACCTGGACGACACCGCCCGGCCCCTGGACTGGCACGAGGACATCGATCTGCGCTGGCTGGTGCTGCGGATGATCGCCGAGTACGCCCAGCACTGCGGGCACATCGACCTGCTCCGCGAGGGAGTCGACGGCAAGACCGGCGCGTGAGCTCCACCCCGGTGCCGACGATCAGTCAGCCACCCGCACCCGAGAACTGGGGTGGATCTTCGTCCACCCGCCCGCAGCGCAAGCACCTGTTGTAGAAGTCACGGCTGCTCAGGCTGCCGGTCGCCCGGATGTGCGCCCACTTGTGACCAAGCAGGATGCAGACGACACGCTTCATGAGACACCTCCGTTCGTCAGCATGGACGATCCTCGCGGGCGGCGATGACTTGGGCGCGCCACGAGGGTCGTTACGGGGAAGCACCCGGACGAAGGAGCCAGACATGGGTCAGGTCATCGCCTCCGCGTCGATGTCGCTGGACGGCTACATCGCGAAGGACGACAACACGATCGGTCGATTGTTCGACTGGTTGCAGAACGGCGAGGTCGAGCTCCCAACGGTCGATGACCGGATCACGTTTCACCTGAGCCCGCCCAGCGCCGCGTACTGGCGAGAGTGGGTCGACGGGTTGGGTGCTCTGGTGTGCGGGCGCACGCTGTTCGACTTCACGGACGGGTGGGGCGGCCTGCACACGATCGGCGTGCCTGTCGTCGTCGTGACGCACCAGGTCCCGGGTGACTGGGTCGAGGCCCACCCGGACGCCCCGTTCCACTTCGTCACCGACGGAGTGGAGGCCGCGGTGGCGAAGGCGCAGGAGATCGCCGGGCTGCGCACCGTGGCCGTGACGGCCGGCACCATTGCCGGGCAGTGTCTGGAGCTCGGGCTGCTCGACGCGGTCGCCATCGACCTGGTGCCCGTGCTCATGGGGACGGGCCGCGCCTACTTCGGTGGGCTGTCGCTGGACGAAGCCCTCCTCGGTGACCCGACGGTCTGCATCCAGGGGGATCGGGTCACCCATCTCCTCTTCCCCGTGCCCGAGGCGTCGAGCCACGGCGGGTGACGACACGCGAGCGCGAACGCGGCCTCGGACCCGCGCGGTCGGCGAGTAGGGCACAGTGGCCGGGTGCATCATGTCGGGATCGACCTCGCCTGGGGGGATCGGCGCTCCACCGGGCTGGCCGTCCTGGACGCCGAAGGGCGCCTGGTCCACGTCAGTGCAGCGACGGACGACGACAGCATCATCAGCACGTTGCGAGCCTTCACCGAAGGCCGGTGCGTCGTCGCGATCGACGCACCGCTGGTCGTCACCAACCCCACCGGCAACCGCCCGGCCGAGGCCGCGCTCAACCGCGACTTCGCGCGCTTCCACGCCGGCGCGCACCCCACCAACACGGCGCGAGCGGAGTTCCAGAACGGGTCCCGCGGCGGGCGGCTGGCTCAGCTGCTCGGACTGGACCTGGATCCGGCGTCGCGCGGGCCGCGGCGCGCGATGGAGGTGTACCCGCACGCCGCGACGGTGTCGCTGTTCCGGCTGGGTCAGACCCTGAAGTACAAGAACAAGCCCGGTCGCACGCTGTCGCAGCTGCGGTCCGAGCTCATGCGGCTCGTCGGGCTGCTCGAGGGTCTGGCCGCCGCCGACCCGTCGATGCGGCTGGTCCAGCTGCCCGCGTGGACCGACCTGGTGTCCGGGGTCGAGCAGGCGCAGCGCAAGAGCGACCTTCGTCGCGCCGAGGACCAGGTGGACGCCGTCGTCTGCGCGTACGTCGCGATGTTCGCCGAGCGCCATCCGGATCGGGTCACCGTCTACGGCGACGCGGCCACCGGCGCGATCATCACCCCGACGCTGCCGGCAGGTCTGGAGCCGTCGATCGAGCAGCCAGCCGGCGTCGAGGGCGCGATCCGGCACGCGGTGCAGGAGTACGCCGCGCGCCAGCCCGAGCTGCGGGCGGCCACCGAGGAGTACGTCGCGCTGGTGACCGGACTGCTCGACGACGCCGGCATCAACTACCTCACGGTCACCGGTCGCGCCAAGACCGTGGCGTCGTTCGCGGGCAAGGCGGAGCGCACGGACGGCGGTCGCCACCTCTACGCCGATCCGCTGACCGAGATCACCGACCAGATCGGGATCCGGGTGATCACCTACGTGCACAGCGACGTCGCGGCGGTCGCCGACCTGCTCGCCGACCAGCTGCGCGTGCTCGACGACCGGGACATGGGGCAGGAGACCGCGAGCGAGGGCCGCTTCGGCTACGCCAGCCGCCACCTCCTGGTCACCCTGGACCACGACCGGCCGGCGTCGACGTCAGGACTGCTCGCGGACCGCAGCGCGCAGGTGCAGGTGCGGACGGTCCTGCAGCACGCGTGGGCGGAGTTCGAGCACGACATCCGTTACAAGGGAACGGTTCCCGAGGAGCACGGCGCCGATCTGGACCGCCGCTTCTCCCTCGCCGCGGGTCTGCTCGAGCTGGCCGACGGCGAGTTCTCGGCGATCCGCGACCGGCTGCGCCAGGGCGGACCCGCCGTGGTCGACGACACGGACGACGGCCGGGACGACGGTGACGCGGACCCGCGCATCGACGCGCAGGACCTCGCTACCTTCCTGGCCGCGCAGTTCGTGGACGCCGGCTGGTCGCGGACCGACCACTACGAGTGGATCTCGGGCCTCCTGCTCGAGCTGGGCATCACGTCCCTCGACGAGCTGGCCGGGCTGCTGGGCACCTTGGACGCCGCCGCTCTGGAGTCCCGCATGGCGTATCGCTACCCGCCGGGCGCCGTCCGGCGGCTCGACGACGCACTGCTCGCGGTCTTCGGCAGCCGCTACCTCGACCTGCACGGCAACGGGCACCGAGAGGCACTGCTGCGGGCGCGGCTGGACAAGCTGCGACCGACAGGGGACGGCGCGCGGTGACGCCCTCAACGAGCAACGCCCGGACAGCGCGTCGCGCATCGATCAGCTTCACCGCCAAGCTGACCGCCATCGACGGCACCGCGCTCGTGCAGCTGCCGGCTGAGGCCAGCGAGCGGCTCCCCTCGCGCGGCCAGGTAGCCGTGCACGCGTCGATCGGCGGGCACGACGTCGAGACGGTGATCGAGCCGGACGGCCGCCGCGGTCACTGGATCCGCGTCGGTGACTCGCTCCAGCGGGCCCTTCGAATCACCCCGGGAGACACGACCGAGATCACCATCGACGTCGCCTCCGACTGGCCCGAGCCGGACCTCCCCGATGACTTCGCCCGCGCCCTCGCCGAGGCGCCGGCGAAGATCCGCGGCGTGTGGGAGGACATCACCCCGATGGCTCGTTGGGAGTGGGTCCGGTGGGTACAGGCGACGCGCAACCCCGAGACGCGACAGCGCCGGGTGGACGTGAGCCTGTCCAAGCTGAACGACGGGAAGCGTCGGCCCTGCTGCTTCAACCTCGCCTCCTGCACCGACCCGGACGTGGCGAAGGGCGGCAAGCTGCCCGAGGTCACCTGACCCGGACGTCGTCCCGCTGCGCGCCGGATGGGTGAATCGTCCTGACACGGCGGTGTCCGCTCCCCTAGCCTGTCGCCGTCCCAGCCGGGACCTCACCGACCGCCGCCGGGGGACCCATGCGCGCCCAGCTCCGCCTTCCTGCCGTCCTGATCAGTGGCGTGGCCGCCGCGCTCGTGGTCGCGGGCCTGCCGGCGACGGCATACGCGGCCGACCCGGGCCCGACGGTCTCCGAGCTGAAGAGCGCACCGGGCGACCCCGGCGTCCTGCAGGCGACGACCACCGAGACCGCCACTGCGGTACAGGTGTCCCTGCACGCCCAGGCGGACGGGGCCGACACCTCGCACGACGTCTCGGTGACCCTGCACGGTGACGCCGCTACCGGCTGGAGCAGCAACCGGCTGCCGCTGACGGCGTACGGCCAGTACACGATGACTGCCGTCGCCAAGGACGCCGATGATGCTGCCGGCGAGCCGACCACCGAGACCCTGCGCTACCTGCGTCAGGTGGTCGTCGGCGCGCACAGCGTCAGCCCCACGGCCGTCGACTACGACCACCAGGACGTCGTCGCCACCGGCGACCTCCAGCTGTTCGACCCGGTCACCCAGACCACGCTGCCGGCGGCCGACATCCCGATGAGCGGCTGGTACGACGGGCACGCCGACGACTTCCGCACCGACTCCCAGGGTCACTACTCGTGGACCCGCCATGTCACCCGCACGGCGTCCTCGCCGTCCTCCACCGGGGTGTATGCGGGTGGGGACGACACCACCGAGCTCGCCCTGATCGGGAACGCCCTCAACGAGATCGCGGTCAACCGGTCCCCGCTGCGAGTGCGGTACGCCCCCTTGGCGGCAGTGAAGTACCCGGCGAAGGCGACCCTCCACGGCACCGTCGAGTACCTGAGCGGGGGGGCCTGGACGCCGCTGGCGTCGGTTCCGCTCACCGACTACGCCAACCACGTCTTCTCCACCGACGCGCAGGGCGACTTCACGGTGACGCTGGCCCCGGAGCAGGACCTGACCTACCAGGTCTCCCTCCCGTACGACGGCGACCAGGCCATGTGGTTCGACGAGATCTCCTCGCCGCCGGCCTCGGTGAAGGTCATCGACCGCACGTTCCTCAACTGGGCCGACCCCTACCTGGACGAGTACTCCCAGGTGCACGTCTCGGGTCAGCTGCAGGCGGGGGGCGGCGTCTCGATCCCGCGCGGGACGAAGGTCTACCTGCAGCAGTCGGCCAACGGCCACACGGGCTGGAAGTACATCTACTGGGTCAAGACCACCGACTCCTACGGCTACTTCAACGTCGACGGGTGGGTGCCGCACCCGACGGGCTACTGGCGGCTGGTCTACGTGGGCGCCGACGGCTCCCTGCAGCCCAGCTACAGCCGGGTGGTGAGGCTGTCCCGCATCGAGACCCGCGTGAAGTCGTTCAACGCCTCCCCCGAACCGGTGCGCAAGAACCACTACGTGACGCTCAAGGGCATCGTGCAGCGCTACGACAAGGGCTGGAAGAGCATCGGCAGCAAGAAGTACGCCGAGGTCTTCTTCCGGGCCAAGGGCAGCAAGAAGTGGGTCTACCTCGGCTACGCCCGCACGACGGCGTCCGGCTCGTTCACCTACCGCCACAAGGCAACCAAGGACGGCTGGTGGAGCGTCGTGTGGTTCACCGCGAGCGCCAAGTACGTCAACGCGTACTCGATCGACGACTACGTGGACGTGCGCTGAGCGGACGCTGCGAAACACTGGAGGCATGAACATCGGCCTCGCCGGCGCGCCGGACCTGCCCCAGCTGGCTCGGCTGCTCTGGGTGCACGCGGCTCCCGCGGAGCAGGCCAGCCAGACGGTCGAGTCGTTCGCCGGTGACCTGGCCGCGTGGTGGAGCGACCACGAGGACTCGCACCTTCCCTTCGTCGCCCGACTGGCCGAGCACGAGGTCGTCGGCATGGCCTGGCTGGCGCTCGTCCCTCGGGTGCCGAGACCCGGCGTGACCACGCGTCTCTCGGCGGACCTCCAGAGCGTCTTCGTCGATGTCGAGCACCGCGGCCAGGGGATCGGCTCCGCACTCGTCCGGGCTGCGGTGGATCACGCGTCGCGGCTGGGAGCGGGTCGCGTGACGGTCAGTTCCAGCCGCCGGGCCGTACCCGTCTACGAGAGACTGGGGTTCGCGTCGTCCGGTCAGCTGCTGCAGTGGACGGCCCCGGACTAGCGTCTTCGACCGCTCTACCGCACTCGAACTGGAGGCAGCGTGAGGCTTCTGCTCACATCCGCCGGCGTCAAGAACGCCAGCATCCACCAGGCACTGGTCGACCTCCTGGGCAAGCCGATCGCCGAGTCGAGCGCCCTGTGCATCCCCACCGCGCAGTACGGGCACCCCATGGTCGGCCCCGGCACCGGCCCCTGGCGGTTCATCAGCGGCCAGGGAGAGCTTCCGATGGTCAGCCTGGGCTGGAAGTCCGTGGGCGTGCTGGAGCTGACGGCCCTGCCGAGCATCGACGACGACCAGTGGGTGCCACTGGTCCGCGAGACCGACGTCCTGCTGGTGGCGGGTGGCGACGCCCTCTACCTCCACCACTGGATGCGCGAGTCCGGACTGGCGGACCTCATCCCGTCCCTGACCGAGACGGTCTGGGTGGGGTTGAGCGCGGGGAGCATGGTGCTGACCCCCAGGATCGGCGCGGACTTCGTGCAGTGGACTGCGCCCAACGGTGACGACAGCACGCTGGGCCTCGTCGACTTCTCCATCTGCCCGCACCTCGCTCCGGACGGCCAGCCGGGCAACTCGATGGCCGAGGCGGAGCAGTGGGCGGCCACCCTCTCGGGTCCGGCGTACGCGATGGACGACGAGACGGCCATCTCGGTGGTCGACGGCACCGTCGAGGTCGTCTCGGAAGGTCAGTGGACCTACTTCCCAGCGCCGGCCGAGAGCTCACCCGGATGAGAGTCGTCCTGCTGTCCGACACGCACAGTCCGCGGCACTGGAAGGGTTGCCCGCCGGCCCTGCTCGGTCACCTCGACGGCGCCGACGTCATCCTGCACGCCGGGGACGTGTGCACCCCCGACGTCCTCGACTTCCTGGCCGGCTTCGCACCGGTGCACGTCGTCCTGGGCAACAACGATGGGCCGGAGGTCGCCGCCTGGGGGGCGCCCGAAACGCTTCAGCTCGAGCTCGGCGGCGTGTCCGTCGCGATGATCCACGACAGCGGGCCACGGGACGGGCGGACGGCGCGCCTGCGTCGCCGCTTCCCGACGGCGGACCTGGTGGTCTTCGGTCACTCCCACATCCCGATGGATGTCACCGGGGACGGGGTCCGGGTGTTCAACCCCGGGTCGCCGACCGACCGGCGCCGCCAGCCGCACGGCACGTTCGGGCTGCTCGACCTGGCGGACGGCCAGGTCGTGGACGCCCGCATCGAGCCGCTCCCCCGCTGAGCGCGGACGTCGTGACCGAGGGCTTGCGGGCCTCGTCACCGCGGCGGGACGATCGGGCATCCGGCAGGCCGCGGTCGTCGCTGGTCCCGGTGGATCGGAGGTCGCCATGCTGACGAGGCTCAGGGCCTGGAGGCGCCGGCGGGCGACGACGCGCCGCGCCCAGCTGCGGGCCACCGGGAGCGTCGACAGCCGGATGCGGGACCGCCCCAAGATCCTCGACCACGGCCCAGGCGGGCACGGGTAGCCTCCCCGGATGACTCCGACACCTCCCGACCGGGCCGAGGCCCAGATCACCGAGGTCGTCCGCACGTTCTTCGGCGCCTTCACCTCCGGGCCCGACGTGGAGGCGCGCCTGGACGGGCTGCGGGAGGTGTTGATCCCGGAGGCACTCATCGTGCGGACGGGCGGCGTGCCGACGACCTATGGCGTCGACGGGTTCATCGAGCCACGGCGGGAGCTGCTGACCAGCGGACGCGTCACCGACTTCCGGGAGTGGGAGGTCGACGGCACGACCCAGGTGTACGGCGACATCGCGCACCACTGGTGCACCTACGCCAAGGAGTGGGTGGAGGACGGTGAGCGGGTCAGGGGCGCCGGAGCCAAGACGATCCAGCTCGTGCGCACCGAGGCCGGCTGGCGGATCAGCGCGATGGCCTGGGACGACGAGCGCTGACGACTCGGCGGATCGCCACGCCCGCGTACCTCGGCCTGTGATCGACGGCTGGGAGCCGTGCCCCGTGGTGCTCCCACCCCGTCGACCTGATAGGCCTGTCCCCATGACGGCCAAGGCTGATGGTGAGGACGGCGAGGACCTCACCGTCAGTGCGCCCAAGACCTGGGCGGCCGGCGTTCCGGCGGTCCGGGCATCCATGCGGTACGCCCTGCACGAGATGGGGCCGGTGCGGACCGCTCGGGTCCTGACGGCGCTGAACCAGAAGGACGGCCTCGACTGCCCGAGCTGCGCCTGGCCCGACCCGGACCACCGAACGCACGCGGAGTTCTGCGAGAACGGCGCCAAGGCCGTCTCGTGGGAGGCCACGACCAAGGTCGTCGATGCGGAGTTCTTCCGCCGCCACTCGGTCGCCGACCTGGAGTCGTCCTCCGACCACTGGCTCGAGGCGCAGGGCCGGCTGACCGAGCCCATGCACCTCGCCGCCGGCGACACCCACTACCGGCCCGTGGCGTGGGCCGAGGCGTTCCGGCTGATCGGCTCCGCCCTGCAGGCCCTGCCCGATCCCAACCGCGCCATCTTCTACACCTCGGGCCGCGCATCCAACGAGGCCGCGTTCCTGTACCAGCTGATGGCCCGCCGGCTCGGCACCAACAACCTGCCCGACTGCTCGAACATGTGCCACGAGTCCAGTGGCGTCGCGCTGAGCCGGTCCATCGGGATCGGCAAGGGAACCGTCACGCTCGACGACCTCACGGACCACTCCGAGCTGATCGTGATCGTCGGCCAGAACCCGGGCACCAACCACCCGCGGATGCTGACCGCCCTGGCCAAGGCCAAGAAGCGCGGGGCCCGCATCGTCTCCGTCAACCCGTTGACCGAGGCCGGCCTCAACCGGTTCAAGAACCCGCAGCGGGCGAGTGGGGTGATCGGTCGGGGCACCAAGCTCTCCGACCTGCACCTGCCGATCTCCGTCGGTGGCGACCAGGCGTTGTTCGCGCTGGTCAACCAGCAGCTCGTCGCCCGCGAGGCAGCGGCCCCCGGGACCGTTCTGGACCTGGACTTCCTCGCGACCCACACCGCAGGGCTCGAGGAGGCGCAGCGGACGTGGGCGGAGCTCGACCCGCGCGACCTGCTCGCCCAGACCGGCCTCAGCGCGGACGTCGTCACCGCCTTCGTCGACGAGACGGTCCGGGCGAAGAGCATCACCGTCTGCTGGGCCATGGGGATCACCCAGCACCGCAACGGCGTCGCGATCATCGAGGAGATGACGAACTACCTGCTGCTGCGCGGGAACATCGGCCGACCCGGGGCCGGGGTCTGCCCGGTGCGCGGCCACTCGAACGTCCAGGGCGACCGGACCATGGGCATCTTCGAGCGGATGCCAGAGACGTTCCTCGCCGCGCTCGACGACGAGTTCGAGATCACCTCCCCCCGCGCCCACGGCTACGACACGGTCGACGCGATCCGCGCCATGCGGGACGGCCACTGCGACGTGTTCATCGGCCTCGGCGGCAACTTCGCCCAGGCGACCCCGGACACGGCCGTGACCCATCGCGCACTCCGGTCGATCCCGTTCACCGCCCAGGTCTCCACGAAGCTGAACCGCTCGCACCTGGTGCACGGTCGGGAGGCGCTGATCCTGCCGTGCCTGGGCCGAACGGACCGCGACGAACGGGCGAGCGGACCGCAGGGGGTGACGGTCGAGGACTCGATGGGCGTCGTCCACCTGAGCCGGGGCCGCGTCAACCCGGTGTCGGCCGAGCAGCGCAGCGAGGTGGCCATCATCTGCGGCATCGCCGAGGCGACGTTCGGACCCACCGACACGATCCCGTGGGCCGACCTGCGCGAGGACTACTCGCTCATCCGCGACCGCATCGCCCGCGTCGTCCCCGGCTTCGACGACTTCAACGCGCGCGTCGCGGAGCCCGGTGGGTTCCACCTGCCGAACGGCCCGCGGGACGAGCGCCGCTTCGACACCGCGACCGGCCGGGCGAACTTCCGGACCAGCCCCCCGCAGGCCTGGGACCTCCCCGCTGGGCACCTGCTCATGCAGACCCTGCGGAGCCACGACCAGTTCAACACGACGATCTACGGTCTCGACGACCGCTACCGCGGGATCCACGGCGGACGGATGGTCGTCTTCCTGAACAGCCAGGACGTCGCCGACCTCGGCTTCACCGACGGCGACCTGGTGGACCTGATCAGCGTGCACGCGGGCGAGGAACGACGGGCCGCGGGGTTCCGCATCGTCGAGTACGGCACCCCGCGGGGGTCTGCCGCGGCGTACTACCCCGAGACGAACGTGCTCGTCCCGCTGGATTCCGTTGCAGCAGAGTCGAACACGCCGACGTCCAAGTCCATCGTCATCCGGCTCGAGCCGCACCACCCCTCCGAGACCTGAGGAGCGCTCCTGTGTCGAACCCCTGGGATGAGGAGTTCCATCCATCGGCCAGCGCGCGGAACACGTTGCAGTGGGCGCACGAGCACGGTGCCTCGACCCTCGGCGAGGCCTACGACCTGCTCGACCAGCTCGAGGTCTCCAACGACGTGCCCGAGGTGCTCGGGCACGACGACACGGTCGACCTGATGCGTGAGGAGCTCGAGCTGGGAATCGAGCTCGTCGGCGCGAACGCCGACCTGACTGAACTGCTGTAGAACGCTGCTGTAGAACGCCGAGGAGACGTCATGGCGACCTTCACCCGCTCCGACGACCTGCACGGAGCGGAGTTCGTCGACGTGAACCTGCGCGGCGCCAGGTTCGTCAGCTCGGACCTGTCCGACGTCGTGATGCGTGGGGTCGACGCGCAGGGCGTGGACATCGATGCGCCGTGGCTGCTGGACGGCGAGAGCGCGCTGCGGGTGAACGGCGTGGACGTCGCCCCCTTCGTCGAGGCCGAGCTCAACCGCCGCTTCCCGGGCCGCGCCGACCGACGCGCCGCCGACCCGGACGGACTGCGCGCGGCCTGGGCCGCGCTCGAGCAGGCCTGGGCGGCCACCCTCGAGCGCGTCGCGCTGCTGCCGGTCGGCACGGTCGACGTGTCGGTGGACGGCGAGTGGTCGTTCGCCCAGACGCTGCGGCACCTGGTGCTGGCTACGGACGCCTGGCTGGGTCGAGCGGTCCTGGGGATCGCGCAACCGTTCCACCCCCTCGGGCTGGCCGGGCCGGGCGCCGAGGACGACGGCCTGGACCTGTCGCTCTTCACGAGTGACCTGCCGTCGTACGACGAGGTGCTCGCCGCCCGGTCGGACCGGGTCGCCCTCGTGCGCGACGTCCTCGCCACGGTCACCGCGGCCGAGCTGGCCACGTCACGGCAGAACCCGTGGTCCGCCGAGTACCCGGAGACCACCCTGTCCTGCCTGCACACGATCTTCGAGGAGGAGTGGGAGCACCTGCGCTTCGCGGTCCGCGACCTGGACGCGATCGCGGCCGGGTCCAGCGCCTGA
This sequence comes from Angustibacter luteus, assembly GCF_039541115.1. Classification (NCBI taxonomy): domain Bacteria; kingdom Bacillati; phylum Actinomycetota; class Actinomycetes; order Kineosporiales; family Kineosporiaceae; genus Angustibacter; species Angustibacter luteus. The sequence continues at coordinate 404,985 of NZ_BAABFP010000008.1, forward strand.
CCGGGTCACCTGCCCCTTGCTCTGGACGGGAGTCGGGGGGCCTGACAACCTGGGGTACGCCGAACAAACAGGGTTGTTCGGATTTGGGGCGGAGGTCTGGACTGGGTGCATCCGCTTCCTCGCTGGCGCCGCCTGGTGGCGGTCCTCGTCACAGTCGCGCTGACCTTCGGGCTCGGCGCGATTGCGGCGGTACCGGCGGAGGCTGCGGTCGAGGCGCCGCTGTCCCTGGCCTTCAACCAGCAGGTGTACGGCGACGCGCTCATGGGCGGCAACGCGGTGCTGGTCTGCCCGGCCGGCAACACCGACTGCACGAACTCGACGAACCGCACCAGCACCGCGGTCAACGACAACTTCTACATGACCCAGACGGGTGCCAACGCGGGCAACGGCTGGTTCAACTCCTCGAGCATCAGCCTCACCATCCCGACCGGCGCCACGATCGCCTACGCGCGCCTGCTGTGGGCCGGTGACACCGGCGTCTTCAAGACCGGCACCAACACGACCGTGACCTCGCGGTGCAACAGCAACAACAGCCCGGTGGCCGTCCAGCCGCCGGGTGCGGCATCCACGACCCCCGTCCAGCTGACCGTCGGCGCCAAGGCGAAGGTCTCCGTCACGGCGCAGCGGTTCACCACCGACGCGATCGCCAACGTCTCGGTCAACCAGCCGCAGTACTACTCGGCGGCCGCCAACGTGACCCCGCAGTTCGTCGGCGCCCCCACCGGTTCGCCGCTGACGATCACGACGTCGAACGTCTGGACCCCGGCCGGCTTCGGCTGCATGGGTGGCTGGTCGCTCGTCCTCGTCTACTCCTACCCCCAGGCCGACCCCACGAACGCCCCCACCAAGCGGGAGGTGTTCGTCTACGACGGTCACGTGCGGCAGAACTCGACCGACCCGACCACCACGACGACGATCTCCGGCTTCCGGGTCAGCGGGCAGGCGCGGGTCGGCGTCGTCGCCTACGAAGGCGACTGGGGCATCACCGGCGACCAGTTCTCCATCAACGGGACCGCGCAGACCGACCCCGGCGCCCCGAACGGGTCGAGCACCAACTTCTTCACGTCGTACGCCCAGTTCCGAAGTCCGACCGCGCCCAACAACTTCTCGGTCGATGCCAAGCAGTTCAACGTGTCCACGGCGGTGATCAAACCGGGTGACACGTCGGCGTCCCTGAGCTTCAGCACGTCCGGCGACTCCTACCTCGCGCAGGAGCTGGTGCTGTCGATCCCGGTCCCGACCCTGCAGATCACCAAGACGGCCGCACCGACGACGGTGCACCCGGGTGACACGGTCACCTACACGATCACCGTCACCAACCCGACGACCGGCAGCACCGCTAGCAACGTGGTGGTCACCGACCCGCTGACCCCTGCCTGCAACCGGACCATCGGCAGCCTCACCGGCTCGACGACGTACACGTGCACCGGGGTGGCCGGGTCCGGCGGCTTCACCAACGTGGCCACCGCGACCGGGACGAACGCGCAGGGCGACGCCCTCACGGGGACTGCGCAAGCCCCGGTCACGGTGCTCAACCCCGCCCTCACGATCACCAAGACCACGGACCAGCCGGGCTACCGGGTGGGCGCGACGGTGACCTACACGATCACGGTGAACAACACCGGCAACGCGGACCTGGCGAACGTCGCCGTGACCGATCCGACGACAGCGGGCTGTGCGCGCACCATCGGCAGCCTGGCCGCCGGTGACACCACGACCTACACCTGCACGGCGACCGCGCCGGTGAGCGGCAACAGCAACACCGCGTCCGTCAGCGGCCAGGACTCCCTCACCCGCACCGTCACGGCGACCGCCACCGTGCCCGTCCCGGTGATCCGGCCGGCGCTGACCCTGGCGAAGACGGCGTCCCCCACGACGGCGACCGCTGCCGGGCAGACCATCACCTACTCGTTCAAGGTGACCAACTCCGGTGACTCGACGGTCAGCTCGATCTCGATCGCCGACACGCTGACCGCACCGGCCGGTCCGGTGCCGGCGATCACCTGCCCGGTGACCACCCTCGCCGCCGCGGCGTCCACCACCTGCACGGGCACGTACGCCGTGACCCAGGCGGACGTCGACAACGGCACCATCGCGAACAGCGCGGTCGCGAACGGCTCGGACATCGCCGGTGGCGCTGTGGCGTCCAACGCGTCCGCGGCGACCGTCACGGTGACCCGCTCCCCGGCCCTGACGATCCGCAAGACGGCGTCGCCGGCCACCGTGGCGACTGCGGGGCAGGCCATCGCCTACTCGTTCGTCGTCTCCAACACCGGCAACGTGACGATCCACGGCATCACGGTCGCCGACGTCCTCACCGCCCCGGCGGGGCCGACGCCGACCGTCAGCTGCCCGACGACCACGCTGGCGCCGAGCAGCTCGACGACGTGCACCGCCACGTACTCGACGACGCAGAACGACATCGACGCCGGGTCGGTGACCAACACCGCCACCGCGTCAGGTCTGGGCCCGAACAACGCGCCCGTCACCTCGGGCCCGTCGACGGCCAGCGTGACGGCCTCGGCCGGCGCCTCGCTCGCACTCGTGAAGACCGCCACGCCGACCGTCGTCTCGGCCGCCGGGCAGCAGGTCGCCTACTCGTTCAAGGTCACCAACACCGGCAACCTGACGGTCAGGTCCCTGTCGATCGCGGACACGTTCACCGCACCCGCCGGCCCGGTGCCGTCCGTGACCTGCCCCGTCACCCAGCTCGCGCCGAACGCGAGCACCACCTGCACGGCGACCTACACGGCGACCCAGGCGGACGTCGACAGCGGCACGATCCGGAACGCCGCCATCGCCAACGCGACCGACGCCCAGGGACGCCCGGTCGCCTCCGCGCAGTCGAACGCGTCGGTGACGGTGACGGCCACCCCGCGGCTGGCCCTGACCAAGACCGTGTCGCCGGCGACGGTCACCGCCGCCGGGCAGCAGGTGACCTACACGTTCGCGGTGACCAACAGCGGTAACGTCACGATCCGCAGCCTGGCGATCGCCGACACCTTCACCTCACCCGCCGGTCCGGTACCCGCGATCACCTGTCCCGCAACGACTCTCGCCCCCGGGACGTCCACCAGCTGCACCGCCAGCTACACCGCCACCCAGGCCGACGTCGACAACGGCACGATCAAGAACTCGGCGGTCGCCCAGGGGACCGACCCGAGCGGTGGGTCAGTCAGCTCGCCCACCGCGACAGCGACCGTGACCGCGCCGCCGACCGCCACCCTGAGCCTGGTCAAGACCGCCACCCCGAGCACCGTGACCGCTCTGGGCCAGCAGGTCAGCTACCAGTTCCGCGTGACCAACACCGGCAACGTCACCCTGTCGAGCGCCGGCATCACCGACTCGCTCGCGGCTCCGGCCACCCCGCCGCTCGTCATCTCCTGCCCGCCCACCGCCGTACCGCCCGGTGCCAGCACGCAGTGCACCGCGACGTACACGGTCGGGCAGGCCGACATCGACAACGGCTCGATCAACAACACCGCCACCGCCCGGGCGGTGAGCCCGGGCGGCGCCACGGTGACGTCCAACGCCTCGACGGCCTCGGTGACGGTGAACGTCACGTCGGCCCTGACGCTGCGCAAGGCGGCATCGCCGACCACGATCAGTGGCGCCGGCCAGAACGTCAGCTACACCTTCACGGTCACCAACGCGGGCCAGACGACGATCTCCACGGTCGGGATCAACGACCCGATGTTCACCGGGGCCAGGGCGCCGGTCTGCGCCGTCACCACGCTCGCGCCGGACGCCTCGGCGGTCTGCACGGCGTCCTACACCAGCACCCAGGCCGACATGGACCGCGGCTCCATCGCCAACACGGCCACCGCCGGCGGCACGACGCCGCAGGGCGGCGCCGTCACGTCCGCGCCGGCATCGGCCACCGTGGCGGTCTCGGCCACCCCGCGGCTGCAGCTGACCAAGTCGGCCAGTCCGGCGTCCTTCGCCAACCAGGGCAGCACGATCACCTACACGTTCTCCGTCGTGAACACCGGCAACGTGACCGTGTCCGGCCTCGCGATCGACGACGCGCTCGCCGCACCCGCCACCCCGCAGCTCGGCCCGATCAGCTGCGCCAGCACGAGCCTGGCGCCGGCCGCGTCGACCACCTGCACGGCGACGTACGTGACGAAGGCGGCGGACGTCGACAACGGGTCGATCAGCAACGCGGCCACCGCCACGGGCACCGACCCGACCGGTGGCCCGGTCACGTCCAACCAGTCGACGGCCACGGTCAGTGCGATCACCAACGCGGCCCTGTCGCTGACCAAGACCGCTGCCCCGACGACGATCACCCGGGCCGGCCAGACCATCACCTTCACCTTCGCGGTGACCAACTCGGGCAACCAGACCGTCAGCACGATCGCGGTCACCGACATCAACCGCGCTCCGGCCGGGCCGCTGTCCGGCCCCGTGACGTGCGCGGCGACCTCGCTGGCGGCTGGGGCGTCGACGACGTGCAGCGGCACCTACGTCGCCACCCAGGCCGACGTCGACCACGGTTCCATCGCCGACACCGCGGTCGCGAGCGGTCGCGACCCGACCGCCAACCCGGTCTCCTCCAACGCCTCCACCGCGATCGTGACCGTCGTCCAGTCGCCCGCCCTCTCGGTGGTGAAGACCGCCGCCCCCAGCACCCTCACCCGCTCGGGGCAGCAGGTCACGTACAGCTTCGTCGTCACCAACCGTGGCAACGTGACGATCACCGGGGTGTCGATCGCCGACTCGTTCAGCGGGCCTGCCGGACCCCCGGCCACGCCCGTCTGCCCCGCGACCACACTGGCGCCCGGCGCGAGCCTGACCTGCTCCGCCTCGTACACGGCGACGCAGGCGGACGTCGACAACGGTCGCATCGAGAACACCGCGACGGCCAGCGGCACCGACCCGAACGGTGGGTCGGTCACCGCGCCACCCGACACCGCGACCGTCACCATCGCGGCATCGCCGGCGATGAGCCTGACCAAGACCGCCACCCCGTCCACGGTCAGCACGGCAGGTCAGACGGTCAGCTACACCTTCACCGCGGTGAACACCGGCAACGTTACGCTGGCGCCGATCAGCATCGCGGACGCCCTCGCACCACCGGCCGTACCAGCGCTGACGGTCACCTGCCCGAAGGCCATCCTCCCGCCGGGCGCGAGCACTGCCTGCACCGCCAGCCACACCGTCACCCAGGCCGACCTCGACAACGGCTCCATCAACAACACTGCCACCGCCCGGTCCACGGACCCGTCGGGTGGCGCGGTGAGCTCGAGCCCGTCGACCGCCGCCGTGGCCGTGACCCAGCAGGCCGCGCTGACGGTGACCAAGTCCGCCTCGCCGACCACGATCACCGCGGCCGGACAGGCGGTCACCTACGCCTTCCTGGTGACCAACACCGGAAACCAGACGGTGACGGGGCTGGTCATCCGCGACACCCTCGCGGCGCCGGCAACCCCCCAGCTGCCCGCGATCGCCTGCCCGGTCACGACGCTGGCACCCAACGCGAGCACGACCTGCAGCGCGACGTACACGAGCAAGCAGGCGGACCTCGACCACGGCTCGATCGACAACACCGCCACCGCGGCGGGCCAGGACCCGGCGGGCGACCCGGTGGTGTCACCACCGTCCACGGCCAGCGTCGGCGTCTCGGCCACCCCCTCGCTGGTGCTGTCCAAGACGGTGACCCCGACCACGTACGACGCCGCCGGCCAGACGCTGACCTACACCTTCACGGTGACGAACGACGGCAACGTGACCGTGCGCGCCCTGGCCGTCGTCGATCCGATGTTCACCGGCGCGGGAGCCGCGACCTGCGCCGCCGGCACCCTCGCCCCCAGCGCCAGGACCACCTGCACGGCCCGTCACACCGTGACCCAGGCGGACCTGGATGCGGGGTCGATCCAGAACACCGCCACGGCCCGGGGGACGGACCCCACGGGCGACCCGGTCACCTCACCGCCGTCGAGCGCCAGCGCCTCCGCCAACCAGACGCCTGCGCTGAGCCTGGTCAAGACGGCCAGCCCGACCACGATCAGCGCGGCCGGGGCGGCGATCGCGTACACGTTCCGCGTCACGAACGTCGGCAACGTGACCGTCGGCAGCCTGTCCATCGCCGACGTCTTCACCCAGCCCGCGGCACCGGCCAACCTGCCGATCAGCTGTGCCGCAACGACTCTCACCCCGGGCGCAGCCACCACCTGCACCACGTCGTACACCGCGACGCAGGCCGACGTCGACAACGGCTCGATCACGAACACCGCCACCGCCAACGGCAGCGACCCGGCCGGCAACCCGGTGACCTCCCAGCCCTCCACCGCCTCGGTCGCCGTCACGGTCACCGCTGCCCTGACGGTGGTCAAGAGCGCCAGCCCGGCCACCATCACCTCCGCCGGACAGGCGATCAGCTACTCGTTCCTGGTGACCAACACCGGCAACGTCACGATGTCGCTGCTGTCGATCGACGACACCCTGGCCGCGCCCGCCGCTCCCCCGCTGACCGTCGACTGCCCGCAACGAACCATCGACCCGGCCGCGCAGGTCACCTGCACGGCGACGTACACCGCCACCCAGGCCGACATCGACCACGGGTCGGTCGCCAACACCGCCACCGCGAACGCCCGGACCCCCACGGGGACCACCATCACCTCACCACCGTCCGCCGAGACCGTCGACGTCGACCAGACGGCCGCGCTCAGCCTGACCAAGACCGCGTCGCGCGACACGGTGACCGCGCCGGGCCAGCTCATCGACTACACGTTCACGGTCACGAACGAGGGCAACGTCACCGTCGACTCGATCACGATCTCCGACCCCGTGTTCACCGGCGCGAACGCGCCGGTCTGCCGGCAGCAGTCGCTGGCCCCGCGGTCCTCCACCACCTGCACCGCGAGCCGCTCCACCACCCAGGCCGACATCGACAGCGGGGCGATCCGGAACACCGCGGTCGCCGGCGGCAGCGACCCCGCTGGAGCGCCCGTGGCGTCCCCGGCGGCGACCGCCGTGGTGATCGCCACGCAGAGCGCCACGTTGCAGCTGGTGAAGTCCGCGTTGACGGAGGCGCTCACCACGGTGGGCCAGTCGGTCACCTACTCGTTCCTGGTCACCAACGCCGGCAACGTGACGGTCACCGACCTGACCATCGACGACACGTTCGTCGCTCCGGCCGGCCCGGCCGAACCAGCCGTCTGCCCCGTGACGACGTTGGCCCCGGGCGACAGCACCACGTGCCTGGCGACGTACGCGTCGACCCAGGCCGACTTCGACCAGGGCACCATCACCAACACGGCGACCGCGGGTGCCACGGGTCCGCAGGGCGGCGCCGTGGTCTCGAACCCGTCCTCGGCCCTGGTCACGACGAACGAGAACCTGGCGCTGCTGCTGCAGAAGCGCGCTACGCCGACCCAGATCTCCGCTGCCGGGCAACAGGTCTCCTACCAGTTCACGATCACCAACGCGGGCAACGTCACGATCCACGGCCTCGCCCTGGACGACGTCCTCGCCCCGCCGGCCGGACCGCCGGTCACCCCGACCTGCCTGCTCAGCACGCTCGCCTCCGGAGCGAGTACGACGTGCTCGGCCGTCTACACCGCGACCCAGGCCGACGTGGACAACGGCGTCATCAGCAACACCGCGACGGCGACCGGCCTCGACCCGGGCAACGACCCGGTGACGTCCAACCCGGCGTCGGCCGCCGTGGTCGTCAGCCGGTCCGCGTCGCTGTCCCTGGTGAAGACGGCCGACCCGACGACGGTGGACCACGCGGGCCAGCCGGTCGAGTTCTCCTTCGCCGTCGTCAACACCGGCAACGTCACCGTGAGCTCCCTGACGATCGCGGACCCGCCGTTGCGGTCCAACGTGCCGACGTGCGCGCCGACGGTCATCGCACCCGGGGAGGGCGCGACCTGCACCGCGACCTACGTCACCACCCAGGCGGACATGGACCGTGGGGTCATCCAGAACGTCGCCGTCGCCGCCGGGCGCGACCCGTCCGACGTGCCGGTGAGCTCGCCGCAGGCCGGCGTGACGGTCGACGTCGTGCAGGACGCCGGGCTGACCCTGGTCAAGACCGCGTCGCCCGCCGACCCGGTCACGGTGGGCACGAGCGTCGACTACGCGTTCGCTGTCACCAACTCCGGCAACGTGAGCCTGACGAGCCTGGCGATCGCCGACAGCCTGACCGCACCGGCCGGCCCGGCGCTGACCGTCACCTGCCCGAGCGCCGCTCTCACTCCGGACGCCACGGTCAGCTGCACGGCCAGCTACACCGTGACCCAGGCCGACGTGGACAACGGCTCGATCAACAACACCGCCACCGCCGCGGCCGTCACGCCGGGCAGCACCAGCGTCACGTCGAACGAGTCCACCGCCTCCGTGCCCATCGCCCAGACCCCGGGGCTGACCCTGGTCAAGTCCGTCACCCCGGAGACCGCGCACGACGCCGGCGACCGCGTGAGCTACACGTTCACCGTCAGCAACAGCGGCGACACCACGGTCACCGACCTGGCGATCGACGACGCGTTCACCGCGCCCGCCGGCCCGCCGTCCCCGATCGCCTGCCCGGTCACCACGCTGGCACCGGGCCAGGACACGCAGTGCACCGCCAGCTACGTGCTGACCCAGGCGGACGTCGACCACGGCACGGTGGTCAACTCGGCCTCCGCGACGGGTACGGCACCGGGCGGGGGCACGATCACCTCGAACACGTCGACTGCCACGGTGTCGGTCCCGGCTGCGGCAGGGCTCGCCCTGACCAAGACGGCATCACCCACGACGGTGGCGCAGGCCGGCGCCACCGTGACCTACACGTTCGCCGTGACCAACACCGGGAACGTCAGCGTCACCGCCCTCGCCATCGACGACAGCCTCGAGGCGCCGGCCGGTCCCCCGCTGACGTCGATCGACTGCGCGAGTGCGGCTCTCGGGCCGAGCGAGGCGACGACCTGCACGGCGTCGTACACGGTCACCCAGGCGGACGTCGACCACGGCGCCATCACCAACCGCGCGCACGCCACGGCCCTGGACGCGGCCGGGGATCCGGTTCAGTCCGACGACGACACGGCCACCGTCACCATCCCCGCCGACCCGGCGCTGACCCTGGTCAAGTCGGCCACCCCCGGCAGCGTCTCCGCGGTCGGCGACCAGGTCGACTACGCGTTCCTGGTCACCAACACCGGCAACGACACGATCAGCCAGCTGTCGGTCGACGACCAGCTCAGCAGCCCCGCCGGGCCGGCCGTGGACGTCACCTGCCCGACGTCCACCCTCGCGCCGAGCGCGTCGACCACCTGCACCGCGACGTACACCGTGACCCAGGCCGACCTCGACCACGGCGCCATCGACAACACCGCGACCGCGACCGGTGTCGACCCCCAGGCCGGTCCGGTCGCGTCCAACGAGTCGAGCGCCTCGGTGAGCGCGGCCCAGTCGCCCGCCGTCACGCTGACCAAGACGGCGGCCCCGACGTCCGTGACGCAGGCCGGCCAGACCGTCACCTACCGCTTCCTGGCCAGCAACACCGGCAACGTCACGGTCAGCGACCTCACCGTCCTCGACTCGCTGACCCCGCCCGCCGGCCCGGCGCTGGCGGTGAGCTGCCCGGCCACCACGCTGGCACCGGGTACGTCCACGACCTGCACCGCCGACTACGTGGTGATCCAGGCCGACGTCGACCACGGCCGCATCGACAACTCCGCCGTCGCCCAGGCCACCGGCCCGGCGGGGCAGCAGGTCTCGTCCGACGCCTCGACCGCGGTCGTGGACGTCGGTGCCCTGCCGTCCCTGACGCTGGCCAAGTCGGCCTCCCCGACGTCCGCCGCGCGAGCGGGCCAGAGCATCACCTACACGTTCCGGGTCACCAACACGGGCAACGTGACCCTGGCGGCGCTCGCCGTCACCGACACGTTCACCGCCCCCGCCGGCCCGGAACCCACGATCGTGTGCCCCGACAGCCCACTCGCCCCCGGTGGCTCGGCGACCTGCACGTCGACGTACTCGGTGACCCAGGCCGATGTCGACCACGGCACCGTCGACAACAGCGCGTTGGCGGCCGCCACCGTGCCCGGCGGGGGCGACGTCCAGTCAGCGCCGTCCACCGCCCGCGTCACCATCGGCGCCGCGCCGTCGCTGTCGCTGGTCAAGTCCTCGCCCACCACCCTGGTGTCCCACGCCGGCGAGTCGGTGACCTACGAGTTCCTCGCGACCAACACCGGCAACGTCACGCTGCACGGCGTCGTCATCGTGGACACCTTCGAGGCGCCCGCCGGCCCCGGGCTGACCGCGGTCTGCCCGGACACACCGCTGCCGCCAGGCGCCCAGACGACCTGCACCGCCGACTACGTCGTGACGCAGGCCGACATCGACCACGGCCAGATCAGCAACACCGCGACGGCTGACGCCACCGACCCGGACGGCGGGACGGCGACCTCGGCCCCGTCGACCGCGGTGATCCCCGTCTTCGCCGGGCCACCCGCGATCAGCCTCGTCAAGGAGGCCGCCGTCAACGACACGAACGGCAACGCCGTCCTGGACGTCGGCGACGAGGTGAGCTGGACGTTCGTGGTGACGAACACCGGGCAGATCACCCTCGGTATCGCCGTCGAGGACGACACCGCAGGACCGGTCACCTGCCCCGTCCCGACCTTGGTGCCGAGCAGCTCGACGACGTGCCGCGCGGACCGACCCCACGTGATCAGCCAGGCGGACGTCGACGCCGGGTCGGTGACCAACACCGCCACCGCGATCGGGACACCTGCCGGCGGCGCCCCCGTCACCTCGACCCCGTCCAGCGCCACCGTCCCGCTGCCGGACAGCCCGGCGCTGCAGCTGACCAAGCAGGCGCAGGTGACCGACACCAACCGCGACGGGGTCACGAATGCCGGCGACACCGTCCGGTGGACGTTCCAGGCCACCAACACCGGCAACACGACGCTGACCGACATCGTCGTGCACGACGCGCTGGCCGGGCCGGTCACCTGCCCGAGCTCGAACGTCGCACCCGGCCGTTCGGTGACCTGTTCGTCTGCGCCGCAACCGATCACGGCCGCACAGGCCGCCGCCGGCACCATCGTCAACACCGCCACCGCGACGGGCACCAGCGTCCGTGGGGCGTCCGTGCTGTCCGCGGCGGCGACTGCCACGGTGTCCGTCGTCGCCGGTGGCGGATCGGGCGGGGCGGTGTCCCAGCCCGGGTCCGGACCGGCTGGTGGGTCGGGATCCGGGTCCGGCTCGGACCTGCCGCACACCGGCGCCTACGCGGTGCAGGAGTCGCTGCTCATCGGTGTCGGCGCGATCCTCCTCGGGCTGCTGCTGGTGCTCGGCACGCTGGTCCGCCGACGCGATGAGGCATGATCGAAATCCGACCGACCCTAGGAGCAGCGTGTTCTCGAAGTCTGCCGTCGTCCTGCTGACTGTCGCCGTGGCAAGCACGGTGGTCGGCTGCACGTCCTCGGACCAGAAGCCCACGCCGACCGGCGCCGCGGCGTCCGGCAGCAAGACCACGCCGGCGCACGTCCCCACGCAGGAGCCCCTGCCCGAGCCGTCGAAGATCCGCAACGACGTGAAGCTGCGCCGCACCACCGCCATCACCGGCTGCACCTCGAAGTCGGGCGGGTGGCAGGCCACGGGGAAGTCCGTCAACCCCAGCAAGAAGGACGTGAAGCTCACCATCACGGTGTTCTTCACCACGACCGCCGCCACCGTGCTGGACTACGCGACGACGAAGGTCACCGTGCCGGCCAAGGGCGATGCCACGTGGACCGCCGCCGCCAGCTTCGCGGCCGAGCCGAACATGCGCTGCGTCCTGCGGGGCGTCGGCTAGACCGCCCGGCCGTGGTGAGATCAGCCCTGCGCCGCGCGCAGCCGGCGCACCGCCTCGTCCGGCACCAGCTCGCGCGGCAGGACCTGCAGCAGGCCGGTGGTCGTGGCCAGCACGACGACGTCGCCCCGGACGTCGCAGCGGCGGATCGCGGTGTACGCGAGGGAGGCTTCGGCGCCGTCGACGTCGAGGTGCAGGTGGGTGTCGTCGAAGCGACTACGTAGCCTCCGGCCGACTCGCGCGCTGCGCCGCCACGTCCTCCTGGTCTGGAGCGCGGCGGCCAGGAGCACGGAACCGGCGAACAGCAGGGCCACCGCGGCGCCGGGCACCCACCCGATGGCGTCTCCCACCCACACCCCCAACCCGATCGAGATCAGCGGCACGGCGAGACCGACCCGGCCCCGCAGCAGCCGGTACCGCAGCACCGCGGGATACGCGCGCTCGAGCATCTCGGCCGTGAGCACCACGGCGCCGCCGACCACGTCCGGATCCACCCGTTCGGGCTCGAGCTCGACCGGACCTGCCACGACCGGACCTGCCACGACCTGACCCGCCACGTCGGGCGCCTGCGCGAGGGCGATCCGCTCCCGCAGCCACGCGACGTCCGCGGCGGTGAGCAACCCGGGAGGCAACGTGATGGAGCTGCGCACCCGCCGCATCGGCAGGACCACGTGACCCTGCACGAGGAGCGGCTCCCGGATGTCGGCGTACGGCGACTGTCCTTCACCGACAGCGGTCCGCACCCGCAGCACGTCGTCCGCGAGGTCGACGGCCAGCGTGGCCCCGGCCGGGCACAGCGCCAGGGTCGCACGCATCAGGCGCCGGTGGGTCGCCCACACCAGGACCGCCGCCACGACGACGGCCGACACGAGGCCTTGCACCACAGCGCCTGTCGGGTAGCCGTCCGAGGCGAGCGGCAACGCACCGAGGACGCCGACGAGCAGCACCGCGCCCACGGGCCCCGGGCGGAGCAGCCGTGCCCGGACCAGGGCCCGAGCCATGGCGGGCGCCGTCCCACGACCGCAGGTCATCGACCGGTACTGCCCGGCGCGGGGCTTGTCACCTTCAGTCATGGGCCCGGAGCCTAGGGCGGCCGACGCGACCCGTGGGCGGAAACAGCGCGCGCTACGCCTACTTGCTGAAGCCGGCGGTGAGCCCACTGACCAGCTGGCGCCGGCCGAAGGCGTACAGGATGAGGATCGGCAGCGTGGTCAGCACGACGGAGGCCAGGACGGCGGGCACGTTGACGCCGTACTGGCTCTGGAAGGACCAGACCGCGAGCGGAAGGGTCCGCTTCTCGGTGCTCTGGGTCAGGATCAGCGGCAGCAGGAACGCGTTCCACACGGCGAGGCCGTTGTAGATCGCCACGGTCACCAGCGCCGGCCGGGTCAGCGGGAACGCCAACCGCCACAACGTCGTCCACTCGCTCGCCCCGTCGACCCGCATCGACTCGAAGAGCTCACGCGGGACGTCGCGGACGAAGTTCGTGAGGACCAGCACCGACAACGGGATGGCGAAGGCGATGGACGGCAGGATCATCGCCAGCAGGGTGTCGTACAGGTGCAGCCGGATGATGATCAGATAGACCGGGATGATGGTGGCCTGCAACGGGATCGCCAGACCCCCCAGGAAGATCCCGTTCATCACCCGCAACGTGCGGCCGGCCCCACGCACGATGGCGTAGGCCGCCATGAACGACACGAGCACGGCCGGCACGATCGTCCCGGCCGTCACGATCACGCTGTTCAGGAAGTACCGCGGAAAGCCGGAGTGGATGACCAGCTGGTAGTTGGCGAAGGTCGGCTCGGGCGGCGGCTTGAGCGGGTTCATCGCGTAGTAGTTGGCCTGCGTCTTGAAGCTCGTGATGACGATCCAATAGACGGGCACGATCACGATCACGAGCCAGACGATGCCCAGGATCGCGCCCAACCAGTTGGGTCGCGGACGGCGTCCGGCCGGTCCCTCGTGGCGGGTCGGGGTCTTGCGACGTCCCTGCGTCGGCGTGGTCACCGTGGTCGCCACGTCAGCCACCTTCCAACGTGCTCTGGGTGTTCGCCCCGCCGCCGATGCGGCGCAGGAGCAGCGCCAGGCCCACCCCGAAGAGGACGAGGATGACCGCGATCACGCTGGCCAGGCCCATCAGGTTCGCCTGGAAGCCCGTCTTGTACATGGACAGCGCCAGCACTCGCGTGGCATCGCCGGGCCCGCCGGCGGTGAGGATGAAGATCAGGTCGAAGAAGGTGAGCGAGCCGACGACCATGAGCGTCGACGAGGCGATGACCGTGTTCTTCAGCTGCGGCAGCGTGATGCTCCAGAACGCGCGGATCCGCCCGGCGCCGTCGATCTCGGCAGCCTCGTACATGGTGCGCGGGATCTGCCGCGCCGCACCTTGGTAGATCAGCGAGTGGAACGGGATGAACTGCCAGGACACGATGAAGATGACCACGGCGACCGCGAGCCCGCCCCGGCCGAGCCAGTCCTGCGAGAGCCACCCGATGTGCAGCCCCGCGCCGAGGCCGAAGTTAGGGTCCAGCAACGCCTTGTAGGCGACGGCGATGGCCGCCGAGCTCAGCAGCAGCGGGATGAAGTACAGGACGGCGAGCCAGTTCCGGTACCGCTGGTGGCCGGCCAGGAACACCCCGATGAGGATGCTCAGGGGGGTCTGCACGAGCCACGAGAGAATCATGATCTTGAACGTGACGAAGATGGCGTGCGGCAGGCCGGGGTTGGCGAGCTCGGCGCGCCAGCTCCGGAGCCCCGTGAAGTGGATGACCCCGATGCCGTCCCAGGAGGTGAAGCTCAGGCCCAGCACGCCGAGCAGCGGGATCACGCCGAACGCGGTGAAGATGACCATCGCCGGCAGCGCCATCCACGTGACCGAACCGCTCCGGCCGGCGAGAGAGGCGCCAGCCGGAGCGGTGCTCGGTCGAGCAGTGCTCATGTGCCGATGGTCTGGTTCATGTTGGTGGCGAACTGCTCAGGGGTGATCTGCAGCTGGAAGAGCTTGGCGATGTTGTCCAGCAGCGACTCGGCCGCCGTGGGGCTGAGCGCCTGGTCCCAGGACTGCGCGAAGGTCTTGGCGCCACTGGCGACGCCGTAGACGAACTTCAGGAAGTCCGCGTCCTTCGAGTTGGCCAGCTCGGCGTCCGCACCCTTGACGATCGGGATGCCGCCGGAGGCGATCCACTCCTTCTTCTCCGCGTCGGACAGGACGGCCGTGGCGAAGAACTTCTTGGCGATGTCCTTCTGCTCGGCCGTGGCCTTGGACGAGATCGACAGGTACTGGCCGGGGTTGCCGACGGTGTTGGTCGGGTCACCCTTGCCGCCGTCGACCGGCGGGAAGTTCATGTAGCCGAGGTGGCCGCCGGAGACGAAGTCGCCGCCGTCGGTCGCCATGCTGCCGTACGTCCAGGTGCCGTGCAGCATCATCGCGGCCTTGCCGGTGTAGAGCAGGGCCTGGTCGGCGTTGGAGTCGGCGGTGATCGACGAGAAGCCCTTGATGAACCCGTTGGCCTTGATCAGCTTCTGGCACTCGGTGAGGGCCTGGATGGCCAGCGGGTTCGACCAGGCGTCCTTGGTGCCGTCGAACACGGCCTGGAAGACCTCGGGGCCGCCGATGCGGTCGAAGAGGAACTCCAGCCACATCATGTTGGTCCAGCGGGACTGACCGGCCAGCGAGAACGGCGCGATCTTCGCGGCGTTGAACTTCGGCACCAGGTCCATGATGTCGGCCCAGGTCTTGGGCGGCTCGGCCTTGATCTTCTCGAACGAGGTCTTGTTGTAGAACAGCACGATCGGCTGCACCGTCTCGCACGGCATCGCGTAGATCTTGCCGCCGACCGTGGCGGCGCCGAAGGACGACGGGAAGAGCCGGTCCTTGACCGCGGCGTTCTGCCCGAACCAGTCGGTGAGGTCCTCCACCTGGCTGGCGTCGACGTAGCTCTTCAGCCCGCCACCACCCCAGCCCCAGATGATGGTCGGCGCCTCGCCGGCGCCGATGGCCGTCTT
Source organism: Angustibacter luteus (assembly GCF_039541115.1). Lineage (NCBI taxonomy): Bacteria > Bacillati > Actinomycetota > Actinomycetes > Kineosporiales > Kineosporiaceae > Angustibacter > Angustibacter luteus. Next base: position 420,784 of record NZ_BAABFP010000008.1, read on the forward strand.
GATCTTCGTCTTGTAGGCGTCGTTCTGGAACGTGGACCCCTTGATCTGGGTCTTGGGGTTGGCCTCGTTGAAGCGCTTGACGGTGTTGGTGCGGATGCCTTCACCCGGCGCACCGCTGAGGTACCAGTAGGTGGCGCTACCCGTGCTGCCACCACTGTCGCTCGCCTTGTCGGGGCCTGAGCTGCCGCAGGCGGCGAGGCCCACTCCGGCGGTGCCGACGAGGGAGAGGCGGAGGAGAGTGCGCCGGGAGATCGATATGGGATCCACGCTGAGCTCCGAACTCGAAGGGCCGAGGCCTCGCCGCGGCGAAAGGGTGAGCAACTGCGATGAACGAAATCGTCCGTACGACATCAGCAGGGTGAACGGTATGTTTCGAAGTCCGCGAGTGTCAATAGCCTTGCGGATGGCTTCATCAGGGTCCAGAGTGACGCTGGAAGTGTTGTAAACGCGCGGCTTTCGGGGAACTGGCACTGCCATCGCCGCCGAACGACCCTCTTCGAAACTTTTCGAGTTGTTTCGCTTCCAGGAGCGGCTCGGCCGACGAAGGAGAACCCCATGGCGACCGTCCCGACGTCTTCGGAGGTGCAGGCGGCGCGGCCGTGGCACGACACGTCGCTGCCCGTGGCCCAGCGCGTCGAGGCCCTGCTGGGCGAGATGACGCTCGAGGAGAAGGTCGCCCAGCTCGGCAGCCGCTGGGTGGGCAACGACATGCAGGACGAGGTCGCCACCCCGGAGCAGCCCGCGGACGAGCCGGCGACCACCTTCAACGTCGCCCCGCTGCAGGACGTCTTCGCCGCGTCGGGGACCGTCTCGCTCGAGGAGGCCAGCGTCCACGGGCTGGGCCACCTCACGCGGGTCTTCGGTAGCCGGCCGGTCACCGTGGCCGAGGGCACCGCCGAGCTGGTCCGCCAGCACCACGTCGTCCTGGACGGTTCGCGGCTGGGAGTTCCGGCGCTCGTGCACGAGGAGTGCCTCACGGGCTTCACCACGTTCGGCGCGACCATCTACCCGGCGGCGATCGCCTGGGGGGCGACGTTCGACGCCGACCTGGTCGAGCGGATGGCGGCCGCGATCGGCCGGGACATGGCCGCCGTGGGCGTGCACCAGGGGCTCGCTCCTGTCGTCGACGTCGTCCGGGACTACCGGTGGGGCCGGGTCGAGGAGACCATCGGCGAAGACCCGTACCTGGTCGGGATGCTGGGCGGCGCCTACGTCCGCGGCCTGCAGGGCGCGGGTGTCATCGCCACGCTCAAGCACTTCGCCGGCTACTCAGCGGCCCGCGCCGGCCGCAACCACGGGCCGGTCTCCATGGGACGGCGCGAGCTGCTCGACATCATCCTGCCGACGTTCGAGATGGCGGTGGTGCGCGACGGCGTCGGTTCGGTGATGAACTCCTACTCCGACGTCGACGGCGTCCCGGCCGCGGCGGACACCTGGCTGCTCACCGACCTGCTGCGCGGGGAGTGGGGCTTCGAGGGCACTGTCGTGTCCGACTACTGGGCCGTCCCGTTCCTGTCCTTGATGCACCGGGTCGCGGCCGACGCCGACGAGGCCGGCGTGCTCGCGCTCACGGCCGGCATCGACGTCGAGCTGCCGGACACCCTGGGCTTCGGCAGCGGGCTGACCGACCGGGTCAACCGCGGCGAGCTCTCGGTCGACCTCATCGACCGGGCGGTGCGCCGGCTGCTGACCCAGAAGGTCGAGCTGGGCCTGCTCGACCCCGACTGGACGCCCGAGGGCTCTGTCCGCGACGGCGACACCGACCTGGACTCGGCCGAGAACCGCAGCATCGCGCTCGAGCTGGCCGAGCGCTCGATCATCCTGCTGGACGCCGGCACCGCCCTCCCGCTCCTCGGCGACGGACGGCCCACGCTCGGCCGGGTCGCGGTCGTCGGGCCGTGCGCCGACGACCCGCGCACCTTCATGGGCTGCTACGCGTTCCCCAACCACGTGCTGCCGCGCTACCCCGAGGTGGGCCTCGGCGTCCAGGTGCCCTCCGGGGTGGACGCGCTGCGCGCCGAGCTGCCCGGCGTCGAGGTGGTCCACGCACCGGGGTGCGCGGTGCAGGGCGAGGACCGCTCCGGCTTCGCCGCCGCGGTCGCGGCCGCCCGCGACGCCGACGTCTGCGTGGCCTACGTCGGAGACCTCGCCGGGCTGTTCGGGCTCGGGACCTCCGGTGAGGGCTGCGACGCCGTCGACCTGAAGCTGCCTGGGCTGCAGGCCGAGCTCCTCGCGGAGCTCCTCGACACCGGCACCCCGCTGGTGGTGGTCGTCGTGTCCGGCCGTCCCTACGCACTCGGTGACGTGCACGGCCGGGCCGCGGGGCTCGTGCAGGCCTTCATGCCGGGTGAGGAGGGCGGCCAGGCGATCGCCGGCGTGCTCTCCGGCCGCGTCCAGCCCGGCGGCAAGCTGCCGGTGCAGATCCCGCGCACCTCCGGCGGCCAACCGAGCACCTACCTGCAGCCCGCTCTCGGCGCGGCTGAGAGCGCCGGCATCAGCAGCCTGGACTCGACGCCGCTCTTCCCGTTCGGCTTCGGCACGTCGTACACGTCCTTCGAGGTGACCGACCTGCGGGTCAGCGACACCGAGGTGCCCACGGACGGCGAGTTCACGGTGACCGTGCGGGTCGCCAACACTGGTTCGCGGTCCGGTGACGAGGTCGTCCAGCTGTACCTGCACGACGCGCAGGCGCAGGTCGCCCGACCGCTGATGCAGCTCGCCGGCTTCGCGCGCACGCACCTCGAGGTGGGCGAGGAGCAGGACGTCGCCTTCACCGTGCACACGGACCGGACGTCGTACCTGGACCTTCGGCTGCAGCGGATCGTCGAGCCGGGTGACATCGAGGTGCTCGTGGGCACCTCGGCGGCCGATCTGCCCTGCCGGGCCACGATCGCGCTCACCGGGCCGGTCCGGCCAGTCGGGAGTGATCGCCAGCTGGTCACCCCGGTAACCTTCCCTGGGCGTTCCACGACGCCAGGTACTGCCTAGGGAGACGTCGTGCCGTCCGGTTCCGCCCGCACCACGCTCGCCACTGTCGCCGCCTCCGCCGGTGTCTCCGTCGCGACCGTGTCGAAGGTGATCAACGGGCGAACCGACGTGTCCCCCACCACCCGAGCCCGGGTCCAGGCGCTGCTCCGCCAGCACGACTACGTGTCGCGGCGGGTGCCGGCCGGCGGGACCCCGAGCATCGCGCTGCTCTTCCAGAACGACCTCAACGCCTACATGACCGAGATCATGAACGGGGCGCTGGACGCCGCGGCCGACCTCACGGTCTCGGTGGTGGTGTCGGTGCTGTCGCTCGCGAAGGGCACGTCCGAGCCCACGGACTGGGCGAAGGACGTGATCGCCGCAGGTCGCAAGGCCGTCGTCGCGGTAACCACCGAGCTGACCGCCAGTGACGTCGGCGCCCTGTCGCGGGCCCGGCTGCCGCTGGTCGTCGTCAACCCGTTGACGACCCCGCACGCCCGGTTGACGAGCGTCGGCTCGACCGACTTCAGCGGCGGCATCGCGGCCACCAACCACCTGCTGGCCCTGGGGCACCGCAAGATCGGCTACATCGGCGGCGCACCGCTGGCGCCCTGCAACCAGGCGCGGATGGCCGGCTTCCGCAGCGCGATGCACGCGGCCGGGGCGCCGGTCATCGAGGAGTACCTGCGCTCGGAGCAGGAGGCCTACGACGACGGGGTCGCCAGCGGGGCCGAGCTCATGGACCTGCGGGACCGGCCGACCGCGCTGCTGGCGTTCAACGACGAGGTAGCGCTCGGAGTGCTCGAGGCGGCCCGAACGCGGGGCCTGCGAGTGCCGGCCGAGCTCAGCGTCGTGGGTTTCGACGACACCCAGATGGCCCGGCTGTCCTCGCCTCCGCTGACCACCGTCCGCCAGCCCCTGCGCGAGATGGGCGCCGTGGCCCTGCGCACCGCCGTCCAGCTGTCCGCCGGCGCGCGCGTGGACTTCCGGCACATCGAGCTCGCCACCGAGCTCGTCGTCCGGGGCTCGACGGCCCAGCCCGACGCGCCGTAGCCCCCCGCCTGCTGCGAGCCGTCAGCGGGGCACCACCGTCAGCGGGTGGATGCCTGGCGCCAGGGCGAGGTGGCCGTCCGCTGCGGCGAGCGCCGCGGCGACGTGCGGTGTGGCCAGGTGCTTGTCGAGGTCGGACGCGTCGCTCCACGACTCGATCGTGACGAACGTGCCGGGCGCGGCCGCCGACTCGTGCAGCTCGTACGACCGGCAGCCCTCCTCGGCCCGGGTGGGCTCGACGAGGTCGGCCAACGCGGCCCGGACGACGTCCTCCGACCCGGGGTTGGCGACGATCACGGCGACGACGGGGATGTCAGGCACGAGGCGACTCCAGTTTTCGAGGTGGGTCCGGGCGGCGACCCATTCGACCAGCCGGCGGGCCGCGCCGCGCGCCGATCGGGCCGCCGACCGTGTCAAACGCCGGCCCGCGCCGGACTGACAACACCCGCGTTTGCGCAGGTCAGGGCCCAGATGACAGCCCGCGCATCGTGTCAGGCGAGCGCTGGGCCTGCCGGACGGCGTCTGATCTGCCCCATCGTGTGCTCGGCCCGTTCCGGGTCACCCCCGCAGCACACGAGGAGGACTGATGACGTTCCGTTCCTGGGTCACCACGGCGGCGGCCGTGGCCCTGCTCGTCCCGGCCGGCGGGGCGGCCGCGTCGGCGGCCGACCTGCCCACCGTCAACATGGAGGCCACGGTCAAGGCCGCGCAGATCGACCCCCGCCGCGCCGACCATACGCTGACCCCCGGTGCGAAGGCGAGCGTCCTGGCGGTCGAGAAGGCGCTGCAGGCGAAGAAGCTGCTGGCGGCCCAGTGGGTCGACGGCTACTTCGGCACCGAGACGGTCGCGGCGTACGCGAAGTACCAGGCCTCCCTCGGCTATACCGGGCTGGCTGCCAACGGGTTGCCCGGCAAGACGTCGCTGACCACGCTCGGCGCCGGTCGCTTCACGGTCACGAACCCGCTCGCGCCAGGTGCCAAGCTCACCCGCGACGGCGTCACCGTGAACGCGCGGACCAACAGCATGCTCGCCGAGGCGCAGCGCCGGCTCGGCCGGACGCTGGTGCTCGAGCAGGGCTCCTACAACCCCGGCGGCGACCCCAGCTCGGCCGGCACCCACGACGGCGGCGGGGTCGTGGACATCTCGGTGACCGGCATGAGCGCCGCCACCCGCACGGCGGTGGCGAAGGGGCTGCGCGAGGTGGGATTCGCGGCCTGGGTGCGCAACCCGAGCCAGGGCGACTGGCCGTGGCACATCCACGCCGCGGCGATCAACGACACCGACCTGTCGAGCCAGGCCCAGCACCAGACCGGCGACTACTACCTGGGCAAGAACGGCCTCGCGAACCGCGCGGCGGACGACGGCCCCAAGGTCACGATCCACACCTGGGAGGAGTACCAGCGGCTGCAGTGACAGCACGCAGCACCAACCATCACCAGCACACTCACGTGGAGGAAACGACGATGAAGCAGCTCACGAAGACCCTCAGCCTGGCCGGCGCCGCGATCGCGGTCACCGCCTCGACCCTCGGCGCGGGCGCCACCCCGGCGTTCGCGGCCTCCCGCGACGGCGTCTGCAACAGCGGGGAGTTCTGCTACTACTACAACAGCGGTGAGGCCGGCTCGATCTCGGACTTCACCGGCTCGATCGCCGACTACGGGACGACGCAGCCGGGCTGCTACGACTTCAAGGGCGCGGGCGCCGGCAAGGGCCTGTGCATCAAGAACAACGCCGCCTCGGTGTGGAACCGCAGCACCAAGACGGTGCGGGTTTACTTCAACAGCAGCTACGGCGGCACGTACCAGTCCATCGCGGCCGGCGCGAAGGCCAACCTCAACGCGACGCTCAAGAACAACAACGCGTCCCACCAGTTCGTGACCGCGTCCAGCACGGCGTGCTCGACGTCCGGCCTCGGTGACCCGCGTACCTGCAGCGGGGCGGTCGCGTGGGCCAACGACCACCTGGGCAGCACCTCGTTGGGCACCGGCACGTGCGACCACGTCGTGGCCCTGGCGTACGGCTGGTCGAGCAGCGGGTCGCACGACGCCTACCTGCACTGGACCCAGGTGCCCAGCACGTACAAGCACGCGGGTGACCGCTCGGTGCCGGCCGGTGGCCTGGCCTTCTTCAGCGGCGGCTCGCAGGGCTACGGCCACGTGATGCTGTCACTCGGCGGCGGCAGCTTCGCCTCGACCGACGTCGGCACCGACGGCCGCTACCACGCGGGTCGTTACGGCAAGACCACCATCGCCACGATCGAGTCCAGCTTCGGCGAGCACTACCTCGGCTGGACCCAGCCGTGGTTCAAGGTCAACCACTGATCCGGGTGTCGAGCATGCCGAAGCACGTCAGAGCGCTGACCTCGCTGCTGATCACGCTCGTCGTGGTGGTCGCCGGTGCGATCGCCTTCGCCGGCCCCGCGTCAGCGGCCTCCCGCGACGGCGTCTGCAACAGCGGGGAGTTCTGCTACTACTACAACAGCGGTGAGGCGGGCTCGGTCTCCGACTTCACCGCCTCGCTGGACGACTACGGCGCGAGCCAGCCGACGTGCTACGAGTTCAAGGGGGCAGGGGCCGGCAAGGGCGTCTGCGTCAAGAACAACGCGGCGTCGGTCTGGAACCGGACCGGCAAGACGGTGCGGGTGTACTTCAACAGCAACTTCGCCGGGTCGCACCAGGACTTCGCGGCCGGCGCGAAGGGCAACCTCAACGCCACGTTGAAGAACAACAACGCCTCTCACCAGCTGCTCACGGCCGCGCCGCCGACGGGGTGCAAGACCGACGGCACGAACAGCACGCTGCCCACCACCATCCTGGTGTACCGGGTGCAGGCCGGGCGGGTCGACCGGGTCGCGTTCAAGACCTACGTCAAGAACGTGCTGCCCAACGAGTGGGTGTCGAGCTGGCCGAGCGCCTCGCTGGACGCCGGCGCCATGGCCGTGAAGAGCTACGGCTGGTACTGGGCACTGCACTCGACCCGGCAGACCGGGACGGGCCAGTGCTACGACGTCCGGGACGACACGGCCGACCAGGTGTACGTGCCGTCGTCCGCTGCGGCCTCGACGAGCGCGGCGGTGGATCGCACCTGGGGTACCAGGATGACCCGCAGCGGCAACATCCTGCAGGCGCACTACTGCTCGACGACGACCGCCTGCTCCGGGTGGGTCGACGGCAACTGGATGTCGCAGTACGGCTCGCGGGACCAGGCGAACGCCGGGAAGGGCTACGCGACGATCCTGAAGTCGTACTACAGCGGGATCGTGCTCACCTCGTAGCCACTCGAGCACGTCCCGAGCACGGATCGAGCACCGGGTCGCCCGTCGCGCTGCAGCGCGGCGGGCGATCCGGCATGTCTCGCTCCGCTTGCCGGTAATGTCGCTGCCCGGGCCCGGGCAGGTCAAGGGCGGGCACGAGCGAGGAGGGGGCGTGGCGGGCAGCACAGCGGCCGAGCGGGCGCAGGCGATCGAGGGGTTCGCCGCGGTCCTGTCGGACCTGCGCGACTCGGTCGGCAAGCCGTCGTTCCGGACCATGGCCGGACGGTCCCGGGCCATCTCGCACACCACGCTGCACGAGGCAGCGCAGGGCAACCGGCTGCCGAGCTGGGGCACGACGGCGGAGTTCGTCCGGGCGTGCGGGGCGGATCCCGCGGACTACCGGGAACGGTGGGAGCAGGCCAACCGAGTCGTGAGCCCAGCCGGGACCGACGTCCGGGCCGAACCCGCTCCGGCAGCCCCGACCGCACCTCCGTCCGCAGCTCCGTCCGGTCCGGACCAGCCCGTGCGGCGGCGTCGTCCGGGCCGGTACGCCGTTCTGGCCGCAGCCGCCGCTGTGCTGGTCGTCGCGGGTGCGGGGGTGGCGTGGGCCATGGCCACCCGGGACAAGACGGCGCCGCGCCCACCGGCCCGGTACGCCGCGAGCGACTGCCCGGTGCACCAGACGAACCCGCCGGTCGAGCAGCCCGAGCACCGCGGCGACCGAGCCTCGTTCGTCGCCGACCTGACCCTGCCGGACTGCGCCCACGTGCCCCACGGGCAGACGGTCACGAAGGCGTGGCGGTTCAAGAACACCGGCACGGTGGCGTGGTCCGGCTACACCCTGCACCGCGTCGACGAGCCGCAGCGACGCGACCAGTGCCAGACCATCTCGGACATCCCGGTTCCCGACACCGCGCCCGGAAAGATGGTGGACGTGAAGGTGGACGTCACGGCCCCGACCGCCGCCACGTTCTGCTTCGTGCGGTTCAAGATGGTCGACGGGACCGGCCGGGTGGCCTTCCCGGGCAGCCGACCGGTGAACTTCCAGCTGATCGTGGACTGACCGACGCGCCACGGAACTCCACGGCCTGCTCCCACTCGGCTCCAAGGGATTGCCCAGGTTCGTCGGCCAGAGTCCTCGGGAGAGATCATCCGAGGAAGGAACGTCCCATGGACACCACGCAGGCCCCGCACAGCGGTCGTCAGGACCGCGGCACCGCATTCGGTCCGGCACCGCGCGCCGCCCACCGGTGCCGCAGCACCCGCCGCTCGTCCCGCACCGCTGCGGGCATCGCGCTCGCGCTGGGTCTGGTCGCGACCGGTGGCGTCGCGCACGCCGCCGGCGTCGGCACGGCGACCGCACCGCGCAGCCAGACCGTCACGACGGCTGACTGGTCCTGGGGCGACCAGGGCTACGGCGACCAGGGCTACGGCGACCAGGGCTACGGCGACCAGGGCTACGGCAGCTACGGCGACCTGTGGAACGGCTCCGGGACGACGCAGCAGCAGGACACGACCGGCGGCACGGACACCACCGACGCCTCGGACGCGGCGTCCGTGGGCCTGGTCGAGATCACCTCGACGCTGACCAACGGGACCGCGGCCGGCACCGGGATCGTGCTGTCCTCCGACGGCACCATCGTCACGAACCACCACGTCGTCGCGGGCGCGACGGCCATCAAGGTCACCGTCGTCTCGACGGGCCAGACCTACACCGCCCACTACGTGGGCGCCGACCCGGTGAAGGACGTCGCCGTGCTGAAGCTCGTGGGGGCGCAGGGCCTGCAGACCGCCAGCCTGGACTCGTCCGGCGTCCAGTCGGGTGACGACGTCACCGCGGTCGGCGACGCCAACGGTGACGGCGGGTCGCTGACCGCCGCCGCCGGCACCGTCACCGCGCTCGACCAGTCCATCACCGTGTCGGACGAGGACGGCACGCCGCACCAGCTGACCGGCCTGATCGAGGTGAACGCCGACGTGATCCCGGGTGACTCCGGCGGTGCGCTGCTCGGCTCCGACGGCAAGGTCGTCGGCATGAACGTCGCCGCCTCCAGCGGCACGTCCGACATCCGCGGCTACGTGATCCCGCTGAGCACCGTGCTGACCGCGGTCCAGGCCATCACGTCGGGTGACGACACCGGCTCGGTCGAGCTCGGCTACCCGGCGTACCTGGGCATCGGGCTCGGCACGGACGACTCGTCCGCGACCGTGGCCGGCGTCCTGGACGGCACTCCCGCCGCCGGGGCCGGCCTGCAGGCCGGCGACGTCATCACCGCCATCGACGGGACGTCGGTCGGATCGTCCGCCGAGCTGCGCAGCGCGCTCGCCACCCACCAGCCGGGCGACCAGGTGCGGGTCACCTGGACGACGTCCGACGGCCAGCAGCAGTCCGCCACGGTCACGCTCGGCGAGGGTCCGATCGCCTGACCCGGCGCCCGGTCCGCTGTCGTCTTCAAGATCGACGGGCGGATCGGCCGCCGAGGGCACACGCTCAGGTGCAACCAACGGAGGCACCTGATGAAGGCCGTGACCTGGCAGGGCAAGCGCTCGGTGAGCGTCGAGGAGGTTCCGGATCCGCAGATCCAGGAGCCGACGGACGCGATCGTCAAGATCACCAGCACCAACATCTGCGGATCCGACCTGCACCTCTACGAGACCCTGACGCCGTTCATGGACGCCGGGGACGTCCTGGGCCACGAGCCGATGGGGATCGTCGAGGAGGTCGGGTCCGACGTCGGTGACCTGAAGGTGGGCGACCGGGTCGTGATGCCGTTCCAGATCTCCTGCGGGCACTGCTTCATGTGCGACCAGTCGCTGTACACCCAGTGCGAGACCACGCAGGTGCGCGAGCAGGGTATGGGCGCGGCGCTGTTCGGCTTCTCGAAGCTGTACGGCCAGGTGCCCGGCGGCCAGGCCGAGTACCTGCGGGTCCCGCAGGCGCAGTTCACCCACATCAAGGTGCCGGAGGGGCCGCCGGACGAGCGGTTCGTCTACCTGTCCGACGTCCTGCCGACCGCCTGGCAGTCCGTCCAGTACGCGGACGTCCCCAAGGGCGGCTCGGTGACCGTGCTGGGCCTCGGCCCGATCGGTGACATGGCCGCGCGCATCGCCCAGTACCAGGGCCTGCGCGTCATCGCGGTCGACCTCGTCCCCGAGCGGCTGGAGCGGGCCCGGGCCCGCGGCCTCGAGGTGATCGACCTGCGCGAGCACGAGGACGACCTCGGGGACGTCGTCCGCGACCTGACCGACGGTCGCGGCACCGACTCGGTGATCGACGCGGTGGGCATGGAGGCACACGGCTCCCCCGCGGCGCGGGCGGTGCTGCAGGTCGCCGCGCTCCTGCCGGACGCGATCGCGGCGCCCGTCGCCAAGACCGCCGGGGTCGACCAGCTCGCTGCGGTGACCTCGGCGATCGACATCGTCCGGCGCGGCGGCACCGTCTCGCTCATCGGCGTGTACGCCGGCGCGGCCGACCCGATGGACCTGGCCACCATGTTCGACAAGCAGATCCAGCTGCGCATGGGGCAGGCGAACGTCAAGCGCTGGGTGCCGGACATCATGCCGCTGCTCACCGACGACGACCCGCTGGACGTCGAGTCCTTTGCGACGCACCGGCTCCCGCTGTCCGAGGCACCTCGGGCCTACGAGATCTTCCAGAAGAAGGAGGACGGCGCGATCAAGGTCGTCCTCCGGCCGTGAGGAGCTGAGATGGCACAGGTCGAGAGGTGGGTGGACGCCACCCCCGCGCGGGTCTTCGAGGTGCTGAGCGATGGCTGGCTGTACCCGCTGTGGGTCGTGGGCACGACCCACATGCGGGCGGTCGAGCCGACCTGGCCGAAGGTCGGGTCGCGCCTGCACCATGCGGTCGGTGCCTGGCCGGCGATGCTGCGGGACGAGTCGGAGGTCCTCGCCTGCGAGCCTGGTCGGCACCTCGTGCTCGAGGCGCGCGGGCGTCCCTTCGGCACCGCGCGGGTCGACCTGCGACTCACTCCCGAGCGCAGCGGCACCCGCATCGTCCTCGCGGAGGAGCCCAGCAGCGGCCCGGGCAAGTGGGCGCACAACCCGCTGCTGGAGTGGGTGCTGACCCAACGGCTGACCGAGTCCATCGGCCGGCTGGCCGCGCTCGTGGAGCGTCCGGGCTCACCCGGCTAGGAACGCCAGACTGGTCGCGGCGAACAGTGGCGAGGCGAACAGGTCGTAGTGCGTCAGACCGGGCAGGATCGCCAGCGCGTGGCCGCCGTCCGGTCGACCCGAACCGTCCCAGCCGCCGTCGCGCTGGCCGCCCCCGAGCAGGGCGAACACCTCGACGTAGTGGCTGGGCGGCGCCATGTCGGCGTCGGCGGCCAGGACCAGAGTCGGCACCTGCAGGCCGCGCACGCCGTCGGAGAAGTCGAAGTCCAGGGCCATGGACGCGCCGATCTTGTCGAGCAGCCGCGCAAAGTCCTCCGGGTGCGGCGCCACCCGCTGGTACAGCTCGTACATCGGGGTCTGCTTCATGAACTCGACCGCGTCGGCACCGACCTGGGCCTGCTGCGCCAGCATCTGCGGGTAGAGGGCGTCCCGGCGGATGTGGGCGCACGCCGCGACGAGGCGACGAACCGTGGCCGGGTGCCGGATCGCCGCCTGCAGGCCTACCCCACCGCCGAGCGAGTAGCCGACGACGTCCACCGGACCGAGGTCGAGGTGGTCGACCAGCGCGGCGACGTCGTCGGCCATCAGCCGGACGTCGAGCGGCCGGTCGACATCCGCCGTCCGGCCGTGCCCCTGCAGGTCCGGAAGGATCACCTGGTGGTGCTCGGTCAGCGCCGGCAGGACCGGTCCGAACATCTCCCCCGAGCCCAGACCGCCGTGCAGCAGCACCAACGGGCCACCCGTGCCGTGCACCTCGTAGTACAGGTGCACGCCGTTCACGTCCGCGTACTGGCCGCCACGTGTCTCGTCGTTCGTCATCGCGGGTCCACGCGGCGCATCTTCGCAGCCAGGCGTTCCCACTCGGCGGCCTGGGCCTGCTGCGAGGTGTCCGTGAACTCCAGGACGTCGAGGATGACGTCGGTCCGGTGCGCCAACCAGGGCTGCTGGTCGCCCGGCTGCGTGGGCCGCGCATCGACCCAGCCGCACAGGCATCCGCTGGTCAGGGGGTCGAAGCCGTGTCCGGACAGGGTCAGGTCGAGCCACTCGCGCAGCGCCTTGTCTCCCAGCGGCTTCGGGGCAACCATCCGTGTGACCAGCCTCCTGAAGGACCCCTTCGTAAATCCTAGCCCCGGTCGAGGCAGGTGCAGACGCACACCCGGTTGCCCTCGGGATCGGCCAGGACGACGAACGACGGGCGCTCCGTGTCGTCCACCACGGCGCCACCGGCGGCGACGGCGGCCGCGATGCGCTCCTCGGCGACGTCGTGCGGCACCCACAGGTCGAGGTGGAACCGCTGGCGCGGCGTCTCGTGGGCATCGGTGCGCTGGAACCACAGCAGCGGCACCTGCCCGGTCGGGTCGATGACGTCACCCTCGTCCGGGTCGACGTTGTCGGCGCTGCCGGTCAGCAGGGCCGACCAGAACCGGCTCTGGGGTCGGATGTCCGCGGAGTCCAGCGCGAGCTCGACCAGGGCCGGGCCGGCCGGATCGGCGGCGATCCCTTGTGCCGCAGCGATCTCGCTGATCCGGCGGGCGAGGTCGACGTCCCGCTGGGTGAGCCGGCCGACGTCGTGGCTCAGCAGCGCCAGGTCGACCGCCGGGTAGGTCAGCGTGACGTCCGGGTGGTGGTTCGCCGCCTCGGCCGCCTCGGTGACGGCCGTCACGAACCGCAGGCCCGTGACGAAGTCACCGGTGAGGTAGCGGGCGTGCAGGGCTCGGGCCAGCTTGCGCCAGTCGTCCAGCCCGGCGTCCAGGATCTGCGCGAGGGTGAGCTGCTCCATCCCGCCAGTATCGCCGGGTCACGACCGGGCGACTACCGCGCGGCGAGGGCCTTGCCGGCGTCGACGGCCGCTTCGTGCGCGGACTTCTTCATCAGCTCGGCGAGCTCGGCGAACTCGTCGAGGGCCGGGTTGACGCCGACCAGGGTGAACTCGCGCTCGATGACGGTGAGGTCGGCCCCCCAGATGTCGGCCAGGATGCGGCGGAGGTAGTCGGTGTTGTGGTCCCAGCCCTCGCGCGGGGTGCCGGCGCCGTACGCGCCGCCGCGGGTGGTGAGCAGGACGACGGGCTTGCCGTCCAGCAGCCGCTCGCCCTGCTCGCCGCCGGCGATGGCCAGGTCGAACCAGACCTTGGCGTGCTGGGAGACACCGAAGTTGTAGAGCGGCAGCGCGAGGACGGCGGAGTCGGCGTCCCGCAGCTCGTTCGCGAGGGTCGCCGCGAGCGCCAGCGCGTCGATCTGGGCCTGGCTGCGGTCCTCGGCCGGCGTCCACTTGCCGGCGATGGCGTCGGCCCAGGCGTGGGCGGGCAGCGGGTCGGCGGCGAGGTGGCGCTGGACGACGGGAACGTCCGGTCGTGCGGTCGTGAGCTCGGCCAGGACGAGGTCAGCCAGCTCGCTGCTGGCCGAGCGCGGTCCCTGGATGCTGGCGTCGACGCGAAGCACGGTCACGGGGTTCTCCTTTGGTGGGGTTGAATGTTCAACACCGTACGCCGACAATGGTTGAACATTCAAGTCGGCCCTACGCTGAGCACATGACGGCCCGATCTCAGGACGACGACGTCCCCTGGCTGAGCCCCGACCAGCAGCGGGACTGGCGGTCCCTGATCGCCCTGCTCGCGACCCTGCCCACGGCCCTCGACACCCAGCTCAAGTGCCAGGCCGGCCTGAACGCGTTCGAGTACCACGTGCTGGCGGCCCTGTCCGGCTCCCCGGACCGCACCCTGCCGATGTCCCGCTTGGCCTCCCTCTCCCAGGGCTCGCTGTCCCGGCTGTCGCACGCGGTGACCCGCCTCGAGCACGCCGGGTGGGTACGGCGCAGCAGCTGCTCGACCGCTGGTCGTCGGGTCGACGCCCGGTTGACCGACGCGGGCTGGGTCAAGCTCCAGGAGTCCGCGCCCGGGCACGTGCGGGAGGCACGCCGGCTGGTCGTGGACGCCCTGACGCCTGAGCAGCTCGCGGCGCTCGGTGAGGCGGCGCGGGTGATCGTGTCGGTCGCCAACCCCACCGTCGCCGGGCAGCTCGCCTGACCGTTCCACCTCGACACCGTGGCAACCCGGCATCGTGGCAACCCGGCATCGCCGGGGCTGCGAGGTTGCCACGTTGCTGGCACCCGCCGGCGAGCGGCTGCACCTAGCCTGACGGCATGACGTCGGACCTGACGGAGGTCGAGGATCGGCTCCGGACACTGCTGGACCGCTACCGCCCTGAGCTCGTGGACGGCAGCATCTACGGCGTTCCTGCGCTGGTCTGGCCCGGCGCGACCGGGCACGACTACTTCGTCGCCTCGAAGCGCGGCAAGACGTTCGTCAGCCTCTACCTGATCATCGCCGACCGGTATCCCGAGGACGTCGCCGCCGCCTCGTCCGAGCTGCAGGCCCGGCGCAGTGGACGGGCCACCTTCTCGTTCCCCTCCCTCGACGACGCGCTCGCCGCCGACCTGGCCGACCTCCTCGACCGGCTGCTCGTCCGCTATCGCGCGGAGCACGCCTGAGGTGTCGCCGACGAGTGCCGTGCGGGCATGATGGCGACATGGAACGTGTCCTCGGAGTCGGTGGCTACTTCCTGCGGGCCGCGGACCCGGCGGCCCTGGGCGCCTGGTACCGCGACTGCCTCGGCCTGGACGCCGACGCGAACGGCCTGTGGCAGCCGGAGTCCGGGCCGACGGTGTTCGCGACCTTCGAGTCCGGCACCGACTACTTCGGCTCTCGCGCCCAGCAGACCATGCTCAACTTCCGGGTCCGCGACCTGGACGCGATGCTCGCGCAGCTGCGGTCCCGGGGCGCGGACGTCGCGGAGCAGACGCAGGACATGGACGGCGTCGGTCGGTTCGGCTGGGTCACGGACCCCGAGGGCAACCGGATCGAGCTCTGGCAGGCAGGCTGACCCGTTGCCTCAGTCGAGGATCCAGCCGACCTGGTCGTCGTCCCGGGGTTCGTAGGTGCACTGGAGGCCGGTGCGGATGCTGCCGCGCAGGTGCTGCCCGAGTCGCTCGTCGACGGAGCCGATCCGTTCGACCGCAACGGTGATGGCCTTCTGGACGGCGACCCTGGCCCGTTCCTGGCTCGATCCGGTGGTGCGGGCTCGGCCGTGCAGCCCGGTGGAACGAGCGACCTCGTCCAGCAGGGCGTCCCGCTCACGACGGGCGACCTCGGCCCGTCCGAGATCCGCCCATTCGGCGGCCTCGGCCAGCTCGCCCTCCAGCTCCCGCAGGCGTTCCCGGTAGGCCGCGATGGCCTGCGGGTCGGCGACCTCACCGAGCCCGGACTCCACCACGACACCGGTGCCCGCACCCACGAGGTCCAGCGCGGAGACGGGCTGGTGCGGACGACGAACCAGCTCGCGCAGGTAGCCGAACCCGCGCAGGGGCCGCAGCGTGACGGCGGCGTCGTCCGGTCCGATCCGCCAGAGGCCGCCGCGCTCCGGGTGCAGGTGCACGGGCCGGACGCCGAGGCTCGGGGCCGGCCGCTCCGGCGGGCTCCACGAGGCGAGCCGGTCGCGCCACCACTGGGCGCCGACCCGGTCGTAGGTGGCCAGGGCGTTGGCGCGCAGCCGATCCGCTACCTGGTGGTCACCGCGTCGGGCGGCGGCTCGGGCGAGCGTGTCGTCGGTGAGCCCGTGGAACATGACCGCCCCGGCGTTCATCACGGCCCGACCCTCGTACGGCGCCAGCAGGCCGGCCGCCGTCTCGACGACCTCGTCGTCGTCGACTGCCAGGGCCGCCTCCAGCACGCACTGCAAGGTCAGCAGCCAGTTCACGTCGCGCGGGAGGTCGGCCAGCACCGCGCCCCGGAAGGTGTGCACGAGGGCCTGGGCGCGGTCCAGCCGGTCGGCACAGACCCACAGGTACGCCATCTCCGCGCACACCGCGGGGACACCCTCGGCGAGGGCGAACGCCTCACCCTCCGCGGCGGCCGCGGCGCACGTGCGGCTGTCACCCGACTGGGCGGCCGAGTACGCCTCCATGGCCTTGAGCACCAACCAGGCATCGGCCAGGCCGGCCTGCTCGCCCGCCGCCGAGGCGACCTTCGTCAGCTGGGGCGCGGTGTCGGTGCGTCCGCGGAGCAGGTCGAGCATCAGCCGGCGCGATGCCGCGAAGAACAGCGCACGGGGGGACTCCTCCCCCAGCCGCTCCAAGGCCCGCAGGTGGCGGTGCACCGCCTGCATCTCCAGAACCTCGCACGCGACCTGCAGGCCCCACAGGTGAGCCTGCAACCGCACGTCCGGCTCGAGAACGTGCGCCGCGACCTCGTCGAGCCGGGCGACCATGGCCTGTCGGACGTCGAGCTCATCCGGTCCCCAGTGCACCGCCAGGGCAGCGTCCAGGCAGTCCGCCAGCAGGTCGGCGGCCCCGTCCCGCTCGGCCCGCTGCACGGCCTCGGAGGCGAACGGCGCGCCCCTCTCGGGGTGGCCCGCGTAGCCCCAGCACCGGGCCAGCGCGGCGGCCAGCCGAGCGCGGTCGGCGTCGGCCTCGGTGCGGGCCAGGACGTCGTACAGCTGGGCGGGTATCTTGCCGGGCTCGGCGCCGAAGACGTAGAGCGATGCCGCGCCGAGCACGGCTCGGGTCCAGCCCGGCAGGTCGTCGTCCGCGCGAGCGGCGGCGACCGCCTGGTCGTAGAGCCCGGCCGCGGTCTCTCCCCGACCGGCGGCGCGTTCCGCATCGGCGCGGTCGAGGAGATCCGTGACCACGGTCGCCCGGATGGCCATGACTCATCGTAGGGTTCGGCTGCGGGCGGGGGAACGGTCCGATCGCGCCGTCACGGGCGGATCAGTCGCACGGCCTGGCCGTGCTCGCGCTGCTTGGCCTCGTCCCAGTCACCGGTGCAGTAGATCGACATCTCCAGGATCACGTCGTCGACGACGTCCGCCCGGATCATCTCCCGGCAGTACCACTGCTGCCCCTCGTGCACCCACCGCTCCTCGAACTCGATCGTGAAGCCGTGCCCGGTGTGCTCGACCCGCTCGACCCGCACCTGACCGGGGATCGGGTGGCCGGCGACCCGCTCGGCGATGATGTCCCGCGCGGTCTCGGTCTGGATCCGCCAGTGCGGCAGTGAAAGGTCCGAGAACACGTCTGGGGCGAAGAGCCCCTCGGGCACCGACCCTGTCTCCAGGAACGAGATCAGCCGGGCCACCGCGACGGTGGGGTCCGCCACCGGCTGGGCGGTCATGACGACGCCCCGGCCGCGGCGAGGTTGCGCTGCACGACGGCCATGGTCGCCTCGAGGTCGGCCGTCGCGCTGAACTCCACGATCGCGGTGCCGGCGGTGATCAGCGGCAGGTGCCCGGGTGGGGCGTAGTAGGCGTCACCGGCCACGTAGGTCTCCTCGCGGTCCGGCCAGCGGAAGGTGATCTGCCCGTCCGTGACGACTCCCCAGTGCACGCACTGGCACCGGTCGTCGGGGAGGCCGGTGAAGTACGGCGCGGGATCGACGTCCTGGTGGAACGACTCGAAGCTGACGGTGTACTCGTCGAGCGGCGCGTAGCGTCCCTCGATCTCGGGCTCGTCGACCGCAACGGGCGTCGACAGGCGGTTGGCGCTGGGCATCGTGGGCTCCTCGGAACTCGTCGGGACTGATGCCCTGAAGGCGTGACGATCGATGGAACTCCGTGACGTCGAGCGTCACGGTCCGTTGCTCACCCTGAGCGGGTGATGCTGCACGGCGGCCCCTCGCCCTACGTTCAGGACAGATCCCCAGGTCGCTGAGCACGGAGGACTGTCATGGCCGCAGACCGTCACGCCCGCTCGATGTTGCCGATCCCGGACCGACCCGCGCCGGGACTGACCACGTACGACGCGAAGGACCCGGACACGGCCTTCCCCCCGATCGAGCCGCTGCTGCCCCCGGCCGGCGCCCCGAATATCCTCATCATCCTGCTCGACGATGTCGGCTTCGGCGCGTCCAGTGCCTTCGGCGGCCCCTGTCAGACCCCCACGGCCGAGCGGCTGGCCGCAGGAGGCTTGCGCTACAACCGGTTCCACACCACGGCCCTGTGCGCCCCGACGCGGCAGGCGATGCTGACCGGCCGCAACCACCACTCGGTCGGCATGGGCAGCATCACCGAGACCGCGACGTCGGCGCCCGGCAACAGCTCGCTGCGGCCCAACACGAAGGCCCCGCTCGCGACGACGCTCAAGCTCAACGGCTACTCGACCGCGCAGTTCGGCAAGTGCCACGAGGTGCCGGTCTGGCAGTCCTCGCCCATGGGACCGTTCGACGCGTGGCCGTCCGGCGGTGGCGGCTTCGAGACCTTCTACGGCTTCATCGGCGGCGAGAACAACCAGTACGAGCCCGCGCTGTACGACGGCACGACCCCGGTCGAGCCGCCGGCCACGGCCGAGGAGGGCTACCACCTGACCGAGGACCTGACCGACCGTGCGGTCAGCTGGATGCGCCAGCAGAAGGCGCTCATGCCCGAACGGCCGTTCTTCGTGTACTACGCGCCCGGCGCGACGCACGCACCGCATCACGTCCCGAAGGAGTGGGCGGACAAGTACGCCGGCCAGTTCGACGACGGCTGGGACGTGCAGCGCGAGCGGATCTTCGCCCGGCAGAAGGAGCTCGGGGTCATCCCGCCGGAGGCCGGGCTGACCAAGCGGCACGACGAGATCACCGCCTGGGGCGACATGCCCGACGAGCTCAAGCCCGTGCTGGCGCGGCAGATGGAGGTGTACGCCGGCTTCCTCGAGCACACCGACCACCAGGTCGGGCGGCTGATCGACGCACTCGCCGACCTCGAGGTCCTGGACGACACGCTCGTGTACTACATCATCGGCGACAACGGGGCCTCGGCCGAGGGCACGATGAACGGCGCGTTCAACGAGATGGCGAACTTCAACGGGATGGCCGCGCTCGAGACCCCCGAGTTCATGCTCAGCCGGATGGACGAGCTCGGCTCCCCCTCGTCGTACAACCACTACTCGGTGGGCTGGGCGTGGGCGATGAACACCCCGCTGCAGTGGACCAAGCAGGTGGCCTCGCACTGGGGTGGCACCCGCAACGGGACGATCGTGCACTGGCCGCACGGGATCCAGGAGAAGGGTGGCCTGCGCTCGCAGTTCAGCCACGTCATCGACGTGGCCCCCACCATCCTCGAGGCAGCGGGCCTGCCGGAGCCCACCATGGTGAACGGCGTGCTGCAGTCGCCGATGGAAGGCACCAGCATGGTCTACAGCTTCAACGAGGCCGCCGCGCCGGAACGCCATGACCTGCAGTACTTCGAGATGTTCGGCAACCGCGGGATCTACCACCGGGGCTGGAGCGCGGTCACCAAGCACAAGACGCCGTGGATGATCGTGGACCCGAACATGGGTCCGTTCGACGCCGACGTGTGGGAGCTCTATGACGGCAGCAGCGACTACAGCCAGGCCAACGACCTGGCGGCCGACCAGCCGGAGCGCCTCGCCCACCTGCAGCGGCTCTGGCTGATCGAGGCCACGAAGTACAACGCGTTGCCGATGGACGACCGCTCGGGTGAGCGCTTGAACGCCGACCTGGCCGGTCGGCCCACCCTGATCCACGGGAGCTCGCAGCTGTTGTTCGCCGGGATGGGCCGGCTGTCGGAGAACAGCGTCGTCAGCATCAAGAACAAGTCGTTCTCGGTGACCGCCGACGTCGACGTGCCGGCCGGCGGCGCCGAGGGCGTGATCATCGCCCAGGGCGGCCGGTTCGGCGGCTGGTCCTTCTACGCCAAGGACGGCAAGGCGACGTTCGTCTACAACCTGCTCGGCATCCAGGAGTTCGCAGTCACCGCGGACGTCGCCGTGCCCGCGGGCCACCACCAGCTGCGGATGGAGTTCGCCTACGACGGCGGTGGGCTGGCCAAGGGCGGCGACGTGACGCTCTTCCACGACGGCGACGCCGTCGGGTCCGGACGGGTCGCCGCCACCCAGGCGATGATCTTCTCCGCCGACGAGACCACCGACGTCGGGTACGAGTCCGGGACGACGGTCACGCCCGCCTACACGTCCCGCACCAGTCGGTTCACCGGCAAGATCCACTGGGTCCAGCTCGACGTCGGCGCGGAGGACGCCGACCACTTCATCGACCCGGAGGAGCGCCTGCGGGTCGCGATGGCCCGCCAGTAGCGACGGGATCCCCATCATGTCGGTCGCACCCCCGCCGGCCCTGCCGCCGGCCGAACGACGTCGGCTCATCGTCCGTGGGCTGCTTCGGGCCCTCGCGGCGACCACGGTGCTGCTCGCGCTGTACTTCCGCGGGCCGTTCACCCAGGTCCAGCGGATGCCGGTGGGGTTGGCCCTCGGGTTCGCCCTCCTGGCGCTGCTGCTCGTGTCCGGGTGGCAGCTGCGGGCGATCACCCGGGACGCCCACCCGGCAGTGCGCGCCATCGAGGCGCTCGCCGTCACCGTCCCCCTGTTCCTGCTCCTGTTCGCTGCCAGCTACTTCGTGCTGGCCCAGGACGACCCGTCGAACTTCAACACGCCCGGGCTGACCCGGGTCGACAGCCTGTACTTCACGATCACGACCTTCGCCACCGTCGGCTTCGGGGACATCGCGGCGACGAGCGAGAACGCCCGGCTGCTCGTCTCGAGCCAGATCATCCTCGACCTGCTCGTCCTCGGCCTGGGGATCCGCGTGTTCACCGGCGCGGTCCAACGCGCTCGCCGACGCCAGGACCCGTGAGCCGCCAGGGAAGAGCGGCAGTCACCGAAGGACGGCGCCCAGGTGCTTGGCGACGGGCCACGCCCCGTCGCTGCTGTTCGCCACCACGGTCCAGGTGAGGCCGGTCGAGGGCCGGTGCAGGCTGCGGAACGAGACCCCAGCGTCGTAGCCCTCCAGCAGGACTGCGTCGGTCGTCGGGTCGAGCCAGAAGCCGAGACCGTACCGTTTGGACACCTGCGGCGAGTCGCTGCGCGGGCGCACCATCTCGTCCACCCAGTGCCGCGGCACGACCTGCCCGGCGAAGACGCTCCGCCACAACGCGTGCACGTCGCCGACGGTCGTGTAGAGACCACCGTCGCCGCTGCCGCGGACCGGCAGGTGGAGCACGTTCGTCCGCAAACCCTCGGTGTCGAGGTAGCCGCGAGCCGCCCGACCGGGCAGCTCGTCGGAGCGCAGGTACGCGGTGTCCCGCAGGCCGGCGGGCCCGCACACCCGCTGCGTGACCACGTCCCGAAAGGCCGTCCCGGTGGCCCGCTCGACCAGCAGCGCGAGGACGACGAACCCGCTGTTGCAGTAAGAGAACCGGGCGCCCGGGGCGAACTTCTGGCGGTGGCCGTCCAGTACCGCCAGGTAGTCCTCGGTCTCGGTCAGCCGGTGCACCGGGACCGGCAGCACGTAGTCGGTGATCTCGCCGTCGTCGTCCTCGTCGACGTAGTCACCGATTCCTGACCGGTGCGCCAGCAGGTGCTCGACGGTCACGGCGTCGTCGATCTCGGGTAGGTCCGCGCCCAGGAGCGAGCGCGCCGTGGTCCCCAGGGCCAGCGTCCCGTCGTCCACCAGGCTGATCACCGTCAACGCGGTGGTTCCCTTGCACGCGCTGGCCACCGCGAACTGGGTGTCGAGGGTGTTCGGGACGCCGAGCCCCCGCTCCGCGAGGCCGAACGGCTGGGCGAGCACCGTCTCGCCGGCCTGGTCGACGCGGACCGCACCCGAGAACCCGTGCTCGGCGGCGATCGCGGCAACGGACGTCTGGAGCGACTCCATCCGTTGACGGTAGCCCCGCGGGCGTCCGCGGTGCACCGGCGTTTCTGGCGGATGAGAAACTGAGGGGGTGGACATGACGAGCTGGTTGGCGGCGGCGGTCGCGCTGGCTGCTGCCATCTCGTTCGGCTGGTCCACCGCCCTCATGCACCACGGCGCCTCGGGGGCCGCCCCGGGCAGCCGCGGGATCGCCCTGCTGCGGCACGTCTTCACCCAGTGGAAGTGGCTGATCGGGCTCGCTGCCAGCCTGTTCGG
Source organism: Angustibacter luteus (assembly GCF_039541115.1). Lineage (NCBI taxonomy): Bacteria > Bacillati > Actinomycetota > Actinomycetes > Kineosporiales > Kineosporiaceae > Angustibacter > Angustibacter luteus. The sequence continues at coordinate 443,099 of NZ_BAABFP010000008.1, forward strand.
ACTGGCCCTGCACACCATCGCCCTGGGGTTGGGCTCGCTGACGCTGGTGCAGCCCATCGTGGTGACCGGCCTGTTCTTCTCGCTGGTCTTCCGGGACGCCCTCGACCGCCGTCGACCCAGTCGGCGCACGCTCACCTGGGGGGCCGTCACGGCGGCCGGGCTCGCGGTGTTCCTGGCCGCGACGGGTTCCTCCGAGAGCTCGGACGTCCCGGACGACGCCGGCGCCGCGATCGTCATCGGGCTGGGGCTGCTGGGGGCGTTCGTGGCCTGGCGCCTGGCGGCCCGGCACCCGTCGCGGGCCGGCCTGCTGCTCGGCACGTCCGGCGGGATCGTGTTCGGCCTGATGGCCGGCTCACTGAAGGCGACGACCGGCGCGTGGGCGCACCACGAGGTGTTCACCACGTGGCCGCTCTACGCCGCCGTCAGCATCGGGCTGACCGGGTTCCTGCTCAACCAGCACCTGTACCACCGCACTCGGCTGCCGGACTCCATTCCCATGCTCAACCTGGTGAACCCGCTGGTGGCGTTGACGTTCGGCATCATCGTGTTCGACGAGCGCCCACGGTCCAGCCCGCTCGCCGTCCTCGTCGAGTGCGCCGGGCTCGCGGCCGTGCTGCTCGGGATCTTCTTCCTCGGGCGCAGCGAGGGCGAGGCCCAGGACGCCGAGGCCGCCACCGACCCGGCGGCCCGGTCCTATGCGGGCTGAAGCCTGACGGGGAGCGTCTCGACCCCGAAGACGACCGACTGCTCGCGGAACGTGAGCTCGTCCGGATGCACCGCCAGCGCGAGCTCGGGGTACCGGGTCGCGATCGCCCGGAAGGCCGTCCGCAGCTCCATCCGCGCCAGCTCGGCGCCCACGCAGCGGTGGAACCCGTGGCCGAAGGCGACGTGCGAGTCCGCGCGGCGGTCCGGGTCGACCGAGTCGGGGTCGGCGGCGAACCTCGGGTCGCGGTTGGCGCCGCTGAGGGAGCAGAGCACTGCGTCGCCGGCCGCGATGCGCTGGCCGAACAGCTGCAGGTCGTGCCGGGCGAAGCGCGGGAAGCCGGTCTGCACGACGGACAGGTGCCGCAGCAGCTCCTCGACCACGCCGGCCACGGCGTCGTCGTCCTGGCGGATCAGCTCCAGGACGTCGGGGTGCTGGATCAGGGTGAGCGTGCCCAGGCTGAGCATGCTGGCCGTGGTCTCGTAACCCCCGAGGAAGACGCCGTCCGCCAGACCCGCGAGGTCGAGGTCGTCGATCTCGTCGCCGTGCTCGCGCAGGATCGCGCCGATCAGGCCGTCCCCCGGCTCTGCGCGCTGGCGGGCGACGACGTCCAGCAGGAACGACCGCGAGGTCGACGCCGCATCGAACAGGCCGATCCCGCCGCGGGTCAGGTCGAAGCGGCTCGCGCCCAGCTGGCGGAACGCCTCCCGGTCCTCCGGAGCGACGCCGAGGAGCTCGCAGATCACCAGGAACGGGATGGGGAAGGCGAAGTCCGCGACGAGGTCGACCACGGGCCCCTTGGCCTGCAGCGCATCCAGCTGCTCGTCCACGATCCGGGTGATGCCCGGCTGCAGCCGGGCCAGGCGACGCATCGTGAACTCCGGGGTGAGCAGGCCGCGCAGCCGGGTGTGGTCCGGCGGGTCGGTCAGCCCGAGGCCGCCGACGGAGTGCGCCGCCGTCGTGCCGTGGCTCGGGACCAGGCGGCGGATGTCGTTGCTGTAGCTCGACCGGTCCGCGAGGACGGCGCGGACCTCGGCGTGACCGCTGACCAGCCAGACGTTGAACCCGGCGAACCTCAGGAGCCGGCTCACCGGCTCGCGCTCGCGCCGCCGTCCCAGCTCGGCCACCGGGTCCAGCCCGTCGCGCCGGAACGGCAGCAGGAACGAGTCCGGCGCGAACGGCACGCGCGACAGATCCAGACCCCCGGCGGCCACCCTCTTCAGCATCCGACGTCCGAACCATCGGGTCATCGGCGCACTCAGACTCGTCACGCCCCCTAGTGTCGCTCGGACCGGCGTCTTTCTGGCCCAGGCCCACCGGATCGGCACCTAACCTGTACAGATGCAGCGGGCGAGGCAGCGGTCGAACGGCCATGGCTGACGCGGCGGACGTGCGCCGGATCGCGCTCGAGCTGGCCCACGTCGCGGAGATCCCGAGCGACGGCTTCGACTTCCGGGTCGGCGGCAAGGGGTTCGTCTGGTCCTACCCGGAGCGCGAACCGGGCCGGAAGCGGGTGATCCGGACCGACGTCGCCGTGCTGTTCGTCGGCGACGAGGGCGAGAAGCAGGCGCTGCTGAAGGGCGAGCCGGAGCTGTTCTTCACCACCCCGGCCTACGACGGGTGGCCCCTGGTGATGCTGCGGCTGGACGCCGTGGACGTCGAGCGGCTGACCGAGCTGGTCACGGACGCCTGGCGGATGCGGGCCCCGGACGAGCTGGGCTCGGGCTCGGTTGAGCTCAGCTGAGGCGGGAGCGCGCGCGGTAGGCGGCGACGGCGTTGCGGTTGCCGCACGCGGTACTGCAGAACCGCCGAGAACGGTTGCGGGACAGGTCGAGCACGATCCCGTCGCAGGTGTCGTCGGCGCACACCCCGAGCCGGGACATCTCGTCGGACCGGATGACGTCGATCATCGCCATCGCCGTCTCCACCGTCACCCGGGTGACCAGCGACGCCTCCATCGGGACCGCGTGGACGTGCCAGTCGAACGAGCCGTGCCGCTCCAGCCGGGGCACGGCGCCGGCCTCGGCCAGCATGGTGTTGACCAGGATGGCCGCGTCGTCCCGGTCGGCGACGAACAGCCCGCGCAGCACCGGCCGCAGCGCCCGGACGGCGGCCAGCTCGGCGCCGTCCCCGTCCCGGCGTCCGGTGTAGGACCACTCCGCGTACCACTCGTCGAGCTCCTCGACGGTGGTCAGCGTGTCCGGGGCCTCGGCGGTGTTCACCAACGCGACGGCAGCGCCGAGGGACATCTCGGTGTCATGACCGAAGAGCACATTGACAGATTACACCAGGCGGGCCTACGGTCATGAGTCATGACCACCGTTGACCATGACAGCCTCGCGAGCGCCCCCTCGGCGACCGCCCCGACGGCGGCGCCGTCCCGGCTGGTCACCGGTCTCGTCTTCGCCGTGGTCTCCGCGACGACGTTCGGCCTGTCCGGCTCGCTGGCCCGCGGACTGCTCGACACCGGCTGGAGCGCCGGGGCCGTGGTCCTGGTGCGGGTCGGGATCGCTGCGCTCGTCGTGCTCCCGTTCGGCCTCTACGCGCTGCACGGTCGCTGGAACGTGCTCTGGCACAACGCCGGCCTGGTCCTGGTGTACGGCGCCCTCGCCGTCGCCGGCGCCCAGTTCTGCTACTTCTCCGCGGTCGCCCGGATGGACGTCGGGCCGGCGTTGCTGATCGAGTACACCGCCCCCGCCGCCGTCGTGGTCTGGCTCTGGCTCCGTCACGGGCAGCGCCCCGGCCCGGTCACCCTGGTCGGCGCCGGGCTCGCCGCCCTCGGACTCGTCCTCGTGCTGGACCTGCTCTCCGGCGCCGACCTCAACGTCGCCGGGGTGCTCTGGGCCCTCGCCGCCATGGTCGGTGCCGCGGCGTACTTCGTGATCTCGGCCGACGAGGCGAACGGGTTGCCGCCCCTGGCGCTCGCGGCCGGCGGGCTCGTCGTCGGTGCCCTCTTCCTCGGCGTCCTCGGGGTCGTCGGCCTGCTGCCGATGGACACCTCGACCAGCTCGACGACGTACGCCGGGCACACGGTCGCGTGGTGGGTCCCGCTGCTGGTGCTCGGCGTCGTGACGGCCGCGGTGTCGTACACGACGGGCATCGCGGCCGGGCGCCGGCTGGGCTCGCGCTTGGCGTCGTTCGTGGCGCTGCTCGAGGTCGTGGCCGGCGTCGTGTTCGCCTGGCTGCTCCTCGACCAGCTGCCGCGTCCGGTCCAGCTGGTGGGTGGGCTGCTGATCCTGGCCGGGGTCGTCGCGGTCAAGCTGGGCGAGTCGCGGGTCCGCTCGTGAGGGACGCGGGCAGCGACGCAGGCGCCGACGCGTGGCGGTTCGCCGATGCCTGGGTCCTCACCGCCGTCACGATCTCCCAGCATCCCTGCGACCTGGTCGACCTGGTCGCGGCCGCGGATGCCGTCAACCACGCGATCGTCACGGAGGCCGAGGTCGAGTCGTCCGTCGGCCGGCTCGCGGCCGCTGGCCTGCTCGCGATCGACGGCGACGACCGGTTCGCCCTCACGGGTGAGGGTGCGGCCCTGGTCGGGCACCGTCAGGGTGGGCTCGTCGGCCAGGTGGCCTCGGTGCTGCAGCTGCTCAGGGCCGTCACCCCCGGGACGTCGTCGTGGCGCCTGCCGCCAGGGGCGTGGAGCGCCGCGACGGCCCAGTACCGCCGCGACCTACCGGGCTAGGCCACGGTGCGGCGCATGACGCAGTTGCCCAACCCCTTGCTGCGGATGAACTCGAAGCCGGCCCGCTCGAACAGCGCCCGGGTTCCGTCGTAGAGCACGGACTTCTTCTGGCCGTCGTTGTCGTGCGGGTAGCCCTCGACGACGCCGCCACCCGCCGCCGCGATCAGGTCGAGGGTGCCCTGCAGGGCGATGGCGGACAGCCCGCGCCGCCGGTAGCGCTTGTCGACGAAGATGCAGGTGATCCGGTAGTCGGGCCGGACGTCGAGCTCCTCCTCGTACTGCTTGCGGTGGTAGATGTTCGGCAGCTCGTCCGGGCTGCCGTACTCGCTCCAGGCCACCACCTCGTCCCCGTCGAACACCAGTGCCGCATGGGCCCGCCCCTCGACGACGAGGCGGTGCTTGAGGGATCGGTTGGCGTCGTAGGTGCGTTCCTTCTCGGCGTTCATGGTGTGGAAGTAGGTGCACCAGCAGCCGCCGAACACGCCGTTGTGCCGCTCGACCATCTCAGCGAACGCGTCCCAGCTCTGCGACGTCAGCGGCCTGACCTGGAACTCGCTCACGGTCCCTCCCTCGCTCGATCGCGCCGGTGATCGCTTCGTAGGCTGGCACAGCAACAGGACGAAAACCGTCCGGATCTAGGGGCAGCGTCACGAGGTGACGGTGCGCCGCATGACCCAGCGCCACTTGGCGATGCGGCGGTCGCGCTCGAAGCCGAACTCCTCGAACAGGCTCTCGGGGCCGGTGTGCAGGAAGGCGCCTCGCTGTGGCGCGCGCCCGTCCAGCTGCTCGGGGTAGGCCTCCACGACGCCTCCGCCGGCCTCGCCGATCGCGCTCAGCGCCGCGGCCAGGGCGGCACGCACGACGCCCTGGCGCCGGTGCTTGCTGCCGGCGAAGACGCAGCCGATCCGCCAGTCCGGCAGGGCCACGAGCTCCTTCTCGTAGGCCTTGGCGTTCTTGATCGAGGCCACCTCACCCGGCGGCCCGTACTGGCACCAGCCCACGCACTCGTCGCCGGCGTAGACGAGGATCTGGTGGACGGTCCGGTTCTCGACATGGGCTCGCTTGGCGTCGCGGTTGCCCTCCCGCGAGTCCTGGAAGCCGTCGGGGTGGAACCCGATGCACCAGCACCCGCCCCAGACCCCGTTGTTCGCCTCCACGAGCGCAGCGAAGTCCGGCCACGTCTGCGGCGTGAGCGGCTTGGTCACGTACTGGGCCGGCGCTGACGACGTCACCCCGTCAGCCTGCCCGAAACCGCCAGGCGCCGCCAAGCACGCGATCCGACGTACCGTGTCAGGGGTGATGTTCAGTCGGGACCTGCGCGAGGCGGTGGCGGGTGGCGAGATCACGGTGTCGATCCGGCTCTGGGCGCGCCCGCAGGTCAAGGCCGGCGGGCGCTACGCGACGTGCGGCGTCCTGATCGAGGTCGACACCATCGAGGTGCTGCCGTTCTCCGCCGTGACGGACGACGACGTGCAGGCTTCGGGTGAACCGGACCGGGAGACGCTGCGCGTCCGCGCCGCTCACGCCGGCCCGATTGACGACGCCACCTTGGTCTACCGGATCGAGTTCCACGTCGTGTAGCCGTGTCCGGCAGCCGCGTCGGGCCGCTGCCCACCCCCGGTGATCATGCACGTTCGCCCCGCCGAGCGCCGGGCCACCCCGGCCAGCAGGTCCGCGACCTGGACCCGCGGATCGTCTCGGGAGTCGACCGACACCAGCCCCGCCAGCGGTGACACCTCGCGGCCCTGGGCGAGCACCTGCTGGAGGCGCTGGAGCCGGCCGGGGGTGAGTGCGCTCTGCTCGTCGTGGATCACCAGCACCTGCCGGTGCACCCCGCTCCAGAAGAGGACGGTCTCGGCGAGCGCCGGCAGGAGGGGCTCCAGCGGTGGCGGGATCGACGGGTCGCGTTGCGCGAGGCGGGTCAGGACGTCCCAGACGTGCGCCGGGTCGATGGCAGCGAGGACGTGCTCGGCCTCGGCGCCCGGCCCGGAACCGGCCAGGTCGTCCCGCGCCTGGATGAACTGCTGCACGGCACCGCGACTCGGCTGGCGCCGACGCTTGGTGCGCACCAGCGCAACGAAGGCCTGGAGGAAGCGGTCCCAGCGGGGACCCACCTCGCGGCCGGCTCGGTAGAGGGCCAGGGCGGACACGCCGGAGCCCTCAGCCAGGCTGGTCCCCGCCGCGTACGTGGGCTCGGCCAGGAACAGGTCGACGACCCGGGACGCGACGAAGTGCTGCTTGTCGATCAGGTGGACGTGTGCGCGTCCGCTGAGCGCGTCGAGGAGCCATGCCAGCCCCTCGTCGACGTGCGCACCGCGCAGGAACCGTCCGGACTTGACCTCGTCGGACCGCCGGAAGCCGGACCGCAGCCCCGCGACCAGGTCGGCGGCCTCGTCCGGTCGCAGGTCGACGCTCGCGTGCGCGAACACCGGTGTGGCGGCGTCCAGCAGGTTGGTGCCGGAGAACCCGGACTCGTCGCAGGCGATCTCGACGACCCCGGCCAGCCCCGCCGTCGGCGGCAACCCACCCTGCGGGGGCGTCCTGCGATCCGCGACCACGACGCCCTCCTCGGAACCCGGATCAGAGCTGCATGAGCGCCGCGGAGGTGATGTACGCCGCGTAGCCACCCTCGGCGTCGTGCAGGTCCTCCTTGCCCTCCAACGCCGACTGCGCGCGAGCGCGCACCGCTGCGCCGGGATCCGCGGTCACCAGGTCGATGCACAGCCCGGCGACGACCGCGCTGGCGTCGTGCTCGTCCAGGTCATCGAGGACCAGCCCGTTGTGCAGCAGGGTGGCTGCTTCCATGAAGACCTCGCGGGCCATCTCGAGGTCGACCTCGGGTCGCGCCTGGGCCACGGCCTCGGCGGTCGCGAGGAACTGGTCGAACGGGGGGTCGACGGCGCTGGGCATAGCGCGAGCCTGCCAAGGCGCCGACGTCCCGACAACCGAATATGTGGCGCTGCGGCGACGTAGCGTGGCACGTATGACCGACACGTATCGACTCGCCGACCGGGACGTCCACCGGATCGGCTACGGCGCCATGCAGCTGCCCGGCCCTGGCGTGATGGGGCCACCCCGCGACCACGACGGCGCGCTGCGGGTGCTCCGCCGCGCGGTCGAGCTCGGCGTGAACCACATCGACACCGCCCAGTACTACGGCATCGGGGTGTCCAACGGCCTGATCCGCGAGGCGCTGCACCCCTACCCGGACGACCTGGCGATCGTCTCCAAGGTCGGTGCCCGGCGCGACGCCGGCGGCGGTTGGATCGCCGCGCAGCATCCGGCGCAGCTGCGGGAGGACGTCGAGGAGAACCTGCGCGTCCTCGGGGTCGAGCGCCTGACCGCGGTGAACCTGCGCCGGATGGACGAGCACGCGGATCCGGCGGATGCCGTGCCGTTCGAGGACCAGCTCGCGGAGATGGTGGCCCTGCGCGAGGAGGGAAAGATCGCGGGCGTCGGGGTGTCCACGGTCTCGGCGGAGCAGGTGGAGACGGCGATCCGGCTGGCCGACATCGCGTGCGTGCAGAACGCGTTCAGCCTGGTCGACCGGGGCGACGCCGACGTCCTCGCCCGGTGCACTGCGGTCGGCGTCGCCTACGTGCCGTACTTCCCGCTCGGCTCGGCCTTCCCGCACCTCCCCAAGGTCACGGAGCAGCCGCAGGTGCAGGCGGTGGCGGCCCGGCACGGCGTGCCGGCGAGCCGCGTCGGACTGGCCTGGGTGCTGTCGCGCGCCGAGAACGTGCTGCTGATCCCCGGCACGTCGTCCGTCGACCACCTCGAGGACAACCTGGCGGCCGGGGACCTCACCCTGTCCGCGCAGGACCTGGACGAACTGGCCGGCGTCAGGGCCGGTTGAGACCGGCTAGCTCAGCCCGTCCGCGTGGCCGTCGAGATAGGCGGCGACGAGCGTCCCGAGGCTGGGCAGGTGGTAGCCGCCCTCCTGCACGACCACGGACGGCAGTCCGGTGTGGCCCAGAACCGTTCCGGCGCCCCGGTATCCGTCGTGGGTGACCAGCAGCGGGCTCTCCGGGTCGTCCGCCGCGGCATCCACCCCGAGCGAGACGACGAGCGCCGTGCAGCCGGCCTGCGCGACCCAGGCCGCCAGGTCGCCGACCGCCGCCAGCCAGGGCCCATCCCCCGTTCCCGCGGCGAGCGGGACGTTCCGGGTCGCCCCGACCCCTGGCCCGACGCCCGTCTCGTCGGCGTACCCGACGACGTGCGGGAACCAGCCCGCGCCGGGGTCGACGTGCACGGACCCGTAGAGCACGTCGGCACGGTCGTAGAAGATCGCGGCGGTCCCGTTGCCCTGGTGGGCGTCGATGTCGACCACGGCGACGCGCTCGTGGCCCTGGCCGCGAAGTGCTTCTGCCGCAACGGCGGCGTTGTTCAGGTAGCAGGAACCGCCGAAGCCGGCGGGCGTCGCGTGGTGCCCCGGAGGACGGCAGAGCGCGTACGCCAGCCGCTCCCCCGCGCCCACCAGCGCAGCGGCCTCGAGGGCGCAGTCGACCGCCGCCCGCGCCGCCTCCCAGGTGCCCGGGCCGACCAGCGTCATCGTGTCGTAGGCGAACCGCCCGGCGTCCGCGTGCACCGAGACGGGACGGCGCACCGGCAGCCCCGCAGTCATCGCCGGGGTCGGGAACAGGTACGGGACGACGCGGTCCTGCCCGACCAGCTCGGCGTACGGCCCCGCCGCCCAGCGCTCGGCGGCCGTGGCCAGGAACTCGAGCAGCTCGCCGTCGTGCACCTGCCGCAGCACGTCGTCCCCGTGCCCGGGTGCCTCGACCAGTCGGTGGCCGGCGTCCCGCAGCGCCTGCAGGATCACGTCCACCCGGGTGGCGACCTCGGTGCCCTGGGTGGCCACGCCGACCCAGATCTCGTGCCGCGGGTCGTGCTCGCGGGTGGCCGGCGACCACACCACCGGCGCCGTCAACTGACTCATGAGTCAGCATCACACCACATCCGGGTCCGCGGTGCGGCAGGATGGCGCCATGTCGCGCGCGCGTGAGATCGGCATCGAGATCGGCGTCCTGCCCACCGGCCCCACGAACTCCGTGCTGGACGTCGCCGGGGTGGGCCTCGGGCACGCGACCGTCGTGCGGGACGAGCCGGCTCCGCCGCAGGGGCGAGGCGTGGCGCGCACCGGCGTGACGACGTTGCTGCTCGCCGAGGACGCCTACCTGCGGCCGGTCGCCGCCGGCGGCGCGGTGCTGAACGGCGCCGGCGAGTGCACCGGGTTCCTCACCGCGGGCGAGTGGGGCGCGGTCGAGACGCCGGTCTACCTGACGTCCACGATGCAGCTCGGCCGGGTCTACGACGCGGCCTGCCAGATCGCGCTCGAGCAGCACGACGCGGTGGCCGACGACGTCGTCATCCCCGTCGTCGGCGAGTGCGACGACTCCTTCCTCAACGACTGCCGGCGGATGCAGGTGAGCGAGCAGGACGTGCGCGACGCCTACGCCCGGGCCCTCGCCTCGCGGGGCGGCGAGCAGGCACCCGCCGAGGGCGCCGTCGGCGCCGGGACGGGCATGTCCTGCCTGGGGTTCAAGGGCGGCATCGGCACGTCGTCCCGGGTGACGCCGGACGGCCACACCGTTGCCGTCCTGCTGCTGACCAACTTCGGCGAGCGCAAGCGCCTCACCGTGGACGGGACGCCGCTCGGCCGCCTGCTGCCACCACCGGAGGAGCTCAGCGCGGATCGGGTCGAGCCGGACCGTCCCGCCGGATCGTGCATCGGGATCGTGGTGACCGACGCGCCGGTGGACAGCGCCGGGTGCGCCCGCCTGGCCCGCCGCATCGGCCTCGGCCTGGCGCGCACCGGATCCACCGCGCACCACGGCAGCGGCGAGATCTTCCTGGCCGCCTCCACCGCGTGCCGCACCGACCGGGACGGCGGGTCCAGCGGCATCGAGCTCGTGTCGGGTCGCGGGCTGGACGCGCTGTTCGAGGCGGTGGTCGATGCCGCGGAGGAAGCCGTCCTGAACTCCCTGCTCACCGCCCCGACCACGGTCGGACGGGACGCCAACACCAGCGAGGGCCTGGATCCCGCGCTGGTCACCCGACTGATGGGGGGTGCCTACCGTGGCCGGCACTGAGCGCGAGGTCCGCATCCCGATGGCGGACGGCGTGGAGCTCGCAGCGACGCTCTACCTGCCGGACGAGGCCAACGGACCACAACCCTGCCTGCTGGAGGCGTTGCCGTACCGCAAGGACGACCTCACCTCCTCCTACGCCGACAGCTACCAGCGGCTGCGCGACGAGTACGGGTACGCGGTCTGCCGGCTCGACCTGCGCGGCACCGGCTCCTCGGGGGGCGACGCCACGGACGAGTACCCGGAGGCCGAGCAGTCCGACCTGCCGTCGGTGATCGGCTGGCTCGCCGAGCAGCCGTGGTGCAGCGGGAACGTCGGCATGTGGGGCACGTCGTACTCGGGCTTCAACTCCCTGCAGATCGCGTGCGAGCGGCCGCCCGCCCTGAAGGCGGTCTGCGGCATCTACTCCAGCGACGACCGCTGGACCGACGACGTGCACTGGCGGGGCGGCGCGCTGCGGTTGGTCGACCAGGTCGACTACAACCACTACATGACGCCGATGTGCGTCCTGCCACCCGTGCCCGCGCTCTGGGGCGAGGACTGGCGCGACGAGTGGCGGCGCCGGCTGGAGACCAACGAGCCCTGGGCGCTCACCTGGCTGCGGGAGAACCGCGACGGCGACTACTGGCGGCACGGCTCCGTGCGGGTCGACACCGGCACGCGCGGGTACGAGCGCATCGAGTGCGCGGTGATGATCGTCGCCGGCTGGGCCGACGGTTACCGCAACAACTCGTTCCGGACCATCGCCGCGCTGCGCGAAGCCGGTGTGCCGCACCGGTTGCTGGCCGGACCGTGGGCGCACGCCGACCCGGCGAGCGCCATCCCCGGGCCGCGGATCGACCTGGTGCCCGAGATGGTGGCCTGGTGGGACCGCTGGCTGCGCGAGGACGACTCGACCCCGCACGAGGACCGCGCCGATGTGTTCGTGCGCACCTCGACGCGGCCCGAGCCGGACCTGGAGCTGCACGAGGGGTACTGGGTCAGCGACACCTGGCCCTCGCCGGCCACGGCCTGGGCGACCCACGAGCTGGACGGGACCCGCTCCCTCCCAGTCGATCCGGACGTCGGCACCTCGGCCTGGATCGACTGCGCGGGCCACCTGCCGTGGGGACTGTCCGGCGACCAGCGCGAGGACGACGTCCGGTCGCTGACCTGGGACCGCCCCGCCGGGGGTGAGGTCCTGATCGGGCAGCCGCGGCTGCGGCTGCGGGTCAGCGCCGACGCCCCGGCGGCGTCCTTGTCGGTCAAGCTGTGCGACGTGTTCGACGACGGCACGTCCGCCCTCGTCTCGCGCGGCAGCCTGGACCTGGCCTTCCGGGCCGGCGTGCACGCGGCCACCGACCCGGAGCCCCTGGTGCCCGGCGAGGTCTACGACGTCACGGTGGAGCTCGACGCCTGTGCGTACGCGTTCTCGCCCGGGCAGACCCTGCGGGTCAGCGTCGCCGGGACGGACTGGCCGAACACGATCGCACCCCCGGCACCGGTCACGCTGACGGTGCACTCGGCGGAGCTGGACCTACCGCTCTGGAGCGGTTCCGAGCGCCCGGCGCCGGCGTTCACGCCGGGTGAGCCGTCGTCGTCCGAGGACCCGTCCGACGTGGCCTGGACGATCACCCGCGACGTGCTGGCCCGCACCACCACCTGCGCGGTGCGCAGCGGCTCGACGTACCCGGTGCCGTACGACGGCGAGGCCACCGAGCACTACGCCGGCGAGGTCGTGGTGGACCGGCGCACGTTCGCCCAGCACGCTGCTGCCACCTGCACGTACCGCCTGAGCTGGCCGGGGATCGACGTGCGGGTGATGTCGACGATGCGGATCGACGTCGGGGCTGAGGGCTACGCGGTCGCGATCGACGCGGAGGCCTACGACGGCGACGAGCTGGTCAGCCGGCGCACCTGGTCCGAGCACGTGCCTCGCTGACCGACCGGCGGTCGGTCACGCCTCGAGCCGCCCGGTGCGGTAGGCCTGGCCGATCATCGCGACGACCTGCATGACGGCGTCCTCGTTGGGCGCGAACGGACCTGGCCGGAAGTGCGGGCTGGCCAGGCCGCGCTGCACGGACTCGCAGGCACCCCAGTCCTGCTTGTTCGTCACGTCCCAGAACTCGACGGCACCTCGGGCCGAGGGCGCCGACCCGTCGGCCGGCGGCGCGACCAGCCAGGAGCACTCGACCCAGGTACGCCCCGGGGACAGCGGCACCATCCGGTGGGTCATCACGTAGTCCGGGTGCGCCGACACCAGCAGGTTCGGCAGCAGGTGCAGGTACTCCACGCGCGTCGGGTCGACGCCGGGCAGCGGCGTGGCCGCCAGGGCGCCGTCCATCGACATGGTCGACATGCCCTCGCGCAGGTCCATCGACCCACCGACCCAGGCGCCGGGCAGCTCGTAGTTCTCGCCGGAGGTCGGCGGGCTGACCTGACAGAGCTCGGGGTGGATCAGCGGGCAGTGGTAGCACTCGTGGTAGTTCTCGGCGATGACCTTCCAGTTCGCCGCGACCTCGTAGGTGTGCCGGTCCGCGAGCACCAGCGAGCCCGGCGCGTACGGCGAGACCAGCCCGGCCAGGGCGCCCAGGTGCGCCTCGAACGACGGGACGTCCACGTCTCCCAGCGGGTGCAGCGCGTGCCCGAAGACCCAGCCCTCCCACTCGCGCACGGGCAGCTCCACCAGGGCGTGCTCGGCGAAGTCGAAGGTGTCGTCCTCCCGGAACCCGGGTGCGCCGACCAGCTCGCCGGACGGGGCGTAGGTCCACGCGTGGTAGGGACACTGGACGGTGCGGCGGTGCGACGCCTCACCCTCGGGCAGCAGCTCGTGGCCGCGGTGCCGGCAGGTGTTCGCGAACATCCGCAGGGTCTCGCCGTCCTGCACCAGGAGGGTCGAGACGTCACCGACCCGCAGCGCGCGCTGGGAGGTCCGGCGGCCCTCGGCGGGCGTCGGCAGCAGGTCGTCGAGCCGCCCCAGGCACGTCCAGGTGCCGGCGAACAGGTGACGCCGCTCCCAGGCGAGCACCTCGTCCGAGGTGTACGCGTCGGCCGCCATCATCTGCCCGGGCAGTCCGGGGGCGGGGGCCAGCCGGCGTACCGACTCGACCTGGTCGGCGTTCATGTCGTCGATCACCACACCTCCTGCGGACGGGGCCATATGCTGCGCTGCATGGGATTGCGACCGTGACGCGGGGACGACGCAGCGTCGACGTCCGTCGCGAGGAGATCCTGTCCGCGACCATCGAGGTGGTCGACCGGCTCGGGCTCGCGGCGACCCGGGTCTCGGACGTCGCGCACGCGCTGCACATCAGCCCGGGGCTGATCTTCTACCACTTCGGCACGAAGGACGCGCTCGTCGCGGATGCCTTCGCGCACGCCGTGGAACGCGACCTGTCGCGGCTGGACGCGGCCAACTCGCGCGGACGCGACCCGCTGGACCGGCTCCGCCGGGTGCTGCGGCTGTACGGCCCGACGGGTGCGGCCACCGGCTGGCGGCTGTGGATCGACGCCTGGGCACTGGCCCAGCGCGAACCGGTGATCCGCAAGGCGTTGCGCGGCATGGACCAGCGCTGGTGCACCGTGCTGCGCGAGGTCGTCGAGGACGGTGTCGAGGACGGGACCTTCGAGTGCGCCGAGCCGGCGGCCGCGGTCACCCGCGTCTCGGCCCTGCTGGACGGCCTGTCGGTCGCGATGCTGGTCTACCGCACCGTGACCCGGGCCGAGCTCAAGCGCTGGGTGGCCGAGTCGGTGGCCCGCGAGCTCGGGCTGGACCCGGCGGACCTGGTCTGAAGCGCTGCGGCGCACTCGGGCAGCCACATCACACCAGCCAGTGCGCTTGGTAGTCGGGGTCGGTCAGCGCGGCCCGGTCGAGCCGGAAGGCCGACAGGTCGAGGTCGGCGTCCGGTGCCGGCCCGCCGACGACCAGGTCGGCCAGCAGCCGGCCGAAGGTCGGCGCGAACTTGAACCCGTGCGCGGCGCCGAGACCGACGACCACCCGCTCGTGACCGGGCACGGGTGAGAGCACGAAGTCACGGTCCGGGGTCAGCGTGTACTGGCACCGCAGCGAACGCACCGGATGGCCGACGCCGGGCAGCATCGCCTGCAGGTGCTGGGCGAGCAGGGACTCCATCGCGGGGTCGACGTCGGTCGTCCGTCGGTCGGGATGCACGGTGGGGCCGCCGCAGTCCTGGGCCGCCTTGACCGTGGGCTCGCCGTAGCTGGGGAAGCCGTAGTACGAGGGGTCGTCCATCCAGATCCACAGCGGCATCCGGCCGGGCTGGAAGGGGGTGGCGTCGTCCGGCTGGAAGTACGTCACCTGCTCGAGGGTGACCTCGACCGGCACCTGCACCCCGAGGCCCTCGAGCACGTCGTTGACCCACGCGTCAGCACAGACGACCAGACCGCTGCAGAGCACCGGGCCGTGCACGGTCGCCACCTCGTATCCGCGCTCGCCCAGGTCGCGGACGGCGAGCACCGCGCTGCGCTCCCGCAGGTCGGCGCCGCGGCGGCGGGCCTGCTCCTGCATCACTCGGGTGCCGCGGCCGGCCGGCACGATCGCCGCGTCCGCCTGGTGCAGCGCCATCGTTCCCTCGGGCAGCCGGAACTGCGGCCACCGCTGGCGGACCGCGTCGACGTCCAGCCAGTCGTAGGCGATGCCGACCGCGTCCAGCGACGTGAGGTAGTCGACCGGGTTGATCGCGGCGTCCGCCGGGAACAGGTCCAGCCCGCCGACGACGGTGACCAACGACGCGTCCGCGTCGTGCTCCAGCCGGGCCCAGTCGGCGTAGGCCCGCTGGGTCAGCCGGACGTAGTCGGGCGTGTGGTAGCTGTGCCGCAGGATGCGGCTCGTGTCGTGGCTGGCGCCGCGCGAGTGGCCGAGCTCGAAGCGTTCGAGGCCCACCACGGAGTGGCCGCGCCCGGCGAGCTCCATCGCGGCCGCACTGCCGAGGGCACCGAGCCCGACGACCACGTAGTCGACCCGCTCGCTCATGGTTGCTCCCCCGTTCGGTGGCCGAGCCGGGGCAGCACCCAGCGCCGGATGTCGAGGCTGTCGTCCTCCATCGGCGCGAACCAGCCGTGCCGGTAGCTGCGCGACGACATCCCGCGCTGCACGGACTCGCAGATCGCCCAGTCCTGGCGGTTCACCAGGTCCCAGAAGTCCCCGGCGTCGGTGGGGTCGAAGTCGGGTTCACCGACCTCGGACGCCGCGAACAGCAGCGAGCACACCACCCGCGTCCGGTCGGCGGCGGTCGGCAGCAGCACGAATGCCGCGACGTGGTCCGCGGACGCCGACACCATCAGGTTCGGGTACACCAGGTCGCCCTTGTGCCGGGTCCGCTCGGCCTCGCTCAAACCCGGCAGCGGTGCGCGCGTCGTGGTGCCGGTGGTGGTGAACGTCCAGGCCCCCTCGCGGTGCGGGATCCCGTCGTCCCAGGTGAGGTCCGCGCCGCCACCGCCGAACGCCGGCACCAGCCGGGTCAGCTCGGGATGCACCGGGCCGCAGTGGTAGCACTCGTTGTAGTTCTCCAGCAGGACCTTGTAGTTGGCCGCGACGTCGTAGGTGAGCACCTGACCGGTGACGAGGTCGGCCAACCCGTAGTTGGCCAGCGTCGCCGCGGCCTTGGCGACCGACTCGCCGAGCGGCTGGGCGCGCTCAGGAGTCAGGTGCACGAACACGAACCCGCCCCAGACGTCCACCCCCACCGGCGCGAGCGAGAACGGCGCGAGGTCGTCGAGCTCCGCGTGCGGCGCCCGCAGCAGCCGGCCGTCCAGCCCGTACGTCCAGGAGTGGTACGGGCAGCGCAGCGCGCCGATCGAGCAGGCCACGGCCGGGCCGGCGGCGCCGTCGGGAGCGTCCGGGACGACCGGGCGCAGCTGGGACCCGCGGTGCCGGCAGACGTTGTAGACCGCGTGCAGCACACCGTGCTCGTCGCTGGTCACCAGCACGGACTCACCGGCCACGTCCGCCGTCAGCACCTGGGACGGCGCGGTGAGCCCGAGGTCGGACCGGCGCCCGAGGCAGAACCACTCGCCGTACAGCAGCGCCTCGCGCTCGGACCGCCAGGTCGCGTCGTCGACGTACATCTCGCGGGGCAGCGCGGGGACCAGGTCAGCCGTCGACATGCCGCACCACCTTCGTCCCTACTGATTCGCGAGTCAGTAACGGGAGCGATCGTCTCATGGGCGAACCCGCCGTCGCCACCGCTACCGCGTCCGGCTCAGGACGGCGTCCAGGTGGCACGCCACCCGGTGCCCGGACTCGTTGGGCAGCACCGTCAGCGGCACGGTCCGGCAGCTGTCGGCCACCCCGGCGCGCTCCGCCGTCCCGTCCGCCAGCATCGGGCACCGCGGGTGGAACCGGCAGCCCGCCGGGATGTGCGTCGGGTCCGGGATCTCACCGGTCAGCACGACCGGCTCGAGCTGCTCCATCTCGGGCACCACGGACAGCAGCGCCTGGGTGTACGGGTGCCGCGGCGCCTCGAGCACCTCCTCGGTGGTGCCGTGCTCGACCACGCGACCCAGGTACATGACCGCGATCCGGTCGGCGATGTTCCAGGCCAGTCCCAGGTCGTGCGTCACCACCACGATGCCCAGGCCGAGCTCGTCGCGCAGCCGCAGCAGCAGCGCCAGGATCTCGCCACGGATGGACGCGTCGAGCGAGGAGACCGGCTCGTCCGCGACCAGGAGCTCCGGCCGGAGCGCGAGCGCGCCGGCGATGAGCACCCGCTGCTTCTGGCCGCCGGACAGCTCGTGCGGGTACCGCAGGAACAGCCTCTCCGGTGGGCGCAGACCCGCCTCAGCGAGCGCGGCGGCGACCAGCTCTGGCTCGCTGCGGCCCTGCTCGTCGCCCTGCACGCGCTTGTGCAGCCGGATGCCCTCGGCCACCGACTCGTACACGGTCTGCCGCGGGTTCAGCGCGCCCGCGGCGTCCTGCAGGATCAGCTGGACCCGGCTGCGGAAGGCCCGCAGCCCACGGACGGAGTAGTCCAGCGGCGCGCCGTCGACCAGGACCTGGCCGGCGTCCGGCCGCTGCAGCCCGACCAGGGTGCGTGCGAGCGTGGTCTTGCCGGAGCCGGACTCGCCGACCAGCGCGACGATCTCACCACGCTCGACCGCGAGGTCGACGCCGTCCAGCGCGCGCGCGACCGCACCCGCCCGGGTCACGAACTCCACGTGCGCGCCGCGCGCCTCCAGCAGCGGCTGCTTGGACTCGCTCACGGTTCCCCCACGCGGATGCAGGCGACCTGGCGGGCCACCGGGAAGTCGAGAAGCGCCGGCTCGGCCACCTCGCAGGCGGCGGTCGCGCGACTGCAGCGCGGCGCGAACGAGCACCCGGGCGGCAGGTACCGCGGGTCGGGCGGGTCGCCGGCCAGACCGGCCGGGGTGTAGCGGGCGGCGGGGTCGCCGACTCGCGGGAACGCGTCGGAGAGGGCCTTGGAGTACGGGTGCAACGGGTCGGTGAAGACCTGGTCGGCGGTGCCGCCCTCCACCACACGACCCGCGTACATCACCGCGACCCGGTCGCAGACCGACGCGAGCACGGACAGGTCGTGGCTGATGATCAGCAGGCCGACGCCCAGCTCCTTCACCAGGTTCGAGAGCAGGTCGAGGATCTGCGCCTGGACCATCACGTCGAGCGCGGTGGTCGGTTCGTCGGCCACGATCAGGTGCGGTCGGCAGGCCAGGGCCATCGCGATCATCACCCGCTGCCGCTGGCCGCCGGACAGCTGGTGCGGGTAGGCCTTGCGCCGGGCGGGCGGCAGGCCGACCTGCTCGAGCAGCTCGACGACGCGCTCGTCCACCGCGGACGCCGACAGCGCGGGCTCGTGCAGCTGGATCGGCTCCGCGATCTGGTCGCTGATCCGGAGCACCGGGTTGAGCGAGTGCAGCGCTCCCTGGAAGACGATGGACGCCTGTGCCCAGCGCACCGCGCGCAGCTGACCCCAGCCGATGCTCAGCACGTCCGCCCCGTCGACCCGGACCTGCCCGGTCACCGTGGCGTCCTTGGGCTGCAGGCGGAGCACGGTGCTGACCAGCGTGGACTTGCCGCAGCCGGACTCACCGGCCACGCCGACCACCTCACCGGCCCGCAGCGTCAGGGAGACACCGCGCACCGCGGGGAGCAGCCCCTCCGACGTCCGGTAGGACACCGACAGGTCGTCGATCTCCAGCAGCTCCGTCCGCAGCTGCTCGGGTTCCAGCACCTCCGTCATCACCGGCTCCCGAGACGGGGGTTGAAGACCTCTTCGAGCGCCTGCCCGATGAGGGTGAACGACAGCACCACCAGCACGACGCAGACGCCCGGGGGCACGATGTACCACCAGGCTCCGGTGGTGATCGCGCCGACCGCGAAGGCACCCTCGAGCATCGAGCCCCAGGACACCCGGGTGGGGTCGCCGAGGCCGAGGAAGCTCAGGGTCGTCTCGGCCAGGATCGCGATCGCCACCGTGAGGGTGGTGTTCGCGAACACCATCGGCATCACGTTCGGCAGCACGTGCCGGGTCATCTGCCGCCACCGACCGGCGCCGAGCACGCGGGCCCGCTCGATGTACGGGCGCTCCTTGATGGACAGGGTCTGGCTGCGGATCAACATGGCCGTGGCAGGCCAGCTCGTCACCCCGATCACGATCGCGATGTTCAGCAGCGAGCGGCCCAGCACGGTGGCCAGCACCAGCGCCAGGGGCAGGAACGGCAGCACGAGGAACCACTCGGTGACCCGGAACAGCACGGCGGCCGGCCAACCCGAGAAGAAGCCGGACATGAGGCCCACCAACGTGCCGATCACCACCGAGATGAAGGTCGCGGTGAGCCCGACCGCCAGCGACACCCGGGCACCGTAGATCAGCAGGGTCAGGATCGAGCGCCCGTTCTCGTCCGTGCCGAGCGGGTAGCCGGCCCCGGGCGGCTGCAGGACACCGCCCGTCGCCTTGGTCACCTCCAGGCCGTCCGGGTCCGCGAGCAGCGGCGCGAGCACGGCGACCAGGATGAAGAACGTGAGGACGCACAGCCCGAGCACGCCGGACCGGCTGCGGCGGAACGTCTTCCACGTGCGGCGCGCCGACTCCGCCCGGCGACGACGCGCGATCTGACCCGGTGTGAGCCGCGGCTGCACGGCGTCCTGGACGGCGCTCACGTGCGCACCCGCGGGTCGAACAACCCGTAGAGCAGGTTGGCCGCCAGGTTGGCTGCGATCACTGCGCCGGAGGCGATCAGGAAGGTGCCCTGCAGCACCCAGAAGTCCGGGATGGTGAGCGCCTCCGTGGTGAGCAGGCCCAGCCCCGGGATGGAGAAGATCGTCTCGATGGTGATCGCTCCCGACACGACGAAGCCGATGTTCAGAGCCGAGATGGTCAGCGTCGGGAGCATCGCGTTGCGGACCGCGTGGCGGCGTCGCACCTGCACGTCCCGCAGACCCTTGGCCCGGGCCGTCACCAGGTAGTCCTCACCGAGCTCGTCCAGCAGCGACGAGCGCATGATCAGCGAGTACTCGGCCAGGTACGCCAGGGTCAGGGTGACCACGGGCAGGGTCAGGTGCCAGGCCGTGTCCAGCACGCCCTTGAGGCTGCTCGGGTCGACGCCGATGGAGTGCAGCCCGCTGGTGGGGAAGAGCCCCGGCAGCGGTCCCATCCCGACGGCGAACGCCGCGATCAGCAGCAGGCCGAGCCACCACTCGGGCATCGAGTACAGGGTCAGCGTGGACGCGGTCGAGGACTTGTCGAACCGGCTGCCGCGGTTCCAGCCGCTGCGGATCCCGATGCGGACCCCGATCACGGTGGCCAGGATCGTCGACGACCCGACCAGCAGGACCGTCGGCCACATCCGCTCCTGGATCAGGTCCGCGACCGGCACCCGGTAGCGCAGCGACACCCCCAGCTGACCGCTGAAGACGTTCTTCAGGAACGTCACGAACTGCTGCGGCATGGACTGGTCCAGCCCGTACGTGTGCCGGAACGCCGCCATCTGCTCGGGGGTCTTGAACCGCTCGCGGCCGAGCGTCCTGGCGGGGTCACCGGGCAGCACCCGGAAGAGGAAGAAGCTCACCACCAGGACGAAGAACAGGCTGCCGATCGACCCGAGCACCTTCGACCCGACGTACCGGCCGTAGCTGCGCCGGCGGACCGTCCGCGGGACAGCTGCGCCGGAGTCGAGGATCGTCACTCGCGCTCGCCCTCCGTCCCCCGACGGCGGAGCGCGAGGACCCCACCACCGACGAGCAGCAGGACGACGACCACGCCGATGCCGATCCAGACCGCCGTGTTGGTCCCCGCGGCGTCCTCCTCACCCGACGACGCGTTGGCGCCCAGCGCGGACGTCACCCCGTCGCAGTCCCCGGCCTCGGACGCCGGTCGCAGCGAGCTGTAGTTGTGCGCGCCGTACTGGATGAGCCAGACGCCGCCCGGGTCGGGCTGCGGCTGGAAGCAGGCGAACCGGTCGCTGCGGACCGCCTCGCCGATGGTCGTGTAGGCGGTCACGATGTACGGCGACTCCTGGAACAGCAGCTCCTGCATCTTCTTGACGAGGTCCACCCGCTTGGCGTGGTCCATCTCGCCGTTCTGCTGCTTGTACATCGCGTCGTACTCCTTGTTGCAGTACCAGGAGTCCGAGGAGCCGCCGAGCTGGTCGCAGGTGAAGTCGGACAGGATCGAGTCCGGGTCCGGCTCGACGTACCAGTCCCACTGGAAGGCGTCGTACTCGCCGCTGAGGATGACGTCCCCGAGCTTGCTGGAGTCCATCGCGGTGACGTCGGCCTTGATGCCGATCTGGCCGAGCCACTCCTTGAAGAAGTCCATGGTGTTCACGGAGGCCGGGTCGGAGCTGCGGGCGAACAGCCGCATCGTCGTCAGCGGCTTGCCCTGCGGGTCGGTGCGCTGGCCGTCCGCGCCCTTCTTGTAGCCGGCCGCGTCGAGCTGCTCGCCGGCCTTGGCGAGGTCGAAGGTGAACGCCTGGTCCGCCGGGACGTCCCAGTGGTAGTTGTCGTACGCCGTCGGGATGATCGTGTCGCCCGGCAGCGCGGCGCCCTGGTAGGCGTTCTGCACGATGCGCTTGGTGTCCACCGCGTAGCCCAGCGCGTGCCGGAACTTCGGGTCCTTCAGCGCGGGCATGCCGTCACCGATCGCCTTGCCGGACTCGGTGTCGATGGCCCCGGTGTTGAAGCCGATCTCCTCGAACAGGGGCGAGATGCCGCTGTGCGCCGTGATGCCGGGCTTGCCCTGCAACGACTTGACCTGCAGCGGCGGGATGTCCTCGACGAAGTCCACCTCGCCCTTGATCAGCGCCTGCACCGCTGGGTCCTTGGCCTTGAACACCCGGTAGTCGACCTCGTCGACGTGCGGGGTGCCGTTCCAGTAGTCCGGGTTCTTCTCGAACCGGAACGTCGAGCCGCCGGCCGTGCCCTCGACCAGCCGGAACGGCCCGGAGCCCACCACCGGCTGGCCCGGCTTCGGCTCGGCCGGGTAGGTCTTCACGGCCTTCTCGGACACGCTCTTCCAGATGTGCTCCGGCACGATCGGGATCGGCAGCAGTGGCAGGACGGCGTTGGGCTGGCTCAGCTTCAGCACCACGGTCTGGGCGTCCGGTGCGGTCGCCGAGGTGACCGAGCCGAGGTAGGTGGCCCAGTTCGTCGACTCGGTCTCGCCCTTCAGCACCCGGGTGTAGGTGTAGGCGACGTCCGCGGCGGTCAGCGGCTGGCCGTCCGACCACTTCACGCCGTCCCGCACGTGGAAGGTCCAGGTCAGGCCGTCCGCCGAGGTCTCCCAGGACTTCGCGAGGCCCGGTTCGGGTGACATGTCCTTCATCGAGTAGTTGACCAGGTAGTCGTAGGTCAGCGCCCACATCTCGTACGAGTTCGCCTCGACCCCGAGGAACGGGTTGAACGAGTCGACGTCGCCGGTCAGCGCCACGGTGAAGGTCGACTTGGCCGGCGTCGTCGCCCCCGAAGCCGGTTGCAGCGCAGCCGGAACCAGCGACGCGCCCGCGACCAGGGCCAGCACGGCGGCCAGCCGCACGGGGGTACGGTGCGCGCTGTGACGACTCCCCCGCAGGCTCGCCAGCAGCCGCACGAGCACACCGAGCACGGCGTTCGCCGCCCGGACCCGTACCACTGGATGCGCAGGCTGGACGCCCCCGACCTGCTCGCCCACCTCGAGGCCGAGCGCGACTGGTACCGATCGGCTACCGGACATCTGGTCTCCCTCGTGGAGGCGTTGCGTTCGGAGATGCTGGAGCGGGTCCCTGCTACTGACCCATCGGTCAGTTGGAGGTATCGAGGGTCTTCCTACTACACGCTGCTCCCGGCCGGAAGGGAGTACCGGCAACTGTTGCGCGATTTCAACACCTCGGACGCAGGATCGGTGCTGAAATCGTGGCCGAACGGCGTCGAGGCAGACGAACACGGACGCCGCAGCGAGGTGCTGCTGGACGCCAACCTGCTGGCCGACCAGGCGGGCACCGGCTACGTGGAGCTGGGCCTGACCCTGGTCAGCCCGGACGGGCGACTGCTGGCGTACTCGGTGGACACCGACGGCGACGAGGTCTACCGGCTGCACTTCCGCGACCTGAGCACCGGCGAGGACCTGGCCGATGAGGTGCCGCGCTCGTACTACGGCGGCGCGTGGAGCGCCGACTCGAACGCCTTCCTCTACACCGTGCACGACGAGGCGTACCGGCCGTACGAGGTGCGCCGGCACGTGATCGGCACGCCGACCGAGCAGGACACGGTCGTCCAGGCCGAGCCGGACCAACGCTTCGAGATCAACGTGCGGACCAGCCGCAGCGGCCGGCTCGTCGTGCTCTGGTCGGCCAGCCGGGACACCAGTGAGGTCTGGGTGCTGGACGCCGCCGCCACCGATGCCGCCCCCCGCTCGGTCGGCGGTCGCCGTCCGGGCGTCGAGTACCACGCCGAGCACGCCGTGCTGCCCGACGGCGAGGCGCTGCTGCTGGTCACCAACGACGCCGCGACCGAGTTCCGGCTGGCCCGGTGCCCGCTGCCGCTCGAGCACGACCAGGACCACGGCGCCTGGCTCCCGCTGGTCGACGAGAACCCGGCCGAGCGGCTCGAGCGGGTGGACGCGTTCGCCGGCCACGTCGTGCTCAGCCTGCGCACGCAGGGCGAGCACCGGCTGCGGGTGCTGCCGGTCGACGGGCTCGGCCGGGTCGACGCCCAGCCGGCCTTCGACATCCGTCCGGACTTCGCCGCGGGAACCGTCACCCTTGGCCACAACCAGGAGTTCGCGGCCGGTGCCGTCACCGTGGTCGACCAGGCCTACACGCAGCCACCCGTCTGGTCGGACGTCGACCTGGTCACCGGGGCGCGCACGCCGCGGCACCGGCAGCAAGCTCCTGGCCACGACCCCGACCGGTACGTGGCCGAGACGCGCACGTTCCCCGGGGAGGACGGCACCGCCGTCCCGGTGACGATCGTGCGGCACCGCGACACCCCGCTGGACGGCACCGCCCCGGCGTTGCTGTACGCCTACGGCGCCTACGAGTACTCGTTCGAGCCGGACTGGGACCCGGCCCTGCCGAGCCTGCTGGACCGCGGCGTGGTCTTCGCGCACGCGCACGTGCGCGGCGGCGGCGAGGGCGGTCGGCGCTGGTGGCTGGACGGCCGGCTCGGTCACAAGCAGCACACGTTCGACGACCACCTGGCGGTGGCCGACGGCCTGGCCGGGCTGGTGGACGGCGACCGGCTGGCCTCGCGGGGACTGAGCGCCGGCGGCCTGCTGCAGGGCGCGGTGTTCAGCCAGCGCCCCGAGCGCTGGCGGGCGGTGGTGGCCGAGGTGCCGTTCGTGGACGTCGTCACGACGATGTTCGACGCCGACGTCCCGCTGACCATCAACGAGTGGGACGAGTGGGGCGACCCCCGGGTGAGGGAGCAGTTCGACTGGCTGCTCGCCTACTCCCCCTACGACAACCTGCCGGCCGCAGGCAACCGGCCGGACCTGCTGGTGACCGGTGCGCTGCACGACCCCCGCGTCATGGTCAGCGAGCCGGCCAAGTGGGTGGCGGCACTGCGCGAGAGCGATCCGCAGTGGTCGCCGCGCTGCCTGTTCCGCTGCGAGACCGGGGCGGGTGCGCACGCCGGCCCGTCGGGGCGGTTCGCGCACCTGGCGTACGAGGCGGAGGTCTACGCCTGGGTGCTCGATCGGCTGCGAGTTACTGACGCGCCGGTCAGTAGCCGTCTAGGCTGACCCGGTGATCCGGACCACGCCGTTCCATCCGCGGCTCAGCGAGCTGAACACGCAGGGCCTGTACACCCACTGGCAGGGATACCTGTCCGCGCTGCGCTACTCGCACGCGCCCAAGCACGAGTACTTCGCGGTGCGCAACGGCGTGGGTCTGTTCGACACGTCGCCGCTGTTCAAGTACCGCGTCTACGGACCGGACGCCGAACGGTTCCTGGCCGGCGTCCTGGTGCGCGACATCCGCACCTGTCGCCCCGGGCGCGCGCAGTACACCCTGTGGTGCGACGAGCGTGGTTTCGTGATGGACGACGGCGTCGTCTTCCGGCACTCCGACGACGACTTCCTGCTCACCACCGCGCGCGCCAGCCTGGGCTGGTTCCAGGACCTCGCCGGGCGGATGCAGGTCGCGTTCGAGGACGTCTCCGACGCGTACGGCGTGCTGGCCATCCAGGGGCCGCGCTCGCGCGCCGCCCTGCGCGACCTGCTGCCCGCGGTCGACGAGCTGCCGTTCATGGGCCACGCACCGGGCAAGGTCGGCTCGGCCCCGGTCACCGTGTCCCGCACCGGGTACACCGGCGACCTCGGCTTCGAGATCACCGTGGACTCGGGCGACGCCCTCGAGGTGCTGGACGCGGTGCTGGACGCCGGTCGCGCGCACAGCCTGCGTCCCTACGGCGAGGAGGCCATGGGGATGCTGCGGATCGAGGCCGGGCTGCCGCTGGTCGACGTCGAGTGGCACAACAGCCGGCTCGCGTTCACCGACCACGAGCGGGTCACCCCGACCGAGCTCGGCATGGGCTGGATGCTGCGCGGTCTCCTGGACGACGACCGCGCCTTCGTCGGCGGCGCCGCGATCCGCGGCGAGCTGCGCGAGCGCTCGTCGCGCTGGGCCGCCGTCTCGATCGTCGTCGACTGGCAGGAGTGGGACCGGCTGTTCCGGGACGCCGGGCTGCTGCCCACCAAGGACGAGAACCCGCTGCCCTACGAGTCGATGCTGTACGACGAGGACGGAGCCCAGGTCGGCTACGTCACGAGCTTCATGTACTCGCCGGTCCTGCAGCGCCACATCGGGCTGGCCCGGGTCCGGCCGGCGCTGGCCCCCACCGCCGACGGCCTCGGCCCGGTGGTCCGGATGGAGCTCGCCATCCAGCACCACAACACCACCGTGGCCGCACGCACGGCCCGGTACGCCCTGTTCAACCCCGCGAGGAAGACGGCCAAGCCATGACGACCGACAGCTCGACGTACGACGCGATCGTGGTCGGCGGCGGCCACAACGGCCTGGTGAACGCGGGCTACCTCGCCAAGGCGGGGCTGCGCACGCTGGTGCTGGAGAAGCGCCACCTGGTCGGCGGCGCGGCGATCACGGAGGAGCTCGTACCGGGCTTCTCGTTCACCACGTTCTCCTACGCGCTCAGCCTGCTGCGACCCGAGATCATCCAGGAGCTCGACCTCGTCCAGCACGGCTTCATGCCGCTGATGATGCCGTCGTCCTTCCACCCCACCGGGGACGGCGACTACCTGCTGTTCGGCGACGACCACGGCCAGAACATCCAGGAGATCCGCCGGCACTCCCCGCACGACGCGGACGCCTACGACCGGTACCACCACGACCTCGACCGGGTCGTCCAGGCCGTGCGGCCGCTGTTCGACAACCCGCCGCCGAACGTGTTCGGCAAGGACCCCGAGGACCAGGCCGACGTCGCCTGGCTCCTCGACCACCTCGGCGGCATCGAGCAGAAGGTCATGCACGACGTCGTCCGGCTCGTCACCGGCAGCGCCGCGGACTGGCTGGAGAACTACTTCACCCACGAGGCCGTGAAGGGATACCACGCGTCGTCCAGCGTGATCGGCTCGAAGGTCGGGCCGATGTCACCCGGGTCCGGGCTGGTCCTGCTGTTCCACAAGATGGGCGAGCACGACGGCAGCCTCGGGTCCTGGGCCTTCCACAAGGGCGGCAACGGCGGCTTCACCCAGGTGCTGGCCCGGGCCGCCGAGTCCTTCGGGGCCGAGATCCGTTTGGGCGCACCGGTCACGGCCGTGCTGACCCACGAGGGCCGCACCGTCGGCGTCGCCCTCGAGGACGGCACCGAGCTGCGCGCCCCGATCGTGGTCAGCGCGCTCGACCCGCGCCGCACGTTCCTCGACCTGGTGAACCCGCGCGAGCTGCCCGCGGACCTGGTGGAGAACGTCGAGCGGATGAAGTTCCGCGGCGTCTCGGCCAAGGTCAACTTCGCGCTCGACGGGCTGCCGGTCTTCCCGGCGCTGCCCGACTCGGTCGACCAGTACGGCGGCTTCCTGAACATCGGGCCGACCATCGAGTACGTCGAGAAGGCCTTCGACGCCGCCAAGTACGGCTGGTACAGCGAGCGGCCCTACATCGACGCCGCGATCCAGTCCGTCGTCGACCCGGACATGGCACCGCCCGGCAAGCACGTCATGTCGTGCTTCGTGCAGTACGCGCCCTACGAGCTCAAGGGCAGCGACTGGGACACCGAGCGGGAGAGCTTCGGCGACAAGGCGCAGGCGGTGCTCGAGTCGCACTTCCCCGGCTTCGGCGACCTGGTGCTGCACCGCGAGGTCGTCACCCCGCTGGACATCGAGCGGGTCACCGGCCTGACCGAGGGCAACATCTTCGCCGGCGAGTTCCTGGCGCCGCAGATGTACTTCTTCCGTCCCGCGCCGGGCTGGAGCCAGTACCGCACGCCCATCGAGGGCTACTACCAGTGCGGGTCCGGCACCCACCCCGGCGGCTGCGTGATCGGCGCTCCCGGAAAGCTGGCCAGCCAGCGGATCCTGCGCGACCTGCGCGGCTAGGTCTGCGCCACGATCAGTCCGGGACGACGCGGCCAGCGGCCAGCGTGACCACCCGGTCGGCGGCGCCGATGATCCGCTCGTCGTGGGTGGCGGCCAGCACGGCGACACCGTGCCGCCGGGCGACGTCCAGCGCGGCGCCGATCAGCGCCACGTGCTCGTCGTCCTGGTGACCGGTCGGCTCGTCCAGGACGGCCAGCGCCGGTCGCAGCACCAGCGCGCGAGCCAGTGCCGTGCGCTGCTGCTCGCCCAGCGACGTCTGGGTGGCTCGTCGGTCGCGGAAGGCGGTCAGGTCCAGCGCCGCGAACAGGTCCTCGACCAGCGCGCCGTCGACCGTGTCGTCGGCTCCGCGCAGCCGGCTCGGCAGCAGCACGTTCTGCTCGACCGTCAGCTCCTCGACGAGCCCGAGCCGTTGCGGCAGCAGGGAGACGAGCGCCCAGTCGTCGACGTCGTGCGCGTCCGTGCCGCCCACCGTGATCCGGCCGGACGTCGGGCGTCCGAGGCCCGCCACCAGGTGGCACAGGGTCGTCTTGCCCGAACCCGATCGGCCGACCAGTGCCAGCACCTCACCGGCGGACAGCTGCACCGAGACGTCCTGCAGCACCCGCGCCGAGCCGCCGAGCACGTGGCCCACGTCCTCGACCACCAGCACCGGCTCGGGACCCGTCGACTCAGTCGTCATCGGGGACCTCCGGTGGCAGCAGGTGCACGCCCTGCTCATCGACCACGATGCGCGCGCGGGCCTGCGGGAACAGCGTCATCGCCTGCGCCGGCAGCTGCACCCGCCCCGTCGAGTCGATGCTGGCGAGGGCGTCGCTGCCCCGACGGGTCTCGGTGGACAGCACCCCGTGCCGCAGGTGCAGCACCCGGTCCGCGGCGTCGACAGCCCGGTGGTCGTGGGTCGCGAACACGACGGCGGACGTCGCGGCCGCTCGGCGCAGCTCGGCCAGCACCAGCTCGGACGAGCTGTCGTCCAGCTCGGCGGTCGGCTCGTCGGCGACCACCAGCGACGGCGTCCCGATGAGTGCCATCGCGAGCGCCAGGCGCTGCTGCTCCCCGCCGGACAGCTCAGCCGGGCGGGCGTCGCGGCGGGCCGCCAGGCCGAGCCGGTCGAGCAGCTCGAGCCCGGACTCCGCTGCGGCGGAACGGATCTGGGCGGCGTGCCGGAGGTGCTCGGCAGCCGTCAGGTGCTCGTACAGGCTGTGCGTGGGGCGCTGGGCCAGCCAGGCGACGTCCCGCCGGCGGAGCTGTCGCAGCTGGCGGCGGCCCAAGCCGTCGGTCAGCCGACCCTCGAGCCAGAGCTCGCCGCCGCTCTGCCGGTCGCGCAGGGCGAGCACGCCGAGCAGGCTGGACTTGCCGCTGCCGGAGGGTCCGGTCACGGCGGTGGCCGTGCCGCGACGGAACACCGCCTCGACGCCGCGCAGGGCGTGGGTCTCACCGGTGGCGGACGGGTAGATCCGGACCAGCCGGGCGCAGCGCGCGACCTCCTCACTCGGCTGCAGGTCGTTCCGCATCGCGTCATTCGGCATCGCGCAGCACCTGCCCCTCGTCCACCCGGCGGCCGCGCCAGGCCACCAGACCGACCGCACTGAGCCACGCGAGCACCGCGACGGCCAGCACCCAGAGTGCGCCCACGACGTCCAGCCGCAGGTGGAACTCCGGCTCCGTGCCGCCACCGGGATCGAGCAGCCGGCCACCCAGCGGAGCGAGCAGCGCGGCCCCGAGCGCGGCGGCGAGCGAGCCGAGCAGGGTGAGCAGGGCCAGCTCGACCGCTCGGGCCCGCAGCACACCGCGTCGTCGCAGGCCCATCCGAGCCAGCATCAGGTCGGCGGCACGGGCCACGGCGGCCCGCCGTTCCGCGTACATCACGAGCACCAGCAACGCGACCAGGGCCACGCTCGCGCCGAGCGCCACCTGCGCGCCGGTGGAGCGCCGGGCGGCGACCAGGTCCGGCTGCTGGGCGACCTGCGCCATCGTGGTCATGCCCTCGGTCTTGACCCCGGCGGGGTCGGTGACGGCCCGGATGCCAGCGACGCCGTCGGCGGACCACAGCGAGGGGAAGTAGTCCGACGGCGCCCGGTTGAACCGCCCGGAGCCGGCCGGCGGCTTGACCCTCGGGTCGAGCGCGCCGAGGTAGAGGAAGAAGCTGTCCGCCGGGACGACGACCATCCCGAGCGCGTCGTCGTGCCCGGGGAAGGCGGGGACGACGTCCAGGAACCGGACGGGGACGTCACCCTGCTCGCTCGTCACCCCCGCGGTCTCGCCGGGCCGCGCCACGACGTCGCCGACGCCGATCGCCGGGATGGGTCCGAAGCGTTCACCGCCGCGCAGCCGCGCGGCGACGACCTCGTCCTGGCGGGCCAGCTCGCCCAGCTGCGCGCGGGCCCGGGCGAGCTCGGGCCCGGTGCCCCACGCCGCGACCTGCTCGAAGTGCGCGGGGTCGATGACCAGCAGGTCGAGGTTGCCCAGCTCGGGCGGCACGCTGACCCGGCCCCGCCAGACGATGGTGGTGCCGTCCGGCAGTGGCGGGGTGCGGGCGCCGGGGACCGCGTTCAGCGACGGCTGGGCCGAGTCGCCGGGCTGCGGCGGCGGCAGCTGGGCCGCGCCGGGGTCGAGCAGCCAGGAGACCTCGATCTCGGCGGTCGCGTCGGCCCCGGCCAGGACGGCCGTCCGGTCCGCGGTCACCGTCGTCACGGACTCGGCGGCGGCCAGTGCGTAGGCGAGCATCCCGAGCCCGGCGGCCAGCACCGTGACGACGAGGGCCCCCTGCCGTCGTCCGGCCGAGGCGCGGTTCAGCGCCAGCATCGAGGACACGCTGCGAGCCCGGCCGGCCGTCCGGTCGAGCAGGGTGAGCGCTGCCCGCCCGACCACTGCGCCGACCGCGCTGACCAGCAGCAGCGGCACCAGCAGGTCCAGCGCGCTCGGCGGCCCGGCCACGTCCGGCCGGACCAGCAGCCCGACCGTCGCCGTCAGCGCGACCAGCAGCAGGGCGACGTCCCACGGCACACTCGATCGGCCGGGCCCGACCCGGAGCCGCTCCGCGCGCCAGGCCGCCACCAGAGCGATCCCGGCCACCAGCACGCAGCCGGCCGCGGCGGCCAACGCGGCCCGACCGGCGCCGTGGCCCAGCGCGGTGGCCGACACCGCGGCGGGCGGTCCGACGGCCCACACCGCGAGCCACGCCACCAACGGCCCGAGCACCACAGCCAGCAACGCGGCAGGCAGCACCTCGAGCGCGGCGAGACCACCGGCGGACGACGGTCGCTGCCCGAGGGCGACCCCGAGCCGCACCTCGACGGCTCGCCGGTTCGCGGTCAGCACCGCCACGCACCCTACGGCCGTCAGCCCGAGCAGCAACCCGGCCAGCAGGAGCGGGCGCGTCCACGCGACGGTCCGGACGGCAACCCGTTGGGCCTCGGCCACCAGCTTCGGCAGGCCCGAGACGACCTGCTGCCGCAAGCGGTCCGGCCGCTCGCCGGCCAAGGTGGGATCCCGCACCTGGACCTGCAGGTCGCGGATCCCGTCCACCGTCTGCTGGGCCTCGACCAGGGTCGGCGTCACCGGGTCGAGCTGGGACTCGACCGCATAGAGCAGCTCGTCACCGATCGGGGCGGCCAGGGCGGCGGCACCGGCGACGTCGGTGACCAGCAGGTACGCGGGCAGGACGCCGAACTCGCTGTCCACCGGCAGCGAGGCCCGCCGGTACGTCCAGCGGTGCGTGCCGGGCGGGTCCTTCGGCGTCCGGCCGTCCGGTCCGACCGCGTAGATGCCGGCGACCGTGGACGGGGTCGAGCGGTCCCGGAAGCGGGTGTCGAGGCCGACCGTGATCGGGTCGCCGGGCCGCACGGACAGGCTGTCCGCCAACGGTTCCGGCAGCCAGACGCCGCTGGCCGCAGCACCCGGTGCGGTCGCGACGGGGACCAACGAGTGGACGAGGTCGTCGTCCCCGTAGAGCCGGGCGCGCTCGCGGTCACCGCCCGCACTCACGTACGGCTGCAGCAGGGACTCCAGCGGTCGGGTCTCCACCGAGACGGAGGCGGCCGTGACGGCGCTCGGCCCGAGCCCGGGGACGTCGTCCAGCGCCCCGTTGAGCAGGCCCCGGCCGGGGATGCCGGTACCGCCGACGAGCCGGACGACGGGAGCGTCCGCAGCGACCGCGTCGGCCGGGACGGCGGCCAGCTGGTCGGCCAGGGCGGCGTCCCCCGCGGCCGAACCGAACAGCGGCTCGGCGGCCGCGGCCGCGGTGGCGAGGGTGAACGCCGCCAGCACGAGCAGGCCCCAGACCCCGCTGCGGACGGCGCGCAGCGGGGCGCGTCGTACCAACGGGTCCATCCGGTGACCCTAGAGCCGCAACGACCCTCTCGGCTACGGCTCGCCGCCGCGCCGCCCAGCCCAGGGCCCTCAGAGGCCGGCGAGGCCCTTGCCGACGAGCACCACGCCGATCACCAGCAGCAGCACGCTCATCACCGCGACGTTGTTGGCCTGCAACCAGACCTTGAGCTCGTCCAGCGGGTCACGCATGCGCTCCTTGGCGACGGCGTACCCGATCACCGGCACCGCCACCGTGCAGGACGCCAGCACGATGAACACGACGGTCGCGACGACGACGTCCCCGCTCGGCAGGGTGCTGCCGCCGAGGGCGGCACCGGCCGCGATGCACATCAGCAGGTTCTTCGGGTTGATGGCGGCGAGCGCGAACCCCAGCAGCAGGGCGCGCACGAGGGTGAACGAGTCGATCGCCGACATCCACTTGGGCAGCGTCGCGGGCTCGTCGCCCTTGGGCCGGCTGCGCCACTGCCGGACGGCCAGCAGCAGGAGCAGCACCCCGAGGATCAGCTTGATCCAGGACGACGTGGTCGAGGGGTCGGAGCCGGCCTCCAGGCCGGACGTCTCGGCGATCACCAGGAAGACGACGGTCGCGACCGTGATGCCGAGCACCCAGCCGATCAGGAACCCCACGCTCGTGCCGCCCGCCTTGGGCGCGAGCAGCATCAGGATCGTCGCGATGATCGGGATGGGGCTGATCGCCACCCCGACCGCGTACGGCAGTAGGTCCCCGATGAGCGCGGTCATGTGGTCTCCCTAGGTCTGC
Organism: Angustibacter luteus; assembly: GCF_039541115.1. Classification (NCBI taxonomy): domain Bacteria; kingdom Bacillati; phylum Actinomycetota; class Actinomycetes; order Kineosporiales; family Kineosporiaceae; genus Angustibacter; species Angustibacter luteus. The sequence goes on from NZ_BAABFP010000008.1 coordinate 475,644, forward strand.
CGGGCATGGTCAGGCTCCGTCGGCGGGCTCGTAGTCGGCGTTCGCCGGACGCAGCCGGCCGGCCAGCAACGGCAGCACGAGCACCGAGATCATCGCGGCGGTCACCAGCACGGACGCCATGGCGGGTGACATGAGCTTGTCGTCCACCCCGATACCGGTCATCACCACGACCAGCGGCAGCGCGGTGGCGGAGTACAGGGCGAGCGCCTTGACGTCGGCGGCGTCGAGCACGGGGCGGTAGAGCCACAGCATCGGTCCGCCACGCACGAGCAGGAAGGCACCCAGGGCGACGGGCAGCAGCAGCAGGTAGAGCGGCTGCTCGATGAGCGCCTGCAGGTCCAGCCGGACCCCGCTCATCACGAAGAAGATCGGCACCAGGAAGCCGAAGCCGACGGCCTCGAGCTTCGACTCCAGCACCTCGACCTCCTCGCGCGGGCTGCTCGCGAGGAAGAGCCGCAGGATGATCCCGGCGGTGAACGCGCCGAGCAGGAAGTCGAGGTCGAACGCCGTCGCGACCCAGACCAGCAGGATGCAGAGCAGGATGCCGACCCGGACGCCGAGCTGCGCGCTGGTGGTCAGCGTCTCGCCGACCATCCGGATCACCCGCGGGGTACGGCTGCGCAGCGCCAGCCACACCACCACCAGTGCGGCCGCGACGAACAGCAGCAGCACCCCGGCGGTCTCCACCGGGCGGTCCGACGCCAGGAAGAGCGAGAGCCCGATCAGCGGGCAGAACTCGCCGATGGCACCGGCCGCCAGCACGAACGGCCCGAAGGAGGTCTCGAGCTCGCCACGGTCGCGCAGGATCGGCAGCAACGTGCCGACCGCCGTGGTCGTCACGATCAGACCGAGTGCGACACCTTGGACCGACAGGTGCCCGGACACCGTCGCCGTGACCAGCCCGATCACCAGACCGATGGCCAGCGAGACGCCCCAGCTGCGCAGCCCCAGGCTGACCGGCAGGCCGCGGATCTTGGCGAAGTCGATCTCGTAGCCGGCCAGGAACATCAGCAGGGCGAGGCCGAGGTTGGACAACCCCGAGATGGCGGTGGAGTCCTGCACCCAGCCCAGCAGGTCCGGCCCGACCACGATGCCCAGCACGAGCTCGAGCACGACGGTCGGCACCAGCAGCACCGGACGCAACCGGTCGGCGAGCAGCGGCGCCGCCACCGCAACCGAGAGCAGGACGACGAGGTTGCGCAGCACGTCGACGTCCACGTCCACCTCCGGCCGCTGGGCGGCCGGCGTCGGCCCCGGCCCGCTCCTGTGTCTAGTGCACGGCCCCGCCGCGCACAAGGACCCTCGCAGCGAGGGCGCCCGGGCGGTATCACGCGCCGGTTCCGGCGGCTCCTTCCCGGTGAGACGCCGCGACGCGGCGTGCCGCCCGCCGGAGGCCTCCCATGCAGACCCTGCCCGCCGTGACCGCGTCCGCCCTCGCGTCCAGCCCGCTCGACCGGGGCGGCGACCGCACTCCGGTCGTCCGGGTCGACACCGCTGAGGTCGCTCGGCAGCACGCGCTGCTCACGGCCGCGCTGCCCGGCGTCCGGCTGCACTACGCGGTGAAGGCCAACCCCGCGCACCAGGTGCTGCGCACCCTGGCCGAGCTCGGCTGCCGGTGGGACGTCGCGAGCCCGGGTGAGATCGACGCGGTGCTGTGCGCCGGCGGCGACCCCGCGGACATGTCCTACGGCAACACGGTCAAGCGGGCCGCCGACATCGCCTACGCGTTCGCCGCCGGGGTACGCCGGTTCACCTTCGACGCCGTGGGCGAGCTGAACAAGCTCACCGAGCACGCGCCGGGCAGCACGGTGATGGTCCGGATCAGCACGTCCGGGGCGGGGGCCGACTGGGCGCTCGGCGGCAAGTTCGGCTGCCCGCCGGACGTCGCCGCGCGGCTGCTGGAGCAGGCCGTGCGGGCCGGGCACCGGGTGGGCGTCGCCTTCCACGTCGGCAGCCAGCAGCGCGACCCGCAGGCGTGGGACGAGCCGCTGGCCACCACGTCCGCGCTGCGGCGGGTCGTCCGCGCGTGCGGCGCCGACCTGGCCGTGGTGGACCTCGGCGGCGGGCTGCCCGCCTCGACGCTCGAGCCGACCCGTGGGCTGGCCGACTACGGCGCCGCCATCACGGCCTCCCTGCACCGCCACCTGGGGCCGGACCTCCCCGAGGTGATGGCCGAGCCGGGCCGGGCGATGGTCGCCGACGCCGGCACGCTGGACACCGAGGTCGTCCTGGTCAGCGAGCGCTCGGGGGTGCCGTGGGTGTACCTGGACGCCGGGGTGTTCACCGGGCTGGTCGAGACGGTGGGCGAGGCCATCCGCTACCGGATCGAGGCGCTGCGGGACGGCGCGCCGCTGCTCGGCCCGACGCGTCCGGTGGTGCTGGCCGGTCCGACCTGCGACAGCCTGGACGTCCTCTACGCCGAGCACCGCTATCCGCTGCCGGCCGACCTGCGTCCCGGTGACCGGCTGCGGCTGCACTCCGCCGGCGCGTACACGGCGTCCTACTCCACCATCGGGTTCAACGGCTTCGCGCCGCTGCGCGAGGAGTTCCGGTGACCGCGCCGGCGGTCGACGCGGCGGCGCTCGAGCACGGCGGCGTCGCCGCGCCCGAGGCAGCCGGCGAACCGGCCCGGTTCCGCGGCGCGCTGGCCTCCCGGAGCCTGCGCGGTCTGGTGGTCGCGCACAGCCTCGGCACCGCGGCGCAGCTGGCGCTCACCCTCGCCGTGGGCCTGGAGGTGCTCAGCCGGACGACGTCCGGCATCTGGGTCTCCATCGCCGTGGCGCTCGGCTTCGCGCCGTACGCCGTCTTCTCCGGCGCGGCCGGCGCACTGGCGGACCGCTGGTCCGCACCCGCGGTGATCGGTGCCACCGTCGCGGTGCGCGGCGCGACCTCCGCCGCGGTCACCGCCGGCATCGTGCTCGACTGGTCCACCCCGGTGCTGGTGCTGCTGGCCGCGGTGACGGCGGTGTGCGCGACGCCGTCCTACCCGGCCACCGCCGCGGCCACCCCGCAGTGCGTGCCGGCCGGGCAGCTCCCGGCGGCGAACGCGTTGGTCACCGCCGCGGAGAACGTGGTGTGGCTGGCCGGTCCCGGCCTGCTCGGGCTGCTGATGCTGGTGGGCCGCAGCACCGCGGTGGCGACGGGGGTGTCGACGCTGTGCTTCGTCCTGGCCACGGTCGTGGCGGCACGGGTACGGCTGCCGCGCCGGGCCGCGCACCCTGCGTCGTGGTGGCGGGCGATGGGCGAGGGGCTGCACGCCGTCTACGCGGACCGGGCGGTGCGGGTGCCGATGACGGTCGCGGTGATCGACAACTTCCTCTACGGCTTCCTGCTGGTGGCGATGATGCTGACCGCGGTGGCGTCCTTCGGGTTGCTCAACGGGGCGCTGACCTGCGGCGCGCTGGCCGCGCTCACCGTGGTCAACCGGTGCGCGGGCCACGGGCGGTCGCGGGTCGTGCTGATGGTGGTGATGACCTGCCTGTGCGGCAGCGTCGCCGCCTTCGCGGTGGTGGGCGCCACCGCCGCGACCCTGTCGATGCTCGCCGTGGCGGGCGCCGGGACCATGGTCGCCGAGGTCGTCGCGGTCACCATGCTGCAGCGCGCGGCACGGCCCGACGTCCTGGCGCGGGTGTTCGGGGTGTTCGACCAGGTCAACGTCGGCGCGATCGCGCTGGGCTCGTTCGCCGCGGGCCAGCTGTCCGCCGCCGTCGGCGTCCGGCCCGCGACGCTCGCCGTCTGCGCGCTGTGCCTGGTCGCGACCGCGCTCACGCTCGGCCTCGGCCGACGCCGTCGACGCGAGGCGCAGCCGATCCCGTCCCAACAGCCCGGCTGATGCGCCGGGGCTGCGACCGCTAGGTCTGCGCCGGCGCGCTGGCCGGCCGCCGGCTCCGGACGTCGCCGCTCATGTCCTCGAGCTCGATGCCCTTGGTCTCGCTGATCTTCCACAGCACGAAGAAGAACGAGAGCACCGCGAAGCCGGTGTACAGCCCGTAGGCGAGCACCAGCGAGACCGACGACAGCGGCGGGAACGTCGTGGTGACCACGAAGTTCGTCAGCCACTGGGCCGCTGCGGCGACCGAGAGCGCGGCGCCGCGGATCCGGTTCGGGAACATCTCGCCGAGCAGCACCCACACGACCGGTCCCCAGGTCGCCCCGAACGAGACGACGAACAGGTTCGCGCCGACCAGCGCGATGCCGTTCCACGGCGACCCGAGCTGCGGGGTCTGGGTACCGTCCGACGCCGTCGTCATCACGGCCTGGGTGAAGGCGAGCGTCATCGCACCCAGCGACACGGCCATGCCGACCGACCCGACGAGCAGCAGGATCCGGCGTCCGATCTTGTCCACCAGCAGGATCGCGATGACGGTCACCGCGACGTTGGTGACCGAGGTGATGACCGAGATGACGAACGAGTTGGACTCGGAGAAGCCGACCGCCTGCCACAGGGTCGTCGAGTAGTAGAAGATCACGTTGATGCCGACCAGCTGCTGGAAGGCAGAGAGCGCGATGCCCACCCAGACGATCGGCATCAGCCCGAAGGTGTTGCCGCGCAGGTCCTTGGTGGACGGCGTGTGCTCGCGGTCGATGGTCTTCTGGATCTCCTCGACCTTCTTCTCCGGGGCGCGCATGCCGACCCAGCGACGCAGCACCTCGGTCGCCTTCTTCAGCTCACCGGTCGCCACCAGGTAGCGCGGGGACTCGGGGATCTGCAACGCCAGGATCCCGTAGACGGCCGACGGGACGACGCCGACGATGAACATCCAGCGCCACGCCTGCAGGCCGAAGATCACGTCGTTCGCGCCGCCGGCGGTGTTGGCCCAGAAGGCGTCCGAGAGCAGCGCGACGAAGATGCCGATGGTGATCGCGAGCTGCTGCAACGACCCCAGCCGGCCGCGCATCGACGCCGGCGCGATCTCGGCGATGTACGCCGGCGCGATGACCGAGGCGATACCGATGCCCAGGCCGCCGACGAGCCGCCAGAACGCCAGGTCCCACACCGAGAAGGCGAACCCGGCGCCGAGCGAGCTGACGAAGAAGAGGATCGCGCCGATCAGCATGACCCGGGTACGGCCCCACTTGTCCGCCCAGCGGCCGGCGTACCAGGCGCCGGCGGCGCACCCGAGCAGGGCGATCGCGACGACGAATCCGGTCACGAACGAGGACAGCTCGAAGTTGTCCTCAACGGCGTCGACCGCGCCGTTGATGACCGAGCTGTCGAAGCCGAACAAGAAGCCGCCCATCGCCGCGGCGATGGACAGCATCACCACTTTGCCGTGGTGCTCGCTCAGTTGAGGTGCGGGACTGGAGTCACCGGTGACGTCAGACATGCGGACATGTCTACGCCCAACCGGCCGGGTCGGCCACCGCAGCGATCATGGTGCCCGACGTGACGGGGGTCTCCCGTGGTGTGGTCAGGGGCACCCCGCAGGGCCGGTAGACTGGACGACGTCGGCGCGCGCCGTCCGAACGCACTGGTTTAAAGCCAGGGCGGACGACGGCCCCCAGGCTTTCACTCGGCGCTCCGACACCCCACCGGCCAGCGACCTGCTGTCGACCGGTGCCGAGGGTGCACCTGGAGCGCCCGGCGTCGACGCCCCCGCGACGAAGCGGTTGCGTGCGCCAGTGTCATGAAACGAGCACTTCTGTGTCCACGCACCACCCCCGTTCCACCGACCGTCCCCAGCTGCGTCAGCGTCCGGTGACCGTCTCCGCCGACAACGCCTTCTCCGCTCTCGGCCTGAACGACCGGCTGGTCGAGCGGATGGCCCGCGACGGCATCACCGAGCCGTTCCCGATCCAGTCCGCGACGATCCCGGACGCCCTGGCCGGACGCGACGTCCTCGGCCGCGGCCAGACCGGCTCCGGCAAGACCCTCGCCTTCGGGCTGCCGATGCTGGCCCGCCTCGAGGGCCGCAAGGCCAACGCCCGCAAGCCTCGCGCCGTCATCCTGGTGCCGACCCGCGAGCTGGCCATGCAGGTGCACGACGCCCTGGAGCCGCTCGCCCACGTCATCGGCGTCCGGATCAAGCTGGTCGCCGGCGGCCTGCCGTACCACAAGCAGATCAGCGCGCTCGAGCGCGGCGTCGAGGTCCTCGTCGCCACCCCGGGCCGGCTGACCGACCTGGTCGACCGCGGCTCGTGCGACCTGTCCGAGGTCGAGGTCGCCGTCCTCGACGAGGCCGACCACATGTGCGACATGGGCTTCCTGCCCGCCGTCACCGAGCTGCTCGACCACACGCCCAAGGGCGGCCAGCGGCTGCTGTTCTCGGCGACGCTCGACGGGGACGTCGACAAGCTGGTCCGCGGCTACCTCACCGACCCGGTGACCCACTCCACCAGCGACGCCACCGCGTCCGTCACCACCATGGAGCACCACGTGTGGCTGGTGAAGCCGGCGCACAAGGCCCCGGTGACCGCCGCGCTCGCGTCCCGCGAGGGCCGCACCGTCGTCTTCGTCCGCACCAAGCTCGGCGCCGACCGCATCGCGCTGCAGCTGCGCGAGCAGGGCGTGCGCGCCGCGGCGCTGCACGGCGGCCTCGCCCAGGGCGCCCGCAACCGCACGCTCGCCGCGTTCAAGGACGGGCACGTCCCGGTGCTGGTCGCGACCGACGTCGCGGCCCGCGGGATCCACGTGGACGACGTCAGCCTCGTCGTCCAGGTCGACCCGCCCGCCGACCACAAGGACTACCTGCACCGCTCCGGTCGCACGGCCCGCGCGGGTGGCACCGGCACCGTCATCACCCTCGCCCTGCCGCACCAGCGCCGGATGGTCGACCGGCTGACCGCCGCTGCGGGCGTCGACGCAACGCCCGAGCAGGTCTCGCCGCACGACGACGCACTGCTGCAGGTCACCCGCGGTGCCGTGCCCAGCGGTGTCGTGGTCGCCGAGCGCGACCTGTTCCCGCCGCGGCGCGCCGATCGCACGGACCGCCCCCGCCGCAGCGGTGGCTATGCCGGACGTCGCGAGGGTGGCCCGCGTCAGGGTGGCCCGCGTCGTGAGGGCGGGTACGCCGGACGTCGTGACGGCGCCGCGCCGCGCGGTCCGCGCCAGCCGCGCTGACCCCCACCCCCCGGTGATCATGCACGTTCGCCCACCCCACCACCCGTGATCATGCACGTTCGCCCCGCCTCCGCCCCCGGACGCGGGGCGAACGTGCATGATCACCGCGGGGGGTGGGTGTGGGGGGTGAGGGCTGGGGGCTTTCAGGAGGCGGGGGCGCCTCGGCGGTTCTCGCCCCAGGTCAGCAGGGGCACCTGCTCGACGGACGGCCGGCCGAACAGCCAGCCCTGCGCGTAGTCGCAGCCCATGTCCCGCAACAGGTCCGCCTGGGTCTGGCACTCCACGCCCTCGGCGGTGACCGAGTACCCGTGGGCGTGCGCGAGCTGGACGATGGCGCGCACGATCGCGCTCGGCCGCGGCGACCCGTCCAGCCGGCTGACGAACGCGCGGTCGATCTTGATGAACGAGACGGGCAGGTCCTGCAGGTACGCGAGCGCCGAGTAGCCCGTACCGAAGTCGTCGATGCCGGTGCGGACGCCGACCGCGGCCAGCCGGTGCATCGCGTCCTGGGCCGCTGAACCGCCGGGCACCAGGCTGGTCTCGGTCAGCTCGAGCTGCAGGGACGTCGGCGCCACGCCGTACTGGTCCAGCAGCTGGTGCACGTGCTCCTCGAAGCCCGGCTGCCCCAGTGTCCGCGCGGACACGTTCACCTGCACCGTCAGGTCCAGCCCGGCGGCGCCCCACTCGGCGAGCTTGGTGACGCCCTGCTCGAGCATGTAGCGGTCCAGCTCGACGATCAGGCCGGTGTCCTCCGCGACGTCGATGAAGCCCTCGGGCAGCAACAGCTGGCCGTCGTCGTCCCGCAGCCGCATCAGCGCCTCGACGCCGATGACCTTCTCGCCGTCCAGGCCGACGATCGGCTGGTACACCGCGAGCAGCCGGTCCCGCTCGATCGCCACCCGCAGCCGCCGTTCGGCGAGCATCCGCGACTCGGCCTCGGCCCGCAGCGCCCCGTCGTACAGGGCGACCCGGTCCCGGCCGACGCTCTTGGCCCGGTACATCGCGAGGTCGGCCTCGCGGAACAGCTCGCTGCCCGACCGGCCGGAGTGCGAGGCGACCGAGACGCCGATGCTGCCGGTGCAGACCAGGTCCAGCCCGTCGATCTCGAGGGGCTGACGCACCTCCTCCAGCAACCACCGGGCGACGTCGCAGGCCGCCTCGACGCCGGCGACCCAGGGCAGCAGCACCACGAACTCGTCCCCACCGAGGCGGGCCACCGTGGGCGAGCAGTCGCTGACGTCGTGCAGCTCGAGCGCCGCGGTGAGCCGTTGCGCGACCGCCACCAGCAGGGCGTCGCCCACGGTGTGGCCGAGCGTGTCGTTGACCAGCTTGAACCGGTCGAGGTCGAGCAGCAGGACGGCGGTCAGCGGCCCCAGGTCGTCGGGCAGCTCGGACGCGGCGTCGGCGTCCCCCGGGTCGAACACGTCGTTCGGGTCCGGCAGCGTCGCGATGCTGCGGCGCAACAGGTCGTCCAGCACGCTGCGGTTGGCCAGACCGGTGAGCCCGTCCCGCGCGGCCAGCCGCGCCAGCTCACGCTCGGCGCCACGCTGGCTGGTGACGTCGACCGTCGCACCGAAGACGCAGGTGACGACGTCGCCCTCCACGATCGCCCGCGACCAGGCGACCAGCTCGCGCCAGGTGCCGTCGGGGTGGCGCAGCCGCAACGTCTCGAGCAGCCCGTCCTCGCGGTCGGCGACGTCCGCGGCGAGGTCCTCGTGCCGGCGGTCCTCGGGGTGCAGCAAGGACTCCCACAGCGACATCGAGGGGCGGGTGGTCCGCGGGTCCAGTCCGCACAGCTCGAACATCTCCGGCGACCACTGCAGGTCGTTCGTCAGGACGTCCCAGCGCCACTGCCCGGCGCCGGTCAGGGTGGACGTCGCGGACAGCCGCAGCCGCTCACCCGCCAGGTCCGTCTCGATCCGGGAGCCGACCATGGCCGGCGCGGCCGAGAAGGCGAGCACCGACAGGACGTCGCAGTCCTCCTGGCTCACCGCGTGCACGGTCGGGGCGAGCGCGACCAGCACGCCGAGCGACACCGCGCCGTAGCGCAGTGGCGCCAGGGCCGCGGACCGGATGCCCAGCATCGCGAACAGCTCCGGCGCCAGGGTCGACTCGCCGCGGGTGTCCTGGCACAGGACCGGCTCGCCGGAGCGCAGGCACCGCTCGGTCAGCGTGCCCAGCACCTCGAACCGCCGACCGACGCGCATGCCCGGCGGGAGGTCGCCGGCCGCCGCCGCGATCCGCAGGCCGCCCTCGTCCAGCAACGGCACCAGGACCGCGCAGCCCAGGATCCGGTGCGCCTCCTGCGCCAGCGCCGCCGCCATGTCCGCGACACCGGGACCAGAGCGCGCGATGTGCTGCTGCGCCTCGACGACGGCCTTCAGCCAGGTGGGAGGCTGCGGGTCCGAGGCCGCGTCGGCGCCCGCGATCGACTGCTCCCGGAGGGCATCTCGCCACCCGTCGACCATGGGCGCCCCTCCTGTCCCAGACCACGTGAGGCTCATCGTGGCACGGGCTCAGGGGCGGTGTGTGGCTTTCGGCTATACGCCATGCGGGTGAATGAGAGCGCGCTCTGCAATCAGATGTGGATCCCGCACTCCACCTTGTCGGTGCCCGCCCAGCGGCCGGACCGCGCGTCCTCGCCGGGGGCCACGAGCCGGGTGCACGGCTGGCAGCCGATCGAGGCGTAGCCCTGCAGCACCAACGCGTTGCGCAGCAGGCCGTGCTCGACCTGGTAGCTCTCGACGTCCTCGTCGGTCCAGGTGGCCAGCGGGGCGACCTTGAGCATGTCGTGCTTGTCGTCCCAGGACAGCACCGGTGTGCCGGCCCGGGTCGGCGACTCGTCCCGGCGCAGGCCGGTCACCCACGCGTCGTAGGGTTCCAGCGCCTCGGCCAGCGGCGCGACCTTGCGCAGGAAGCAGCACAGCCCGGGGTCGCGGTCGTGCAGCTTCGCGCCGTACTCGGCGTCCTGCTCTGCGACGGTCTGCTTGGGCAACACGTCGATGACCGTGACGTCCAGCTGGCCCTGCACCCGGCCGCGCATGCGCAGCGTCTCGGCGAAGTGGTAGCCGGTGTCCAGGAACAGCACGTCCACCCCGGGCCGCACCTGCGAGACCAGGTGCGAGGTCACCGAGTCCTGCATGCTCCCGGCCACCGCCAGGTTGCCCCCGGTCGCCTCGACCGCCCAGCGGACGATCTCGAGCGCCGGGGCGCCGTCCAGCTCCTTGGCGGCCTCGGCCACCCGCTCGCGCAGTGGTGCCGTGATGGTGCTCATGACAACGCCTCCTCCGGCGCGCGAACGGCCCAGGTGGCGAACCGCTCCCCGCCGGCGCGCTCGGCGAGGTAGCGGCGGACGACGCGCTCGACGTAGTCCGGCAGCTCCTCGGCGGTGACCTTGAGCCCGCGGACCTTGCGGCCGAAACCGGGGTCGAGCCCGAGCGCGCCGCCCAGGTGCACCTGGAAGCCGGGCACCTGCTCGCCGTCGTCGTCCGTGACGATCTGGCCCTTCAGCCCGATGTCGGCGACCTGGATGCGGGCGCACGAGTTCGGGCACCCGTTGACGTTCACCGTGATCGGGCCGTCCAGCTGCTCCGCGACGTCCGCGAGGCGGGTCTCCAGCTCGCCGATGGTCGCCGTCGCCAGGCCCTTGGTCTCGACGATCGCCAGCTTGCAGTACTCGATGCCGGTGCAGGCCATGGTGTGCCGGCGGAACAGGCTCGGCCGCGCGTCCAGCCCGAGCTCGCCGAGGCCCTCGACGACGGCCTCGACCGCGTCGGACGGCACGTCCAGGACCAGCAGCTTCTGGTGCGGCGTCAGCCGGATCCGCTGCGAGCCGTGGGACTCGACCAGATCGGCCAGCTGCGTCAGCGTCTCACCCGAGACCCGTCCGACGTGCGGCGCGGCACCGATGTAGTGCAGTCCGTCGCGCTGCGCGTGCACACCGATGTGGTCGCCCGGGTCGGCGGTCGGCTCGGGCGCCGGGCCGTCCAGCAGCGCCCGACCCAGGTACTCGGTCTCCAGCACCTCGCGGAACCGCTCCGGGCCCCAGTCCGCCAGCAGGAACTTGAGCCGCGCCTTGTGCCGCATCTTGCGGTAGCCGTAGTCGCGGAACACCGAGGTGACTCCCGCCCACACGTCGGGGACGTCGTCCAGCGGGACGAAGGCCCCGAGCCGGACGGCGAGCCGCGGGTTCGTCGACAGGCCGCCACCGACCCACAGGTCGAAGCCCGGCCCGTGCTCGGGGTGGACGACCGCGGTGAACGCGATGTCGTTGATCTCGTGCACGACGTCGTTGGTCGCCATGCCGGTGATCGCGGACTTGTACTTGCGCGGCAGGTTGCTGAACGCCGGGTCGCCGACGTACCGGCGCTGGATCTCCTCGATCGCCGGCGTCGGGTCGATGATCTCGTCGGCGGCGATACCGGCCACCGGACTGCCCAGGATCACCCGCGGGCAGTCGCCGCAGGCCTCGGTGGTCAGCAGACCGACACCCTCGAGCCGCTCCCAGATGGCCGGCATGTCCTCGACCCGGATCCAGTGCAGCTGGATGTTCTGCCGGTCGGTGAGGTCGGCGGTGCCGCGGCCGTACCGGACGGACACCTCGCCGATCGTGCGCAGCTGCTCGGTGGTCAGCGCGCCACCGTCCACCCGCACGCGGAGCATGAAGTACTTGTCCTCGAGCTCCTCAGGCTCCATGGATCCGGTGCGGCCGCCGTCGATGCCGGGCTTGCGCTGGGTGTAGAGCCCCCACCAGCGGAACCGGCCGTGCAGGTCGTCCGAGGTGATGGCGTCGAAGCCCTCGACCGCGTAGACCTGCTCGATCCGGGCGCGGACGTTGAGCGCGTCGTCCTCCTGCTTGAAGCGCTCGTTGGCGTTCAGCGGGGTGCGGTCACCGAGAGCCCACTGCCCTTGGGGCGCAGGCGGTCGGCCGGCGCGGGAGGTGGGGATCGTCGCAGTCATGAGGGTCCTCGTCGAGGTGGTGGCACGCAGACGAGGGAGCCCAGCTCTGGGTCGAGGGCACGGTCGCCGCGCGCGGGGTGACGACGTCGTCGTCCGGGCGGGTCAGCAGCCGCGACAGATCATGCTGCGCGTACGACCGAGGTCGACGTGGCGTCGACTCACGAGGTACGGCTGCGCAGGCATCACCCGTCCATGGTCGCACAGCGTCCACCCCTTGGCACAGTCTCTCAGGATGTGGACAACCGGGACGGCCTCCGCTAGGCGCTTGTGCTCAACCCCGCCCCGGACGTGTCGATATGTCACGTGAGGAAGAGAGAGGCACGAGCATGATGGACGACGTCTCCGCGGTGGCAGCCCGGCTGCTGGAACGCGGCCAGTCGGGTGAGCACGCCGAGGTGGTGGCGGAGTCGGAGCGGCTCCTGCGCGAGCCCACCGGCGACCTCGTCGACGGTCCCGCCGGTCTGCACTTCGCGCGCGCCGTGGCCTACATGAGCGGCGGGGACGAGCACGCGGCGCTGGCCGCCGCCGAGCTGATGATCAAGGCGGCGGAGCGCGAGGAGAGCGCGGGCTGGCTGTCCTGCGGGTTGTCCCTGCGCGCCGTCCTGCGGGTCGAGATGGGCGAGCAGGACGTCGCCGAGCACGACCTCGAGACGGTGCTGCGCGACCTGGTCGACGCCGAGGACGCGCTGCTGCGTGGCGTCGAGGACCCGTGGCTGGCCAGCAACGCGCACACCGGCATCGCCCTGCCGTTCCACAGCCTCCGCCTGTACGAGCTCGCGCTGCCGCACTACACCGCGGCGTACGAGGCCAGCACCCGTGGCTCGACCGAGACCGGAGCGCCCGCGATGTGGCTGCTCAACCTCGCCGAGGTCGAGCTCGACTGGGCGCTGGAGCTCTACCGCGTCGAGCTGGTGGCCGACGCGGAGAAGCACAGCCGGGACGCGCTGGAGTACGCCGTCCGCGCCGGGCAGGCCGCCGCCGGACCGGACGCCGAGCGCTGGCGCACCAGCGCGGGCATCCAGGAGTGCTGCGCCCGGATCAGCTGCGGCGAGGACGAGCCCGCACTGGGCGAGATCCTCACGCGGCGGGAACGGGCCAAGGTCCGCGGAGCGACCGCCGACCTGCACTGGTCCGCGCCGTTCGTCGCGGTCGCGCTGGGCCGGGTCGGCCGCAGCGAGGAGGCCCTGGACCTGCTGCGCGAGACCCTGGCCGAGGCGAACGCGCGGGCGGCCTGGATCCAGCTCGCCGCGCTGCAGCACACCCGGGCCTACCTGCTCGCCGAGGCCGGGCTGCCCGGGACGGCCGAGACCCTGGAGTACGGCCAGACGCTGGCGCACGCGTTGTGGCGGCAGCGGCTGCGCACCCTGCACGTGGCCGAGACCATGCGCTCCTTCGACACGCTCCGGCACGCGCACGACCAGGCCGCCCGTTCCGCCCTGGTCGACCCGCTCACCGGCATCGCGAACCGGCGGGCCTTCGACGACGCCGTCGCCTCCCACGCCGCGCTCGAGCCGCGACGCCCGGTGGCCGCGCTCGTGATCGACCTCGACCGGTTCAAGGACGTCAACGACACCCACGGGCACGACGCCGGGGATGCGCTGCTGCGCACCGTCGCCGGCGCGCTCAGCGCCAGCGTGCGCGAGGGCGACCTCGTCGCCCGGCTGGGCGGCGACGAGTTCGCGGCGTTGCTGCCCGGCGCGGACGCCGTTGCGGCACAGCGGGTCGCGCAGCGCATGGTCGACGCCGTCGACGCCCTGCCGGACAGCCCGGCGACCGCCAGCATCGGCGTCTGCTCGACACCGGCGGCCGCCCTGCCCGGTGCGATCACCCGCGCGGACCAGGCCATGTACGCCGCCAAGCGAGCCGGCGGCAACCGGGTCACCGCGGGCTAGCGCCCAGCCTCGTCGCCGCGGCGACGACGTCCACCAGGCCGGCGCCCTTGTCGAACGAGCTCTGGTAGCCAGCGACGGCCTGGTACGGCGCACCGTCGGAGTAGCGGTGCGCGGTGGCCTTCAGCGCGTCCTCGATTTCGGCCGGCGTCGCGGTCGGGTCGGCCTGGAACAGCTGGGCCACGATGCCCGCGATGTGCGGCGCGGCCATCGACGTCCCGCTGATGGTGTTGAAGGTGCCGACGTCCAGCGGTCCGGGGCCGTTGACCGGGTCCAGTCCCGTCGAGCAGATCGGCAGGTATGGCCGGCAGGACGAGGTGATGTTCTCGCCCGGAGCAGAGACGTCCGGCCAGGTCGAGGTCTGGGCCGCGGCACCGCGCGAGCTGTAGTCGCTGACCGTGCCCTCGCGGGTGCCGGTGTTCTGGTCGTTGTAGGACGCCACGGAGACGATGCCACCGGTCGGGTCCTGGCCGGGCGGGTTGGTCAGGGACGTCGTCCCGTCACCACCGTCGTTGCCCGCGGCCCACACCGTCACCACGCCCTCGGCCGCCAGCGCGCGCTGCAGCTTCACGGTCGCCGAGTTCGGGTCGAACGCACCGCCGCCGGTCGGTCCGTACGAGTTGTTGGTCACCTTGATCGGCGGGCAGGTGGTGGCTGGAACGCCTGCGCCGCAAGGGTGTTCGTGGTTCTCCAACACCCAGTTGAGGGCCGAGTCAGCTCCGACGATGAGCAGCACGGCGCCGGTGGAGATGTCGACGAGCTTCGCGCCGGGCGCCGCGCCCTGCAGCCGGCGGCCGTCGGTCGTGGTGGTCGGCCTTCCGGCGACGATGCCGTTGACGTGCGTGCCGTGGCCACCACCGGACAGCGTGTCGGTGTCCACCGCCGTCGGGACGTCGAGGATGCAGCTCGTGCTCTGGGTGGACTCGTCGAGGCAGACCGACTTCAGGCTGCGCACCACCGCCGTACCGCCGCTCGGCTCCTGCAGGAACGGGTGCGTCGGGTCGACGCCCGAGTCGATCACGGCGACGCTGACCCCGCGGCCGTCCAGCGCGCTGCCGTTGGCCCCGTTCAGCGTCTGCACCGCCTCCGCTCCGCGGGTGGCCTGGTGCGAGTGGTCCAGGGAGAACGCGATCGGCTGGTCACCCTCGACGTAGGTGACGCCCGGCCGGCTGCGCACGGCCGTGATCTGGCTGGTCGTGCCCCGCGCGACCGCGACGCCGATCTTGTCGAAGGTGGTGACCAGGTGCAGCCCGGACGCCGACACCGCCTGGCGGGCGGCTGCGACGTCCGTGCCGTGCACGAGCACCGACTGCGGCAGGGTCGCCGACACGGTCGTCAGCTGGTGGGCCAGCCACGGCTGCAGCGGCGCGGGCGTGCTGGCCGCGCCAGCCGGGGCCGCGCTCAGCCCGAGGGGCACCAGCGCGGCGGCCAGCAGGAGCGTCCCGGTGCGGGTCCGTCGTCCGGTGGGTCCGTGTGCTGTTCGGTTGCTCGTCCTCACGACCGTCCTCCAGCTCTCGCCCCGGCCCGTGCCGGGCTGCGTCTGGACGGTTCAACGAGCGCAGGTGACGAAGGTCACGAATCGGGTGGGCGAACGTGCATGATCACCGCGGGGGGTGGGTGGGGTCCGCCGGCCGCTGAGGCTTGTCCTCCTCGGGCAGCCGCGGCTCGGTGCGCCGGTCGGGGTGCACTCCGTGCTTGTCGGCGTAGAACGCCCGGATGACGTCCATGTCCGCGCGCACGTCACCGGTCGGCACCAGGCTCGGCCCGAAACCCATCGTCCGGGTGGGCCCGTCGACGAAGCCCAGCGCGATCGGCATCCGGGCCGCGCGGGCGATCCGGTAGAACCCCGGCTTCCAGTACTCGCCCTTGGAGCGGGTCCCCTCGGCGGCGATCACCAGCAGGAAGTCCTCGCCGCTCTTCGCCTGCTTCATCAGCACCCGGATCAGCGCGCTCGGCTGCTCGCGGTCGACCGGCACCCCGCCGGTCACCGTCAGCAGCCAGCCCAGCGGCCCGTGGAACAGCTCCTTCTTGATCAGCACCCGCGGCTTGCGGCCCCCACGCCACATGATCATCAGCATCGTCACCCAGTCCCAGTAGGACGTGTGCGGTGCGCCCACCGCGACGCCGACCGCGGGCACCTCGCCGACGACCTTCCAGCGGGTGACGCGCAGCAGCGCTCGGGCGATGGCAGGGCGGATGATCATGGCGGCCTCCTCGAACAGGGACCCTAGCCGCGTGCAGCGCTTTGCGGTTGCCGGTGCCTCCGGGTGCCCGCAGGATGCGTCCATGCCCCGCCTGCGCACCGTCTCGCCGACCGACCCCGGGATCGCCCGCCGCCGGCAGGGCCGCGGCTTCCGGTACGTCGACGCCGGGCAGCCGGTCACCGACGCCGTCGTGATCACCCGGATCAAGTCACTCGTGATCCCGCCGGCCTGGGAGGAGGTCTGGATCTGCCGCTACCCCAACGGCCACATCCAGGCCGTCGGCACGGACGCCGCCGAACGCCGCCAGTACCTCTACCACCCGCAGTGGCGGCGGCAGCGGGACCAGGCCAAGCACGACCGCGTCCTCACCGTGGCCGCGCGCCTGCCGAAGGCACGCCAGCGGGTCAGCCAGGACCTCACGCTGGACGGCATGCCCCGCGAGCGCGCGCTGGCCACCGCGTTCCGGCTGCTCGACCTCGGCTTCTTCCGGATCGGCGGCGAGACGTACGCCGAGCAGAACGGCAGCTACGGGCTCGCCACCATCACCCGCGACCAGGTCAGCCTCGACGGCGACCTGGTGGTGTTCGAGTACACCGCCAAGTCCGGCAAGGAACGCTACGTCGCGCTTGGCGACCCCGAGCTGCTCGCGGCCGTGAACACGTTGCGGCGCAGGCGAGGTGGCACCGACGAGCTGCTCGCGTACCGCGACGGACGGAATTGGCGCGACATCACCAGCGAGGACATCAACACCTACGTCAAGGACGTCGTCGGCGGCGAGGTCTCCGCCAAGGACTTCCGCACCTGGCACGGCACCGTGCTCGCCGCGGTCGCACTCGCCGTGTCGACCAACGCCGCCGGCACGCCGTCGTCCCGCAAGCGCGCCATCGCCCGCGCGATGCGCGAGGTCGCCGACTACCTGGGCAACACCCCGGCGGTGGCCAGGGCGTCCTACGTCGACCCGCGGGTCATCGACCTGTTCGAGGACGGGACGACGATCGAGCCCGCGCTGCGCAAGCTCGGCGAGGACGTGCAGCCCGGCCACCCGGCCACCCACGGCGCGATCGAACGGGCGGTGCTGCGCATGTTGCGAGGCGCGCCGTCCGCTCGACGACGCGCCTCGCGCTGAGCCCTGCCTCGGACCCGGTCCCTGAGCCGGGCCCGAACAGGACCGGCCTACTTCACCTCGCGGCGGTTGCTCAGGTAGAGCCCGGCCACGATCGGGACGACGACCCAGATCAGGATCGACGTCAGGGACTCCCAGCCCTTGCCGTCGAGCTTGAACTGACCGATGCGGTCGAACGCGCTGAAGACGTCGAACCACGAGCCGACGTGCTTGAGCAGGGTGTTGGCCAGGACGGCGAACAGGAAGGGGGCCACGAAGAAGGCGGTCAGGGCGACCCCGGTGATCGGGATCAGGGCGCCGAACCCGGCACCCATGAGCACGAACATGGCCTGGGTCAGGTACTGGCCGGCCCAGTAGCTCCACGGGTCCTCGCCGGCCCAGGTCACCGAGTCGGGGCTGATCGCCCCGGCCAGCGCGGTCGCCAGGGCGGCCACCACGGTGATCGCCACCATGACGCCCAGCATGAGCAGGAGCGCCGCCACCAGCTTCGCCAGCAGCACCGGGATCCGCCGCGGTGAGAGCGTGAACGTGGTGAGCGCCGTCCGCTGGGACCACTCGCTGGTCATCGCCAGGATGCCGAGCACCGGCAGCAGGAAGGCCGCGGCGGCCAGGGCGGCACCGGCGAAGTCGCGGAACATGATCTCGCCCTGCGGGTCGTGCCAGGAGGCCCACACCAGCCAGCCGAGCGCCAGGACGGCCAACCCGACGATCACGCCGAGGATCCAGCGGCCGGCGCGGTAGTCCACCGCCTTGCGCAGCTCGATCCGGGTCAGCCGGACGAACGAGGGCCGGACGACGGGTCCGAGGTTCGACGGGTGCTCGGTCGGGCGGCGGGACTGGTCGACCGTGCTCGTGTCGGCGGTGCTCATGCCACGTCCTTGTCGTCGGCGAGCTCGGTGCCCGCGGTGAGGGTGAAGAACAGGTCCTCCAGGCCGGCGCCGTCGGCGGCGCGCAGCTCGAGCAGCACCTGCCCGGCCGCGGCGGCGGCGCGGCCGACCTGCTCGGGGGTGGCGTCCACGGTGAACGCGTCGTCCGGCAGCGGCGTCGGGTTCAGCCCGGCCGCGACGAGCGCGGCGTGCAGGCCCTGCGGGTCCAGCCCGCGGACCTTGATGCCCGACCCGGCCAGCAGCTCGGCGAGGTCCCCCTCGGCGACGATCTTGCCCTTGCCGATCACCACGAGGCGGTCGACGGTGGCCTGCACCTCGCTGAGCAGGTGGCTGGACAGCAGCACCGTCCCGCCGCGGCGGGAGAAGTCCTGCAGCAGCTCGCGCATCCAGCGGATGCCCTCGGGGTCCAGGCCGTTGGCGGGCTCGTCCAGCACCAGCGCGGCCGGGTCGCCGAGCAGGGCGACCGCGATGCCGAGCCGCTGGCGCATGCCGAGCGAGTACTGGCCGACCCGGCGTCCGGCGGCCGAGGCCAGACCGACCCGCTCGAGCATGTCGTCGGCCGCCCCCCTGCGGGCGCCGAGGACCTCACCGGCCACCTGCAGCGTCTCGCGGCCGGTCCGGCCGGCGTGCGCGGCGGCGGCGTCCAGCATGACCCCGACGACCCGGCCCGGGTTGGGCAGGTCGCGGTAGCGGCGACCGTCCACGGTGGCGGTGCCGGACGTGGGCGGGGTGAGTGCGGTGAGCATGCGCAGCGAGGTGGACTTCCCCGCGCCGTTCGGGCCGAGGAAGCCGGTGACGGTCCCCGGGGCGCAGGTGAAGCTGATGTCGTCCACGGCCAGGGTGTGGCCGTAGCGCTTCGTGAGGTTCGTGACGGTGATCATGGGCTCCATCCTGACGGGTCCGGCGCGCCGCCCGGATCGGCCGATCGTCCCCGCCGACCCCCGACGAAAGTAGGGGGTCACGCGGTCCGGGGGTCGACGTCCGGACGACGTCCTCGGCGCCGCCGCCGCCCTACATTGGAGGCCGTGACCTCCCTGTGGACCAACGCGCACCTGCGCTGGCAGCGTGCCCGGGTCTTCGGCGCCCGGGTCAGCCCGCGGGCGAGGGACGTGCTGTTCGTCCTGGTGGTCCTCAGCATCAACCTCGGCTACGCCGCCAACCGCGACGGCAAGAGCGCGGACGACTGGGTGTTCGTCCTCGTCGTGGTCGGCATCGTCTCCGCCGTGGTGCTCTGGTGGCGGCGCCGTTACCCGGTGGCCGTCACCCTGATCACCCTGGTCTGCGCCGCGATCACCGGGATCCCGGCAGCGCTGACCGTCGCCCTGTTCACGCTGGCGATCCGGCGGCGCGACCGCGTGCTGTGGGCGATCACCGCGCTGTGCTTCGTGGTCGACGTCGTCCGCACGGCGTTGACCGACCACAGCATGAACCTGGTCTCGATCTTCCTGACCTCCACCCTGTACTTCGCGGCGGTGCTGGCGTTCGGCGCGTACGTCGGCGCCCGCCGCGACCTGGTGACGTCACTGCGCGAGCGGGCCGAGACCGCCGAGGCCGAGCGCGAGGCGCGCGCCGACCAGGCCCGGCTGGGGGAACGGCACCGGATCGCTCAGGAGATGCACGACGTCCTGGCGCACAAGGTGTCGCTCATCGCCCTGCACGCCGGCGCGCTGGAGGTCAACGCCGGTGCCGGGCCCGAGCAGGTGGAGCGGACCGCGGCGCTGGTGCGCACGACCGCCCGCGAGGCCCTCGACGACCTGCGCCGCGTGCTGGGCGTCCTGCGCACCGACGACTCACCCGACGGGTCCGATCTGGCGCCCGCGCCCGGCATCGCCGAGATCGGCCGCCTGGTCGAGGCCTCTCGGGTGGCCGGAGTCGCGGTGGACCTGCGCTGCGAGGTCACCGGGACGCCGCCGGCCGTGCTGGGCCGCACGGCCTACCGGATCGTGCAGGAGTCGCTGACCAACGTGCACAAGCACGCCCGCGCCGCCTCGACGGTGGTGCTGCTCAGCGGTGCGGAGGGCGTCGGGCTGGACGTCGAGGTGCGCAACCAGGTGCCGGTCTCGGCGGCGACGCTGCTGCCCGGGTCGGGCATGGGGCTGGTCGGCCTGAGCGAGCGGGTGGAGCTCGTCGGTGGGGAGCTGGAGTGGGGCCGGGCCGGGGACGGCGGGTGGCGGGTGCAGGCGCACCTGCCCTGGGCAGCGCCGGCCACCGAGGGCGCGGAGCCACCAGGCGCGGACGCCGTCGAACCGGTTGAGGAGCCAGGCGCGTGACCCGGGTGCTGATCGTGGACGACGAGGGGCTGGTTCGGGCCGGGCTGCGGATGATCCTGTCCGCCGCCGAGGACCTCGACGTGGTCGGCGAGGCCGAGGACGGCGCGGACGCGGTGGACGCGGTCCGGGCCCACCGGCCGGACGTCGTCCTGATGGACATCCGGATGCCGCGGCTCGACGGGCTGGCCGCGACCCGCGAGGTGCTCGCCCTGGCGGACCCGCCGCGAGTCGTCGTGCTCACCACGTTCGACCTGGACGACTACGTGTTCCGGGCGCTGGAGGCGGGGGCGTCCGGGTTCCTGCTCAAGGACACCCCGCCGCGCGAGCTGGTGCGCGCCGTCCAGGTGGTGGCGGCCGGCGAGGCGATGCTGTCGCCGGCCGTGACCCGGCGGCTGATCGGCCACTTCGCGGGCGGCGGGGCGTCGTCCCGGCAACGGTCCGCGCTGGCCCGGCTCGACGTGCTGACGGCCCGCGAGCGGGAGGTGCTCGTGGGGGTCGCTCGCGGGCTGTCCAACGCGGACATCGGCCGCGAGCTCTTCATGAGCGAGGCCACCGTGAAGGCGCACGTGTCCCGGCTGCTCACCAAGCTGGACGCCGGGAACCGGGTGCAGGTCGCGATCCTGGCGCACGACGCCGGGCTGCTCTGAGCGGTCGGGTGGGCCCTCAATCCCAGCCGAGGTCGTGCAGGCGGTCGTCGTCGATGCCGAAGTGGTGCGCGATCTCGTGGACGACCGTGACCGCGACCTCCTCTACCACCTGCTCCTCGCTCGTGCAGGCGCGCAGCGTGGGGCCGCGGAAGATCATGATGCGGTCCGGCAGGGTGAGGCCGCCACCCCAGCCGAGGTCTCGCTCGGTGAGCGGGATGCCGACGTAGAGGCCGAGCGTGTCGGACGGCTCGTCGGCGGGCGGCTCGTCCTCGACCAGGACGACCACGTTGCGCATCAGCGCGGTGAGCTCGGGCGGCACGGAGTCCAGGCCGGCGGCGACGGCCGCCTCGAAGTCCTGCTCGCTCATCTCGACCACGAGGTCAGTCTGCCGTGCGTCGTCGCGATCACGTCGCGCGAACAGGACTCGCGCGGCCCGGGCCCCCGCCCACGTGCTCGGGCGGTCGATCGCGGGCGGGTGAGTCCTGTTCGCGCGACGGTCAGATCGCGATGGCGTCGAGCGCGGCGAGCTCGTCGGCGGTGAGCTCGAGGTCGACGGCCCGCACCGAGTCCAGGATCGTCTCGGGCCGGCTCGAGCCCGGGATCGGGATGACCCACGGCGACTTGGCGAGCTCCCAGGCCAGGGCGACCTGCTGCGGGCTCACCCCGTGCGCGTCGGCCACCTCGGCGAACGGCGCGTACGACGAGCCGAGGTCGGCCGCCTTCGTGATGCCGCCGAGCGGGCTCCACGGCAGGAAGGCGATGCCCAGCTCGTCGCAGAGCTGCAGCTCGGGCTCGCTGGAGCGGAACCGCGGCGAGAACTGGTTCTGCACGCTGGCCAGCCGGCCACCGAGGATCGAGCGGGCCAGGGCGATCTGGTCCGGGTTCGCGTTCGAGATGCCGGCCTGGGCGATGACGCCCTCGTCGAGCAGGTCGCGGACGGCGCCCACGGAGTCCTCGTAGGCGACGTCCGGGTCCGGGCGGTGGAACTGGTAGAGGTCGATCCGGTCGACGCCCAGGCGCTTGAGCGAGTCCTGGACGGCGCTGCGCAGGTGCTCGGGCGAGCCGTCCTGGGTCCACGAACCGTCGCCCGGTCGCAGGTGGCCGCCCTTGGTGGCGACCAGGATCGTGTCGGGGTCGCCGGACCAGGTGCGCAGCGCCTCGGCGATGAGCTCCTCGTTGTGTCCGACGTCGTCCGCGTGCAGGTGGTAGGCGTCCGCGGTGTCGATCAGGGTGACGCCGGCGTCGAGCGCGGCGTGGATGGTGCGGAGCGCCCGGTCGCGGTCCGGACGGCCCTCGATCGACAGCGGCATGCCACCGAGACCGATCGCGGAGACGGTGGCGGTGCCGAGGGTGCGGGTCTGCATGGAGGTCCTCTCATAGCGTCTACTGACGGCAGCGACAGCCCCTTGGGCCGCTCGGATGTTCCCGCTTTGGAGAACTCGGCAGGTGTCCCCTATGCTGAACCGGTCCTCGACGCTGGCACGTTCGGAGGCGTCACGACGCCCCCATCGTCTAGCGGCCTAGGACACCGCCCTTTCAAGGCGGCAGCGCGGGTTCGAATCCCGTTGGGGGTACTACCTGCGCTGTCGGTACGATCGGTCGGCGCAGTTCATTTGGCCCCGTAGCTCAGTTGGTTAGAGCGCCGCCCTGTCACGGCGGAGGTCGCCGGTTCGAGTCCGGTCGGGGTCGCCACGGTTTGTCCTGCTCGCCCAGGGCAGGCTGTAGGGCCAGGTAGCTCAGTTGGTACGAGCGTCCGACTGAAAATCGGAAGGTCGGCGGTTCGACCCCGCCCCTGGCCACCAGCACCACCGCACGCGCCAGGGCCTCAGGCCGGCGCCTCCCGGGCGGCGACTACTGCCGGTTGCTCGGTCGGCAGCTTGCGGGTGAAGAACAACCCGACCAGCGCGATCAGCGCGAGGATCCCCAGGGCCGCCCGCAGGCCGTCCAGCCGCGCCGCGGCGTTCTCCTTCACCACGGCATCGGACGTCGCCGCGGGGACCCCTGCGTCGTCCAGGGCCGTCCGCAGCTGGGCGTCGGAGACGAACGGGATCCCCGCCGCCAGCTGCGTCGTGGCGGTGGCCGAGACCTCGGCCGGCACGTCGGGGTTGGCCTGGATGCCACTGAGGAATGACGTGGTCAGCGCCGAGATCAGCAGGGCGCCCGCCAGGGCGGTGCCGATCGAGGCCCCCAGGTTGGTGACGGTGTTCTGCAACCCGCCGACCTCGCCGGCCTCCTCGTCCGGCACCGACGACACCGTGACGCTGCCCAGCTGCGAGGCCAGGGCGCCGATGCCCAGCCCGGCCAGCAGCATCGGCCACGTCACGATCTCGGCGCCGGCATCGGCGTCCAGGGCGACGAGCATCACCACGATGCCGGCGAACAGGGCCAGGATCCCGAGCTGGACGACCCGCCGCGGCGAGGCGTGCGGGAAGACCTTGGGGATGCCGGCCGCGGCCACGAGCAGCGTGATCGAGAGCGGCAGGAGCCGCACGCCCGTGGCGATGGCCGACAGACCGAGCGCGACCGACAGGAACAGCGGCACCGCGAAGAACAGCCCGGCCTGCAGCAGGTACTGGAAGAAGAACGCGGTCAGACCGCCGCGCAGCTGCGGGTTGCCGAGGATCGCGGGATCGACCAGCGGCTCCTGGTCGCGGGACAGGCGGCGGTTCTCCCAGCCGATGAAGACCCACAGGACGACGCCACCGGCCAGGCTCAGCCAGATCGCCGGCGAGAGGCCGAGCCACTCCGGGGCGGACGGCTTGGCGCGGACGAAACCCCACTCGCCCGAGCGCAGGATCCCGAACACGATCAGGCCGAGGCCAAGGGCGGACAGCGCCGTACCCACCAGGTCGAGGCGAACCCGCCCCTGCGGCTTGACGTCGGCCATGCGCCGGCCGACGGCGAGGATCGCGATCACGATGAACACCTCGGCCACGAACACCAGCCGCCACGACAGGTACGTCGTGAAGAGACCGCCGATCAGCGGTCCGGCGGCGACGGCGATCGCGCCGGCCGACGCCACCAGACCGTAGGCCCGGGGCCGCTCCGCCCGCTCGAAGTTGGAGGCCACCAGGGCGACGATGGCGGGCATGATCAGGGCGGCGCCGATGCCCTCGAGTAGCGACCAGCCGAGGATCAGCACGGTGAGGTTGGGGGCGAGCGAGGTGACCAGGGACCCGCAGCCGTAGATCACGCAGCCGATGCCGAACGCGCGCTTGCGTCCGACGATCTGGCCGATCTTGCCGCCGGTGATCATCAAGGACGCCATGACCAGCGTGTACAAGGTGATGGCGGTCTGGATGCCCGTGACCGTCGTCCCCAGGTCCTGCGCGACCGTGGCGATCGACACGTTCATCACCGAGCTGTCCAGCGTCATCAGGAACTGGCCTGATGCCAGTGTCAGCAGGACGACGCCCGCCGCACCCTTCGTGGCCGCTTCGCTCTGCATCGGGTCAACGTACTGGAACCGCAAACCCGGCAAGTCTGGACGAACCCGCCGCACAGGTCTAGCGTCCGGGACGACCCCTCGTGTGACACCGGCCAGAGCACTTGGTCCTTCGCCACACTCGTCCGTTACCGCGAGGAGGACTCCCATGTTCCGCCTGATCCCCCGTGCCCACGGCCGGCACCTCGTCCTGGGCGCCGCCACGGCGCTGGTCCTGGCCGGCGCGAGCCTGCCGATCGCCTCGGCGTTCGGCACCGACGGCCACCACGGAGGTGGCGGCGCCAAGATCACGAACCTGGTCGTGATCTACCAGGAGAACCACAGCTTCGACAACCTCTTCGGCAGCTGGGGGCCGGTCGGCGGGCAGCAGGTCGACGGCTTGGCCGGCGCCACCGCGCAGCACCGGACCCAGGTCGCCCAGGACGGGACGGCGTACGGCTGCCTCCGGCAGGTCGACGTCAACCTCACCGCACCACCGCTGGACGGCTGGTGCCACGACCCGGCGCACGGCGTTCCGCAGAGCGCGTTCGCGAACGGCCCCTGGACGATCGACGACGTCATCGGCCCCACCGACACCACCTGCCCGGCGCCCGGCCAGTCCGCTCCCAACGGCGTGCTGAAGGGGTCCGGCCTGCCCGGCGGCTGCACCCGGGACCTCGTGCACCGCTTCTACCAGGAGCAGTACCAGCTGAACGGTGGCCGGCAGAACCGGTACGTCACCGGCAGCGACGCCGTCGGCCTGACGATGGGGACCTACGCCACGACGTCCCTGCCGATCTGGACGTACCTGCACAGCCGCGGCGCGCCGAACTACGTCGTGGCGGACCGGTTCTTCCAGGGCGCCTTCGGCGGTTCGTTCCTGAACCACCAGTACCTCATCGCCGCCCGAGCACCCGTCGACACCAGCGGTGGGACGTTCGGTGGCGCCGCGAACTCGGTGGTGGATGCCAACGGCATGCCCAACACGTACCCCCTGTACACACCGGTGGGCCCGGTGAAGGACAGCCAGCTGACGCAGTCCTGCCGAGATGGTTCGACGGCTGACTTCGCCAAGGCGTGCGGCAACTACGCCGTCAACACCGTGCAGCCCGCATCGCCGCCGTTCGGCAGCGGGGCGAAGATCCCGCTGGTGGACAACGCGACTTACCCGAACATCGGTGACCGGCTCTCGGCCGCGAACGTCAGCTGGGCCTGGTACTCCGGCGGGTGGGACGACGCGGAGGCCGGCCACCCCGGACCGTTGTTCCAGTACCACCACCAACCGTTCAACTACTTCGCCGCGTACGCGCCGGGCCAGCCCGGGCGGGCACACCTGCAGGACGAGACGAAGTTCGTCGCCGCGGCCAAGAAGGGGAGGCTCCCGACGGTCAGCTTCGTCAAGCCCTACGGCGCGGAGAACGAGCACCCCGGCTACGCCAGCGAGCCGGACGGCAGCGACCACCTCGTCGACCTGATCAAGGCGGTCCAGCGCGGCCCGCAGGCCAAGCACACCGTGATCGTGGTGACGTACGACGAGTTCGGCGGGCAGTGGGACCACGTGTCGCCGCCCGGCCCGGGCAGCAGCACCCCTGGGACGCACGACTCGTTCGGTCCGGGCACGCGCATCCCGGCTCTGGTCCTGGGTGCCGCGTTCCGGCACTCGGGGGTCGACCACACGAGCTACGACACGACCTCGATCATGGCCAGCATCGAGCGAGCCCTGGGCCTGCAGCCGGTGAGCTCGCGAGACGCGCAGGTGGCGGACCTCGCACCGGCCCTGAGGATCGGCGGCGTGCGCTTCAGCCGCTGACCTCGCGAAAGACGTTCTCCGACAACCAGATCGTCAGGTCGGCCCACGTGCCGGCGCCGAACGTGAAGTCGTGGTACTGGTACATCGCGTCCTCGGCGGTGAGCCCGACCACCCGGGTGGAGACGACGTTCAGCATGTGCTCGAGCTCGGGGTAGACCCGGACGGTCAACGACTGGCCGGCGGAGCGTACGGCTTCGGTGATGCGGGCGATGGAGACGTCCACCGGCACGCTCGTGTCGACCTCGCCGTACTGCAGGAACACCGGGCAGCCGATCCGCGCGTAGTCGTCCGCCGGGTCGTACGCCAGCTGCGGGTCGCGCTCACCTGCCAGCATCGGCACCAGCTCGTCGACCGGCACCAGCGGCGGGATCGGCGAGAGCATCGGGTTCTGCGCCACGTACCCCGGCACCTCGTAGCGGTCCAGGTCCGGCGCGGCGGCGACGTCGTCCAGGGCCGCACCCAAGCGCCCGGTCAGCTCGTCGGTCGGGCCACCCGCGACGATCGCGAACAGGCTCCGCCAGGCCTGCGCCACGGCCACCAGCGTCGGCTCGCTGACGCCGACGTCCCGCAGCACCTTCGTGCGCCGGTGCACCTCCGACTCCGCCATGCTGACTCCGGGTGATCCGGCCCCGACGACGAACGCGGCCGGACGCCGGGCGGCGACCATCGGCACGGACCACATGCCGTTCGAGAAGCCGGCCAGGCCGATCCGCGCCGGGTCGACGTCCGGCTGGTCGGACAGCACCTGCATGGCGGCCTCGGCCGCGTCGGCCTGGTCGTAGATCGACGGGTCCGGCGGACCACCCGAGTCGCCGTGCCCGGCCTTGTCGTAGTTCAGCACGCCGACCCCGGCGCGCAGCAGGGCCCAGGACTGAATCCGGCAGAAGTCCCGCTGCCCACCAGCCGCACCGTGCAGGACGACGGCGGCCGGGTGCGGTCCGGGACCGGCCGGGAGGACGACGGTGCCGGCGTACGTCGCGCCGGCGACCTCGAAGCCGACTGCACGCTCGTGCCAGCGTGACGTCCGGGCCAGGGTGGCGGCAGCCGAGGGCCCGGTGAGGTGCAGCTGGTCGTCCGCGACCTCGAGGAAGACCGCGTCCTCGGTCAGGAAGGCGTTCTCGCCCAACGGGTAGGCCCGGGTGACCCGGTCACCCTCGGCCAGCAGCACCATCGGCTCACCGAAGTACGGCTCGGGGACCTGGGTCAGCAGCACCTGCCGGTCGTCGTCGCCGTACCAGCCGCTGAGCCCGGCCATCCGCGACGGATGCGCCGAGACCGGTCGCAGCACGACGCCGTCCAGCACCGGCACACCGTCCCGCCAGACAGCGGGTTCGGGGCTGCGATAGCGGAAGCCCGCGGGCCGGTCCACGAGCAGCTCGTCGGCGCCGGACGCCGACGGACGCGCGAGCACGACCCCGCCGTCCGCCACGCCGATCCAGGCTCGGCCCGCCATCGCCTCGCTCACTGGTCGGTCACTCTACGCAGAACTCGTTGCCCTCGGGGTCGGCCATGACGACCAGGTCGTCCCCCGGCCGCAGCACGATGGCACCGAGCAGGGCCAGCCGGGCGACCTCGTCCTCGACCCGTCCCGGTGCGCGGAGGTCGAAGTGCATCCGGTTCTTCGCGATCTTGGGCTCCGGCACGGCGGCGAACCACAGGCTCGGCCCACCCCAGCCCGCCGGCTCGACGAACGCGCGCTCGCTCGTCGACTCCTCGTCGACGTCCGAACCCAGGGCCGCGGCCCAGAACGTCGCCATCAGCATCGCGTCGGCGCAGTCGAACGTCACGGACTTGATGAAGGTACCCATGTGGCCAGGCTAGGCCGGTGCGCTAGGCGACGTCGGCGCCGCTGTGCTCGTCCTCGTCCGAGCGGTCCACCCGGCACCAGCGCTCGACGAGCCAGCCGACCACCCAGAGGCCGACCGCACAGAGCAGGGCGATGCCGGCCCGGACCGCCAGTGAGCGGCGCGGCTCGACGTCCAGCGTGGGCAGCAGGGCGAGGACCTGGGCCGCGTACCACCCGGACAGCAGCGCCCCGCAGTACTGGGACGCCTTAGCCAGGACGACGGTGCGGGCCGCGCGCAGCGGGTCCAGCGGGCGCAGCCGGCTGCCCCTGGTCCACTGCCGCACCGGCCAGCCGAAGGCCAGGACGACACCGGCCAGCAGCACCATGACGCCCGGCGCCGTCCAGGGCAGGCCGGGCAGCTCGTGACCGCCGGACATCCACAGCCGCAGGACGATCCATGCCACCACCGCCACCCCGACGGCGATCGCGACCAGCGGCAGCGTCCGGGTCGGCTTCAGCACGACCTCACCCCGTCCCGGTCGGCCGCCTCGGCGAGCAGGTCGGCCACGGGCCGCACGCTCCCGTCCGGCAGCCTCAGCTGCGCGTCCGGCACGAGCTGGGACCAGGGCGACAGCACGAACGCCCGCTCGTGCGCCCTCGGGTGCGGCAAGGTGAGCGCCGGGTCGGCACTGACCACCTCGGACGTCGACCCCGGGCGTCCGTAGGCGATGACATCCACGTCCAGCGTCCGTGCACCCCAACGGACCTCGCGTTCGCGACCGTGCTGGCGCTCGACCTCGTGGCAGACGTCGAGCAGCTCGAACGGCCCGAGGGACGTCCGCGCCGTCGCCACCAGGTTGAGGTAGTCGGGCTGCTCCGGACCGCCCACCGGGTCGGTCTCGACCAGCGGCGAAACACCTTGCACCGCAACGCCTTCCGTCTCGTCCAGCTCGGCCAGGGCGGCGCGCAGCGTGCCCTCCCGGTCGCCCAGATTGGCGCCGAGCGCCAGCACCACCTCGACGTCACCGCCGACCGGGCCCACGAGGGGGCTCACGACTGCCACCGCCGCACGGACACGGTCACGTCGTCGAACGGCACCGTCACGGGCGCCTGCGGCTTGTGCACCGTGACGTCGGCGGCCACCACCAGCGGCGAGGCCAGCGCGACCAGCGCGATCCGCTCTGCCAGCGTCTCGACCAGCTCCACCGGCTCGCCCGCGACCACGGCCACGACCTGCTCGGCCAGCTCGCCGTAGTGCACGGTCCGGGTCAGGTCGTCGCCCGCCGCCGCCGGCCGAACGTCCAGGTGCAGCACGACGTCGACGACGAAGTCCTGGCCGAGCGCCTTCTCGAAGTCGAGCACCCCGTGCCGCCCGCGGGCCCGCAGCCCATGCAGCGCAACGCGATCCAGCGGTCTCCCGTCGGCGTCCAGCACCGGTCCGGCGTCCGGGCCGACCCCACTCACCGGTGCCTCCCCGCGCTCACGGCCATGCCCGGTGCTCCCGACCTGGTGGCCTGCACGACGCGGACCGCATCGGCGTTGCCCGGGACGTCGTGCACGCGAACGCACCAGGAGCCGGCCATCGCCGCGATCACGGTGGTCGCGACGGTCGCGGCCTCGCGCTCCGGCACGGCCCGCGGCTCGCCGTCCGGCTCGGACAGCAAGGAGCCCAGGAACCGCTTGCGGGACGCGCCGACCAGCAGCGGCCGCCCCAGCACGGCCAGCTCGTCCAAGCGAGCCAGTACCGCCCAGTTGTGCTCGGCCTGCTTGGCGAACCCCAGTCCCGGGTCGAGCACGAGCTGCTCCGGGGCCACCCCGGCGTCCACCAGGGCGTCGATCCGACCACCCAGCTCGCGCACGACGTCCGTGACCACGTCGTCGTACTGCGCCAGCGCGTTCATGGTCGCTGAGTGGCCGCGCCAGTGCATGACAACGAACGGCGCGCCGGAAGCCGCCACGACCCCCGCCATCGCCTCGTCGGCCAGCCCGCCGCTCACGTCGTTGACCATCACCGCGCCGGCGTCGAGCGCCTGCCGAGCCACCTCGGCGCGCATGGTGTCGACCGACACCAGATGACCTTCCGTCGCCAGTGCGGCGACCACCGGCAGCACCCGGCGCAGCTCCTCGTCGACGTCCACCCGCTCGGCGCCGGGTCGGGTCGACTCGCCACCCACGTCCACCAGGTCGGCGCCCTGGGCGACCAGGTCCCGACCGTGCTGGACGGCGGCACCGGCGTCGAGCCACAGCCCACCGTCGCTGAACGAGTCCGGGGTCACGTTGACGACACCCATGACCAGGCACCGTGTGCGGGCGGTGTCCCGCAACGCCTCGGGCAGACCGGCGACGACCGTCTCGGCCGGCACGTCAGCGACCCCGGAGCAGGCTCATCGCCTCGGCGCGCGTGGCGACGTCCCGCAGCTGCCCGCGCACCGCGGAGGTGATCGTGCGGGTGTCCGGGCGGCGCACTCCCCGCATCGCCATGCACAGGTGCTCGCACTCGATGACCACCAGCACGCCGCGCGGCTCGAGGTGCTCGACCAGGGCGTCGGCGATCTGGCTCGTCAGCCGCTCCTGGATCTGCGGCCGGCGAGCGTAGACGTCGACCAGCCGGGCGAGCTTCGAGAGCCCGGTGACCCGGCCGTCCTTCGCGGGGATGTAGCCGACGTGCGCCTGCCCGTGGAACGGCACCAGGTGGTGCTCGCACATCGAGTACACGTCGATGTCGCGCACCAGCACCAGCTCGTCGTGACCGATGTTGAAGGTCGTCGTCAGGACGTCCTCGGCGCGCTGGTCCATGCCCGCGTAGATCTCGCTGAACGAGCGCGCCACCCGGGCCGGGGTGTCCTTGAGGCCCTCGCGGTCCGGGTCCTCCCCGATCGACAGCAGCAGCTCACGCACGGCTGCTTCGGCTCGCGGCTGGTCGATCACCTGGTGCTCCGGGCGTCAGGCGCTGGGGTCGACGGCGCCGCCCTCGGGCACCTCGACCACGGCGGCTGGCGGGTGCTCACGGTCGTCCTGCACGGCGTGCCCGTTGCTGGCCGCCTTGACCTCGTTCGGCGTCAGGATCGGCGGCACGTTGCTGATCGGGCGTCGCTCGCTGGACAGCCAGATCGGGCGCTCGGGGGACTTGCGCACGTCGGCGAAGATCTGCAGCAGCTCCTTGCCGCCGAGCGTCTCCTTCTCGAACAGCTTCTGCACGAGGTCGTCCAGGACGTCGCGGTTCTCCACCAGCACGTTCCAGGCCTCGTCGTGCGCGGCCTCGATCAGGCGACGCACCTCCTCGTCGACGATGCCCGCGACCTCTTCGGAGTAGTCGCGTCCGTGGCCCATGTCGCGGCCCATGAAGACCTCGCCGCTCTCGGCGCCCAGCTTGATGGCGCCGATGCGCTCGCTCATGCCGAACTGCGTGACCATGCGCCGCGCGAGACCCGTGGCCTTCTCGATGTCGTTCGAGGCGCCCGTCGTCGGGTCGTGGAAGATCAGCTCCTCGGCGACGCGGCCGCCGAGCGCGTAGGCGAGCTGGTCGAGCAGCTCGTTGCGCGTCGTCGAGTACTTGTCGTCGACCGGCAGCACCATCGTGTACCCCAGGGCGCGACCGCGCGGCAGGATCGTGATCTTGGCGACCGGGTCGGTGTGCCGCATCGCCGCGGCGACCAGGGCGTGCCCACCTTCGTGGTACGCCGTGATCTTCTTCTCCTTCTCGTTCATCATCCGGGTGCGCTTCTGCGGCCCGGCGACCACGCGGTCGACGGCCTCGTCGATCGCGGCGTCGTCGATGAACTTCGCGTTGGTGCGCGCGGTGAGCAGCGCGGCCTCGTTGAGCACGTTGGCCAGGTCGGCACCGGTGAACCCGGGGGTCCGGCGCGCGACGGCCTCGATGTCGACATCCGGCGCCATCGGCTTGCCCTTGGCGTGCACCGTCAGGATCTGGTGGCGACCCTTCTTGTCCGGGGCGTCCACGGCGATCTGCCGGTCGAAGCGACCTGGGCGCAGCAGGGCGGGGTCGAGGATGTCGGGCCGGTTGGTGGCCGCGATCAGGATGACGTTCGTCTTGACGTCGAAGCCGTCCATCTCGACCAGCAGCTGGTTCAGGGTCTGCTCGCGCTCGTCGTGACCGCCGCCCAGGCCGGCGCCGCGGTGGCGACCGACGGCGTCGATCTCGTCGACGAAGATGATCGCGGGCGCGTTGGTCTTCGCCTGCTCGAACAGGTCACGCACGCGACTGGCACCGACACCGACGAACATCTCGACGAAGTCGGAGCCGGAGATCGTGAAGAACGGGACGCCGGCCTCGCCGGCGACCGCCCGGGCGAGCAGCGTCTTGCCCGTACCGGGCTGGCCGTAGAGCAGCACACCCTTGGGGATCTTCGCGCCGACCGCCTGGAACTTGGCGGGCTCGGCCAGGAACTCCTTGATCTCCTGGAGCTCCTCGACCGCCTCGTCCACGCCCGCGACGTCCGCGAAGGTGATCTTCGGCGCTTCCTTGCTGACCATCTTGGCCCGGGACTTGCCGAAGCTCATCACCCGGTTGCCGCCGCCCTGAGCCTGGCTCATCAGGAACCAGAACAGGCCGAGGATGATGATGATCGGGAAGATCGAGACCAGCAGGGACGAGAGCCAGCCCGGCTGCGGGTTCGAGTCGTCGAAGCCACCCGGCAGCTGGTTCGCCTTGGCGGCGGCGTTGACGGTGTCGACGACCTGCTCGCCGCGCGGCTGGATGTAGAAGGCCTGCACGCGGGTGGCGTCCTTGACGCCGTCCCCGGTGAACTTCTGGCCGTCCTTGAGCGTGATGTCGATCCGCTGGTCGCCGTCGACGAGCTTGACCTTGTCGGCCTTGCCCTCGGAGATCAGGGTCAGCGCGGAGCTGGTGTCGATGCGCTGGAAGGACTGGCCGAGGGAGCCGAGCCGCAGCACGGACAGCCCGATCAGCACGATGAGAACGACCCACACCAGCGGGCCGCGCAGGATGCGCTTGACGTCCATGGTTTCGGGGTCTAGGACCCCATCCTCCTGCTCGATCGACTCGTGCTGATCAGGCGGCGATCCGCCCGATCACGTGGTCCACGACCTGGTCATGACCGTACACCGCCGTACACGTCTTCCCGGACGGCGGTACACGTGGGGTCAACGCGCGAGCGGGGTGCGGTGTTCCGGCCGATCAGCGGGCGCTCAGGAGTACACGTGCGGCGCGAGCGTGCCCACGAAGGGCAGGTTGCGGTACTTCTCCGCGTAGTCCAGGCCGTAGCCGACGACGAACTCAGGGTCGATGTCGAAGCCCACGTACCGGACCTCGACCTCGACCTTGGCCGCCGCGGGCTTGCGCAGCAGGGTGCAGATGCTCACGGACGCCGGGCCGCGCGAACGCAGGTTGGACTGCAGCCACGACAGGGTCAGGCCCGAGTCGACGATGTCCTCGACGATGAGCACGTTGCGGCCGGTGATGTCGCGGTCGAGGTCCTTGAGGATCCGCACGACGCCCGAGGACTTCGTGCCCGAGCCGTACGACGACACGGCCATCCAGTCCATCTCGGCCGGGTGGTGCAGCGCCCGGGCCAGGTCGGCCATGACCATGACCGCACCCTTGAGCACGCCGACGAGCAGCAGGTCCTGCCCGGCGTAGTCGGCGTCGATCTCCGCCGCCAGCTCGCGCAGCCGGTCCTGGATCTGCGCCTCGGTCAGCATCACCGAGGCAAGGTCGTCGCCCATGTCCGTGTGGTCCACGAGGAGCAGCCTGCCACACCGCCGGACCGCCCCGACGCCCCCGGGCAGCGCCACCACGCCCTGCCCGCGCCACCGGGTGACCAGCGCCTCCATCGCCGCGACGTGCGTGGCGGACAGCCGCCCGTCCAGTGCGCCCGCCGCGACCGCCGCGCGGCGCAGCACCCGACCCCGCAGGGCAGCGGGCAGGTCGGCCAGCGCGGCGACGTCGAGGCCCTGCGCGTCGTCCGGCTGGCTCGCGGTGCGCAGCGCCTGGTCAGCCAGGTCGTCGAGCAGGTCGGCGTCCGCCCGGGCCAGGGCCGCCGTCCGGGCCAGGGCATCCAGCACGCCGGGCCCCAGCGCGGCCTCGAGCTCGGGGAGCAGCCGGCGCGCGCGCACCCGGGCGTACCGGGGATCGTCGTTGTGCGGGTCCTGCCAGGGGTCGAGGTCGAGGACGCCGCAGGCACGGGCGGTGGTGGCCCGGTCGACGTCCAGCAGCGGGCGGCGCAGCACCCCCCGGCGCTCGGCCATGCCGGCCAGCGAGCGGGTGCCGGACCCGCGGGCCAGTCCGAGCAGCACCGTCTCGGCCTGGTCGTCGCGGGTGTGCCCGAGCAGGACGGCGCGGGCACCGGTCTGCGCCGCCACCTTCTCCAGGGCCTCGTAGCGCGCGCTACGCGCGGCCGCCTCGGGCCCGGTGCCGTCGTCCGGGACGTCGACCCGCACGACGTGCACCGGGTCGAGTCCCAGCCCGCGGCAGGTGGCGGCGGCCCGCTCGCCGACGTCCGCCGAGCCGGCCTGCAGGCCGTGGTCGACCAGGACGGCTCCGACCCGCAGGTGCCGTCGCGGTCCGACGAAGGCGGTGGCCGCCGCGAGCGCGAGCGAGTCGGCTCCGCCGCTGACCGCGACGAGCACGAGGTCGCCGTCGTCCAGGTCGGCGAGCGAGCGGCGCACGGCCACCCGGACGTCGGCCACCGCGCGGTCGGGTCCGGTCACGGGCTCAGCGTAGGGCGGGCGCGCGGCGGGCGAACATGTCGAGGGTTACGTCCACTTGTCGAGGGTCGTTCACCTCGGGAAGCGGGTCTGCACCCACTGAACGTGATCAACGTCAGGGGCGGACGCGGGCCACCCAGGCGGCGGGGTCGGCCACCTCCTGCGGCGACGGCAAGGTCTCCGGCGACGTCCAGACCGCGTTGAAGCCGTCCATGCCGACCTTGTCGACCACGCCGCGCACGAACGAGGCGCCGTCCCGGTACTGGCGCATCTTGTCCTCGAGCCCGAGCAGGCGGCGCAGCAGCCGGTCGAAGGGGTCGACCCCGGCGCGACGGGCGGTGAACCGGGCCCGGATCGTGGCCACGCTGGGCACCACCGAGGGTCCGACCTCGTCCATCACGACGTCCGCGTGCCCCTCGAGCAGCGACATGGTGGCCGTGATCCCGCGCAGCCGCTCGCGCTGCTCCGGCCCGGCGAACAGGTCGATCAGCGATCCGCCCTCGCCGCGCAGCACCTCCGGCAGCCGGCGGGCGGCGTCCTCGAGCGTGCTGACCAGGCTCGCCGGGTCCGGGGCCAGGTCACCGGCCAGCGACGTGGCCTGCTCGATCAGGTGCTGGCGCAGCCAGGGCACCGCGGTGAACTGCACCCGGTGCGTCTCCTCGTGCAGGCACACCCAGAGGCGGAAGTCGGAGGGGTCGACGCCCATCTGGCGCTCGACGTTCACCAGGTTCGGCGCGACCAGCAGCAGCCGCGGCGTCGCCCCTGGCGCGATGTCGTACTGGCCCAGCACCTTGCCGGACAGGAAGGCCAGCAGCCCGCCGGCCTCGGCGCCGGTGACCTTGCCGCCGACCGTCGCGAAGACCCCGGTACCGCTGGTCCGCCGGTGCGCCGCCATCTTGTCCACGACGGGCAGCAGCATGGCCCGCAGCGTGCGCAGGTTCGCCTCCACCCAGCGGGCGCGGTCCACCACGAGGACCACGGGGTCGTCGTCCGGGGCACTGAGGCCGGTGATCGCCTCGACGTGCCCGCGGGACTCGACCGCGCAGCGGCGCAGCTCGGCGACCACCGCGGCGGCCTCGTCCGGCTCGACCACCGGCCCGGTGCCGGCCAGCCGTCGCGCGGTCGCGGCGGCCAGGTCCCAGTCCACCAGTCGGTCCAGCAGCTCCTCGCTCATCCGGGCATCCTCTCCTGGCGGCGGGCTATCGGCAGCCGCAAGCGGTCAGTGCCGCCGCCACCCTGTCCGACGCTCGGCGAGCCAGAGTCGTGCCGCCGACCGGCACCCGGTCGCTCATCACGGCGAAGACGAGCAGCCGGCCGTCGGCGTCCACGGTCGTGCCGGCGAGGCTGTTGACCCCGGTCAGGGTCCCTGTCTTGGCGCGAACGGTGCCTGCGGCGTCCTGGGTCAGGGGCCGGTCGAACCGCTCCGCCAGGGTGCCCGTGAAGCCCGAGACCGGCAGACCCGCCAGCAACGGCCGCAGCGCCGGGGTGCTGCCGCCGGACGCGAGCACCAGCAGGTCGGTGAGCACCTGGCTGGTGACCGCACTGCCGGCGGCCAGTCCGCTGCCGTCCGTGAGGTGTGACCCGCCGACGTCCACGCCGAGCCGTTGCACCTGGTCCATCACCGCGAGCGCCGAGTCCTCGAACGTCGCCGGCCGCTGCATGGCCTTGGCGGTCAACCGCGCCAGCACCTCGGCGATCGTGTTGTTGCTGGTCGTCAGGGCCACGCCGAGGACGTCCGCGACCGGCGCCGAGCGGACCTCGCCGAGCACCTTCGCGTCGGCGCTCGCGCGGGTCCGGACGACGTTCCCGACGACCGTGATGCCCTGCCGGCGCAGTGCCTGGGCGAACGCCTGGCCGGCGGCGAGCGAGGGATCGGCGGGGCCGGGGTGGTTCACGGCGGCCAGGTCGTCGTCCAGGCCCAGTGCCGTGATGTGGCCGACGAAGCCGATCTGCAGGTCGGTGGCGGACCAGCCCGGGCTGACGGTCGGACCGGCGAAGGCGCTGTCGTCGAAGCGCACGGCGACCTGGCTGCGGCCCGCAGCGCTGAGCGCCTTGGCGACCTGGGCGGCGAGCGTGCGCAGGCCGGCGTGGCCGTGCACCTGGTCGAGCTTCGACGCGCCGGTGCCGAGCATGACGTCACCGCCGCCGACCAGCACGACCTCGTCGGCGCTGCCGCCCTGCACGGCCCTGGTGGCGAGCGTGGTGGCGCCGCCGACGGTGCTCAGCGTCGCGGCGCCGGTCAGCAGCTTGGCCGTCGAGGCGGGCACCCGCAGCGACGTGCCGAACTGGTCGAGCAACACGTCCCCGGTGGCGGCGTCGATGACGGTCGCGGAGGTCTGCGGGCCGAGCTGGTCGACCGACAGCAGTGGGTCGAGCACCCGGGACACCCCCTCAGGGGTCGGCGCCGGCGCGTCGGTGGCCAGCGCCGGCATCGCCGGGGGCAGCGGCTCACGCGCCGGGTCGGACGGCGCGGGCCGGGTCGGCGCCGGACCCGTCGTCGCCGGGTCCAGGGTCAGCAGCCCGGGGGCGACGTCCGCGACGTCCGCGGCGACGTAGCCCAGCACGAGGACGACGGCGGCCGCGGACAGCCACCTCACCCTGCGCATAGGCCCCCCTCTGCACGGCACGCGCCCGGTGCGGGACACTTGGACACCCGCGACCCTAGTCGTCGCGCCGAAGTCCGAGCGGAAGAGGGCAGGGCCGTGGAGTTCGACGTCACCATCGAGATCCCCAAGGGTCAGCGCAACAAGTACGAGGTGGACCACGAGACCGGTCGCATCCGGCTGGACCGCATGCTCTTCACCTCGACCCGCTACCCCGCCGACTACGGGTACGTCGAGGGCACCCTCGGCGAGGACGGCGACCCCCTGGACGCGCTGGTGCTGCTCGAGGAGCCGACGTTCCCGGGCTGCCTGATCAAGGCCCGCACCATCGGCCTGTTCCACATGCGCGACGAGGCGGGCGGGGACGACAAGCTGCTCTGCGTGCCCGCCGGCGACCCGCGGCTGAAGCACATCCAGGACCTCGAGGACGTCTCGGAGTTCGACCGGCTGGAGATCCAGCACTTCTTCGAGACCTACAAGGACCTCGAGCCCGGCAAGTCCGTCGAGGGCGCGCACTGGGCCGGCCGCGCGGAGGCCGAGGCGGAGGTCCTGGCCTCCTACGAGCGGGCCAAGGGCACCAGCTTCGCCGCGCACTGACCGCGGCGAGCGGTCAGGGGCGGCCCGCGTAGGGCATGCGGTCCGAGCGGTAGATCGACGAGATCCGCACGTTCGCGCCGGTGTAGGGAGCCTCGACCATCTGGCCGCCGCCGATGTAGATGGCCACGTGGTGGATGGTGCTCGGGTTCGAGGTGTTGGTGGCGAAGAAGATCAGGTCACCGCGGCGCAGGCTGCTGTACGACACGTGCTCGGTCATGGAGTACTGCATCACCGAGGAGTGCGGCAGGTACACGCCCGCCCGCGCCCAGGCCTGCAGGGTCAACCCGGAGCAGTCGTAGGTGGACGGACCGTCAGCCGCCCACTCGTAGGGCTTGCCGAGCTGGGTCAGGGCCCAGCTCGCTGCGGCCGAGCCACCGGACGACGAACCCTGGGACGAGCCACCGCCCGAGCTCCCGCCGGACGTCCCACCCGAGCTGCCGCCCGAGCTGCTACCCGAGCTGCTGCCGCTGCTGGAGTGGTGCGCTTGCTGGGCCGCCCGGCGACGGGCGGCGGCTGCCGCCTCGCGACGGCGTTCGGCGCGGGCCGCGCGCTCGGCGGCGGCCCGACGGGCAGCCTCGGCGCGGGCGCGACGCTCGGCCTCGAGGCCCTGCTGGCGCTGGCTCTCGAGCCGCACGGACGTCTTGCGCAGGGCGGCGAGCTGGACGATGGTCTGCTGGCGCTGGGCCGAGATGGCCGCGGTCTGCTGCGCGGCGGCGTCGGCCTTGTCCTGCACGGCCTGCCGGGCGGCGTCGAGCCTGGCTGCGGCGGCCGCCTGCTCGGCGAGCGCGGCGTCGGCCTGGTGTCGCATCAAGGTGGCGACCACCCGGCTGGCGCGGGCCCGCTCGAAGGTCTGCTCGACGACGTTGTTGGCGATCCGGTAGCTGGCGGCGGACTGCAGCAGCTCCTGCGGTGTGGTCGCGCCGATGAGGACGTCGAGGCCGCCGAAGGAGCCGCCCTCGTAGTAGGAGTCGACGGCCAGCTGGCCGACGTCCGACTGCGCCTTGTCGGCGGCCGTCTGCGCGGCGTCGGCCTGGGCGCGAGCGGCCTTGGCGGCGGCGGTGCGGTGGTCGAGCTCCACCTTGGCCTGGTCGTAGGCCTCGGCGGCGACCTGCACCTGGACCTGGAGGGCCTCGAGCTTCGCGGAGGCCACGGCCAGCGAGGCCTCGAGGCCGTGCACGGTCGTGGCGGCGGCCGAGACGGCCTGCTTCGCCTGGGCGACCTGGTCGGCCGAGGGGTACACGGGACGAGCCGAGGCACCGTCGGCGGCCGTCACGGTCAACCCGCTGGCCAGCACGAGGGCGGTCGCGGTGAGCGCGGTGGCACGGCGCACCTGCGTGCCGCGGATGCGGTGCAGCGGACTCATCCGGACCCTTCGGTCGAGGCTCACGTCAGGCCCCAGCTGGGGCCGGACGGCGATCGCCAGGCAGGCGCGCTCGACCGAGACTAGGCGAAAGTTGCCCCATAGGGAACACCAGTCACACAGGTCCCGTGTCAGTTTCCTCTGACGCGGCGATCACATGCGAGCCGACACGCCGAATCACACCCATGTGTTTTCGCAGGTGATGACCCGTTCTGCCCTCTCACACACCGGACCAATCGACGCCTGAAAGTAGTCACTTGAGTACACCGGGTAATCAAATTGTGATGAGATGACGAGTAACTTGACAGTTACGTAACCGATGGCTGACATTGGTCCGATGGAAGCGCTCGCCGCCCTCGCCGACGACACCCGGCGTCAGATCGTCGAGCTGCTGGCGCACGGCGACCAGCCCGCCGGCGCCATCGCGCAGCGGTTCCCGGTGAGCCGCCCGGCGGTGTCCCGGCACCTGCGGGTCCTGCGCGAGGCCGGCCTGGTGCACGTCGAGGCCCGCGGCACGCAGCGGCTGTACGCCCTGACCCCGCAGTGGTTCGACGAGCTCGACGCCTGGCTGAGCGGCG
This sequence comes from Angustibacter luteus, assembly GCF_039541115.1. Classification (NCBI taxonomy): domain Bacteria; kingdom Bacillati; phylum Actinomycetota; class Actinomycetes; order Kineosporiales; family Kineosporiaceae; genus Angustibacter; species Angustibacter luteus. The sequence continues at coordinate 515,528 of NZ_BAABFP010000008.1, forward strand.
TCCGCCGGTTCTGGGACCAGCGACTCGACGCGCTCGGCACCGAGGTCGCCCGGGGACGCCGGGCCGCCGACGACGAGAGGACGAGCTGATGTCGCAGACCCTGGACGGTGTCCTGCAGGCCGAGGGCGATGGAGCCGCGGTCCGGTTCCAGCGCGACTACCCGACCGGCGTCCACGACCTGTGGGCCGCGATCACCGAGCCGGAGCGCGTCGCTCGCTGGTTCGACCGGGTGTCCGGCGACCTGCGCCCGGGCGGCCGGGTCACCGTGCACTTCGACGACGGACCCGCGGACTTCGAGGTCGTCACCTGCGAGCCGCCGACGGTTCTGGCCACCCGCTGGCTGCACGCATCCAGCCACTCCCTCGTCACGGCCCGGCTCACCCCGCTCGCCCCCGACTGCACCCGGCTCGTCGTGGAGCACACCGCGCTGACCCAGCGCTCGGCACCGGACTACGCGGCCGGCTGGCACTACTACCTGGACGCGCTGGGCGCCGCGCTGGACGGCGCCCCGCGGCCTGGCTGGGACGAGCACTTCCTGCCGTTGCTGGCCGGCTACCGGGCTCAGGTCACGAAGCAGAGCTGAGCTGCTGCAGCGCCGCCTGGATGCCCCGGTGGATCGTCGGGTAGGCGTAGGGCATGTCGATCATCGACTGCACCGGGACCTGCGCGCTCACCGCGAGCGCGAGGAACCCGAGCACCTCCCCACCGGTCGGTCCGGCCGAGGTGGCACCGACCAGCACCCCGCGGTCCGCGTCCTCGACGACGGTGATGAAGCCAGCGCCGCCGGGGCCGTGGATCCAGCCCCGGGTGGTGTCACCCAGGTCCACCGTCGCCACCCGCACGTTGGCGAACTGCTCGCGGGCGGCCCGTTCAGTGAGGCCGACGGCGCCGACCTCCGGGTCGGTGAACGTGACCCGCGGGACCGCGTCGTAGCGCGCCGGCGCGCCGCCCTGACCGAGGACGTCCCGGACGACGACGTCGGCCTCGTACATCGACATGTGGGTGAACGCGCCGTGCCCGACGATGTCGCCGAGCGCCCAGACCCGGTCGGTGACCCGGCACCACTCGTCCACCGGGACGGTGCGCGCGTCGGGGTCGATGCCCACGGTGTCCAGGCCGACCGCGTGGACGTTGACCGCCCGACCGCTGGCAACCAGCAGCCGGTCCGCGGTCAGCTCGGTGCCGTCGTCCAGCCGCACCTTCACGGCCCCGCCGGCGCCGTGCGGCTCGGCGTGCGTCGCCCCGACCCCGACCCGGACGTCGATCCCGTCCTCGGCGAAGGCCGTGGCCACCAGCTCGCCCGCTCGAGGGTCCTCGAGCGCGAGCAGGCGGGGCGCCTTCTCGACCACCGTCACCTGGACGCCGAACCGGGCCGCCACCTGGGACAGCTCACAGCCGATCGCACCGCCGCCCAGCACGATGAGCGAGTCCGGCAGCTCCCGCGCCTGCACGAAGCCGTGGTTCGTCCAGTAGTCGACGTCGCCGATGCCCTCCACCGGGGGGATCGCCGGCGTGGTCCCCGTGTTGACCACGACGCCCTTGGTGGCCGTCCAGGACTCGCCGTCGATGCTGACCTGCACACCGTCCTCGGTGCGGCCCTCGATGGAGCCGTGGCCGCGGACGAAACGGGCGCCCTTGCCGGTCAGCCGGTCCACCGCCACCTGGTCGTCCCAGTCGTCCGTCGCCTCGTCGCGGATCCGATCCGCCACCAGCTCCCACCGCGGGTCGACGTAGCCGATCTCTCCGGCCAGCTTCGGGACCCGCCGGGCTTCGGCGAGCAACCCGGCGGCGCGGATCATCATCTTGGACGGGATGCAGCCCCAGTAGGGGCACTCCCCGCCCACCAGTCGCTCGTCGACCCCGACGACGTCCAGGCCGGCCTCAGCCAGCCGGCCAGCGACGTCCTCACCACCTGGGCCGAGCCCGATCACGATCACGTCGGCCGTGCGCTCGTTGCTCATGCCGCGATCCTCGCCGATCCTGGCCGACCCGGCTAGCGCTGTTGCCGCGGCGCCGTCGCCCGCAGGCTCGTGCCGCGCAGCGCGGGGGGCAGGTACCGGGCCCCGGAGCCGGTCTCGCGCATCACGTCGTCCGGGTTCGACAGGCGGCAGCGCTGCAACGACAGGCAGCCGCAGCCGATGCACGAGGTCAGCCCGTCACGCAGCCGCTCCAGCGCGGCGATCTGCTCGTCCAGCCGGTCCTGCCAGGAACGGCTCAGCCGCGCCCAGTCCGCCTTCGTCGGGGTGCGGGCACTCGGCAACGTCGCCAGCGCGTCCCGGATCTCGTCCAGTGAGAGCCCGACGTTCTGTGCCGCCCGGACGAACGCGAGCCGGCGCAGCACCGAGCGGTGGAAGCGGCGCTGCCCACCGGTGGTCCGGTCGGACTCGACCAGACCCTGGCTCTCGTAGTACCGGATCGCCGAGCTGGCCAGACCACTGCGCCGGGACACCTCGCCGATGACCAGGAGGTCGTGCGTCGAGCTCATCGCAGCGCCACCTCCGCTCCCCTTGACCTCAAGTTCACTTGAACTTACATCATCGACAACATGACCGAGAAGACAGCGAACACCTCTCCCTCCCGGGTGGCCCTGGTGACCGGCGGGTCGCAGGGCCTCGGCCTCGCGCTGACCCGCGAGCTCGTGAGCCGCGGCTGGCACGTCGTCACCGACGCCCGCAACGGCGAGCGGCTGCGGGCCGCCGTCACCGGCCTGGGGGACGCCGTCACCGCCGTCCCCGGGGACGTCACCGATGCGGCGCACCGGGCCGAGCTCGTGGCCGCCGCGGCCGGTGCCGGCGGCCTGGACCTGCTGGTGCACAACGCGAGCGCGCTCGGCGCCAGCCCCCTGCCGACCTTGACGGTGTACCCGGCGGACACCCTGCACGAGGTCTTCGCAACCAACGTCGTGGCGCCGGTCGCCCTGACCGCCCAGGCGATCCGCCTGCTCACCGCCGCTTCGCCGGACGGCCGCCGTCCCGTCGTCCTGGCCATCAGCTCGGACGCCGCCGTCGAGGCGTACGAGGGGTGGGGCGGGTACGGCGCGTCGAAGGCGGCGCTGGACCACGTGGCCCAGGTCCTGGCCGTGGAGCACCCCGACCTGACCGTGTACGCGGTCGACCCGGGCGACCTGCGGACCCAGATGCACCAGGACGCCTTCCCCGGCCAGGACATCAGCGACCGACCACTGCCGAGCACGGTCGCCCCCACGCTCGTCGACCTGGTCACCTCCGGCCGGCCCAGTGGGCGCTACCGCGCCGCCGACCTCGCCCTCGAGACCGGCCGACAGGTCAGCGCATGAGCGCCACGCCCGCGCCGGCGGCGATCCCGCTCGCGCAGACCCGATTCGACCCCCGCCCGGGCAGCGACGCCACGAGCCCGGCAGAGCACCGCGGCCTGGCCCGAGACGGGGTGCGCCTGCTCGACGTCCGCCCAGACGCGCTACGGCACCGGCTGTTCCGCGACCTGCCTGACCTCCTGCAGCCCGGCGACCTGCTGGTCGTGAACACGTCCGCCACGGTCCCGGCGTCGTTGCCCGCGCGTCGACGCGAGGGGCCACCCGCCCGGGTGCACGTCTCCACCACGCTGGACGACGGCACCTGGGTGGTCGAACCGCGGTTGCCCGACGGGAGCGGCCCGGACCTCTCGCTACGGGCTGGCGACCTGCTCCGTCTGCCCGGCGGCGCTCGACTGCGGCTGCTCGACGGCTACCCCGAACCGGCGCGGACGACGTCCCGGCTGTGGCGGGCGGCCCCGTCCGCCGGGCTCGACGTGGGCCCGTTCCTGGCCCGGCACGGGCGCCCCATCGAGTACGGCTACCTGGATGCGGCGTACGACCTGGCCGACCACCAGACGGTCTACGCGAGCGAGCCCGGCAGCGCGGAGATGCCCAGTGCCGGGCGCCCGTTCACCGCCGACCTGCTGGTCCGGCTGATGGCTCGCGGGGTGAGCATCGCCCCGATCGTCCTGCACTGCGGGGTGTCCAGCCAGGAGGCGCACGAACCGCCACTGCCCGAACGCTTCGAGGTACCGCCGGACACCGCCCGGCTGGTCCGCAGCGCGACGGGTGCCGGGCGGCGGGTGGTCGCGGTCGGCACCACCGTCGTCCGAGCGCTGGAGTCCGCGGTCGCGGCGGACGGGCGGGTCCGCGGCGCCAGCGGGTGGACGGACCTCGTGATCGGCCCGGACCACCTGCCGCGCGCCGTCACCGGGCTGCTCACCGGGCTGCACGCACCGCAGGCCAGCCACCTGCTGATGCTCGAAGCCGTGGCCGGCCAGGCGCTCGTCGCCCGCGCCTACGACAGCGCCGTCCGGTCGTCGTACCTGTGGCACGAGTTCGGGGACTCGATGCTCTTCCTACCCTCGTAGGTCCTGCCGGCCAGCGGCCCCGGTCGCGACCGGCTCAGGTCACGACCGCGGGGTGCCGACATCGATGGGGTGCGGATCCTGGTCGGCGCGGCCGTCGTCGCGCTCAGCGTCGGCTGGCTCGTGGCCGGCCGGTTCCGCACGCCCCGGACGTGGCGGGTGCTCCCGGCACTGGTGGCGTTGCCCGCCCTCGCCTTCACCCTCAACGAGGTGCGCTGGTGGCACTTCGAGCACGGCCTGGCGGACGCGGTCCGACCCGTCCTGGCCGGCCACGACTCCGGTTTCGGCTGCGAGCGCCTGATGCACGACTTCTTCAGCAGCCAGGGCCGGTCCGGGCACGTGTGGTTCGACGCGAACGGTGTGCCGGCTCGCGAGGCCTTCCTGTCGATGGACACCTGCGCGGGAGTCAAGGCGTACCAGCACGATCCGCGGTCCGCCTCAATGGCCGACGTGGTGGCGGTACACACCGTGACGCACGAGGCGGAGCACCTGGCCGGGCAACGCAGCGAGGCCGTCGCCGAGTGCTCGGCCATCCAGGCCGACGCGCGGGTGATGGTGGCTCTCGGCGCGGACGCCGCCACCGCCCGGGCGCAGACCCGGTCGTACCTGACGACGATCTACCCGCGCCTGTCCGGCGACTACGTGGACGGCGAGTGCCGGGCCGACGGCACCCTGGACCGCACGCCCGGGGACGGCGTCTGGCCCTGACTGGTCAGGTGCGGATCGGGTCGGCGTACTGGCCGGACCGGGCCAGCTCGAGCGCGTCGTCCAGGGCCTTGAGCACGTACGGCGGCACGTACATGCCCTGCTGACCCGCCCACAGCAGCTCGCGCTCCACCACGGAGATCTGGTGCGCGTAGGCGGGCAGGCCGTCCGTCAGGTCCAGGCTCTGCACGAGCTCGCCGAACTGGGCCCGCTGCACCTCGTTGTTGGCCCCGACCAGCCCGAACGACCGACGGCGCAGCACGCGGGCCAGGTGCACTTGCCAGGGGGCCAGCACGCGGTGCTGGATCATCCACCGCGCGGACAGCGCGTAGTAGGCGAAGTGGCCCGGCTCCTGCCGCTTGATCTGGTCGATCACCGTGCGGGCGATGGCGTGCTCACCGAGCCGGCGCATCCCGCCGGACAGCCGCCCGTAGGCCAGCACCGCGGACTTCTCCGTGGCCGCACCGGTCAGGTAGTACAGCAGTCGCGTGACCTCGTGCACCGGGCGCAGGTGGGAGAGCGCGCCCAGGACCCGGATCTTGGCGCTGACCGTCTCGGTGTCCGGCGCCGCGGCCGGGCGACCCAGGTCCTGCTGCAGGCGGTCCAGGATCAAGCCGTGCTGGGTCTCCTGCGGCTGCCAGACGTCGCGGTAGAACGTCCGGTCGGTCTGGTTGGCGTCCGGCAGCAGGGTCAGCAGCTCCAGGACGTTGCGGTCGACCTCGAGCTCGACCCGGGCCAGGTAGTCGATGACGTGGCCGTACTCGCTCAGGACCAGGTGGGGGCGCCGGACGGTGCGGTCCACGCTGTCCAGACTGATCGGCGGGTGCAGCTCACCGAGACGGTGCACGTGGTCGCGCAGCGCCGTCTCGGTCACCAACGCCTTGCCCATCTCGCCTCCTTCGACCTCGAGGTCGCATCGTGCCATGTCATGCAGCACAACGTCAGGAGGCCCGGAATCATCCCGCTAGGCGGGAGCGGGCTCCTGTGGCGGGGTCGGCGGGCTGGCTGGCGGGGTGGCCGGGTCGGCTGGTTGGTCGGATGGCGTGGGCCCGATGAACATCTCGGCCCAGGCCACCTTGGGGTCGGCATCGATCAGGAACGCCCGCACCAGCAGGCTCATCGGGACGGCCAGCAGCGCACCGACCGGTCCCAGCAAGAAGGTCCACAACACCATGGACAGGAACGTCATCGTGGTGCTGAACCCGACGGCGTCGCCCACGAAGCGAGGCTGGATGAACGTCTGCAGCACCACGTTGATGACGCAGTAGACGGCGATGACGGCGAAGAACGTCCCCCAGCCGCCGCTCAGCAGGCCCAGCAGCGCCGGCGGGATCAGCCCGATGATGAAGCCGATGTTGGGGATGAAGTTCGTCAGGAACGACAGCAGGCCCCAGACCAGAGGCAGGGGCACACCAAGAGCCCACAGCGCCAACGTGTCCAGCGTCGCCACGATCAGGCCGAACACGGTGGTGACGATCAGGTAGCTCTGCGTCCCGTTGATGAAGCGGGTCAGCGCGTCGGCCAGCTCCGGTCGCACCTTCCGCAGGAGCTCACCCCGAGCCGGCATCGCCGTCGACTCGAAGGCCAGGAAGAACAGCAGCGTGACGAGGAAGAACAGGTTGCTGGCCGCACCGAGCACGCCGGACAGCAGGTCCCCGACCAGGCCGAGGACCTTGCCGAAGTCGATCTGGGACAACGCCTTCTGCGTCCCGCTGGTGCTGAGCCCCGCCTGGTCGAGCTGCTGCGACAGCTGGTGGACCATGTCCTGGGCCTTCTGTGCGTACTCGGGCAGCGTCGAGGCCAGCTGGACGGCGGAGATGGCCACGCCGCCGGCGAGGACGAGCACCAGGAGGTACGCCGCGATCATCCCGAGCAGGGTCGCCGCCCAGCCGGGCCAGCCCTTGCGTCGGGCCCACCGCGGGATGGGGCCGACGGCGATCGTCAGCACGAGGGACAGCATGATCGGGGTCACGATGCCCTGGGCGCCCTTGAGCCCGGCACCGATCACCACCGCAGCCGCAGTGCCCAACAGGACCACCAGTGCCCGGGACAGTCCCGGCCCGGAGTCCGGGGCACCCACCTGCGAGTCGACAGCCATGCCGGTCCCTTTCTGCCGCAGTGAACCACTGCGCACGCTAGGGACCGGTACCGATCACCCGCCTCCCCCGTTGTGGGTGAGGCGGCGTCGCCACCACGGACTCATGCTGAGCAGGCTGGGCCGCCCACGGGCAGCGCCAGTTCGTCAGCCGCCGGGATGGGAGGCCTCGTGGGAGAGTATGCGATCCGCGTCTCGGGGCGACTGTCCGACGCCCTGCTCAGCGCCTTCCCGACGTTGCACCAGCAGCCGCTGCCCGTGCAGACGCTGCTGTGGGGAGACCTGCCGGACCAGGCTGCGCTGCAAGGCGTCCTGGACTCCCTCGACGAGCTCGGGGTGGAGATCCTCGAGGTCAACCAGCTGCCGGACCGGTCGAACGAGCAGGCCGAGCACCCGGCCTGACCTGATCCGCGGCTCAGCCGGGCAGCATCCCGGCCTCACGCGCCGACCGCAGCGCCTCGGCCCGCCGGGTGGCACCGAGCTTGCGGTAGAGCGAGGCCAGGTGCGTCTTCACCGTGTTCTCGGTGATGTACAACGTGGCCGCGATGTCGGTGTAGGAGCCGCCGAGCGACAGCTCCCGCAGGACGTCCAGCTCCCGGGAGGTCAGGTCGATGACCATGCCGGACGTCGTCCCGGCGGCCGACGTGAGGTCCACGACCAGCGGCGGCGCCGGCCGCTCGCGGGCCGCTCGGGCCGTCGCCTGCGCGGGGATGGATCGCCCACCGCCCAACCGGGTCAGGGTGTCGAGCAGGTCCGCGGCGGCGGGGTGCGCATCGTCGCGGGCCGCTTCTCCCGCCAGCAGGTGCACGAACTCCGGGGCCCGGCCGACGTCGGCGAGCACCAACCGTCGATGCGGCCCGACCCGTGACAGCAGACCGCGCAGCTGGTGCTCCGCGTCCTCGATCTCACCGTCCCGCAACGACATCCACGTCCGGTGAACCGCCGCTGCGGCGCCGACGCTCTGCCGCCGGGCGCCCGGCCGGCACGCCTCGAGCAACTCGTCGAGGGCGGCCGCACTGGCGGACGGGTCGCCCCGCAGGTCCAGCACCACGGCGTCCACCAGCGAGGCGTCCGCGGACTTCCCCAGAGCGCGCAGCTCGGCGGCCGCCTCCACCGCGTCGTCGACGTCCGCGGCCAGCAGCGCGAGCCAGCCCCGCAGCTCGGCGTACCAGCGGCGCAGGAAGCGCGGCACGACGCCGGGCACCGGCGGCGGCGAGTCCAGGTAGCTGCGGGCCTCCTGCACCTGGCCGGCGTGCGCGAGCAGGTGGCACTCGATCAGGTGCACCAGCACGTCGACCACGACGTCCAGCTCACCGGCGGCCTCCCGGCGCACCAGCCGGACATGCTGCTCGCTGAGCTCCAGGTCGAGGTCGTTCAGCGCGACCCAGGCGTGCACCACGTGGGCTGAGGCGACGAAGGTCGCCTGCTGCTGGGCCGTCTCCTGCACGCGAGCGATCACCTCGCGGGCGCGCCGGTCGGCGGACGAGTACGAGCCTCGAGCCAGGTCCACCAGGCTGGCGTAGGCCATCGCCTCGATGACAGGGAGGTCGGCGCCCTGGGCGCGAGCAACGACGAGCGCAGCGTCCAGGTGCTCGTGAGCGGCGTCCAGCTGGCCCGCCCAGCACTCCACCACCGCCAGCTCGATGAGCAGCCAGGCCCGCGCGCCGTCGGCCGCCCGCCCGGCGTCGGGCCCGTGGGACTCACCATCGACGGCCCCCCGCTCGAGCCGGCGCCGGGCCGCCCCGATGGCGTCCGTCGCCGGCAGCAGTCCGGTCCGCGCCAACCAGCAGAGCAGGATCGGCTCGCCGACCCCCCAGGCCGTACTGGGGTGAGCCTGCGGGCCGACGCCGAGGGCGAGCGCCTGGCCGGCCAGTTGGGTGGCCCGCTTGAGGTCGCCGGCCGCGCGCCGCTCGAGAGCGCGCAGCACCGCGAGCCCGGCGTCCCCGTCGCCCAGGTCGTCGGGCACGGCGTCCAGTGCCATCCCCACCAGCTCCCGCTCGCCGTTCGCGATCAGCCCGAGCCCGTGGGTTCGAAGGAGCTCCACCAGCTGCCCGGCGTCGTCGAGGTGGGTGGCGTGCCGCAGCGCCGTCGCCATGTCTCCGTGCTGGCCACTCACCTGCACGATGCGCGCCTCGGCGGCTTCGTGCAGCTCGTGCTCGGGGCCATCACTCACGACGCGACGCCGCAGCAGCTCCTGCAGCAACGGGTGGTAGTGCCAGGCCGTCTCGCCCGACGCGTCCCGCGCCGCCGTGACCAGCAGGCCCTCCGCCGCCATCCGAGCGATCAGCGTGGCGGCACCGGCGTCGGCCGACATGACCACCGCCTCGCTCGCCGTCACCAGGTCGTTGCTGCACGTGCACAGCAGCACGTGCCGGGTGCGGGCGTCGAGGGTCTCGAAGACCTCCCCGAGCAGGTAGTCCAGCACCGGTTGCTCGGTGGTGGACAACGCCTCTCGGGCGGTCACCGGGTCGGTAGCGGCCGCCAGCGCCCGGGCGCCGAGGACGAGTGCGGCCGCCCAGCCCTGGCCGCGGTCGCGGATGATCTGGACGTCGGCCGCAGCGGCACCGTTCGCGTGCGCCGTGATCAACCGGGACGCCTCGCGGTCGGTGAACCGCAGGTGGGTGGCGCGGATCGTGGTGACCTGGCCGGCCAGCTCCAGCCGGACGAGGGGCAGCATCAGGTCGCGACGGCTGGCCAGCACGATGCGGACGCGGCCGTCGCCGTCCGCCAGCAGCTCGCCGACCGCCCGCAGGTCGGCCGCCGCCAGCAGGTGCGCGTCGTCGAGCACGACCACGGTGCGACCCTTGGCCTCGCTGGCGCGGGCCAGGGCGTCCACGACACCGGACGCGACGCGTGGCCGCGCGCGTCGGCAGTCCAGCCACAGCACCCGGCGCTTGCGCGCGGACTGCTGCGCCGCCCACCCGCGCAGCATCGCGCTCTTGCCGGACCCGGCAGGGGCGACGACCACGGTCAGCGGGCGGGTGGTCGCCTCGTCCAGCAGCTCGTCGAGCCGTGGCCGTGGCACCCAGTTGCCCGGAAGATCGCGCGCGAAGATGGGATGCGCGGCGATGGCGCCGCCCTCCACCCCTGAAGGCAAGCCGACCACCCCTCCCCGGTTGGACGACGGTGCCCAGCGTGCCCGACGTCCCACCGAAGCACAACGACAAACGGGTCTCGGTCTCAGGATCCGTCCTCGTCGCCGACGGGCGGGTCCCGGTGCTGCACGAGCCACGCGCGGGCCTCGCTCACGGCCCGCAGGGTCGAGTCGCCGACCACCTCGGTGGCCTCGAACACGTGCAGGTTCCCCCGCGCGTCCTGGGAGTACGAGCGCTGGAACCGTTGCAGCATCTCGGGATCGACCCCGCTCAGGTACAGCGTGCCGTTCCGCTCGGCGAGCTGGTTGCTGTACGTCGTCACCACCGCGAAGAACGTCGCCCCCAACGTCGTCCGCCCCCGCAGCCGCAGCACGACCACCGGCGACACCGACCCGACCGCGCTGGGCAGACGTGCCTGCAAGGTGCGCGCCCCGGCGTACAGCAGGCTGCCGTACACGTCGAGGACCGTGACAGCGTGCGAGGGCAGCGTCCCGGGCGCCGTAGCCTGCACGAACCGCCCGCCGTGCTCCACCCGCAGCTCGACCACCGACAGGTCCATCGCCTCGCGGTTCAGCTGCAGCACCAGCGAGGTGATCAGCCCGATCGCGACCGCCGCGGCGACCGGGAGCAGCAGGGTGGCGACGAACGTCACCGTCATGGCGATCTTTGCCGTGCTGCCGGTGCGCCAGACCGTCGCGATCTCGGCCGGCGCCAGGGTGCCGAGCCCGACGACGATGAGCACGGCGGCGAGCGTCGCCGAGGCGACCTGCGAGACGACACCCGACAGCGCGACGAGGATCAGCAGCATCCAGAGCCCGGCGAAGACCGAGGCCCAGCGGCTGCGCGCCTTCAGCGAGACGTTCAGCGCGGTGCCGCTCACCGACCCGCCTACCGGGATGCCGTGCACGAGCGAGCTCGCCACGTTGGCCACGCCCTGGGCCACGAAGTCGGCATTGGTGTCGGCCGGCACGTCACCCTTGTTCGGCGCGGCCTCGGCGACGCCGGCGCCCTGCACCAGGACGATGACCGCCACGGCCAGCGCCCCGGACAGCACCTGCGGCGTCACGTCGCTCAGACGCGGGAACGCCAGTGGCGGCAGCCCGGACGGGATTGCACCCGAGTCGGCGATGAGCTGGACGCTGTCCGCGTTGAGCAGGAGCGCGGCGACGGTGGGGATCGTGACGGCGGCCAGTGATGACCACAGCGCGAAGCGGGTGCGGTTCAGCAGCACGAGGATCGCGAGCGCGCTCAGGCCGACCGTGGCGGTGGGCCAGTCGATGCCGCTGGGGTGCAGCAGGACGTCGATGGCCTTGGTGAGGTTGATGCTCTGGTCCGTACTGGCCCCGAGCAGGTCCGGCACCTGTCCGAGCGAGATGTTGACGGCGACCCCGCTGAGGAAGCCGAGCATCACGGAGCGGGAGACGAACCGTACGTACCGCCCGAGGCGCAGCAGCCCGGCGACGAGCATGACGATCCCGGCAGCCATGGTCAGGACGACGAGCGCGCCCGCGCGGTCGTCGTCGGGCACCGACGCCAGCGCCGACCCGGCGGCCAGTGACGCCGCCGTGGTCGTCGTCACCACCATCATCCGGGTGCTGGCGGACAGCCCACCGAACGTCGGTCCGGCGAAGGTCGCGTACAGCCCGTACGCCGGGCTCACCCCGACCAAGGTCGCGCTGGCCATGCCGTCGGGCACCGAGCTGATCGCGTTCGGTAGGCCGGCCAGGACGTCGGCCTTGAGGTCCGCGCGTCGCGGGCGCACGCCCGACCACCAGCGCCCCACCAGCGCCAGGGGGCGGCTCACTGCGCCGCCCGGCGCTGGAACGCTGCGACGGCCGTCTGCACGTCCGGCTGGAGCTTGCCGGCCGCCACCCACTCCTGCCAGAGCGGGGTGCGCTGCGCCTTCTCCTTCGCCCGCGGTGGCATGCCGGCGATCCAGAGGTCGACGTCCTCGCGTCGCAGCTCGCGGTCCAGCTCGAGGAACACGTCCATCACGTACAGCGTGGTGGTGAACGTCCGGCTGACGTCGACCACCAGCACCTGCGGCTTCGGCTCGGCCCCCTCGACCCGGAGGTTGAGCTCGGATTGCAGGGCCCGGATGTTGCCCGTGAACATCACGTTCTCGACCCGCAGGACCAGCACCCCGTGCACCGCCTCGTCGCCCTCCCCACCCGCGTGCAGCGTGCCGTCCGGGCGCCGGTGCAGCTCACTGATGTGCATGTGCGACAGCGACCTCAGCACCAGCAGGTAGGTGATCACCACGCCGGCCAGGACGCCGACCAGCAGGTTGGTGAGCAACGCGATCACACCCGCGGCCAGGGCCAGACCGAACTCGGTGCGGTCGATCCGCCAGGCCCGGCGCAGGTCGGTGGTCTGGATCAGACCGGTCACGGCCACCAGCACGACAGCACCGAGGGTGGCCTGGGGCATCTCGCTGAGCAGGGGCGCCAGGAACAGGGACGTCAGGACTGCGAGCGCAACCGTGGCCAGCTGGCTCACCTGGGTGCGCGCCCCGGCGCTCACGTTGACCAGCGTCTGCGAGAACCCGCCCGCCACCGGGACCGTGCCGAAGAACGAGCCGGCGACCGACCCGGCGCCCGTGGCGATGAACTCCTGGTCGTTGACGAGCTGCGGGTCGTCCGGCTGACGCGTGCTGCGCGCCACGGACACGCTCTCCAGCAACGCCATCAGCGCGATCCCGGCCGCGTAGGGAAGCAGTCCCGCGACGTGGTCGAGCCCGGGCAGCGACGGCGCGACGAGGCCGGTCGGCACCTCCGGGATCAGGGCCACCCCGTGCTCGTCCAGGTTCGCCACCAGGACCAGCCCGATGCCGATCACGAGGGCCACCAGGGGCCCGGGCACCCGCGGCGCGACCCGACGCAGCACCAGGACGACCGCGACGGTCCCGAACCCCAGGAGCGCGGTCACCACGCTGACGTCGTCCAAGTGCTGCAGGACGTTGCGGATGTTGCTCAGGAACGAGTCGCCGGACGTGCTCAGACCCAGCAGCTTGGGCAGCTGGGCGGCGGCGATGGTCAGCCCTACCGCGACCTTGATGCCGAACAGCACGAGCTCGGACACGCACTCCACAATGAAGCCGAGCCGGAGCACGACGGCGAGCCACAGCAGAAGCCCCACCATCAGCGTGAGCGTCGCGGTGGCGGTCAGGGCCTGCGCGCCGGACACCCCAATGCCGGTCAGCGCGGCCGCGGTCAGCGCCACGATCGTGGACGAGGTGCTGAAGCTCATCCGGCGGGCCCCGCCGAGCAAGGCGTACACCGCCATCGGCACGATGCAGGTCTGCAAGCCTACCTGAACCGGTAGGCCGGCCACCGTGGCGTAGGCCATGGCCTGCGGGATGACGACGCCGCCGGCCGTGAGGCCGGCGACGACGTCCGGGCGAAGCCACTCCCGCTGGTACTCGCGCAACCAACCCAGCGCTGGGACGAACCGCTCGATGCGCGTGGGCTGGCGCGCGGTCACCTCACTCCTGGTCCAGGCGCGTGGTCGCCAGGCCCCAGATGATGAAGACGTCGAGCGCGATGATGATGATGCCCCAGATCGGGTAGTACGGCAGCCACAGGAAGTTCGCGAGCGCCTGCAGCGACGCGAGGAAGATGCCGACCGACCGCGCGAGGACGTTTCCGGTGAAGATCAGCAGCCCCGTCCCGGCGACGAGGATGCCCAGGATCAGGTGGATCCAACCCCACTGGCTGGCGTCGAAGGACACGAAGTAGTTCGGCGTCGTGACGAAGAAGTCCTTGCCGTTCACGATGGCGATCAGGCCCTGGAAGAACCCGAACACGCCGACCGTCAGCAGCAGGCAGCCCGCGAAGACGCTTGCGCCGCTGGCCCAGGGGCTCGATGTTGACCGGGTGTTGCTCATGCTTCCTCCGTGTGCTCGAACGGACTCATGGGCTCTTCGGGCCCGACAGCATCGTTCTCCCGTGGCCACTGCGGCCGCCTCACCCCCAACGGGTGAGGCGCGCGGCCCGCCGCCCCTCCCCTCTCGCGCACGCTTCCGCCACTGAGACCGGTTCTGCTGGCCGAAACTCGGCTTGGGCGGCGGAAACCGGCCTGAGCGGCGGAACCGCGGGGTTGGGGGCGGGTAGGTGGGGCGGAGGAGTTCGCCGGGTGGTCACCGGCCCTTCACCTGGACGGCGGCTGGATGCTTCCCCCGACTGGTCGGCTGAGCCCGTTCACGCTCCCGCGAAGAATTGGACGGACATGCGCTCACCTCGATCCCACCGCCGCCACGCTGTCATCGGACTGGCGACGGCTGCCCTCGTCGGCACCCCGCTGGTGGCCCTCGCCGCCGGCGCCCACAGCGACCACACCCAGGCCGCGCGCCAGGCCATCCAAGGCGGCAAGGCCCGCAACGTGATCCTGCTGATCGGCGACGGCATGGGCGACAGCGAGATCACCAGCGCCCGCAACTACCAGGTCGGAGCGGCCGGCCGCCTCGCCCTGGACACGCTGCCGCTGAGCGGCGCCTACACGACGTACGCGGTGCGCAAGGACAACCCGACGATCCCCGACTACGTCACGGACTCCGCCGCGTCCGGCACCGGCTGGTCGACCGGCCACAAGTCCTACAACGGCGCGATCTCGGTGACGCCGGACGGCAAGCCGGTCCCGACGATCCTCGAGCTGGCCAAGAAGGCCGGGTTCCGCACCGGTGACGTGACGACCGCCGAGCTGCAGGACGCCACCCCGGCGGTGCTGGGCTCGCACGTGGTGAGCCGGGACTGCAAGGGTCCGCAGTCGATGACCGCCTGCCCCACGAACGCGACCGAGAACGGTGGCGCCGGGTCGATCGCCGAGCAGCTGGTCCGGACCGCCCCCGACGTCTTGCTGGGTGGCGGCAAGCAGTACTTCGACCAGACCGTTCAGGCCGGCCGCTTCGCCGGGCTGAGCGTCCTGCAGCAGGCTCAGGTCGGCGGCTACCAGGTGGTCACGGACGCCGCCGGGCTGGCCGCCGCCAAGCCGAACGCGCCGATCCTGGGCACCTTCGCGAAGAACAACATGGACCTGGAGTGGGTCGGCCCGACGCCGACGAAGACCGGGACCGCCCCCTCGCGCTGCGAGGTGAACGCCGCTCGCACCGCCAGCCAGCCGCACCTGGTGGACATGGCGAGCAAGGCGTTGCAGGTGCTGGACCGGCAGACCCGCACCAGCCGCAAGGGCTTCTTCCTGCAGATCGAGGGCGCCTCGATCGACAAGCAGGACCACGCCGCCAACCCGTGCGGTCAGATCGGCGAGACCATCGCGTTCGACGCCGCGGTCAAGAAGGCCCTGGACTACCAGCGCTCGCACCGCGACACGCTCGTCGTGGTCACCGCCGACCACGGCCACACCAGCCAGATCGTGGAGGGCCCGACCGAGGGCGTCACCGCGACGCTGCGCACCAACGAGGGCGGCGACCTGACGATCAGCTACGCCACGGCACCGATCACCGGTTCGCAGCAGCACACCGGCACCGAGGTGCGGATCGCGGCAGGCGGACCGCAGGCGGCGAACGTGCTCGGGGTCACCGACCAGACCGAGCTGTTCTTCACCATGCGCCGGGCCCTCGGCCTGGGCTGATCGATCAGGCGGAGATCCGGTTCCGACCGGAGACCTTGGCCCGGTAGAGCGCCTCGTCCGCCCGGGCCAGGCAGCCCGCCAACGGCTCGACCCCGTCCCAGGTGGCCAGACCGAACGAGCAGGTCTGGCCGCCTGGGACGTTGCGGCGCAGGCGGTCCAGGGCGATCCGGGCCTCGTCGGAGTTGCTGCCGGGCAGCGCGATCGCGAACTCCTCGCCGCCCCAGCGGGCGACCAGGTCGATCTCGCGCAGCGACGACGTGGTGCGCTCGGCGAACTCGCGCAGCAGCTCGTCCCCGGCGTCGTGGCCATGGGTGTCGTTGTACTTCTTGAAGTGGTCCAGGTCGGCGACCGCGAGGGTCAACGACTCCCCGGTCCGCCGGACCCGCGCGGTGAGTGCGTCGAGTCGCTCGTACCAGCCCCGCCGGTTCACCAGCCCGGTCAGCGGGTCCGTGGTGGCGAGCGCCTGCAGCTGCTGGCGCAGCATGGCACCGGTCAGTGCAGCGCCGGTCTCGGCGGCGAGGGTGGCGACCAGGGACGCGATCCGCGGGTCCAGTGACTCCGCCGGCTCGAGCCAGCCGATGAGCAGGATGGCCACCGTCTTGCCGTTGGCGATCACCGGCTCGCACAGGACGGCGCGCGTGTTGGACAGCTCGGACAGCGCCTTGCTGGCGGGCGAGAAGGCTCGGGCGTCCCCGATGAAGGCCGACTCACCGGTGCCGAAGACGAGTCCGGTCAGCGTGCCCTGACCCGTCGGGGTGCGGACGCCCATCGTGTCGATGCCCTCGCAGGCGGTGACGACGAGCTCGTCGCCGTCCGGCTCGACCAGCGCCACCGAGCCGGCGCCGACGAGGTCGCGCACGGCAGAGACCACCACGGGCCGCGGATCGGTGCCGGCCTGGGCGCAGCGGGCGACCTGCGCGACGGCGGTCAGGGTCTCGCGGGAGTCGCGCAGCTCCAGCTCGCTCTGCTTGCGCTCGGTCACGTCCTGGATGTGCGCGAGGGTCCAGTCCTGGCCCTCGGGGCCGTCGACCCTGGTCACGCTGAGCCAGACCCAGCGGATCTCGCCGCTCGGCCGGACGTAGCGCTTCTCCACGTGCACGGGCGCGCCGTTCGCATCGGCCAGCATGGTCCGCGCGCTGCGGTGGGCGCCGGCGTCGTCCGGGTGCGTGAAGGGCAGGGACGACGAGCCGCGGATCTGCGACTCGGAGCGGCCCAGCAGCCGGCAGAGCGCGTCGTTGGCCGCCACGAACAGCCCGTGCTCGTCGGACAGCCCGATGCCCACCGGCGAGTCCTCGAACATGCTCCGGAACCGGGCCTCGGACAGCGCGAGCCGCTCCTGGGTGCGGCTCAGCGCGGCCTGCTGCGCTCGCTCCTCGGTCACGTCGGCCATGGCCACGACCGCACCCAGCGCCGTCCCGTCCGGGGCGGTCAGGGCGCGACCGAAGCACAGCGCGCGGGTCGCCTTGCCACCCACGGGCGCGATCACGATCTCGATGTTCTCGACGTGGCCGTCCTCCAGGGCACGCATCAGCGGCACCTGGTCCAGCCTGAGCGGCGTCCGGCCGTCCACGTCGAACAGGTCGTAGCGCCGGGGCCACTCGTGCGGGGGGACGTCGTCCAGGACCTCGGTGCCGTGCCACTCGCGGGCGGCTTCGTTGAACACGGTCAGGCGGCCGTCCTGGTCGCACGCGACGATGCCGACCGCGACGCTGCCCAGGACCGCGTCGAGCAGCTCCTGCCGGGTCTCCAGCTCGCGGGCTGCCAGCTGGGCGAGGACCTGCTGGTCCTGCGCCTGCCGGGCCAGGTCGGCGCTGTGCCGGGCGGCCCGACGCTGCTCGAAGAGCCCGAGGACGACGGTCGCGACGTCCCGCAGGCTGGCGACCAGGTGCTCGTCGGGGTGGCCGGGCTCGCTGTCGAACGCGCACAGGGTGCCGAGCACGTGCTGGTCGGCGGTGACGAGCGGGATGGAGACGTAGAGCCGGACGTCGCCGAGCTCCCCGGTGACCCAGGGGTTCGCGGCGTACGCGGGGTCCCGCGTCGCGTCTGGGACGACGACCGGTCGGCCGGACAGGAAGTGCTGGCCGCACATGGAGTGCTCGCGCGCGCTGTCGCAACCGACGAAGCCGACGGTGGCCAGCTGTCGCTGGTGGTCGGCGTCGATCAGGTTCAGGGTCGCGTTCGGCAGTCCGCTGACCTGGACGGCGAGGCGCAGGACGGCGTCCAGCTCGGGCCAGCTGCCGGCAGCCAGCGGGACGTCGCTGAGCAGCCCGTACCCCTCGAGGGCGGCGAGTCTGGCGCGCTCACGCTCGTCGCCCACGCGGTCACCAACGGTCGAGCTCGGGGACACCGAGCCGGCTTGACCGGTGGAACTGTGCACGGACGTCCCTCCTGGACACCGATGACGCGGCGCGTCGACCGCCTTCGATATCGGCAGGTCGGCGCCGAGCCTGAAGATTCCTCACGTCCGCCACCCCCGCGCGAGGGCGGCGGCCATGGCGGGGGCGAGCGGCAGCCGCGGGACCAGGGTGGCCTGGACGGCGTGGTAGGCGTCTGGCTTGCCCGGCCAGACCGTCGCCGCGGGTCGGTTCTGCGCGTCCAGCTCGTGCTGCCAGCTGCCCGCGGCGCTGATCAGGAACTCCTGCACGTACGCCCACCAGCGGCCGAACCACTGCTGGTACGACGGGTCACCGGTGGCCTGGTACAACGCGGCTGCCGCACCGATCCCCTCGGCCACCACCCAGTGCATGCGCTCGCGGACCACGGGGGCGCCGTCCCAGTCGACGGTGTAGACCAGCCCGGGGGCGCCGTCCACCGACCAGCCGTCGGCGACCGCCCGCTCGAAGAGCGCCTGGGCGGCCTGCACCATCCAGCCCGGCTCGCCGTCCGGGCCGGCGGCGAGCGCGGCGTCCAGCTGCAGCAGCAGCCGGGCCCACTCCAGGCTGTGGCCGATGGTCGCGCCGTAGGGGCGGAACTGGTCGCCCGGGTTGTCCTTGGCGTAGTCCAGGTCGGGCGCCCAGGCGGTGTCGAAGTGCTCGGGCAGCCGCCAGCCGTGGTTGCGGGCCTCCCCGTTGATCAGCCGGTCGGCGATCCGGGCGGCGCGGTGCAGCCAGACGTCGTCACCGGTCGCGTCCGCCGCTGCGGTGAAGGCCTCGACGGCGTGCATGTTGGCATTGGCCCCGCGGTAGGGGTCGAGGGTCTGCCACGCGCCGTCCCAGACGTCGACGACGACGCCGGCTTCCTCGTCCCAGAAGTACCGCTCGACGACCTCGATGGCATCGGCGAGCAGCTGCTGCGCTCCGGGCCGTTGGGCCTGGACGGCGGTCGAGGCCGCGAGCAGGACGAACACGTGGTCGTAGGCGTGCTTCTCGTCGAGGACGGACTCACCGGACCCGTCGACCTGCGGCCACCACCCCCCGTGCTCGGTGTCGCGCAGCAGCCCGTCGAGGGCGGCGAACCCGCGGTCGCACAGGGCGTCGGCGCCGTCCACGCCCAGCAGGTGCGCGAGGCCGTAGACGTGCGTCATGCGCGCGTTGATCCACAGGTGCAGCGGCTGGCTCGGATCCGGGACGCCGTCGTCGTCCATCCAGCCGAAGCCGCCGCGGGGGTCCACCGCCCCGGTGTAGAAGGCGAGCAGTCGCTTGCCCTCGGCGTCGAGCTCGGCGGAGGTGGGTGGGGCCGGTGCGGTGTCGTCGCTCACCCGCCCCATCCTGCTCCTCCCCGGGGTCACGTTTCCCGAAAGGTGCCATGACCACCCTTGACGTGTCGCCGGACGGGGGCCTACCTTGCGCTACTGCCAAGAAAGTTTCCTACTAGATAGGAACCGCGTGACCGCCTCCTTCGCCGCCGGGCCTCCTGGCCTGCTGCGCGCCCTGAACGCCCGAGCCGTCCTGGAGACCGTGGCGACCCTGGGGCCGACCACCCGCGCGGACGTCGCCGCGGCGACGCAGCTCTCCAAGCCGACCGTTGCGGCCTGCCTGGCCTCGCTGGTCGAGCGCGGTGCGGTCCAGGAGGACGGCGCGGTCAGCGGCCGCAAGGGCCCGGCGGCGACGCTGTACCGCCTTGCGCCACAGGCGGTCTGGGCGATCGGGCTGGACATCGGACACGACCGGCTGCGCGGCGCCCTGGTGGACGCGGCGGGCACGGAACGCGGGCACGTGGACGTCCCGGTGCGCCGACGCCGGGCCGCCCTGACCCGGCAGGTGCGCGAGGTGTGCGAGCGCCTGGCGGGCACCGCCGGCATCACGCTGGGCGAGGTGCACCACGTCGTCGTCGGCGTCCCCGGCGCCGTCGGGTCGGACGGCACCCTGGCGTTCGCGGACGCGCTCCCCCAGGACGGCGAGGGGCTGGTTGCGGCACTGCGGGCTCAGCTGCCCGTCCCGGTGACCTTCGACAACGACGTCAACCTGGCGGCCCTCGCCGAGCTCGCCGCGCAGCCCGACGTCGAGGACTTCGTGCTGGTCAGCGTCGGTGCGGGCATCGGAGCGGGCCTGGTGATCGGCGGCCGGGTGCACCGCGGCGTCGGCGGGGCGGCCGGCGAGGTCGGCTTCCTGCCCGGCTGCGCGTCCGACGTCCGGCACTCCCCCCAGATGATCGAGCACGAGGTGGGCGGCGAGGTGGTCTCCCGGCTCGCCCGCGAGGCCGGCATCCCTGGCGACCCTGGCGCCCGCGCCGTCTTCGAGCTGGCCCGCAGCGGCGACCCTGTCGCGCGCGCCGCGGTCGACGCCACCGCCCGGGGGATCGCGTACGTCGTCGCCTGCCTGGTCGCCGTGCTGAACCCCTCGCGCGTCGTCATCGGGGGCTCGGTCGGCAGCAACGCCGACCTGCTGCTGGACCCGGTGCGTCAGCATCTGTCCGCATTCACGACCTTGCGCGTGCCCGTGGTCGCGTCGTCGGTCGGCGTCCAAGCGGTGCTCCACGGCTCCCTGGCCATGGCGGCCGGCCTGGCGCGCGAGTCCGCCTTCGCCGCGTTCACGGGTGCCCCCATCGAGCACGCCGTCCCGCAGAACCAGCCCGCCCCGCAGCACCTCGTCGCCCAGGAGTCCTGATGCCCAGCACCGCCCGCCGATCCACGTCCCTCCTGCTGGTCGCCGCCTCGGCGGCCGGCGCCCTCGCCCTGGCCGCCTGCACGTCGTCCGGTGCAGACGCATCCGGTCCGCAGACGGCCATCGCGACCACCGACAAGCACGAGCCCACCACCATCACCGTGTGGACGTTCAACCACCTGCCGCAAGAGGTGAAGGCGTTCGAGGGCGCGCTGGCCCGGCTGCACACCACGTACCCGTGGCTCACCGTGAAGTTCGTGCCCAACAAGGACGACGCCGCCTTCGGCAAGGCCGTCGCCGCGGGTCAGGCGCCCGACGTGTTCGTCTCGCCGTCCCCCGACAACGTCGCGAAGTTCTGCTACAACGGCACCGTCGCCCCGCTGGACGAGTACCTGAAGGCCGCGAAGGTGGACGTCGCCGCGACCTTCCCGCCGTCCGCGCTGGTGTACACGAAGTTCCAGGACAAGCAGTGCGCACTGCCGCTGCTGGTCGACGCGTACGGCCTGTTCTACAACAAGAAGATGCTCGCGGACGCCGGGGTGAACCCGCCCAAGACGCTGTCCGAGCTGACCGCCGCGGCCAAGAAGCTGACCGTCAAGAACAAGGACGGCTCGATCAAGCGGTTCGGGTTCATCTCGCGCTCGGACTACAACAACAACTCCGCGCTGTACGACGGCGTGCAGGCGGGCACCCAGTACTACGACGCGCGCGGCAAGGCGACGTTCGGCGCCGACCCGCGCTGGGCCCAGCTCATGCAGTGGGACAAGGACCTGAACGACTGGTACGGCAACGGCCAGGTGTCGAAGTTCGTCGCGAAGTTCCAGCCGCACACCGACGACGCGAAGAACCCGCTGATCACCGGGGACGTCGCGATGGAGGTCGACGGCGAGTGGCACGTCGGTGAGATCGCGGACGCCAAGACCGACCTGGACTACGGCGTGGTGCCCGTGCCGGTGCTGGACGAGGTGAAGCAGACCTACGGCGCGGGCAGCGCGGTCGGCACCGTGGCCTACCTGCCGGCGGGCTCCAAGCACAAGCAGGAGGCGTTCTTCGCCCTGCAGCAGCTCACCACCGACACCGCGTTCCTGACCGGCCTGGCGGACACCGTCTACAACATCCCGAGCACCTTCGACTCACTGAAGGCCTGGGACAAGAAGGACGACGAGCACTGGGGTCCGCTGGTCGAGATCTTCGCCAACAAGGGCTCGTACTACAAGCAGCTCACGCCGGTCGGCAGCGAGGACGCCACCGTGTGGGGCACGGCCCGCCAGCAGTTCGAGACCGGGCACGCGACCGACCTGGGCAAGCTGCTCGACGAGACCGCCGGCAAGATCGACAAGCTCAACCAGGACGCGGTCGAATGACCTCGACCACCGCGTCGACCACCGCGGACCGGCGACCGGGCAGCTCCCGGCGCCGGTCGCGGCGGGGCAGCCCGAGCCGCTCCCCGTGGAGCGCGGTGCTGGTGATGGTCTCGCCCTTCCTGGTGGGCCTGGCGGTGTTCACGCTGTACCCGGTCGTCACGACGCTGTACTACTCGTTCACGAACTTCCAGCTCGGTTCGATCCGGCCCACCGAGTTCGTCGGCCTGCGCAACTACGAGCGGCTGTTCACCAGCTCGGACACGTTCTGGGTCGGCGTCCGGAACACGCTGTGGATGGTGCTGATCATGGTGCCGCTGCGCACCCTGTACGCGATGTTCGCGGCGTGGGTCGTCGGCTCGGTGCGCCGCGGAGCCAGGGTGTACCGAACGCTGTTCTTCGTCCCGGCGATCGTGCCGGTGGTCGGCGCCTCGCTGGCGTTCATCGTGATGCTCAGCCCGACCGGGCCGGTGAATGCGTTGCTGGCCAAGGTCGGCATCGAGGGGCCGGCCTGGTTCGGTGACCCGCAGTGGTCCAAGCCCAGCCTGGTGCTGATGGCCCTGTGGGCGTGCGGCGACACCATCGTCATCTTCTCGGCCGCGATGCTGGACGTGCCGCGCGAGCTCTACGAGGCGGCCGACCTGGACGGCGTCGGGCGCTGGCAGCGGTACCGGCACATCACGTTGCCGTTCCTGTCGCCGGTGATCCTGTTCAGCGTGGTCACCGGGATGATCTACACGTTCCAGTACTTCACGGAGGCGTTCGTGGCGTCCGGCTCGGCTAGTGCCGTGCAGGACTCCTCGCAGCTCCTCGGCTACCCCGGACAGTCCCTGCTCTTCTACACGACGGACCTCTACCAACAGGGCTTCGTGTACTTCAAGACCGGTTACGCCTCAGCGATGGCGTGGATGCTGTTCCTCGTCATCTTCGGCGCGACCGTGGTCATGCTGCGCATGTCCCGCTCGCTGGTGCACGACAGCGGGCGGCCCTGATGGCCACCGCCGTCAGCCCGCGCCTGCCGGCCGCCGCCGCGCGCGAGCGGGACCGTCGTCCGTTCGGACGTCGGGTGCTGGAGGGTGTCGCCGAGCACGCACTCGCCGTCGCCCTGTCCGCGGCCTTCGTGCTGCCGCTGCTGGTCTGCGTCGTCACCTCGGTCATGACCCAGCAGCAGGCCGGCACCGGCGAGCTGGTCCCGCAGCCCCTGCACTGGGGGAACTTTCGCGAGGTCTTCGAGGTCATGCCGTTCGCGCGCGACCTGTGGAACACGTTGCTGTACGCGGGGTTGAGCGCCGTCGGCATCGTCGTGTCGTCCGTGCCGGTCGCGTACGCCGTCTCGCGGATGCGCTGGCGCGGGCGCAACGCGTTCTTCGTCGTGGTGCTGGCGACCATGATGATCCCGGCGCAGGTGACCAGCCTGCCGCTCTACGTGATGTACGCCCACCTGGGCTGGATCGGCACGTTGAAGCCGCTCATCGTGCCGGCGTTCTTCGGCGACGCGTTCAGCATCTTCCTGCTGCGCCAGTTCTTCCTGACGATCCCCGAGGAGACCATCGAGGCCGCACGGGTGGACGGCGCGAGCGAGTACCGGATCCTGCGGCAGATCGTGGTGCCGATGGCCCGGCCCGCGCTGGCGGCGGTCGGCCTGTTCGCGTTCATGTTCGCTTGGAACGACTTCTACAACCCCTTGCTGTACAGCGGGAACAGCGCGAGCGGGCAGACCCTGGCCGTCGGCCTGGCCGGGCTGGCCAAGAGCGCGCACCAGTCGGCGTACCAGCTGCAGATGGCGGCCTCGCTGATGTTCCTGCTGCCCGTGCTGCTGCTGTTCATGAGCGCGCAGAAGGTGTTCATCGAGGGAATCGCCATGAGCGGGAGCAAGGGGTAGACGAGATGATGGCCCGATGAAGATCGCCGTGATCGGCGGCGGCAGCACCTACACGCCGGAGCTCGTCGAGGGCTTCGCCCGCCGCGCGGACGTCCTGGGCGTGGACGAGCTGGTGCTGCACGACGTCGACGAGTCCCGCCTGGAGGTCGTCGGCGGGCTGGCCCAGCGCATCCTGCATCGCGCCGGGTTCCCGGGACGGCTGGTGACGACGTCCGACCGCACCGCGGCGATCGACGGCGCCTCGGCCGTGCTGGTACAGCTGCGGATCGGCGGCCAGGGGGCACGGCTGGTCGACGAGACGCTGCCCAACAAGCGGGGCGTGATCGGGCAGGAGACCACGGGCCCGGGCGGTTTCGCCAAGGCGCTGCGCACCGTGCCGGTCGTGCTGGACATCGCCGACGAGGTGCGACGCCGAGCGCTGCCGGACGCCTGGATCGTGGACTTCACCAACCCGGTGGGGATCGTGACCCGCGCCCTGCTGGACGACGGGCACCGCGCCATGGGTCTGTGCAACGTGGCCATCGGCTTCCAGCGGCGGCTCGCGGGCCGCTTCGGCGTCGACGCCGACCGGGTGCGACTCGGCCACGCCGGGCTCAACCACCTGTCGTGGATCCGCAGCGTCGAGGTGGACGGCGTGGAGCGGCTGCCCGAGCTGCTGCAGGGCGAGGGTGCGCAGGAGCTCGCCGCGGAGGTCGGCGTGCCGGTCGAGGCGCTGTCAGTGCTGGGCGCGATCCCGTCGTACTACCTGCACTACTTCTACTGCACCGACCACGAGCTCGAGGAGCAGCAGACCGGCGAGCACCGGGCCTCCCGGGTGGCCGACATCGAGCGCGAGCTCCTCACCATGTACGCCGACCCCACGCTCGACCACAAGCCGGCCCTGCTGGAGCAGCGCGGCGGCGCCTACTACAGCGAGGCGGCCGCGGCGCTGGTGACGAGCCTGCTCACCGGTGACGGCGCGCACCACTACGTCGACATCCGCAACGAGGGGACGATCGAGGGGCTGCCGGACGAGGCGGTCGTGGAGGTGCCGGCGGTCGTCGACCGCCACGGCGCGCACCCGGTGCCGGTACCGCCCTTGCCGCCCGAGATGCTGGGGCTCGTGCAGGCCGTCACCGCGTACGAGGTGCTGGCCGGGCAGGCCGCCCGGACCGGTGACCGGGACGTCGCGCTGCGCGCTCTCGTGGCTCACCCGCTGGTCCGCCAGTGGGACCTCGCGGTCGACCTGCTGGACGACCTGCTCGCCGCCAACGCGCACCACCTGCCGGCGTTCGATGGGGATCAGGGTGCCTGACCGCGTGCCTGACCGCATGCCTGACCTGGTGCTGGGCCTGGACGGCGGCAACAGCAAGACCGACGTCGTCCTCGCCGACTCGACGGGGCGGGTGCTCGCGCGCCGACGCGGGCCGGGCACGCGCTCGCACGTCGACGGCATCGCGACCATGGTCGACGGTCTCGCCGTCCTGGTGGACGAGGTCCGGGCGGGTGCCGGCATCGCGCCCTCCCAGCCGGTCGCCGTCGGCGCGTTCTACATCGCGAACCTCGACCTGCCGGAGGCCGAACGCGAAGCGCAGCAGGCGATCGCGGCCCGCGGACTGGCCTCCCGGGTGGTCGTCGGCAACGACACGGTGGCGGTGCTGCACGCCGGGGCGCCGGACGGGTGGGGCGTCGCCGTCGTGTCCGGTGCCGGGATCAACGCGATCGGGGTGGACCCGGCCGGGACGGTCGCCCGGTTCCTGGCGCTCGGTGAGGCCACGGGCGACTGGGGCGGCGGCTGGGCGGTGTCCGTCAGCGGGATCGGCGCGGCAGTGCGAGCGGGTGATGGGCGGGGGGCGGCGACCCTGCTCGGTGACCGGCTGGCGAAGCACTTCGACCGGACCAGCGTGGAGCAGGTCGCGATCGACGTCGCCGACGGCACGATCCGCCAGCACGACGTGATCACGGCGGCACCGGTGGTCTTCCGGGCGGCGGTCGACGGGGACGACGTCGCCGCCGCCATCGTGCACCGGCTCGGCGACGAGGTCGTCGAGTTCGTCCGGGCAGCCGTGAACCGGTTGGGGCTGAACGACATCGACGTCCCGGTGGTGCTCGGCGGCGGCACGCTGCAGCACGGTCCGACCTTGCTCCTGGACCACATCACCGCCCAGCTCGCCCATCAGGTGCCGCGCGCCCTGCCTCGGGTGCTCGACGTCCCTCCCGTCGCCGGCGCACTGCTCTCCGCGCTGGCCACCGCGGGCGCCGGGCACGACGTCCTGGCGCGGGCCCGTGCCGCACTCACGGCCCGGGACGCCGGGACCTAGCCGAGCCCGGGTCCCCGGACTGATCGAGATCCACAGTCGCGCCAGGCATTCCACCTCACGTGCGAGATCGCAGCACGGCGACCTCGGGGTACTCCTCCGGCGGTCCGTATCCGTGCTCGACCAGCCAACGCACGTTGCTCAGGCATCGCAACGACCACCAGGCGCGGATGAGCTCGCGGTCGACGTCCGTGCCGTAGCCGACGATGACGTCGTCGAGGTGCTCCGGGTGTCCGAGCGTGAGGGTGGCAAGGTCGAACAGCGCGTCACCCCGGGATCCCTCGGACCAGTCGATGACGCCGGTGACCTCGTCACCGGTGACGAAGACGTGGTCCACCTGCAGGTCGCCGTGCACAAAGACCTCTGCCCACGGCCGCAGCGCCCGCTCAGCGAGTCGGCGGTTGCGGGTGACCACCTCCGCCGGAAGGACGCCGTTCGCGACGAGCCACTCGCACTCACGGGCGAGGCCCGAGGCGAGCTCGTCGAGGCTCCGTCCGGGCCACGGTGGCGGCGGCGCGTTGTGCAGAGCTCGGACGGCAGCGCCGGCCGCGACCCACGCCGCCGAGGTTGCGGCGGACGGCTCGCCGAGGTGGCCGAGCGCCGTCCCGGGAACCGCGGCCAACGCGAGCACGGGCGGGTTCCGCCAAAGGATCGTCGGGGTCGGGAGCGGCGCCATCTCCATCACCTGGATCTCGACGTCGGTGCGGAACGGATCGGCATCGACCTTCAGGAACACGTCGCCGACGCGTAGGGTCGCCCGCTCGCGATGAGCGACGACGACCGAGACCTCCTCCACGTTGGCCATGATCGCGGGCTCGGCCGCCCGACGTCACCCCATATCTGCGCGCACCTGGACCCCGAGGTGGACGTCGTCGATAGCCTGCGGCGATGGTCGCCAGGACTCCGATCGCCGTCGCTGCACTGGTGCGCGACGGCCTCGTGCTCCTGGTGCATCGCCATCCGCTGCGGCGGTGGTACCCGGATTGCTGGGACCTCGTCGGCGGACACATCGAGCCCGGCGAGTCGCCACGCCAGGCCGTGACCCGGGAATGCCTCGAGGAGCTCGGTGTCTACGTCGAGGACCCTCGACCCCTCCCGCTGACGTTCAGCGACCCCACCCTGGACATGCACGCCTTCCTCGTGACGCGGTGGGAGGGGGAACCCGTCAACGCCGCACCCGAGGAGCACGACGACCTTCGCTGGTTCCGACCCGGCGAACTCGAAGACCTGAAGACTGCCCACCCGGGCAGCGTCCCGAGCCTCATCTGCGCACTGCAGGGCGCCACCGACCAGCCCGGCGAACGCTCCGGACGCGGACCCGCTGTCGGTGGGCCTTCGTATGCTGAGCGCGTGGCTGAGGGCGAGTTCGTCGACCGGGACCTGCGTGGCGCGCGGTTCATCGAGTGCGACCTGTCGGACGTGGTGATGCGCGGCGTCGACATCGCTGGGATGGACATCGATGCTCCCTGGCTGCACGTAGGCCCGGGACTTCGGGTGAACGGGGTCGACGTGGCGCCGCTGGTCGAACAGGAGCTTGATCGCCGCTTTCCTGGCCGCAGCGAGCGGCGGGCGGAGAGCTCGGCTGGTCTGCGTGCGGCCTGGACCAGCGTGGACCAGGCGTGGGCCACGGCGATCGAGCGCGCGACGACGCTACCCGCCGGGTCCGTCGACGCAAGGATCGATGACGAGTGGTCCTTCGCGGAGACGCTGCGCCACCTAGTGCACGGCATCGACCTCTGGCTGGGCAAGGCCGTGCTGGGCCGGGAGGAGGCTGACTTCCATCCCCTCGGTCTCGGGTACGGCAGCAAGGCCTCCGAGGCTGTGCCTTATGGCGACATCGTGGCCGCCCGCGCGAACCGGGCCGCGATGGTGCGCGACTTCCTGGCCACCGTCACCGACGAGGTGCTCGACGAAGAGCGCCGCAACCCGCACAACCCGGCGAAGACCGAGACGGTGCGCCACTGCCTGCACGTGATCCTCGGCGAGGGTTGGGAGCACCTGCGATTCGCCCTCCGTGACCTCGACGCGATCGAACACCCGCCAGCCCGGACGTCGACGTCCTGACCGGGCGGCGGCAGCCGCGAAGGGGCGCAGCTCACCCGATCCGGTCAATCGCCGTTCTTGGGCAGTCGCCACCCCCACTGCCACGGCCACAGGAACCTCCTGCCGTGGTGAGCGAGCTCGTCATAGGGGAGGAGGCGCAGGCGTCCGATCGCGCCGGCGAGCGCGTCCTCGTACTGAGCGGTCTCGAACGCGAGAGAGGCGGGCGCATTCTCGATGGGCTCAGGCGGCTCGTAGCCGTTCTCCCAGGCGAACTGACTCCAGGTGGTCAGCTCGGTGCCTACCTGAAGCCTGGCCGTGACTGCTCCACACGCGAGATCACCGCACGCGCCGCACACGAAGAGGAAGATCCGTCCGATGTCGAGCCCGTCCGCCGGACGTACGCCGAGCAGCTCGTCGATGGCGCGCTCGACGCCTGGGAGCCAGGCACGGTTCAGTGGTGTGACAAGGCCGCGGCTACCGGGAAGGGAGTCCGACAAGGCCCGTCCGTCGACCACGATGTCGAGGAAGTGCGACTCGGGGTACCTCGTCACGTTCCCGTCGTGGAACGTCCGCCGCAACACGACAGCCTGCAGAGCGAGCTGCGAAACCTCAGTGGTCACGAGTGCACCCCAAGGTCCGTTCGCCTCCCTCGATTCACACCTCGATCAGGGGCGACCGCACGTGCCGGCAGACTCCTCACGGCCTCTTGCGAGGTCGGGCGAACGCCCGGGCCGGATCGATCGCGGCGTAGGCGAACACCAGTCCGAGCACGATAAGCAGGAGTCCAGCCAGGATCTGCGTCGGGCTCCCCGCCAGGTGGGCCTGTGTGGGGTTCGATGCCGCGTAGCGGATCGTGACGGTGTCGCCCGTATGAAGGGACTCGTCCTCCAGGGTTGTGGTGACGTCGCGCCCGGATGAGGTGGTGAAGCGGACGGTGAAGGTGTCCGGCCACCGGTCGCGCGCCTCGACGCTGACTACCTGCGCCTGAGCCGTTACCCCGTCGCGGGACACGGCAAGCTCGGCCGCCAAGAGCGACACGCCCCACGCGATCAGGCCAGCGCACATGACGATCGAGAACGAGCGTTGAATGATCCGCATCGGTCTGCGCCATTCCGGCCTTGCCTTGGCCGAGGCCGCCGGCGGCGGCTTCGCGACGGTTCGGTCGACGTGCGGCAATGACCGACGCGGGTGGCGACGACTGACGGCCACGCGAGGGTGCCTCCTCTCCATCCGTGCACGTGCTGATGCCGGCCCTCGGTTCCCGGACGGCGGCGCCCGCTGGATGATCGCACGCGTCGGCTCGACGCCCGGCCGCGCCCCTATGCGTGGTCGCGAGGCTCGCTCATCGTCGCGAGGCTTTGCGCTATCGACGCCAGGGCTAGGGCCTGGACCGCCTCCCAGGTACCGGGCTTCAGCTTCTCCGCCAACTTCGTCGCCTGCTCTGCGAGTTCCTTTGCCGTCATGTCGTGCACGGTACGGAGGCCGCGCGCCTGGTGCGTGGCGACGCGCGGAGCTCCTCGTCCCTCCACGCGGCAGATCCGGGCGCCACGAGCTGCACGTCTTCAGACGGCTTCCGCGACCTGGATCAGGTGACCGTCCGGATCCTCGACCCACGCGATGAGGAGCCGCCCAAGCCACGGCTGCGGCTCCTTCACCGGCGTGGCCCCGACCTCTTGGAGGCGTGCGTATGAAGCCGCGGCGTCGTCCGTCCACAGAATCACGGCAGCACGCTGGCCATGCGCAACGGGCTCGAGGCCATGGTCGTCGCGAGTGGACCCCTCGCTGGCCAGACCGATTCGGTACCCGTCGAGCACCAGGTCGACGTGGATGGGGGAACCCTCCGTGGGAGTTCTGAAGACCTCCTCAAAACCGAGCGCTTCATAGAAGCTCACCGTCCGAGGCAAGTCCCTACTGAACAACACGACCTGGGGGGTCCTGAACAGGCTCACCTTCGCAGTCTGGCAGGACCAACGGCGCAAAGCTCACCGTCTAGCCCTCCCACCGTGGCATGACCGGTCGGCCGCCCTCAACGCGGCAGACCGGCCGAAGATGACGGCACTGAGTGGGGATACTGGAGACGCCGTCAAGATCGAAATCCCCGAGGAGACGTTCGCTGCGCGCTGGGCGACGTCCCGCGGTACCTGCGCTCGCTGGGCCTCGGACGGCTCCGCAAGGACCACAGCCTGCCGTTGACCCCTCCGGCGGAGAAGGTCTGGATTCAGTCCGTGCAGGAGTTTCGGCGACGCCCTGTCCGCGGCAGATGCGGACGTCTATCTGAACTCGGTGAGGGACAGCACGTTTCCGTCAGGATCGCTGAACCACGCGACGTGATCGCCGTTTGGAGTCGTCCACACACCTTGCGCGTCCTGCTCCATGCCGTCGTATCGGGCGAAGACAACGCCGAGCGAAACGAGCCCGCTGACGGACTTGCTCAGGTCAGCCACGCGCCAGCCGAGAACGGTGTAACCGGGGTGGGCTACCTTCGCCACGGCAGTGACGCGCAGCATGGTGCGGTGAGCGTCAAACACGACCGCGTAGGCGTTCTCATCGATGACGCGAAGCCCGAGGACTCGCTCGTAGAAGGTGCGCGCCCGGGCCAAATCGGTTGCGGGCGCGAATGCGACCACATCGCTGGTTGCCAGCACGGCAGCCCCCTCAACGGTGACGACAAGCGCTTCAGTGTGCCGCACGAGTACCGCGGCCTGCACTCCTCTCGGCCTGAGAGTCGATCGGCGCCGGGCCGCAGGCAGGCGGCGAAGTGACGCGGGTACGGATCGCGGCAGATCCGGGCGTTGCCCGGAGGTCGCCTTTCCACCAGTCTGATGCGCGTGACAGGGATGATCCGTCAGCTTCAGGTTGCCCTTGAGGAGCGGGCCTGGACGCAGACGCGGCTGTCAATGCGCGAGCCCACAGCCTCCTTGTCGACGGAACTTCTTGAACTGCGCCCCGTTGATGGCTCCGGCGCGACGATCAAGGTCGTCGAGGATGGGGGCAGCCTCCATGTCATGGCGGGTGATCGCACCGAGGACTTGCTCGACAATCAGCGCGCTGCCTTGGATCTGATCGCGGCCATCGTTGAGCAGGGATTGGTCGAGGACTACCTGCTCGGGTGGTTCCGGAACGGCCGTCCTGCAAGCGGTGGCGAGATGCCGCGCAGTGGTTGGCGACGGCGCAAGGTATGGCCGGCACATTGACAGGGCCAATCACCTGAACATCGGCAGGGGCGCACGCTCTGCGGCAGGACCGGGCGATCGCCCCCAACGCGGCATGACAGTGCACGACAAGCGTGGTGCTTTGATGTGGGGCATGGCTTTGGAGACCACACGGTTGCTCTACCTTGCGCGTCACGCCGAGCCAGAAGGCGGCGACAGCTCGGGACTGACGTCGAACGGTGCACGGCAGGCTGAGTACTTGGGCCGGCGACTCGCACCTCTGGCGGTGGGCCGAATCACGCATGGGCCGCTCCCCCGTGCGGCCGAGACGGCACGAGTGATGGCGGAGCAGTTCGATCAGATGCCCTCACTCTCTGAACTCGACGCCGCAGGCGACTACGTCCCACATGTGCCGGGTCGTGACGAACTGCCCGATGCCTGGGCGGACGCCGTGCTGTCCTTCATGGGAGACGTCTCCCAGGACGAGGTGGCCCACGGCGCCACTCTCGGTGCCCGGGCCGTCGATCTGCTGGCCGGCCCTGCGGTGGATGGGCGGGAACCTGTCGATGTCGTCGTTACCCACGCTTTCACTATCGGGTGGTTGGTGCGCCACGCGTTGGACGCCCCGGCCTGGCGCTGGTTCCCCCCGAACCAATGCCACGCCGGACTGACGGTCATCAGGTACGAGGTCGACGGCCCTCCGTCGGTCGTCGTCGCCAACGACATCGCTCACCTACCGACCGAACTCCAGTGGACCGGATTTCCGATGCATCTGCGGCTGTGAGGCACCCGTCCGCTCATCGGCCTTGACCACAGGGAGGCATGACCGTCCTCGCTGTGGCCTGTTCCAATGGCGCCGTCAACTCCGCAAAAGTGGCCGGTCACCTTTGAGGTGATGGCCGCTGAGAGACCGTCTTCGGTGGTGGTCGCCTCAGCACCGATCTTGCGGGGCCGGGCTCGCTTGACCGCGACCTCTGGGCAGGTAAGCATCTGCGGATGCTTCCTGATGCGTTTCGCCTCGCCGATCGCGTCGCGTTGGTCACTGGTGCGGGCGCGCCGGACGGCATCGGCCTGTCGGCGGCCCGACTGCTGGGTGCTCTTGGTGCCCGAGTGGCAGTGTCGGCGACCACCGACCGCGTGGTGGAACGCGCCGCCGAGCTGCAAGTATCGGGTGTCGACTCCATGGGGGTGGTGGCTGACCTCACCCAGGACGACCAGGTGCGGCAGGCACTCGCTGCAGTCGAGCGGGAGCTCGGTCGGCCCACGATCCTGGTGAATTGCGCGGGGATGACGAGCCTCAGCGCACCTGCGATCGACGTTGCGTCCTCTGGTGGCGAGGAGTCCGGGACTGCAACCGGTATGACCTACGACCTGTGGCGCCGGTCGCTCGCTCGCAACCTTGACACGGCGTTCCTGACGACGCGGGCGGTGCTTCCGGGGATGCAGCAAGCGGGCTGGGGTCGAGTCGTCATGGTGGCCTCGGTGACCGGGCCGGTCATGGCGATGCGGGGGGAGGCGGCCTACGCCGCCGCCAAGGCCGGCATGGTGGGCTTGGCCCGCTCCATCGCAGTGGACTACGCCCGGGACGGCGTCACTTCCAATGCCGTGGCGCCCGGCTGGGTCCGCACCGGTAGCCAGACCGCCGACGAGGCGATCCAAGCGCGTCACACTCCGGTCGGGAGAAGTGCCACCCCGGACGAGGTCGCCTCGGCCATCGCCTTCTTGTGCAGCCCTGGCGCCTCCTACGTCACCGGTCAGTGTCTCGTCGTTGACGGCGGCAACAGCATCGCGGAAGAGCGCAGTTGATCGGACCGGATGCCACCCCGTGCCCGTTGCCTTCAGGATCGCCCTGAGCGGCGTACCCGCGTGGGTTGGGTCTTCGGCCGGTAACGGGCACCAGGAAGCGCCGGGCCTCAGGACATCTCCACCCTCACCGCAGCAGATCCGGAATCCAAATCCCGAGAGCACCTACCAAGTCCATAGCACGACGATCACAGCCAGCAGGATGCCGCCGCAGAGCGGGACGAACCAGTTCTCGAACTTCTCATCCCCGTCAGTCCAACCTTCAGGGCGCTCCCGGCCGCCAAACGCCGTGAGCTCGACCCTGCTGCGCACGACGAGGATCGCGGCTAGGCCCACGCCCGCCATGATGGCGAGCGCCTCGTTCACAGTGGTGGCCGATGCTGCCAGGCCGCTGCAACAGACGAGGACGAAGGCGAACATCGCTGCCAGAGCGATGCGACGCTCGTGGCCGTGCCAACGATGGCAAGCCGCCCAGACCGCGAGGCCCCAAGAGATGAGCGCACACAGCGCTGGGCCTGCGGTGATCATTCATCGTCCATGTGCGTGCCTCGGCGTAAGCGTCGATTCTCCCGGATCGTTTAGCGTCCCATCGGCCACCGGGTTCACGACCTGATGGGCCGAGGACCTGGCCATGGAAGATCCGCTCATCCGGGACGACAGGCCACCCTCCGCGGCAGATGAGGTCGCCGGCGTGGCCGCGCGCCTAGCCGGCCAGCAGTCCGGCTCAGCCATGAATCGCCAACTGTGATGGGGTTCCATCTGCACGCCCACTCCGGCGTAGCCGTTAGTTGTACACGCCCTTGGCGAACAGGCGCTGCACGATCACCCGCGTCTCGCGGGCGCGTCCAGATGAGTTGAACGCGAATGCTCCGGCCTCGAAGAGTTCAACCAGCCCCTCCATGTACTCAGCGAGGCTGCCAAACACCCGCTCTGAGTAGCGGTCGATCATCAGTTCAAGCTCCAGATTGAGCACCGGCGTTGGTGCTGCAGCGGGTCCTGAACAGTCAAGAACTGGGCCACGCGTGCGATTGGTCGTGGGTGTGTGCCAGGTGCGTCCGAACAGGAAGTCAGCCGTAACTCCAAAGTCGGCGGCCAAGTCGGCGGCCTCCCTGCGACGAAACTGAGTATTCGCGAGGTCCTCTTCGAAACCGCCAGACCTAAACTCCAGGTCCAGGGACCAACTCCCCCACCCGTTGTGCCAGCCGTAGTAGGCGACGATCTCGTCGGTGAAAGTCAGGCCAAGGTCCTCACCACGTTGGCGCACTTCGTCCTCCGAGGCCCCCGGAGGGAGCGCCGCGTTAGGAACGGCCGTTAATACGATCTCGTCAAGCCGGGAAAGGGCAACCTGAAGTCGCGCCACGAACTCGTTGTTGGTCATCACGAGCTAAGTCCCCTCCGCAGCGCATCGCTGTCTGCACCATCGTCTCAGGAGTTGGAACGGGCCCGACGCACCATCCGAACATCGGCACGACCGCGCACGCTCGGTGGCAGATCCGGGCGAGCGTAGCTGCCCTCACCGCGGCAGACTCGGATGTTCAGGAGCCCGGGTTTCGCGACCTCGTCCATCGTGCGAGGCGAGCCTCGACAGCGGGTGTGTTGTGCCCCTTCTCGAGCCAAGCGTGAGACAGGGCCCGGGCGAAGGACGGGGATTGACGCGCGTTCAGCTCGATCGCGTCTACGACCGAGTCCCCATGCTCATGCAGAAGATCCTCGAGGGGCCCGGCGCCCACGGTCTCACCGTCGTCGTGGGGCGGCGACGCGTCGTTGAGGCGACGAAGGAACGCCACCCCGGCGTCGCCGCCAGCATCGACCATCGCGCGCACTGCATCGTCGGCTGCTTGCACCTCTGCCGGCTGTCCCTGCTCGAGAGCCCTGCGCTCTTGGCGGGACCCGACCGTGCGTCGCTGGAACTCCCACCAGTTCGCAGCCAACTGCTCGAACTCTCGATCAGGCATCCTCACCATCCAATCCTTCGAGACACATTCACCTCGCATGACCGCGCCACCTTCAACGCGGCAGATCCCGACGAAGAGTTGTCGCCCAGTCCCGAACCGGACGCACGAAGTACCGGAACTATTCGTCGCCCCACTCAGCCGTAAGCCGGCGACGCAACAAGTCCACTTGGACTGTCATCGCGCCGAGCAGCTCCTCAAGGTTGGCCGACTCAGACGTGCGGAACGACCACGTCACGTCCCCGTCGCGGTCTAGGCACTTGATCAAGGCGAACGTGAACAGCGGAACCTCGCCCTCGTCCAGCGGATGAAGGGTCTGCCCGGGCAGGACTTGCTCAATGGGTTGGCGCTCCTCGGTCATGACCCAAGTATGACCGCGCACCCGGCGCACGACTCGCGGCAGATCCGGGCGAGCGGTCGCCCTCAACGCGGCAGATCCGGGCGAGGGTAGCCGCCCTCAGCGCGGCAGATCTGGACGCTCCGCGCGGTCACGTTGGCTGCTTCTGAGAACTGTCTCTGCGATGGAACGGAGGCGGATACCCTCACCGTCACAACGGGGAGTGCGAGGCGGTTCAAGGTGGAGGACTGAGATGGCGCAGACCGCAGTGGAGCCAGCTCCGCCGCCGGTGCGGCGCGGGCGGAGGTTCGTCATCGGCGCGGTCGTCTTCGTGCTGGTTCTACTCGGCGCCGCGATCTGGCCAGGTCCGGCGCTGTACAGCCATGAGCGCATCACCCGCGCGGACATGCTGCTGCGCCCCGCGACCGGGTTCGGCCTCAGCGAGGACACCTGGTCTGCCATCGGGCTACAACAAGATGACGCGGTCGTGGCGACCATCATCGTGACCTGGACCGCCCCGTTGCGAGTCGGCGACGACTGCCCGGTCCGCGTTGTGGTCGGCGCTCCCGCTGGCGAGTGGAAGCTGCTGAACGTACTCCCGGTGCCGGGTCAGCAGGTGGTGCAACGAGCAGACGACGCGGTGACCTTCGAGTCCGACCCGGGCAGTCAGCGCGTGGTCCACCTGTCGTTTGCGACCGACGGCGCCGATCAGGCGAACGTGCAGGACGCCCTGGACGGCGGCGGGCACGTCCTGCTGCAACGGAGGTGCCCCGACCACTCAAGCCGGTTGGAGAAGAGCAGCTACGACGTGACCTCCGAGCTGCCCGGCCCGACCACCGGGTAGGTCGAGCGAGCTGGGCCTTGGCATGTGCGCCGTGGGCGCAGCTTCGGCTGTCAACGGCGACATGGTCGGCGGGTGCGGCACGTCACCGCGGGCCACCTGGTCGGGCAGGATGACACAAGTGCCCTATCGCCGTCGATCAGATCGCAGGCGATTGAACATGGCCCGGTATGCCGTGCTGGCAGCTGCAACGGCGCGCCAATCGCTTGGGCCGGCGTTGGTCGACCTGGGCCTCATGCGGACGGGGGACGGGCCTGGACGCGTGCACCTCTTCAGGTACGCGTGCTCGTCGACTCGAAGGCCGGGGACCCTTACCGCGGCGGCGCGTTCACCCTCGAGTTCGAGCTGTCCTCAGTCGGGCACTTCGAGAGGAAGCTCGCTGGCCGGGTGCGGCTGGACCAACTCCTCGACGCCAACCAGCCGGGCGGAGTTCCTGCAGATGCGCAACACGATGGCAGCGCGGCTCGAACAGCCACCTGAAGAGCACCTGGCTCACGTCCCGGAGTCCCTACGCGACGAGTACCTCCGGCCCTTCACCGAAGCGGACGAACTGGGCCGGCGCTTCTGGATGCGGTTCCGCAGCGAAGCGGACGCCGCCGATTGGTGCAGGTGCGTACGCGGCATGCTGCCCGCTGCCATCGAACGGGCGGGCACCTTGTCGCCCCACACCCTGTACCTCGGCGAAGACCTGGACTGGTGACACCCGGCGCAGACGAAGGCGAGCGGGCGCGTTGACCTCACGCGGCTGCGTGTCAGTTCTGGACGGCCGCCAACACCGACGGCAAGACTCCAAGTCGATGCACCACGAGCGACGAGCGGGGACAGCACGATGACCGACATGCCTTGCCTCGCGATCGGGGCCGTGCTGGGCGACTCGGACTCGGAGAGCCGGGACTGGGGTCGAGCGATCAGGGAGGTTTCGATGGAAGCCAGCGCGCTGTGTGCCGAGGTCAACAGCCCGATCTTGGTGAACGCTGTCCTCCACGTGGACGGGCGCATCGTGCCGAACGAATTCACGGGGGTCCGGACTGGCCGGTACGACCGCCACACCCACGTCCTGGTGGTGCAAGTCGCGATGGGCAATCATGCTCCAGTCGACGGCGACCGACGAACGGTGCTTGTCAACCTGGTGGCTGACGCCTTGGACGAAGCTGAGCGGTACGCAAAGCGAAGAGGGTTGGCGGATTCGCTGCCCGAGCTCCGCCAGGTCTTGCGCCAACTGCAGCGGCCGACCGGACAGGGGAACTGCCCAGAAACCTGACTGTCTCCGTTGCAGACAGACGTCCTACGTCGGAAGGGGCAGGTGCGAGTGGCGGTCGGCGCCACCATCGTTGGGGCTATGTCGTTCCCCGCCGGAGAGCCGGAAGTCGAGCACGTGACCCTGACGCAGCCCGGCAAGGCTCACCCCGGGTACTCGTTGCGCGCCTCGCATCTGTCAGGGATGGCCATGTGTGTCGAAGTCGCTACCCGAAGGGGGGCTCGCGTGGCTGCCCGCACGAGTCGGAGAACCCGGCCTTCCTGGAGTCGACAGCAACGCCGGCCGGCTGGGTCGCCATCGCCGACGGCCCGATGGGCGCGACTGACCTCGGCGTCCGTATGCAGGGCACCAAGACAACCCTGCCCGCTCAACCGATGCCGCAGGAACTGGGTTCGGGGACGTATTTGATCATCACCGTGCCGAGCGACGAAGTACGGCTCACCCTGACCTGGAAGGACGAGGGCGGCCGACGCATTGCGACGCAGCATCGAACAGCAATCGAAGGCAACTGACCGCCAACACTTGGGCCCTCACCGCGGCAGATCCGGGCGAGCCGGGAGCAAGGCGCGGCGCTGCTGGCCCCATGCGAAGTGAGTCTCGCAGCCCCAATCCTCGAGTCCATCGGCGAGGACCCGCAGTTCCTCGAGCCAGCGATCGAGGCTCGACGGTTTCCAGATGAACTCTTCTCCTTGCGCGCGGACTTGCACCCACCACATCCCTCCAGGAGGCGGTGGATCGAGCTCCCGCATGGTGCGCCCGAATGGAGGCGTGCTGTCAGCGGTCCACCCCAGCGCACACCGTCGCGCCGGCGACGTCAGCGACCCACAGGCACGACCGCAGGCGCTCCGTGGCAGTTCCGGGCGAGCAGTCGCCCTCAACGCGGCATGACCGGTCGCTACTCGTTTACCTGAGATCGAAGACGCCTGACCTCCGCCACCAAGGCGGGCAGTGCGTTTCGTGCCGCGGCAACCAAGTCGCAGGTAGAAGTGTCCGCTGGACCGTTGTCACGGGCGAGGTACAGGTCACCCAGGCGAGCTGACCCCTCGCCGACCCGGATGAAGGTGTCGCCGGACAACGGATCGCGCCCCTCGACGATCGACGTCCACGGGGGCGGGTCTGCCGCCTCGGACAGTCGCAGGAGCCGATCAAGTGCCGCTTCGTCGAGGGCCATCTCCTCCATGCAGGACATGGTGTCCGAAGGCGGATCGAAGTGCACTCACATCGGCACGACGCGCACGATCAGCGGCAATTTCGGGCGACCGGAGCCGCCCTCACCGCGGCCCGGTCGGCGCTGATCCGGGAGTCTGCTCGAGTTCCGTCAGCCGCGCCAGGACTTCAAGTCTGCTCGCTGCCGTAGCACCTCGGACGGTGAGTCGTAGTAGCGAATCAAGACGTCGAGGGCCTTGAGGGTCAGCTTCTTACCCGCGTCGTCGATCCGCCCAGAGAGGCGGAGCAGCGTGAAGCCGGCGGCGACAGTGATCGTTGCGGCGTCGACGTCCTCTGGGTTGTCCAAGTCGGCGGACACGTCTGAGAGTCCAGCGTCTTCCAGCAGGTCGGTGACTGTGGTGTCAGGACCGAGTTCTTCACGGCGCTCGTCCCACTCGGAGAGCATGTCGGAGCCCTCATCAGTCCCGAATGGCGCGAACTCACCCGCAGGGTCCTCGTAAACGGGGTCGGAGAAGTGCGCCGTGAAGGCCGGCGCGGCCTTGGGCAGCTGTCCCCCGGGTATCGGCGCCTTCGTGGTGGTTGAGGGTCGGCTTTGGACGGGCGCGGCTTGGCCGGAGTGATTGCACCCGGCAAGAACGGTGATGGCAGCCACGAGAGCCGCGTAGACCATGGGCGTAGATGCGCGACTCACTTGCTTGGGCACCGCCGTCACGTCAGCAGTCAAGCATGATGGCTTGAGGGCACCGCGGATGGCATCCGCCCATCGGCACGACCGCGCCCGATCAGCGGCAGATCCGGGCCTTTCGGTTCTACCACGGGATCAGCCAGCGCCTGATCCGACGACCTTTAGCATCTCGGGGAAGAGGTGGCAGAACTCGCCTCCTCCCCTCTTCATCCAGTCCCCGCGTTACGAAGCCATGATGGTGGACGTAAATACCGAGTGCAACGAGGCTCAGCAGGCTCGCCGCCAGTACTGTCCCGGCAAGCGCTCCGACCGACCCAGCCACGAGGGTGGCAAGCCCCTGGGCCGGGTCGAAACATCCGCAGCCGCCGAGGTCTGGCGCGTGTCCGATGCCAAGGCGCCAACCCTGTCGGGCGCTTAGGACCATCACCGGCACGACGATGACGCAGAAGCCCACGGCCACGAGCGCAGCGCGAACGCGACGCGACATGCTCACCTCCCGGACGCACCATAAAGGCCGTCATGGGGTGGATGTGACGTCGTGATCCAACCGTCATCCAGAGCCACCCCGCCAGACGAATCGTCGTCCGACAAAGCGCGCTCATCGGCAGGACCGCGCACGGTCAGCGGCAGATACGGAAATTCCGACCACCAGTCGGGCACGGTGGTGTCGAGAGCTCGGGATTGCCCCCTTCAAGCGAAGTGCGGCAGCGTTGGCCTCGATACCCGCAGTTACTGACCTGAGGAGCAGGCATGCTGCCATCGCCGCTGAAGCTTGAGGGTGAGTCGGTCGCCGGGCACGAGCCACCCGAGTTGCTGGTCTTCTGGGACAACGGGCACGTGGTCGAGCTCCACCTCACCAAGCCCGGGCAAGAGCCCGCAGTCATCAGTCTCGGGCCGAACCAGACCGTCGCCCTTCGCAACTGGCTCACCGGTTTCCTCAGCGCAGGCTGACTCGCACGTCACGGAATGAGAGGCACGCTCCGGCCAATCCGCTCATCGGCACGGCCGCGCGCGATCAGCGGCATGATCGGATGTGCCACAGGGGTGTGCGCCGAGTCTGTCAGGAAGGGTGACGCAAGTGAGCAAGCGCAAAGACTTCAGGGCCGAGCAACAAGAACTTCAGCGGTTGCTCGCTCGCGAGCTGGCCGAGTACGGGCCGCATCCGCTTGGCCCGAAGGACGCGGACAGGGTGGCCTGGCACTTGGCTGATGTCACGCTCGCGGTGGTGATCGAAGCGGTGAAGACCGCTGAGGCGCCATCCACTGGCTGACCGGCCGCAGTCATGAATCGAACCTGCGATCAGCGGTAGATCCGGGCGAGCGTAGCCGCCCTCAACGCGGCAGATCCGCGCGAGACCCGGGATTGCGTAGGGTCGTGAGGCTGCTTAAGTCGTCGTGTCGATCCACCGAAGCGACCAAGTGCGCATCGCGGCTGACAACGTCCAGCCCTGACTTCGCCGATCTGTACACGCCGTTCGACGCGCTCGTCTTCTTCGCAGACGCCGGCAACGGGGACCAGTTCGGGGTCGCCATGCGAGCCAACCGGGAGGTCTACGTCTGGAACCACGAGAACGACAGCAGGACCTGGGTCGCGCCGTCCATCCTGAGGTACCTCGAGGACACGATGTCGGGGCAGACCAAGGTGTGACTGCCGAGCCAGCGGGCACGCTACGGTCGCGGTCGGCTGCAGATCCGGATGTTCAGCTCGTGCCTCGATTCCGGACGAGGACAAGGTTCTGTGCACCGCAAGTTGGGCACCAGAGGCGGTACTCGCCATGGTTGGGCTCTTGCTCGCCGGCGGGGATCCAGTCCGCCCGCAACACGGCATCGCCAAGCTCGGGACAAGTCAGATCGACCATCCCTGTCTGGGTCACTTGGCGGGCAGCCTCAAGCCACCCCTCACGTCCGTCCACTCCCGCAGGCTAACCCGGTCGCCGTCATCCGCGGGCCACGCTGGCCAGGATGGGCGCGGCAGTGCACTCAACGCGGCATGAGAGTGCGGTTCAGCCGTGGTCGTGCCAGGCGTAGTACTGCCCCTGGCTTCGGGCGCGGCGGCGGCTCTTCTTGGTCATCCACGGGTACCGGTCGGCGATCCACGCCTCTGCCTGCTGTTCCTCACCGCTGGGCCACTGGCCTCCCAGACGGATGTGAACTTCTTCGATATGGGCCTCGATCGTTGAACGGGCCAGCTCCACGGCAGCCACGAGCGCATCCCGACCATCTTGCGGCTGGCTCGGAAAGAGTTCGGCGGCCAGCTCGGCTACGGGCCGGCGCCAGTTCGAGCCGAACTCAAGGGCAGCCTCGAATAGCCGGTTGAGGTCAGCGTCGTGGGGAGCAGCCATGCGCACATCCTGCCGGTGCGCGACGTCAGCGTTCATGCTTCCAACAACGACACGACTGAGCGCGGTCAGCGGCAGAGGAGTATGGCCCCCGGCGCGCGCTGCACCGCTGCCGGGTGCGGTCATTGGAAGGGCTTCCCGTCAAGGATCGTTCCGTCTGTCTTGAAGCAAGAAGTCACGGCTTCGCGCGTCTCTCTTGTCCATCGTTCGAGCCACTCACTGGACTGCGTCGCCGGCCGTGCCAACCAGCTCTGCGCTGCGACCCGAACTAGAGCCTTGAACTGCTCAGGGGTTGAACGGCCAATCTCGAAGAGGTCTTCGAGCTCGGCCCAGGCGCAGTAGAGCTCACCTGCGTGGGGAAGTTCGGGATCATCGAGAAGGTCTTGCATCCGCGACCGGGTGATTGCCTGGTAGGCGGCCTCGGGGTCCGTTGCGGCAAGCGCTGCCCGTGCCGCTGGGTCTGTGTTTGACAGCAGCCGCCACTCTCGCTGCAACGCATCGCTGGTCACGATGGCAACCTACGACGCGCGATCCAGGGCAGGCCACGTCTTGGGATGAACTCAATCGCGGCCGCACAAGCACGACCGCCCTCAACGCGGCAGATTCGGGCGAGCGTAGCCGCCCTCAACGCGGCGGATCCGGTCACTCGTAGATGGTGGCCGCCTGTAAGGCGTCGTTGACAACCTCCCATCCGTTGCCCGGAGGGACCCGGTCGCGGTTGTCGTAGTAGCCCCCCGAATCGGCGAGCCACGCGGCGAACGCCTCCAGGTACTCGTGCAAGGCAACATTCGTCCAAGGGGCACCACCGGCGGCATCGATAGCCAGTGCTCGTGCGGTCGCGATGACCCTGTCCCGCCCGCCGGCCAGAGATGCCGACGGGCACCCGCCAGCTCCGCACTCGGTGTCGACGTCAGTATCGCCATGCTCGAACTCATAGTGAAAGCAGACATAGTGCATCCGCTCGAACACCTCATACTGGGCGGCGCTCTCGCGGACGGGTCGATGGCATCGCTGGCATTCGAGAGTCACGGCGGCAGCATGCCAGTTGCCGAGCAAGAGTTTGTGCCAAGCCATCCGAACATCGGCACGACCGCGAAGGCTCAGCG
Source organism: Angustibacter luteus (assembly GCF_039541115.1). Classification (NCBI taxonomy): domain Bacteria; kingdom Bacillati; phylum Actinomycetota; class Actinomycetes; order Kineosporiales; family Kineosporiaceae; genus Angustibacter; species Angustibacter luteus. Next base: position 558,632 of record NZ_BAABFP010000008.1, read on the forward strand.
GTAGAGCCGGGCGTCCTCCGTGCTCTGCCCTGGGGTTGTACGCCTGGCAGGCACTCGCGAATCCATCCCCCTACCCTGCTGGCATGACCGATGACGGCGCCTCGGTTGGGTTCCCGGAAGACCTGGCAGGGCACTATTGGGCGCAGCTCGAGCGCACAGAGCCAAAGGGCCGATGGCGGTTTGCCGTGCTCGACTACCAGAACAACGTCTTGCTGACGGGACTCGCGACCAGTGAGCAGCAAGCGGCTCGTATCGTACGTGCCTGGGATCAGATCATCGTCTCCGAGTTCGAGGGAAGCGAGGATCCGAGCATCGACTGATCGACGTCGCCGATCGGGCTGAGGCGTACCAAACCCGCACGGCGCAGGCCGACGGACAACGGCAGATTCGGTGGACGAACCGGCGGTTTGACTTACGTCTGGGTCGTACACGCCTCGCATGAGGGTCAGCACGCCGATACTGACGGTATGACTCATCACCCGAGACTGACGACGACGTTTGGATACCTCGCCGTCGGCCTTGGCGTCCTTGCTTTCGGCCTGATCAGTGCCGCTGGCATGTCGAACATGGGGGACCCTGGACCCGGTGACTCGCTTGAACCGCCGCGCATCTTCTACGTCCTGACGGCCTGCGCTGGCGTTGCTGCAGTTCTCGCCGTCGCTGGGGGACTCGCCTCTCTCGGCTCGTGGCTGCGATTCAGGCGCGACCAAGCGTGACGTCCGAAGATCGGCACAACCGCGCGGATCGCGGCACATCCGGGCGAGCGAAGCCGCCTTCACCGCGGCAGACCCGGACGTAGACGGATTCGGTGCGTGCACTTCCGGCACGGCGCGTCGAACGTGGTGAACCTTGCCGGGTCGGCCGTTGGACTTGTTCAGGCGTTCAGGGCGTGGCGTCAGGCTCGATTCGTCCTCGTCTGCGCGCCAGGCGCCAAAGAAGAGTTATGAGAATCGCGAGTCCCCAGGTAACACCAACGGCGCCATGAAGCAGCCGGTCCATTTTGGACCGACTCGGATCGCCCACGAAGCCGTCGCCGAGCCAGATCAACACCAAGAGAAAGAGCGGAGCATCGTGCCAGCTCCACCGTTCAGGGAAGAGCTCACGACCGGCCGCAGCGGCCACGCACGCAGCTATCCCAAAGCCGATTGCCACGGCGTAGATAGCGACCGTCAGTACTTGCACACGAAGAGGATCGCACGTCGCGATACGGCCGGAGCGGGCATCCGAACATCGGCACAACCGCACTCGATCAGCGGCAGATCCGGGCGAGCGTAGCCGCCCTCAACGCGGCAGATCCGGATGACTTGGTGAGAATGGACAGATGTGGGAATGGGAGACGAGCGTGGTCCTGGTCCGGAGCGCCGCCGATGAGCTGCTGTTCGTCCGGCAGGATTACGGACATCGCTTCTTCGGCCTGCCGGGCGGAAGAGTCGAGGCGGGCGAGGAGCCCCAGGCGGCCGCCGTTCGTGAGCTCTTCGAGGAGACCGGGTTGACGGCCGATACCGTGGCGTTCCTGCGGACCTACGACCTGGTGTACCCCGGAACCGACAGCAGCTACGGCGCGCACGTCTTCGTCTGTGACCGGTATTGGGGCGAGCTCGCGACGAACGTGCCCGACGAGATCTCGTCGGTAGGGTGGTGGTCCCTCGGTGAGCTGCCGTCGCCGCTGACGCCCTCGGCCCACGTCGTCGTGCGCGACTTGACGAGGCCCTCGTAACGTCCGCTCATCGGCATGACCGCCCTCAACGCGGCAGATCCGGACGAGCGGGCCCCGCCCTAAAGGCGGCAGACCCGGATGTCTGCGGCCGAGCTGACTAGCGACGGCGGGGCTGGCGATGGAAGTAGACAGTCATCGTGAGGTCGTCTTCGCCACCAGTCACTGCTGACTGAAACGTGATGTCTTGAACGTCGACGTCACCTTCGACCTCGATCGCATCAGCCAGACGCCGAAGGAGGGCAGGAACGAAGCCCTGGCCGTCGCCCGATGGGTTGCTGATCGAGAAGTTGAAGATGGTGTTGTCAGGCACCAGGCAATCATCGCGCGACCCATGCTGTCGCGCCATCAGCGGCAGATCCGGATGTTCAGTCGAGCCCTGATAGGTCGACGCCGGGCTTCATGGTGATGTCGAAGAAGTCCAGCAAGGAGTCAGCGATTAGGGGCGGCATCTCATCGACGGCGCGCCGTACTCCAACCTGTGCCTCAATCTCCCAGGCAATGACACGGCGGAGCTGATCGAAGACTTCCGCACGGGTTATCTCGGTCACGGCACCGATTGTGCCGGATCGTCAGGGCATCCACGGCACTGCCGCGATCAGCGGCAGATCCGGGCGAGCGGGTCGCCCTCAACGCGGCATGAGCGGAAGCGCTCCGGCGGTCAGTCCCTAGGAGCTGGGCCATGGCGGCTCGGGTACGTGCGGACAACTTGCAGGTTGGTGACGTTGTAGTCCTGACGACGGCGTCGGGAGACCAGGCGCTGCGGATCCATGCGGTGATTCCGCGCACCGCAACGATCAAGTTCGTGGGACGAAGACCCGAGCACCCATCCGAGAGCGCCGGCCAGTTCAATTGGGGCTGGCCTCCGGACCACATGGTCGAACTCGTCGCTGGGGCGCACTAGGACCACCCGCTCATCAGCACGAGCGCGCGACACGCAGATCCGGGCGAGCGGTCACCCTCAACGCGGCAGATGCGGACGCTGCGGCGACTGAAACGACGGAGTGACCGGTAGTGGTGATGTAGGGCGCCGCCAGTGGGGTGCAGCAGACTGGTGTGGTGCAGGAGTTGGTGGAGTATCTGATCGACCTCGATGGTCTGGACAACGACCAGCAGGACGCGATCGGGCGAGCGGTGCTTGGGGCGATGGCACCGGTCGCTGCTCGATTTCAGATCGACATCCCTGGGGCGCGGCCCGGCGATCCTGAGGACATGTTGAACGCCGGCGAGGTACTCCGTGTCGCGGCGGGCAAGACCTCCGAGAAGGACCGTGCCTACGCGACCTCAGGTTGGTTGGACGCCACGGATCCGGCCCTGTGGGAGGCCATGGTCACGTTCATGCCCTGGTCGTACGACGGCGACGTCTGGAATGGCGATGGACGTCAGATCGTGGGGTTGCACGATGGCGAGGTCACCTACGTTGCACTCAATGACGAACAGCTATCCGTGCTCTCTGAGATCGTCGGGCCGGGCCGCCTCCTGCCCTGGGCGCAAGTGCGGTCCGAGCGCCGGGCGGCGCGGCGGGCATGGCTCCGCAGGAACCCTGTACTCGTGGGCGGCTGGCTGGCGATCATCGTGGGGATACTGCTCGTGCCGCTTCCAGGGCCCGGATTGCCGGTCATGTTGGCCGGCCTGGCAGTGGTTGCCGGAGCGTCGATCACCAGCAAAGCGCGCCGTCGCCGGGCCTCAACGGCCGACCGGCATCTCCCGCCGGGAGATTGCTCAGGCTGTGGGCACCCTTGGTCGGAGCACCGTGGCTCCGGCAACGACAGGCGAGGCATGTGCGGGGAGTGCGCGTACGAGTTCGAGCACGACCAGCGGGCGACAGAAGCTCCAGGTTGCCGCCTGTCCATCCCAGCAGCGCGATGATGTCCGGCCCTGAACGCGGCAGATCCGGGCGAGCGTAGCCGCCCTCAACGCGGCATGTTCGTGAACTGTTTTAGGTGGCGTGACACGATCCTGGGCGTGAACCTGGCGAGCGAACTGCAGGAACTGGAGTCGCACCTTCGCTCCAGCGGCGCAGCGATCGGCGGGTTGCTACGCCCAGCACTGTCGCGCGGCGAAGTGCACGCGTACCTCGGTGACCAGTTCGACCATGTCCCCGAGGAGGTGGTCACCTGGTTCGGCTGGCACGACGGCGCGACCGAAGAGTGGTTCGCGCTCCCAGGAGGCCCCCGGCCCGAGACGTGGTTGCCCAACGGCACTCACCTTTACCCGCTGCACGCTGCGCTCGAAGTCCGGGACGAGCTGCTCGACCTCGCTGGACCTGGCAAGACGTATGAGTCGATCACCTACCAGCCCTACTGGCTGCCGCTGGTCGGGAACGAGAGCCTGAGCCTGGTCGTGGACATGCGCGTGGGCGAGCCCACGCGGGTGCATCGGGCGTTCCCTCACGGCACCGGCTGGGATCAAGTCGTCGAGCCTTCACTGACGACGATGGTCCATGCCTGGAACCTCAGCTTCAGGGCCCGCAGGTACATCTGGGACGGCGGCGACCAGTGCTGGCAGGAGTACCAGCCTGACCCGGCCCATCCCCTCGTCACGTGACGCCCTCACCGCGGCAGATCCGGGCGAGCGTAGCCGCCCTCACCGCGGCAGATCCGGGCGCGTGCTATGACTTCCGAGGCGCACACTCTCCGCCCGCTCGTGCGGCGCGTCTCAGTGGCTTCGGAGTCGTTGGATCTCAGCGCGAGAGTGCTGCACAGCTGCGGTGTCTACCCCGTTGCTCTCGCTCAAGTCGTGAGCGAGGTCGAGGCATGCGGCGAGGACGTGCTTTTCCTGCCGTTTGCTCACAGCGTCGGGACGCCCTCTCAGAGCCGCCTTGCGGTCCTTGCGCCGCCGAGAGCGCTCGCCGGCCATTGCTGTGAGCTCGAGCTCGGTGATGGTGCCGTTGGCGACCTCCGGGGCCAGGACGTCGTGCAGCCAGTCGCGCTCGCGGTGCGCACCCCACCGCAGCGCTGCAATGAGCACGGCAACGCTGGCCGCGGTGATGCCGATCATCAGGGCGCTCACGCCGAAGCTGTTGGCGTTGGCGAGGGCGAGCATCGAGTCCCAGAGACCGTGGATGAGCATGGCCGAGAGCATCAGCAGGAGACCACGGCCTACTCGACGTGGCTGGGCCGGGGTGCCGACGAGGTAGATGATGCCGGCGGCGAAGATCGCGGTGTACATGGCGTGTGACGCGATCCCGGAGATCGAACGAATGACGAAGGTCTCCAGCACGGCGCCGACCTGGTTGACCCCGAAGTTCTCGTAGGCGGCGTTCTGGCCGTAGAGCATGTCTTCGAGGACTTGGAACCCCAGCCCGATGTAGGCGCCCACGATGAGGCCGTCGTAGACGGTGCGGATCACGAACGGCGCGAGGCCGAGCATCAGCAGGAACACCGCGCCCTTGGCGCTCTCCTCCACGAACGGCGCGGTCAGACCTGCCTTCCAGTCTGTCGCCCACGCTTGCCCGAAGAACTTCGCGTACAGGTCCATCAGCGCAGCGTTGCCGGGTAGCGCCATCGCCCACGGGGCTCCAACGCCGCCGCCGACGAACGCAGTCACGGCCAACAGGGCCGGCGTGCGCTCGTACCGATCGAAGTGGTTGAGACACAGCAAGAACACCAGGCAGAAGGAGCCGGTCGAGGCGACCGCGGCGAGGTTCGCGTCGGCGAACACCGCCGCCGTGGGTGCCGCGACCTCGTAGAGCTGGCGAGCTCCCATCGCGAGCAACAGGAGGTAGACCCACAGGCACAGGTTGCGAGGCTGGAACAGGTGGAATCGGGCGCCCCACCCCGACTCCTGGATCGCGGCCTCGCGACGCGCGAGGAGCTCCTGGCCGTCGGAAGCGGCGGCATTGCCCGACACAGCCGTCGTGGTGCTCATCAGGACCCGCCTTCGTCCTGAGCGAGGGAATCGATCATGTCATCGATCTCCGGTTGCAACTGGGTCAGCTGGCCCTCTTGGCCGGCGACCTGGATCTCGATGCCTCGACCGTTGACGACGAAGACCGTCGTGGCGCCGGCACCGACCGGGGTGGTGAAGGGCTGGGTCAGTCCGCGCAGGCCAGCCGCCGAGGTGATGTCCCGGGCCTCGCCTGAGACGTGGTACCCATCGTTCTGTGCACCGGTGATCCGCTCGGCCTGGTCGAGGAGACGAGTCGCGCTCTCATCGAACGGGCCTTGCAGGATCGAGAACGCGACGCCGTCCTTCACCAGCACGGTCTGCTCGGCAGCCTGGTCGCCCATCCGGGGGTCGTCCGTGGTCCGCAGGCCAGCGACCACCCCCCAACCCGGCGGGACCGTCATGGTTACGTCCTCGGTGACCTGAAACGCCTCACCGGCGCGGGTCGTGTCGTCCCACGCAACCCTTGCGTCGCCCCACGGCATCACCCACGCCCACAAAGCGATCACGGCGAACGCAACCACGGCGTATGGAATCGACCGCCGATCCAATCCAAGCCAGCGGTGCTCCACCGGCACCCGTCGCGCATCCACCTGCACTGAGCTCATCGCGAACCCCCTCACGAGGCGACGGCACCCGTCGCAGACTGCTTCCACCCTAAATGACGCCTCACCCGTGCGGGTGACCGACGATACGCAGCCGAGGCCGAAGCACACCGGTCGGAATGAGTTCGGCCATCGCGTCCGGTCCCACGTGCCACGACCTCAAGGGATGACGCGGTGCATCCGATCATCGGCAGATCCGGTAACTCACCGGCCGTCCGGAACGCGGCGTAGTGACGCAGGTCGCTGGCAAGGCGATTCCAGTCCGCCGAGTAGCGGTGCCAGTGTCAAGCGAATGGCAGGTGATGTCGAAGGCTCCCTTGGGTCTGTTTCGTGGCCGCCACGGTCAGGGCTCCTTTAAGGTGAGGCCCGGTCAGGGGTGGGGTGTGCGTTTTGACTGAAGGAGACTGGATGCGCCGGGCAGTGGTGGGCGCCGCACTCGCGGCCGCGTTGGTGACGAGCGCCTTGCCGGCGAGCTTGGCCTCTGCGGACGCCGCGACCCCGCTGCCTGTCGTGACGGCCCCCTTCGGGTTTTCACCCGACGGTGACGGCCGATATGAGGCGTGGGCCCTGTCAACGGGCCAGGTGCCGGCCGGATCGACCCTGACGCTGTCCATCGACCGCTCCGGGAGCCTGGTCCGCAAGCTCATCGTCATGTCAGCCGGCGGCGCTGTCATCACGTGGGATGGCAGGGACGGTGCCGGCCACGCCGTCCCGGACGCGACCTACTCGTGGAGGCTGACCGGCGAGGACGACCTGGGGCAGCCGATGACGGGTCCTACCGGCGGGTCGTCCCTGACCGGCACCGTTGTGGTCCGCCGCAGCGCGCCTGCGGTCATGCTCGTCGGCCCAGCCGTCAACGCCACAGCCACGGCGGTGGGCGGGCACGTACCCCTGCGCTGGTCGCCGAAATCGTCTCTTCCCGCGGGCTACCGTGTCGAGTACGACGTGCGCTATCGGCAGCTGACGACCGACCCCCACGGCCGAATTCAGGTCAGCAACGTGTCACCGGTCGCCGACCACCACGAGACCATGCAATGGACGACACGCACCTCTGTGCTGTCGTGGCAGATCTGGTCACTGGCCAACCCGGCCATGACGGAGCAGTACACGGCCCGGTCGCGTGACAACCTCGGGCACGTGGGCACCTGGAGCCCGTGGCTGTCCTCCGCGGTCGCGTTGGACGACCGCTCAGCCGAGGTCTCCTACAGAGGCGGCTGGTCTCACCCTCGGGCCACCTCGGCGTACAACGGCACCTACTCGGTCACGACACGGGTGGGGGCCAACCTCTACACCAGCGGCAACGGCCGCGTGGTCTATGTGCTCGGCGCGCGTTGCCGTAGCTGCGGCAAGGTCCGCATCCAACTCAATGGTGGTGGTCGCACGCGCTACATCACCGTTGACACGTACGGGTCCACGTCGACGTTTCGCCGCGTGCTCGCCAAGATCACCGTTCCCCGCGCCGACTACACGGTCTTCGTCACCAACCTCGGCGCCGGCTCACGCAAGCGGATGGCCGTGGACGGCTTCGCGTTCCGGCTCTGAACCTGGCTGCCTGGTGGCAAACCGATGGTTCGCCTATGACCCGACGGCTCGGGCAGTGCGTGCGCCTGTCTTGTCCGACAACGACAGCGACGGCTGAGGTCGCATGAGGTCGTCATCATGGCTATTGCTCGGATGCCTCGCCGTTGCAGCGAACAGTGCGGGGCTCGTGGCCGGTTGTTCGGACCCGGACCCGGGACCGAGGCAGGCTCAGCATGTCGCGAGTGGTGCGGACTGGCTGCTCGACGTGAGCCACGGCTACCAGGACCAGCTGTGCCTTGAACTCAGGAGCCGGGACGGTCGGCGAGAGTTCAGCGGCGGGTGTGGCTTCACAGACTCCTCCCCGAGGTCCGAGACGTACGGCGTCTTCGGAGGGCCGGGGGATGACGAGTTCGCCTACGGTCCGGTCTCCGCATCGGTGGCTGCGGTGGTGGCCACCAGGCCCGGCCACCCACCGGTGCGCATCACCCCGATCCCTATCAGTGGGTTCAAGCAGGCGGCCGCCGCCTTCGTGTACCGACTTCCCGATCACAGCGCGCAGTGGATCTTCACCGGTGAGGACGCCTCAGGCGCACAGGCGAAGCTTGGCGTTCGCTGAGTCACTCCGATCATCGGCACGAGGGTAGCGAGATCAGGGAAGTGGGGCGTGGCGCCGACCTCAAGTGCCCCAGTTCTCTGCATTCGACGGACGCACTCATCTCGGTGTGAGAGTGCGCTCCGGGATCGTCTGGCGAGACGACACGTCGCCGGGACTGGAGCGGCGCCTAGGCTTGGTCACGAACCCCGAGGCCACGAAGGACGACGATGCTGCACGCCAGGCGCAACCCCAGCGCCCACCCGTCGATGGCCGCACTCGTCCTGGTCACCGGAATCGGCCCCCTCGCGGTGGACACCTACGTGGCCGGACTCCCCGAGCTGCAGCGCTCGCTGAGCACCTCGGCCACGATCGCCCAGCTCAGCCTGACGGCGTTCATCATCGGCATCGGCATCGGCCAGATCGTGCTCGGACCCTTCAGCGACGGGCACGGTCGCCGTCCGCTGCTGATCCTCGGCACCGTGGTCTTCACCGTCGCCTCCATCGCCTGTGCGCTGGCACCGACCGGCCCGACGCTGGTGGCGTTCCGGCTGGTGCAGGGCATCGTGGCGGGTTGCGGGGTGGCGGTCGGGCGAGCAGTGATCAGCGACCACTACGAGGGGGACGCCGCCGCCGCCCGATACGGCACCCTGTCCGCGATCGTGTTCCTGGGGCCGGTGGTCGCACCAGCCATCGGCGGTGTGATCCTCGCCGTCGGCAGCTGGCGCACCATCTTCGCGTTCCTCACGCTGCTCGGGCTGGCCATGGTGGCCGCAGTGGTGCTGGCGATCCCTGAGTCACTGCCTCCTGAGCGCCGGCAGGGCCACGGCATCCAGCACAGCCTGGCGCGTATGGCCGACCTCGCTCGGGACTGGCACTTCATGCGGCACGTCGTGGTGCAGGCCCTGGCGACCGGTGGCTTCTTCGTCTACATCGGTGGCTCGTCGTTCGTGCTCGAGACGACGTACGGGATCACCCAGAGCCAGTACGCGTTGCTGTTCGCGACGAACGCGGCAGCCATGGCACTGTCCAGCCTGGCGTTCCGGCTGCTGGTCGTCCGGCTGGGGGCGGCGCGCCTGCGCACCGTCGGCGTGCTGACCGCGTGCGTCGCCAGCGCCGCCCTGGTGGTCGTCGCTCTCGGCGACCCGGGGCCGGACTCACCCCTCGCCGTCCCCTGGGTGCTGCTCAGCGTGGTGGTGGCGAGCATGGGCTGGTCGATCCCCGGCACGACGGCGTTGGCGCAGCAGGCCGGTCGGCGGTCGGGCGGCACGGCGGCCGCACTGCAGGGCGGGCTGACGTTCCTGGTCGGGGCACTGGTGACGCCCCTGACCGGCATCCTCGGCTACGACTCGCTGCTGCCGATGGCACTGCTGATGCTCACGTTCTTCGTGCTCTCGACGTGCTGGCTGTTCGGTAGCCGCAGCACGCACGTCTAGCCGGCGAGGTCTCGGGCCAGCGCGGCCCCCGCGGACTCGAGCGCACCGAGATCGCCTGCCTCGATCACTGCGCGCAGCCCAAGTCGCGCCACGCCCGCGTCATCGAGCGCCCGTCGGCCGACGACCGCGACCACCGGCACCCTGCGCCGCGCGGACCGGGCCGCCACGACGGCGACGAGCTTGCCCTGCCCGGTCTGCGCATCCAGGCATCCCTCACCGGTGACCACGAGGTCCGTGCGGGCCAGCAGCTCGTCGAAGCGCACCGCGTCGAGCACCGCGTCCGCGCCGGACACCAGGTCCGCACCGTAGACCGCCCACAGCGCACCGGACAGGCCACCCGCCGCACCGGTCCGCGGCCGGCCACGGGGGTCGCGCGGCAGCCGGCCGGCGACCTCGTGCAGCCGTGCCGTCAACGCAGCCACCTGGTCCGCCGTCGCCCCCTTCTGCGGACCGAAGACCTCCGCGGCCTGCTCGAACGGTGTCCAGACGTCGCAGAGCACCCGCAGCACGGCGTCGCCGATCCCGCCCGCCCGGGCAAGCGCCTCGAGGGCCCCCGCTCCGCCGTCCGTCGTCGCGCTACCGCCTACGCCGACCAGCACCTCGCGCGCGCCCGCAGCCACCGCCGCGGCGATCAGCTGACCGGTGCCGAAGGTGCTGGCGCGCAACGGGTCCCGCCGCTCGGCGGGCACCAGGTGCAAGCCGCTCGCGCTGGCGGTGTCGAGCGCCGCCCGGCCGTCACCGGCCAGCAGGAGCTCACCCACGACCGGCTCGCCCGACGGCCCGGACACGGTGTGCCGCACCAGCTCGCCACCCCACGCGGCGTGCAGCACCGCTGTGGTCCCCTCGCCACCGTCGGCGAGCGGGCAGGTGACGGCGTCTGCGCCCGCTCCAGCCAGTCCGGCCGCCAGGGCGTCGGCGACGACCTGAGCGCTCATCGTCCCCTTGAACGAGTCCGGCGCAACCAGCACCCGCAATCCAGTCACCAGGCCACGCTAGACGCACCCGGTCCTAGGCTCGACCCCATGACCAGCGACGCGACGACGTCCGTGCGGCTCACCCAGTACGGCCACGGTGGCGGCTGCGCCTGCAAGATCCCACCGGGCGAGCTCGAGCAGGTGGTCGCCGGGCTCCCGGGCCTGGACGCAGGGCACGGACTGCCGCTGCTGGTCGGCCTGGAGTCCGGGGACGACGCCGCCGCGGTCGAGCTGCGCGACGGGCTGGCGGTGCTCTCCACGACGGACTTCTTCACGCCCGTGGTCGATGACGCCTACGACTGGGGACGGATCGCCGCGGCGAACGCGCTGTCCGACATCTACGCCATGGGCGGGCGTCCGGTGCTCGCGCTGAACCTGCTGGGGTGGCCACGGGACGTGCTGACGATGGGCCTCGCGGCCCAGGTGCTGCGCGGCGGCGCGGACGTCGCCCGGCTGGCCGGGTGCCACCTCGCCGGCGGCCACTCGATCGACTCCCCCGAGCCGACGTACGGTCTCGCGGTGACCGGGATCGCCCATCCGGACCAGCTCATGCGGAACTCCACCGGCCGCCCGGGGCAGCCGCTGAGCCTGTCCAAACCGCTCGGCGTCGGCGTCCTGAACAACCGGCACAAGCGGACGGGCGAGGTGTTCGAGCACGCCATCGCCAGCATGACGGCACTCAACGACACCGCCTCCGGAGCGGCTGTCGCGCAGGGGATCCGGACGGCCACGGACGTGACCGGCTTCGGGCTGCTCGGGCACCTGCACAAGCTGGCCAGGGCCAGCGGGGTCACCGCGGTGATCGACGCGGCGGCGGTCCCCTACCTCGACGGCGTGCGCGAGTCCGCAGCCCAGGGCTACCTGCCCGGTGGCTCGCAACGCAACCTCGACTGGGTGCGACCGCACCTGGACGCCGGCGGCGTGGACGACCTGGAGCTGCTGCTGCTGGCCGACGCCCAGACCTCAGGTGGGCTGCTGGTCGCCGGCGAGATCCCCGGCGCGCCGGTCGTCGGCGAGCTCGTCCCCGCGGAGCCCGGCGTCACCGTGCGTCTCCGCTGACGTCAGGTCGAGCAGCACATCGGCGTGGGCCAGCAGCCGTGGGTCATGGGTCGCGACCACGACGGCCGCGGAGTGGGCCCCGGCATGCTCACGCAGGGCGTTGGTCAACCGTTGCGCCGCTTCGGGATCGAGGTGCTCGGTCGGCTCATCGAGCAGCAGGACCTCGCTGCCGACCAGCAGCGCGCGGGCGACCAGCAGCCGGCGCTGCTCCCCGCCGGACAGCGACCCGGCGTCCACCACGGTCGCCAAACCCTCCGGCAACCCGGCCAGCCACGCGTCGAGCCCGACCTGCTCGAGCGCGGTGGCGAGGTCGTCGTCCGAGGCGTCACCACGAGCCACCAGCAGGTTGTCCCGCACCGTCGTGGCGAACACGTGGGCGTCGTCCGCGTGGAACGTGACCCTACGGCGCAACCGGTGCGGGTCGATCGCGGCGAGGTCGGCGCCGCCGTACGTGACGGTGCCACGGACCGGTCCGAGCAGCCCGGCCAGAGTCAGCAGCAACGTCGTCTTGCCGCCGCCACTCGGTCCGGCGACCACCACGAGTTGACCGGGCAGTGCCGCGAGGTCGATGTCGTCCCACACCGTCGGGCCACCGGGCCAGCCCACCGCCAGACCGGACGCCACCAGCTCCGCCGGCTCGGGACCGGGGCCGTCGTCGCCGAACTCCGTGTCGACGCCAGCCGTGTCGTCAGGCGCTGGATCCGCCTGCAGCAGTGGCGCGAGCCGCCCTGATGCCAATGACCCGCGGACCAGCACGGTCGCTGCGGCCGGCAGCGGCGAGACGACGTCCGCGAGTGCGAGCGGGACCAGCGTCACGACGGCCAGCCACACCCGCCCGAGGTCGCCGTCCCGCACGGCTTCGGCGCCGACCACCAGCCCGGTGATGACGGCCGCACCGCACGACAGCGAACTCAGCGCCGCCGACCAGGCGGCCGGACGGGACGCCCGGTCCAGGGCCTGGGCGCGTTGCTGCTCGGCCTGCGCCGCCGCGGCGAGCCGGCCGCTCAGCAGCCCACTGACGGCCAGCTCGTCGCCGTGGTCGAGCAGGTCGTGCGCCTGGCCCGTGAGCTCGCCGGCCCACTCGTCGGCGACCTGGTGCGCCCGCGCCGAAGCCAGTCCGGCCAGGGCCGGCGCGACGACGAGCGCCAGCAGCAGGCACCCGGCCAGCAGCAGTCCCGCGACCGGCACGAGCGCCAGCACCACCAGGACGGCCGCCAGGACGACGACCCCGGCCACCGCGAACGGCTGCACCCCGCGCACCAGCACGTCGCCGACCAGCTCGACGTCGGCCCCGAGACGGGTCACCAGGTCACCCCGGCGCAGCCCGGCGATCGTGGCCCGGTCGGCGACGGACAGCCGCCGGTAGAGCTGCTCGCGCAGGTTCGCGGCAGCCGCCAGCGCGACGTCGTGCGAGACCAGCCGCTCGAGGTACCGGAACACGCCTCGAGAGATGCCGAGCGCTCGCACCCCGACGATGGCGACCGACAGCGCGACCAGGGGCGGGTGCTCAGCCGCCCGGGAGATCAGCCACCCGGACACCCCGATGAGCGCGACCCCGCTGCCGAGGGCGAGCGCGCCCAGCAGCACCGCGACCAGCAGTCGGCGGCGTGACGGCGCCATGACCGCGAGGGTGTCGACCAGAGTGCTCACCGGGCACCCTCCGGGGCAGCGAAGGTCAGTGACGACACGACGACGTCGGCGTGCGCCGCGAGCGACTCCCGGTGAGACACGACGAGGACCGTGCGTCCCTGCCGCCGCAACAGGTCCAGGGCGGCGATGACGACGTCCTGCGTGACTCCGTCCAGGTGCGCGGTCGGCTCGTCCAGCACCACCAGCTGGGCGTCGGCGAGCAGCACCCGGACGAGGGCGAGCCGCTGCCGCTGACCGGCCGACAGCCCCAGCCCGTCCCGACCCACCCGCGCGTCCCAGCCGCCGGCGACGTCGGCCACGACCGGCTCGAACCCGGCCGCCACTGCCGCAGCGGCCAGCCTGTCCTCGTCGACGGCGTGCGCGTCCGAGCGGCGTTCGAACAGCAACGCGTTGTGCCGCAACGTCCCCGGGACGAGCACCGGATCTTGGTCGAGCCAGCACAGCTGGTCCCACCAGGTCCGGGCGACCAGCTGGGACAGCGGAGTGCGCAGGCCGTCGACGTCCACCACCTCGGCGACGCCGTCGTCGATCGTCCTCAGCCGCAGCACGACCTGGGCGGCGGTGGTCTTGCCGCTCCCGCTCGGGCCGGTCATCGCGACGACGGTCCCGGGCCGCAGCGTCAGGGTCAGACCGTCCGGCGCCGACTCATCCCGACCCTCGTGCCGGACGACGACGTCCCGCAGCTCGATGATGGCGGTCCGCAGGTCTGGCGCGTCGAGGGTTCCGTCGGCCGGCAGCGGCTGCCCGAGCGCGGCGAAGGCGGCGTCCGCGGCGGCGAGCCCGTCGGTGCTCGCGTGGAAGTGCGTGCCGACCTGGCGCAACGGCAGGTAGACCTCCGGCGCCAGCACCAGCACGACCAGCGCGGTGCGCAGGCCGAGGTTGCCGTGCAGCAGTCGCAGGCCGACCTCGACGGCCACGAGCGCGACCGACAACGTGGTCAGCAGCTCGAGCACGAGCGAGGACAGGAACGCCGTGCGCAAGGTCGCGTTGGTGGCGTGCCGGTGCGCTTGACCGAGCCGGCGGACCCGCGCCGCCGGTCCACGCTCACGGCCGAGCGCGACCAGGGTCGGCAACCCGACGAGCAGGTCGAGCACTTGCGACCCCAGCCGCTGCATGGTCACCAGACGACGCGCGGACGCATCGCGGGTCATCAGACCCACCAGGGCCATGAACAGCGGCACGAGGGGCAGGGTGACGGCGATGACCAGCGCCGAGAGCGGGTCCTGCCAGAGCACCACGGCCAGCAGCGCCGGGGTCAGCACGGCGGCCGCGACGAGCTGGGGCAGGTATCGGGACAGGTACGGCTGCAACCGTTCCAGCCCGTCCGTGACCAGCGCGACCAGCGCCGTCCGCCCGCTGGACGTGAGCCCACCGGCGCCGAGGGAGGCGCCGTGCCGCAGCACGTCCTGCCGCAGCTGGGCCACCACCTGCGTGGCGGCGCGCTCGCCGTAGCGCTCCTGCACCCAGGCCAGCACGGCCCGCAGCAGCACCACGACCGCGAGGGCGCCGACCTGGGCGCGCTTCGCGCCCACGTCGGCGCCGTAGAACACCGCGGCGACGACGTCCGCGAGCAGCAGTGCCTGGGCGACGACGAGGGCTCCGGTCGTCACGCCCACGGCGGCGGTCAGCGCGACGTACCGGCGGGCCGGCGCGACCTGGCGCAGCAGGCGTGGATCGAGCGCTGGCACGCCGTCAGCGCCGCGCGAGCGGCGCCAGCCCCGTGGTGCCCTCGACGTGCGTGCTGGTCAGCCGCTGACGGAAGACCCAGTACGTCCACCCCTGGTAGGCCAGGACGAACGGGGTCAGGACCACCGCGACCCAGGTCATCACCTTGAGCGTGTACGGCGTGGAGGACGCGTTCTCGGTGGTGAGGCTGAACGCGGGATCGGTCGTGGACGGCATGACGTCGGGGAACAGCGACCCGAACAGCAGCACCACCGCAGCCACGATCACCACCGTGGTCAGCAGGAAGGCCAGGCCCTCACGCCGCTGCCGGGTCGCGGCCACGGTGCCGACCAGCCCGAGCGCGGCCACGACGACGGCGGCCCACGTCCAGGTCTTGCCGTGCGCCAGCTGGGTCCAGACGGCGAACGCCGCCGCCACCACGAGGGTCACCGGCGCGATCCCGGCCGCAGCCCGACCCGCGCGCTCGCGCATGGGGCCGTCGGTCTTCAGGGCGAGGAACACCGCGCCGTGCAACAGGAACAGGGTGACGGTGGTCAGCCCGGCCAGCAGCGCGTACGGGTTGAGCAGCGTCCACAGCGTGCCGGTGAAGTGGTGGTCGGCGTCGATGGGGACGCCGGCGACGATGTTCCCGAACGCGACTCCCCAGAGCAGGGCCGGCACCCACGAGCCGACGGTGATCGCGAGATCCCACCGGGCGCGCCAACGGGGGTCGTCGATCTTGCCGCGGTACTCGAACGCGACCCCACGCACGATGAGGGCGAGCAGGATCAGCAGCAGGGCCAGGTAGAAGCCGGAGAACAGCGTCGCGTACCACTCGGGGAACGCGGCGAACGTGGCGCCGCCGGCGACCAGCAGCCACACCTCGTTGCCGTCCCACACGGGGCCGATGGTGTTGATCATCAGTCGCCGGTCGGTCTGCGTGACCGCCTTGTCGGCGTCCCGGCTCAACGGCAGCAGCAGCATCCCGACCCCGAAGTCGAAGCCCTCGAGCACCAAGTAGCCCGTCCACAGGAGGGCGATCAGCACGAACCAGACGGTCGTCAGCTCCATGGCGCTCTCCTCAGTAGGCGAAGGACAGGGGGCGGTCGTCGTCCGGCGTCCGCAGCTGCGGCGGGTTCGCCGCCGGCAGCCCCTCGCGGACGTAGCGACGCATCAGGCCGAACCACACCACGGCCAGGGCCCCGTACAGCAGCGTGAAGCTGACCAGCGAGATCCACACGGTGGCGGCCGAGACCGGCGAGACCCCGTCGTGGGTGAGCATCCGGACCCCGTCGATGCCGGTCGGGTTCGGCGCCACCACCCACGGCTGTCGGCCCATCTCGGTGAAGATCCAGCCGAAGGAGTTCGCCAGGAAGGGGGCCGGGATGCACCACAGGGCCGCCAGCGCCCACCGGCGACTGGTCGGCACCCGCCCCTTTCTGGTCACCCACAACGCCCAGAGCCCCAGCACGGCACTGAGCGCCCCGAAGCCGATCATCAGCCGGAACGACCAGTAGGTGACCGGGATCAGCGGCTTGTAGTTGCCCGGTCCGAACTTCTGCTCGTACTCGGCCTGGAGGTCGTTGACACCCTTGATGGTCGCGTCGAAGTCGCCCGTCGCCAGCCACGACGTGAGCCCCGGGATGGTCAGCTGCCTGACGTCGCAACGGTTCTCGACGTCCCCGATCGCGAAGACGCTGAAGCCCGCCCCGGTCTCGGTGTCGCACAGCGCCTCCGCGGCCGCCATCTTCATCGGCTGCTGCTGGAACATGAGCTTGGCCTGCGTGTCACCGGAGACCGCGACCACGAGGCCTCCGACGAACAGCGCCACGAGGCCCAGCCGGATCGCCGGGCGGAACGTGTCCACCGCACTGACGTCGCCGCTGTGGTGTGCTCGCGCGGCCCACCAGGCGGAGATCGCCGCGACGAACGTGCCGCCGACCACGACCGCCCCGCCCACGGTGTGCGGGAACGTCGCCAGGGCGGTCACGTTGGTGAGCAGGTCCCAGATGCTGATGAGCTCGGCGCGGCCGCGCTCGGCGTTGAACCGCACCCCGGCCGGGTGCTGCATGAAGGAGTTGGCGGCGAGGATGAAGTAGGCGGACAGCCAGGTGCCGATCGCGGCGAGCCAGATGGTCGCCAGGTGCACGCCGCGGGGCAGCCGGTCCCAGCCGAAGATCCACAGGCCCAAGAAGGTCGACTCGATGAAGAACGCGGCCAGACCCTCGATCGCCAGGGGTGCACCGAAGACGTCCCCGACGAACCGCGAGTACTCGCTCCAGTTCATCCCGAACTGGAACTCCTGGACGATGCCGGTGACCACGCCCATCGAGAAGTTGATCAGGAAGAGCTTGCCGAAGAACCGGGTCAGCCGCAGCCAACGCTCGTCGCCCGTGCGCCACCACACCGTCTGCATGATCGCGACGAGCGGCGCCAGACCGATCGTCAGCGGCACGAAGAAGAAGTGGTACACGGTGGTGACGCCGAACTGAAGCCGGGCCACGTCCAGCGCATCCATGAGCGCCTCCCTCACCCCGAGGAGTCGGGCCTTGCGCGCCCGCCTGGAAGCGATCCTAGGGCGTCAGGTCGGCTGTGCGGCGTGGGACCTAGGTCCCGCGAGCCGCTACACCTCGCGGCGGCGGCTCCACGCGACGGCGAGCCCACCGAGCACGATGAGCGACAACCCGAGCGCCAGGGGGCCGGTCGCCAGCCCACCGGTGCGGGGCAGCCGGCTGAGCTGGACGCTGGTGCCCTCGACGTCCGGCGTGCCGCTGCCACTGGTCGTCGACCCCGCCAGCACCGTGAAGGTGACGGCCACCGCACGGACGTTCCCGAGCGTGTCTGTCACCTCCACGGTGGCAGTGTCCGTTCCGGTGAAACCGGCCGACGGGGTGTAGACGAGCACCCCGTCCTGGACGACGACGCTGCCGTGCGACGGTGCGGCGACGACGGTCGGTACACCGCCGGGTGCCGTGGGTACGGGCACGCTCACCGGCGAGCCCACGGGCGTGGACACGCTGCGCTGGGCCAGCGACTGCGCCGTCCGCCGGTACGAGGTGCGCGCGCTCGAGCCGTCGTGCACCGCGTCGCCGGAGTACGTCGCCCGGACGCCGTGAGGACCGGCCTGCAGGGCCGCGGTCGCGACGCAGGACGTCGCAGGAAGCGTTGCGACACAGAGCGTCTGGCCGCCCGTGGCGAATCGGATGGTGCCGGTGGCCGTCGCCGGCAGCCCAGTGGCCGACAAGGTCGCCTGGGTGCCCTCGACCGCCACCTGCGGGGTCGCTGACGCACTCAGTCGGGTGCTGAGCTTCGTGACGGCGAACAGGGTCGCGTCCTGGCTCGGCTCGTAGCGGGCGTCGCCCGAGTAGCTGGCCACCACGTGGTGGGTGCCGACCGCGAGGTCGGCCGGAGCGTCGCAGGACGAGGCCGGAAGCGTTGCGACACAGAGGACCCGACCGCCCGCGCGGAACGTCACGGTGCCGGTCGCGTCGGCGGGAAGGCCACTCTGCAGGACGGTGTCGGCCACGGCGTAGGGCGTGGCGGGGTGCGCGACCGCCGCCAGCACCTGGGTCGCCAGCCGCACCACCGCGTACCCCGTGCTGGTCTGGGCCGCCTCGTGGTTCGCGTCACCGGAGTACACGGCCTGCACGACCAGGTCACCGACCGGGACGTCGGCGGGCGCGGCACAGGAGGTGCCCGGCAGGGTGACCGTGCAGAGCACGGCTCCACCGGCGCTGAACGTCACCGACCCCTGGGCGCCGGCCGGGACGCCGGAGAACGAGAGGGTCTGCGCGCTGCCGTAGCTGACCTGCGAAGCCGCGACGCCGGCATCGAGCACGACCGGGGCCTTGACCACGTCGAACGTCGTCGTCGCGGTGGCGGCCGCGTGCGTGAGGTCACCGACGTAGGTCGCGGTGACCGGGTAGGTCGCGACCACGAGGTCGGCCGGCGTCTGGCACGAGGTGGCCGGCAGCAGCGCGACGCACAGGGTGGTGCCGCCCGAGGTGAAGGTCACCGACCCGGTGGCCGCCGGGTCGACCCCGCTGAAGGACAGCGTGTCCGGGTTGCCGTACACGGTGGCGGCCGGGTTCGCGCTTGCCGCGAATGCCGCAGCGTCGATCAGTGCGACATCGAACGTGGTGTCGTCGTCCGATCCCGTGTAGTGCGCGTCACCCGAGTAGGTCGCGACCACCGGGTAGGTGGCGACGGCCAGGTCGGCGGGCGGCTGGCACGAGGTGGCCGGCAGGGTGATCACGCAGAGCGTGTCCGTGCCGGAGGTCAGCGTGACGGTGCCGGTCGCGCCGGCGGGCAGGCCGCTGACGGACAGGGTCGGCGCCGTGCCGGCCGGTACCTGGGCGGCGGAGGTGGCCACGACCACGGCGGTGCTCGCCTTCACGACCTCGAACGCGGTGTCGTCGGTGGCGGCCTCGTGGGTCGGGTCGCCGGAGTACGTTGCGGTCACCGGGTAGTCGGCGACCTCGAGGGCGGGGTCCGGGGTGCACGACGTGTCCGGCAGCGACGCGGTGCACAGCAGCACCCCGCCTGCCTCGAACCGCACCGTGCCGTTCGATCCGACGGCCAGCCCGGTGACGGACAGCACCGGGGGAGCCCCGAACTCGACGCTCGAGTCACTGACCGCCGCGACCAGCGTCGTGGCCAGCTTGGTGACCGTGACGGTCACTGCGTCGGTGGACCCGAGGTGGTTGCCGTCGCCGGAGTACGTGACGTGGACGGTGGTCTCGCCCACCGGCAGCGACCCGGGCAGGCACACGGCTTCCGGGAGGGTCGTCGTGCAGAGCACGTCCGAACCCGACGAGAAGGTGAGCGTGCCGGTCGCGCCCGACGGCAGGCCACCAGCGGTGATGGGGTCGTCGGCGCCGTACGTGACCGTGGCGGCAGCGGCCTGTGCGGTGACCGCGGTCGCCGCCTTGCCCACCGTGAACGTGGTGGACGTCGTCTGCGCCACGTACGTCGTGTCACCCGAGTAGGTGGCGGTGACCGGGTACGTGCCAACGGGCAGCGGACCCGGGACCGCGCACGAGTAGCTGGGCATGGTGACGGAGCAGAGCGGCGTCCCGCCGGTGCTGAAGGCGACGGTGCCCGCAGCACCCGACGGCAGACCGTTCGTGGCCAGGGTGACGGCGTCACCGTAGGTGCTGGACGCCGGGTTCGCCTGTGCCACAAAGGCGGTCACCGACACCTGGTGGGAGGTCGTGGCTGGCAGTGCGTCCGCCGAGGACGCCTTGGCGGAGATCGTGTAGCTGCCGGTCGCGGCGGCTCCGACGTCGACCGGGATCGTCAGCGGGGGCAGCGACGAGCCCGGCGTCAACGCCGAGGCGGGTGCGTAGACGCAGGACACCAGCTGCCCGGACACGGTGCAGGAGTACCCCGCCGCGGTCGGCTGCGTCGGCGTCAGGCCGGGCGGCAGCATCGTGGTCACGGTGATCGGCTGGGACTCGCTGCCCTGGCCGGCGGCCAGCGCCGTGTCCACCGTCAGCACCGCGTGGTTACCGGCCACCAGGTGCCCGGCCTCGTCGTCCGACACCGCGACGGACAGCACCGGCACCTGGCCGCTGAGCGTCGTCGAGCGCATCGTGTCGATCGCGTGGGTCTCGGTGCTGCCGCCCGTCGAGGCGGCCCAGCCGAAGGTCAGCTGCTGCGGCAGCCCGGAGACGCCGTCCACGTACGACGACGGGAACCCCAGGGCGGCCAGTCGCGCCGCGGACGGCAGCGGGCCGGTACGGGTCACGGTCGAGCCCCCGAGCGGGGTGACCTGGATCATCCAGCTGTCGGCGGGCACGGACACCCCGGAGGCGGTGGTGGTCGCCGACCCCGGGTTGATCGCGATCTCCACGGGGACCGGCGCCGGGCGCGTGGTGCCGGTCCGGTCGTCCAGCGCGCCGGAGGTCACCTGCGTGGTGTCCAGCACGCAGTAGCCGAGGTTGTCGTTGCCCGGTCCGCGGACGGTGATGCTCTGCTGGACCCGGGAGCTGGCCGGGCAGTCGGTGCCGCCGAAACCGGATCCCTCGAAGTTGCCGTAGACGTCCAGCCCGAAACCCAGGTAGCCGTAGCTGACGCCAGGAGCGCTGTTGCTGCGCGTCGCGGAGTAGCCGAGCGAGCCGCCGAGCGGTCCGGGGTTGGCCGGGGGCGCGGGGTTCGTCGGGTCGGTCGCGGCCAGGATGAAGGCGATGCCGTCCGCACCCGGGTTGGTCGTGGCGTTCCACTGGTAGGTGTTGAACTGGATGTCCAGGCCCTGTGAGCTCGGCAGGCTCGTCGTGTTGTAGACGGTGCCGACGGCGTTGCCGACGTTGCGGGTCAGGCGCAGGGCACCGGAACCCGCCGGGTTGATCGGCGTGGACGCGCACGCCGGGACGGGCATCTGGGCGACGTCCGTGCCGGCCGTCAGGCAGCCGGAGTTGCTGGCGCGCGACGGAAGGAACCAACCGCTGCCGGCGGTGCTGGCCCCGGCGAAGCTCTCGGTGGTCAGCGGCGTGGTCGGCACGACGGCACGGGCCCCCGACGCGGACACCCCGAGGGCAGCGAGCAGCACGACGGCAACCGCTGCGCTGTGCCGTACCAGCTGCGCTCGATGCGCACGAACCATGACCCGACCCCTGTTGCTCGATGACTCCCCGGTCATCGCAGTGTCGGTGCGGTCAGTGGTCGACCTCAGCGGAACGTGACGTGCTTAGGCCGAACGGGTCACGTCAGGTCACCCCATCGGGCGACGCAGGGTCACCGAGCAGCGGGCTGGACGCGCTGCGCCGCAGGTGCGCGAGGACGTCGACGTCGGCGAGCCGGAGCGCCACGACCGCCAACGAGCCGGCGACGGCGCAGTCCAGGACGTAGTGGTTGGCGGTGACGACCACGACCAGGAACGTGACCACCGGGTGCACCCAGATCACGAGCCGCCACTTCGAGCGCAGACTGCGGGTGATCGCCACCGCGACCAGCAGGGACCAGCCGAAGTGCAGGGAAGGCATCGCGGCGAACTGGTTGGCAATGCCCGTGCCCACCGGTCCGTAGACCGACATGCCGAGCGCGGTGGCCGTGTCGGTCATGCCGTCCCACCGGACGAGGCGGGGCGGGGCGAGCGGGAACAGGGAGTGCACGACGAGGGCCGCCGAGGTCAGCCAGAGCAGGGAGCGCCGGAACCGTGAGTACTGCGCCGGGCGGCAGATGAACAGCCAACCCAAAGTGGCGATGGTGAGCGGGAAGTGCACGCTGGCGTAGTAGGCGTTCGCGGCCTCGATCAGGTGCGGCACGCGCATGGCCCACTCCTGCATGACGGCCTCGTCGGGCAGTCCGAGGGAGCGCTCCCAGTCCCACAGCCGGCGCGCGTTCTCGAGCGCGAGCTCCTCACGACCCCCTGCCAGGTAGCGGCCCAGGGTGTAGACGATCCAGCCGGTGGAGATGATCGCCGCCTCGCGGCCGAGTCGCAGGGTGGCGCGTCGGATGCGTTGCGCCCGCGCGATGGCGGTGACGAGTGCGGTGTCGTCCACGGTGACCTGGGTCATGCGTCGCGCGGGTCGGGCAGGCCGCCGCCGAGCTCGGTCATGGCGGCGTCGATCGCATCCGCGAGGGACTTCGCGGTGCCGCGGGGTTCCTGCTCCCACATCACGTAGCAGGTGCGCAACGCGGCCATCGAGCACGCCGCCACGAGGCGGGGGTAGCAGTCGCGGTCGGGGTCGGTCCCGCTGTGCGCCGCGACCACCTCGGCCATCAGCCGCTCGGTGGTGGCGAAGCTGGACATCAGGTACGGCAGCAGGGACGGCGTCTCGCGGAGCAGCCGCAGCAGCTCGAGCTGCTCGCGGATCGCCTCGCGGGACGAGGCTCGCACCCGTCCGACGATCGCCGCGCGGAGCGCCTCGACCGGCGACTCGTCCAGCGGCCGGGCCGCCAGGGCGGCGGCGAACTCGGCGTGCGCCCCGTCGCGGTGGGCGACGACGGCCTCTTCCTTGCTGGTGAAGTAGTTGAAGAAGGTGCGGGGTGAGACGTCCGCCGCGGCGGCCACCTCGTCGATGGTGAAACCGTTCAGGCCGCGCTCGACCGCGAGGGCGAAGGCGGCCTCGGCCAGCTCGTCCCTCGTGCGCTGCTTCTTGCGCTCGCGCAGTCCCCCGACGTTCACGTCACCATGCTAGGCAGATTTTTGCAGAATCTGCAATTCTGCAGATTCCGCCACGACGCGAACGGGTCACACGTCGGGAGGTGTGGGGCTGGGGTGGGCGTCGGCGAGTGAGGTGACGACCTCGCCGGTGAGCCGCTGGCGGTCCCCCACCAGCAGGGTCGGGGCGACCTCGGACCAGGTGGCGAAGTGCGGCCGGAGCTGGTGGTCGACGAAGGCCGCCTCGTCCGCGTAGCGCTCATACAGCAGGAACCGCCCGTCGTCGCCCGCGAGCTCGACGATGTCGAACCCG
The DNA here is from genome assembly GCF_039541115.1 of Angustibacter luteus. Lineage (NCBI taxonomy): Bacteria > Bacillati > Actinomycetota > Actinomycetes > Kineosporiales > Kineosporiaceae > Angustibacter > Angustibacter luteus. The sequence goes on from NZ_BAABFP010000008.1 coordinate 582,153, forward strand.
AGGCAGCCAGACTCGTCCCGGACCGCGGCGCTCGCGTTGGCCCGCTCGTCAAGCAGGCGTGACAGGCCCGATACATCGCCGCCAGGGTCGCCGGTGACCGGCGCGCTGTCCGGCAACCACCCGTCCACGTCGCCGGACTACGAGGCGGGCAACGGCGTCGTCCTCGTCGTGATCGACCCGCAGGCGTTCGTCGGGCTCGACGCGTTCCTGACCGACACCGGCCAGTGCGCTCGGGCGCTGCGGCAGAGCGCCCCCGTCGATCCGGCGCGACCCGTGCTGCTGCCGGGCGACGTGGAGAATGCGATCCGGGCCGCCCGCGGCGAGCTGCTGCCCCTCCCCGACCAGGTGCGCGACCAGCTGGCCGAGCTAGCTGAGCACCTTGGCGCGCGGACGCTTGCGCGCGGCTGAGGACGGGACGTCGACCGGCACGTCGCCCTCGGCGTAGAGCTCCGCGACGATGCGCTCGTACCCGGCCTGCACGTGGGCCCGGATGAACTTCACGCTGGCCCCCTTCGAGTGCTTCTGGATGAGCTCGAGCAGGTGACGGTGGTCCGGCTCCCAGCTCTCGTGGTAGTCGGGGCGCAACGCCATCCGGGTGGTGAGGAAGCAGTGGATCTGCGAACGCAGCCCCTCCCACGCCCGGTAGAGCGGCTTGTTGTGGGCGGCGAGGTAGATGGCGTCGTGGAACCGGATGTCCCACTCGGCTGCCGCCGCCGGGGTGCGCATGGCCTTGGTAGCCCGGCTGAACTCCTTCAGCACGGCCTCCATGCGGGCGAAGTCCTCGTCGGTGGCGTTCCGGCAGGCGTACTCCACCGCCAGCTGCTCGAGGGCGCGGCGCAGGCTGTAGATGTGCTCGTGGTCCTCCTGGGACAGGGTGACCACCCGCGCACCGCGATGCCGCTCCAGGACGACGAGGCCCTCCTGCTCCAGGCGCACCAGCGCCTCACGCACCGGACCGCGGCTGACGCTCATGTTCAGCGCGAGCTCGTCCTCTCGCAGCCGCTCACCGGCGGGGAGCTCGCCCGAGACGATGGCCCGACGAAGGTCATCCGTCACCTCGTCGGCCAGCACGCGTCGGCGAGCCGGGCCGAGGGCGGGAAGCGTCTGCGCCATGGCCATCTCCTGTAGATTCCAGACTGTCAACTTGCTGCAAAGATACTGACTGGACGCCTGCGGCGCGCACTCGCCACACGTCCCCGGCGCAGCGTGCCTCCCGCGTTCACACCTCGGAGAGCCGACCCAACGGGATCCCCTTCACCATGCGCGCCAACAGCTCTGGGCCGTCCGGCCCGAGGGGTCGACCAAGATTCGAAACAGCGGCGTGCTCACCCGGCACGGCTGGATCGCGTTCACCCGGATGCCCGAGGACGCCCACTCCCCTGTCCAGCCTGCCGCCCGCCTACGTGGAGGTCGGCTCGGTCGAGACGTTCCGGGACGAGAACATCGCCTACGCGCAACGCCTCTGGCAGGCGGGAGGTGCCGCCGAGCTGCACGTGCTGTCCGGCGGGTTCCACGGGTTCTGCGTCCTCGCCGCCCTCCCCCCGCTCCCCCCACCTCCGGACTCGTGACGGGGGTGGGGGGGGCGGATCGCGTCAGGGCGTCTGCACGTACCCCTTCAGGTGCAGGGACACGGCGCGGATCGAGCCGGTGTCGGCCGCCGCGGCGTCGACCACCGACAGCGTCCACGTGCCGTCCGCCACCGCACCGACCAGCGACGACAGCGGCTCGGCCGGCTGGTACGACCCGGTGTAGGGCGGGTTGAACGGCGCCTGCTGGATGTTGGTCGTCGCCGTGTCGGTGAAGACGGTCTGGCAGAAGTTCGCCCCGCTGCCGCCCGCCCGGTCGAAGAGCACGACCTGCTGACCGTCGGGTGCGGTCAGCGTCCCGACCAGGTCACGGTCGTAGGTGTGGTCGAGCCCCACCGTCTCGGACCCCTCGTCGTCCGAGCACTCCGTCCCGTCGATCGAGAACGTGAGGTCGCTGATCCGGCCGGTCGCCGCGGGCACCTGGAGCGGCACGCTGGCACCGACGTTGCTGGCGTCCGGGATCGGGACGGGCGGGCCCGCGTAGGAGATGTCGAGGACGTCGTCCGAGGGCTGCCCGGTCGGCAGGGACTGCTGCGAGACCTGCGGAGACAGCACTCCGACGAAGCTCACCCGGGCGCGCACGGCGATCGGCACGCCGGGCTCGTAGCCGGGCGCGAGCCGCACCGTGAACGGCGCCGGCGTCTTCGTCGCGCCGGCTGCGATCGCGCCCGCCGACCGCACCGACGGCGTGATGGTCACACCCGGCGTCGAGGTGGACAGCTGGACGCTGACGCTGGTGGCCCGACCGTCACCCTCGTTGGTCAGCGGCACCGCCAGGGCACCGGTCTCGCCTGGCTCGAGGTAGGCGTCGCCGTCACCGGCTGGCGTGACCACAGGCTGGCCGGCCCGCACCAGGGGCTGGGCGGTCGCCCCGGTCCGGTTCAGCAGCCGGTTGGCCATCACGATCCCGTACCCGGTGTCGCGGTCCCAGCCGGGCTGCTCGATGTTGAGCGCCGTCCCGGTGATGGCGGCGCGCACCTCGTCCGGCCCGATGCCCGGGTTCCCACTGAGCACCAGGGCCGCGATGGCGGCCGCGTGCGGCGCCGAGGCCGACGTCCCGAAGAAGGGCGAGAAGTCCTCCACGGAGGTCTGCACGCCATCCGCCGCGGCGACGTCCGGCTTGCGGCGCAGCTCACCCCCGGTGGCGGTGAAGTTCCCCGGCGTGATGGCCGTGCCGTCCGGGTGGAAGAAGATCCGCCGGGGCCCGTCCGAGGTGAACGTCTCGGACTGCTGGGCTGAGGTGTACCGCCCCGGGAACGGACCGGCGGGGTTCGGGACACCGGGCGCGATCTCGCGGGGGAAGGGGTCGTGCGCCGGGACGGCGGCGACGCTGTACGCGGCCGGCACCGCCGAGTGCCCGCGGGTGACCCCCGGCGAGCTGTAGGCGGTCAGCCCGCTGCCGTCCTCGAAGCGTCCCTGGAACGGCGTCACCTGGAAGTAGCGGTCGTCGCCCTTGAACTTCACGACGGCCAGTCCGGCGGTTCCGCTCGGGAGGTAGAAGCCCTCGAAGGCCTGGTCGTCGCCGTTCTGAACGTCGTTGGAGAAGGCGAGCACGTTGCCCTCGTCGTCCACGGCGTACAGGTCGTAGTCGTTGCCGGAGTGGTCGAGCGGGTCGGCCCACTGCAGCAGCGTGGGCACCCCCGTCGAGTCCGGGCTGACCGGGTCGAGCACCTGGACGCCAGCCGCGGTCGGGTCGAAGTCGTGCGCGATCCCGGCGAACTTGCCCACGGTCTGGCCGGACGAGACGTAGTCACCCTCGTAGTTGCCGGCCGTGTGGTCGTCGACGTTCTGCTCGTTGCCGGCGGAGCTGAAGTAGAGCGCGCCGTCGGCGGTGACGTCGAGGACGGCTTGGGCGATCGGGCCGTCCTGGAACGGGGACTCGGCGTAGTAGAGGACGTCGTCCACGATGACGTCGGCACCGGCCGCCCGCAGGGCCCGGATGTTCGCGGCGAACCCCTCGGCGGAGTCGACGGCCGTCGCGAACGCGAGGTCGGCGGTGGGCGCGAGGTCGTGCACGATCTCGAGCATCGCGGTGCCCTCGTCACCCTCGCCGGCCTGGCCGGGCAGCACCTGGGTGTCGGCGGGCAGGTCACCGGACGCGATCGACGCGTCGAGCGAGTCCACGCCGTCCGACAGCACCCCGATCGTGACGCCCGCGCCCGCGACGTGACGGGAGGCGCGCACCGCGTCGACCGCGTGGGTCACGTCCCCTTCGGTGGTGGTCGAACCGGCAGCCAGCGCACTCATGCCGGTCTTGCTGGCCTTCGCGGTGCGCAGTGCGTCGGCCACGCGGGCGCGGCGCTGCTGGTCACGGACGTCCTTGGAGGCGGGAGCCGAGGGACGGTTCATCGACGCCGTCGTCCAGCCCATCGCCACCCTCACGTGGGAGACGCCCGGCAGCGCCGCCACCTGGGTGGCCGACGCGACCGGGATGTCAGCCTGCACCGTGCCCGCCTTCGGCCGGACGTCGTGCACCACCCCGCCCAGCGACGAGATGCCTTGCAGCAGAGCACTCTTCACGGTGCCCTCGACGGTGACGGCGGTGCGGCCCGTCTTGTCGACCCGCAGGCCCGGGTCGACCTTGGCCACGCCCGGCGCCACCGCCTTGCCGCGCCGGACCTGGGCCGCGGCGAGCAGTCGGCTGTCCACCTTCTGCTCCGTCGTCGTGCGGGCCAGCTTCTGCTTCGCCAGCGCGTCGATCTGCGCGACGGCGCGAGCGGGCAGGGTGGCCCCCGCCAGGCTCGTCGGCGTCGGCGGAGCGGCGCTGCCGCTGGACGGCGCGAACGCGGCGGCCGGGACGGCCAGCGCCGTGCCTGCCACGGCGGCGAGCAAGGTGGAGCGCACACGGGACGGACGCAGCATTGGGGCCCCCTTCTGCTGGGCCCCGCGCACGGTCCTGCCTTCGAGCCGGCCGCACCCCGGAGCCGCTGAAGTCGCGACCGTACCGCTTGATCATGAAATGCCACAACAGTCCCGGACGTCCGGATCGTCAGGAGACCAACGACCGGGCCCGGCCGAGCAGGCCCCTCGCCGCCGTCGCCACCCGGGGCCGGCCGGCTCGGTGCAGGACCTCCGCGCGCACCTGGTGCTCGATCTCCCGGTTGATCGCTGGAAGGCTTGCCGCGCAGAGACTTCCCCCGGTGGGCAGGTCGTCCACGTCGTAACCGAGGAACGCGCAGTCCGCCGCCGCGAGGTCCCGCATCCGGCTCAGCGTGCGCGGACGCAGCATGGCCGGGTCCACGCTCGCCACGGACTCGTTGTCGCGGCCGACCGGGTGCAGCCCCACCCCCAGCTCGGCCAGCCGCGCGGACAGCCAGCCCACCGTGTCCGGCAGCCGCTCCGCGCGCCCTACGTGGTCGAAGCGCCGCAGGTCACCGCGCAGCAGGTCGCGCTGGGCGGTCAGGTGCCCGTCACGTCGCTCGATGCCGGGGTTCTCGTAGAGGTGGTCCACCAGCCGGTCCAGGTCCGCGAGCACCTGATCCAGCTCCGTGAACTGCACCAGGGCGTCGTCCGGCAGTCCGATCCGGGTCCGGTAGTACGGCGCCCGCACCAGGTACTTGCTGGACCACGTGCTCAGCAGCCGGGCCACCGGGTGCCGGACGACCGTGAAGACCGTGCCCAGCCCCTCGCGCATCAACCGGTCGTAGGCCGGGTCGGCGAGCCCGTCGACGGTCGGCCGGCCCCCGGCCGCCCCGTCCCAGATCGTCTGGCTGACGAGCGACTCCTCCCCGGTCGAGTACAGGAAGCGCCCCGGAAAGGGGATACCGGCGCTGCGGGTCAGCGCGATGTTCAGCGACGTGCCAGCCGCCTTCGGCACCGAGATGAACAGCAGCCGCCACTGCGGGTGCAGGAACGCCAGACCGTTGTAGTCGCGCACCCAGGTGCTGAACTCCGCTGACTCGCTCACAGCTGTGCTCCTCTCGGGTCGATCGCGCCGCACGCGGTCACTTCGTAGAGCGTCAGGCGTCCCCCGCGGTCCACCGCCCGTAGGCCGGCGCGGCCGGCGAGGTCGACCATCCCGGCGTACTTGGCCTGACGTCGGTCACGGGTCCAGAAGGAGCTCTCACCGCCGACCACCCACCGCACCCCCAAGCGGTCCAGCGCGGGGCAGACCCGGGGATCCTGGGCGACCTGGTCGAGGTGACCGGCGACCAGCTCGCGATCGGTGTCCCAGCCGCTCACCAGGTGCGGGAACAGGCTGCGTCGATCAGCCAGGGCATAGGACAGGGCGGTCCCGTTCCACGGACTTCCAGCCACCACGGCCCCCGGCGGCACCTCGTTCGCGAGGCGTTGCAGGAGAGCGCGTTCGCCGGGCCCGAGGTAGGCCGTTCCGGAGTAGCTCAGCCGGATCCTGGTGGTGTGGTCCCGCCAGGACAGGCCGCCGGAGCCCACCACCACGATGGTCAGCACCACCGCCACGGGCAGGACCGCCGCCGCCGGGCGCGCCACGCCGGTCACCTGCGGGAGGCGACGGGTCAGCGCGTCCGCCGCGGACAGCACCCCCGCGGCGGCGAGCGCGACCCCGGTCACCGGAGCGAGCGCGGCGAGCCGGAAGGAGTCGTTGTACCAGAGCCCGGTCAACGCCTGGGACAGTCGGCTGTCACTGCCGGCCGCGAGCACGAACAGCAGCGCACCCGCGACGTGTGACACGACGATCCACCGCGTGCGCGGCTCCCGCCACGCGACGACGGCCCCCACCACGACCGTCGCACTCAGCACCCAGGCGGCCGGCCCGCCGAGCTGGGCGTTGAGCAGCACCTCACCAGCCGCCTGCGCCACCGACTCGCGGGCTCGCCAGTCGTGCTGGCTCACGGCGCGCACCAGTGGCGAGCTGGCGACGATCGTCGCGGCCAGGGCGGCGGCGGCCAGGACCCCCAGCAGGACGACCGCCGTCCGGCGCGGCCGGCGCACCCAGGCGGTCCGCACGCCGGGGGCAGCGGCGAGGGCCACCATCGGCAGCGCGAGGACACCGAACGCGAACAACCCACCCGGGTGGACGAGCGCCAGTCCGGGCAGCGCACCCAGGAGCACCAGTCCCTCGCGCCAGCCTCGCCCCTCGACGGAGCGCACCAGCAGCGCCAGCAGGCCGGGGAGAAGGCTGACGGCCATCGCGTTCGGCCACAGCACACCGAACGACAGCAGCAGGTAGGGCGCTGCGGTGAAGCCGGCGCTCAGCACCCCCGCGACGGCCGCCGCCAGCCGCCACCGCCGGCCGAGGGTGACGTGAGCCAGGGCGGCGCACCCGAGCGGCCAGGCCAACGCCGCGACGGTCATCGCCGTGAGGTTGGCCGCGCCGACGACGTCCACGACGGTCGACGTTCCGGGGCGCTTCGCGACGAGGGCGACGAGGTCGTGCCAGGCGCCCGGGTAGAAGCCCGGTTGACCGCTCCCTCGACCCGCCGCTGCCAGGTGCAGGCTGGAGCCGTCCTGGTGGTCGAGCACCCAGCGCACGGCGTTCAGGTGGAACACGGCGTCGTACGTCTGGGACAGCGCCCCGGGGCGGCCGATCCCGCGCCCGAGTGTCGCCAGCACCAGCACGGCTCCGGCGGCGACACCGAGTGCGGTGCCGAGGGTCGGCGGCGGGTCGAGCGGCTCGCGCGTGGACGCCGGCAGGCGGCGGACGAGCAGCGCGAGGGCAACGGCCACGCCGATCGAGACGGCGACCGTCGGCCACCCCCAGGCCAGGCCGACGCCGCCCGCCAGGACGGCCGCCACCGACAGCACGGACGCGGACACGGCGGGGGCCGCACCGGCCGCGAGGACGCCGCGCAGTCCGGCGGCCCGGACCACCAGCACCCCGGGGACGAGCAGCAGCGCGGCGGCGGCGAGCAGGGTAGGCACGGCGTCCCACCAGCTGCCCAGCACACCACCGCCGCTCACGCCCGGGCCCGCAACGAGCTCACCGCGTGCGCGACCGAGCCCTGCGCCACGACGCGGCCGTGGTCCAGCACGACGCCTCGATCGCACACCTGGTCCAGCAACGACAGGTCGTGGCTCACCACCACCAGGGTGCGGCCCTCCTGACGCATCCGGGCGACTCGGTCCAGGCACTTGCGGCGGAAGGGCTCGTCCCCCACGGCCAGGATCTCGTCCACCAGGAAGAGGTCGGGGTCCGTGTGCACCGCCACGGCGAAGGCCAGTCTCAGGAACATCCCGGACGAGTAGAAGCGGACCTGCGTGTCGAGGAACTCCTCGAGCTCGCTGAAGTCGACGATGGCGTCGAACCGTTGCCGCACCTGGGACGGCGACATGCCCAGGATCGCGCCGTTCAGGGCGATGTTCTCGCGGCCGGTGAGGTCGCGGTGCAGGCCCGCGCCGACCTCGATCAGGCCCGCGACGCGCCCGCGCACCAGCACCCGTCCCGCATCCGGGACCAGCACGCCCGCGACCAGCTTGAGCAGCGTGGACTTGCCGGAACCGTTGTGTCCCACCAGAGCCAGCGACTCGCCCTCGCGGACGTGCAGGTCGACGTGGTCGACGGCGCGGAAGCGGTGGTTCAGCTTGCGCCGCTGCGCCGACCAGACGGCGGACTCCTTCAACGAGCGGGTGTGCCGGCGGGTGAAGGACTTCTGCACCCCCTCCAGCACGACGCGCGGTTGGCTCACAGCTGCTCCCCGAACCGCGGCGACAGGCGGGCGAAGGTCCACTGCCCCACACACAGCACGGCGACGACGACGACCGTGGCGGCAGCCAGGTGGGCGGCGTCCGGACCGGTGCCACGTACCCCCGCGGCGCCCTCCCAGAAGGCCCGGTGCATCAGCTGCACGGCAACGGTGAGCGGGTTCGACAGGTAGGCGCTCAGCAGCGGGCCCTCGCCGAGCAGGCGGACCACCCGTTCCGTCGCGTAGAGCACGGGGGAGGTCCAGACCACCACGCTGAGTACCAGGTCGACGAGGTTCTCCACGTCACGGAAGAACACGTTCAGTGCGGAGAGAACCAGCCCCAGCCCGAGTCCGAAACCCGCCACCAGGAGTACTGCGCCCACGGCGCTGAGCACCCCGGCGGCGTCCGGTCGCCAGCCCGCGACGAGCGCACCGGCGGTCAGCACCAGCAGCTGCGGCAGCAGGTGGACCCCGGCGACGCACAGGCTCGACACCGGGAAGAGCTCCCGTGGCAGGTACACCTTGCGCACCAGGTCGGCGTTGGCCACGACCGAGCGCGTCGCGTTGCCCACCACCTCGCTGAACGCGTTCACCGCTACCAGGCCGGCGAACAGGTACACCGCGTAGTGGGGCACGCGAGATCCCTGCCCGAGCACCACCCCGAGCCCGAAGTAGTAGACGGCCAGCTGGACCGCCGGCTTGACGTAGCTCCACGCCAACCCGAGGACGGACCCGCGGTACCGGACGCGAAGCTCCTTGCGCACCAGCAGCACCGCGAGATCGCGCCGCCGGACGACGTCGAGCAGGCCCGCGCCGCGGCCGGGCGGCCGCAGGACGTCGAAGTCCGGTCGGGACAGCACGCTCACGTCGGCACCACCCGCGCCACGGCCGCGTCCGGAGCGGGCACGTCCAGCGTCTCCCGCCAGGCCTGCGGCGAGACCAGCGACGGCAGGGCCGCCCGGTAGGCCACCGCTTGCTGCGGCCACTCGCGGTGCAACCTGGCGTGCACGGCGGCGCTGCGGCGCAGCAGGTCCGCGGCGACCGCGCGGTCCCGGCGGTGCCACGACGCGCCCGTGCCGTCCGTGGTCGACACGAGGACGGAGTCGAGCCGCCCGATGCTCCACCAGCCCGCGTCCGGTGCCGCCAGCCAGCGTTGGGGCGGTTGATCCTGCGATCCGTTGGCGGGCAACGCCTGCCGGGCCACGGCCACGGCAGCCGATGCCAGGGCCGCCACCCGGTTCCCCGGACGGCGGTCGACGTCCTCACGCCGTCGCGGGCGCACCTCGCGGACGGCCGGCAGGTCCTCCACGTCCGCCACCACCCGGGCGTCGGTGAACCCTCGTCGCGTCCCGGTCAGCTCAGCCAGGCGCGAGCCCAGCTGCCCGTGGAGGTGGTGCGGCCCCGCCAGCACGTCCTCCAGCGCCTGGATCCGCAGCTCGGCGGCCGAGTACTGCTGGGCCACGACGTGCTTGACCTGGACGGCCATGCTGTCGGCGAGCAACCGGCCGCCGTGCGGGAACGGTGAGTGCAGCAGCGCGGCCACCACCCGGTTTCTGGCGTGGTAGTACGCCTGCCAGTCGACCGAGTCGTCCTTGTCGGTCCACGGCACGTGCCACACGGCCGCCCCCGGCAACGACACCGTCGGCACTCCGTGGGCGCGGGCCCGCAACCCGTACTCGGCGTCGTCCCACTTGATGAAGAACGGCAGGGACAGCCCCACCTCACGCAGCACCTCGACCGGCAGCAGGCACATCCACCAGCCCGTGTACCCGGCATCGACCCGGCGGTGCAGCCAGGGCGTGCCGCGCAGGTTGCGGGTCGACAGGTCGTGGTCGTGCTGGGTCGGGCCGGCCGGCTGCCAGGTGAACGGACGGCGGGCGACGGTCTCGGAGAACGCGTGCAGCACCGACCTGGCGTACATGCTGAACATGTGGCCGCCCACCACGAGCGGCCGGCGCGCCAGGTCGGCGAAGGCCAGGGCGCGGGCGATGCCCTCGGGCTCGATCACCACGTCGTCGTCCAGGAGCAGCACGTGCCCGCTGCGGCCGCCGTCCAGCGCCTCGAGCATCCCGCGGCTGAACCCGCCGGACCCGCCGAGGTTCCGCTGCGGCACCACCCGCAACCGGCTGGCCAGGGCCGTCTGGACGGCGGCGAAGTCCCCGTGGTCCGACAGTCGCTTCGTGCCCTGGTCGACGACCAGCACCTGGTCGACCAGGTCGGTGAGCTCACCGTCCGGGCCGGTGGCGACGGCCAGCTGCCGCAACAGGTCGAGGCAGAAGGCGGGGCGGTTGAACGTCGTGATCGTGATGGTGACCGTCGCGGGGGGCGTGCCGTCCGGCGCGACCTGCGTCCAGTCCGCCTGCTCCAGCCGCAGCCCCTCAAGGCCCGCGACCAGGTCGAACCAGTACCACCCGCCGTCCACGAACGTGTCCAGCGGGAGGTCGACCACGGTCTCCACCGCTCCGCTGACCTCGCGGGCATCGACCCGCAGTGCGGCGCCGCGCGCGGTCGAGCGGTAGACCAGCAGCGTCCCGGTCCCCTCGGTGCGCACCCGCAGCCGGACGCTCGTCAGCCGCGACCAGCGTTGCCAGTACGAGGCCGGGAAGGCGTTGTGGTAAGTGGCGAACGACGTCCGGGTACCGGCCGGGACGACGTAGCGGCGGCGGTCCAGCACCTGGTCCGGGTGCTGGGTCCGGGCGGGCGGAACGAGCAGCGCCGTGTCGTCGTCCGAGGTTGGTGTCAGCACCGGGGGCGCCTCGCCGTCGACGTACAACGGCAGCACGTCCACGTCACGGTCGTGCGGCAGCACGACCCGGGCCAGCACCCGCTCGGGCACCCCCGTCATGGCGTCGCCACGAGGTCGAGCCCGCTCGCGCGCCCGCGCAGCAACCTCGGCAGCTGGTTGTCCACCAGGGTGAGCGCCGACCCGATCGCCATGTGCATGTCCAGGTAGCGGTAGGTGCCCAGGCGTCCCCCGAACAGCACCCCGGACTCGGCGGCCACCCGTTCGCGGTAGCGCAGCAGGGCCGCGCGGTCGTGCGGAGTGCCGATCGGGTAGAACGGCTCGTCCGCGACCTGCGCGGCCCGGGAGTACTCCCGGACGACGACGGTGCGGTCGTCCGGGTAGTGCGCCCGCTCCGGGTGGAAGTGCCGGAACTCCAGCACCCGGGTGTACGGCACGTCGTCGTCCGCGTAGTTCATGACCGCGGTGCCCTGGTGGTCCCCGACCGGGAGCACCTCGCGCTCGAAGTCCAGGGTGCGCCAGGACAACCGGCCCTCCGCGTAGTCGAACCAGCGGTCCACCGGCGCGGTCGTGACCACGGGCACTCGCCCCACCAGGTGGTCCCGGCCGATGCTTGCCCGCGGGTCCAGGACGTCGACACCCAGCCGCACCTCGATCCGCGGGTGGTCCGCCATCCGCTGCAGCCACGCGGCGTAGCCGTCGACCGGCAGGCCCTCGTAGGTGTCGGAGAAGTACCGGGTGTCGTAGCCGTACCGGACCGGCAGGCGCGAGATGACCTCAGGCGGGAGGTCCCGCGGGTCGGTCTGCCACTGCTTGGCGGTGTATCCCCGGACGAACGCCTCGTACAGCGGGCGCCCGATCAACGCCACCGCCCGCTCCTCCAGGTTGGTCGCCGCGTCCGCCGACAGCTCCCCCGCCTGCCCGGCCACCAGCGCCCGGGCGGCGGCTGGACCCAGGTTCGTCCGGAAGAACTGGTTGATGGTGGCGAGGTTGATCGGCATCGGGAACACCTCGCCGCGGTGCGTCGTCCAGACCCGGTGCTGGTAGTCCGTGAAGGCGGTGAACCGGTTGACGTAGCCCCAGACCCGCTCGTTGGAGGTGTGGAACAGGTGCGCGCCGTAGCGGTGCACCTCGATGCCGGTCTGCGGGTCGTCCTCGCTCCAGGCGTTGCCGCCGATGTGGTCACGGCGCTCGAGGACCAGGACGTCCAGTCCGGCACTGGCGCACCGCTCGGCGACGGTCAAGCCGAACAGCCCGGCGCCGACCACCACCACGTCCGCCCTCACGCGACGGTCCCGGACCGGCGGGGCAGCGGGGGCGGAGAACCCGCGGGTGGCGAGACCGGCTCTGCCACAGTGCAGGTCGTGGTGAAGGCACGCCGGTAGGCCCGGCGGCGCAGGGCGACCGGCACGAGCCGGTAGCCGCCGCGCACGGCGACGTTGCGCAGCTGCTCGCGACCGCCGATGAAGCCCTCGGACCGCAGCCGGCGCTGCAGGGCGACCTCGGAGCGCAGCAGCCGCAGGCCGCCGCGGCGCTCGTAGGAGCCGGCGCCGATCCGGTACAGCACCAGCGCCTGGGCCAGGTTCGCCGTTCGCGCACCACTGCCGATCATCCGCGCGAACAGCCAGTAGTCCTCGAGCAGCGGCAGCTCGCGGTAGCCACCGGCGTGCAGGACGGCGGAACGCCGGTAGACGACGGACGGGTGGTTGAACGGACTGCGCCAGCGGGCTTCTCGGGCGATCTCCTCAGCCGTGGTGGGCGGCACCCGGACCACCCCGGCCCGGCTCTCGTCGTCCCCGATCTCCTCGATCGCGCTGCCGACCAGGTCGAAGCCCGCCTCGAGCAGCGGGAGCTGGCGGGCGAAGCGCTCGGGCAGGCTGATGTCGTCGGCGTCCATCCGGGCGATGACGTCGTGCGAGCAGGCAGACAGCCCGCACTGCAACGCCTGCGCCAGGCCGACCGACCGCGACAGCCGCAGCCGGCGCACCGGCACCGGGCTGGTGGACTCGAGGGACTCCAACGCGGAGGCGAGCTCGCGCCCGATCGCGCCGTCCTGCACGACCACGACCTCGGCCGGCCGGCGGAGCTGCTCGTGCACCGTGCTGGTGAACGCCCGGCGGAGCATCTGCGGGCGGTCCTGCCGGTACACGGGCATGAGCAACGTAAAGGCTTCTGCCATGGCTGTGACGCTACGAGCGCCCGACATCCCGCAGGTGAACGCGACGCGTCGAGGGCCTGTCCCGCAACCGGACGCTCAGCGGCGGCGGCGCGCTGCTCATCCGACGGCCGTCGTCCGTTCACGTGCGGGTCCGAGAGACGCCACCGTCGCGACCTAGCGTCTGCGACGTGCGGACTCATCGAGTACCGATCGACCTGACCGTCGCCGACCGGACGGTGGCCTGCGTGGTGGTCACCATGAACCGGCCTGACCTGCTGTCCCGCTGCCTGCACGCGGTCGCCTCCCAGATCCGCCGCCCGGACCTGCTCGTCGTGGTCGACAACGGCGACGACCCGGTGGCCGAGGCGATGCTCGCGGCCAGCCCGTTGCGCACCGTGTACCTGCCGTCCCGGCGCAACCTCGGCGGCGCCGGCGGCTACGCCCACGGGGTCCTGACCGCGGTGGCGCTCGGCGCGGACTGGGTCTGGCTCGCCGACGACGACGGCTACCCGGCCGACGAGTGGACGTTGTCGCGGCTGCTGGTCTGCGCCGCCGAGAACGAGCTGGACGTCGTCTCGCCGCTGGTGCTGGACGAGGACGACCCGACCCGGCTGGCCTTCCCCCTGCGCCGCGGGCTGACCTGGCTGACCCGGCGCGAGCAGGTCACCGCGCGGACCCTGGTGCGCGGGACCGCCAACCTGTTCAACGGCACGCTGATGTCGGCGCACGCGGTGCACGCCGTGGGGGTGCCGGACCCGCGGCTGTTCGTGCGCGGCGACGAGGTCGAGATGCACCGGCGCGTTCGCCGTTCGGGGATCGGCTTCGGCACGTGCGTGGCCGCGGCGTACCTGCACCCGCAAGGGCGCGACGACTGGCAGCCGATCCTGGCCGGTCACCTGCAGGTGCTCGTCCCCCGGGACCCCTCGCGGCGCGAGACGACCTTCCGCAACCTCGGCTTCCTGACCGCCCAGCGGGGCCTGCGCTGGCGGCGGCTGCCGGACTCCGCGCGCTACGCGTGGTGGTACCTCGTGCACGAACGGGACGTCGGGGGTTGGCGTGAGTGGTCCAGGTTGTCCGCGCAGGGTCGCAGCGAGCGGTTCCCCGCGGTACCGCACGACCCACGCACCGACGCGGTCGCCGAACCGGTCGCGGAGCACGTGCCGGAGCCCGTCCCGTAGCACGATGCGGCCGATCGTCCCCGCATGGGCGACAATCGTCGGACCAGCCGACGAAGGACGACCAGCCCTGATGAGTGACCGACAGATCCTCGAGCACGAACCTGCCGTGGTGCGCACCCGGCAGCTGCGCGACCTCGTCATCGTGTACGTGCTGGTCACTGCCCTCGTGTTCGTGCTCGCGTTCGGTCTCGCCGTGCTGCGCTGGGTCTTCGACTGGGGTCAGCCGCGGCAGGACTGGTCCGTGGGCGGCTGCCTCGCCTTCGCGGGCGAGGTCGCGCTCGTCGTCCCGCCGGTGCTGCTCGTCCTGGCGCTCGCCGGCGCTGCGCTGGTGCGGCTGCGCCGGAAGGTGCGCGGGCGCTCGTCCGACTGACGCCCCTCGCTCCACGGCGAGGATTCCGCGCCCCGCGCCACAAACTCGGTCGCCCGACCGGTTTCAGGCGCCGTTCCGCCCAGCAGTCCGGGCCGAGCGTCTGGCCGGCCGGACCCCGGCCATCGCGAGGACCATCTCGATCGTCGCCTGCAGGTCCTCCTGCGAGCGCCGCTCGTCCGGGTCGGCGACGTACTGCAGGACGATGCCGATCACCGCAGCGACGATGACCCGGGCCAGGGTGTCGAACGGCACGGCGCAGGTCTCGGCGGCGTTGCTCGCGGCCTCCTGGCACCACGCGGCGACGATCCGGCAGTAGCGGTCCATCTGCCAGCGGGCCAGGCTCTCCATCCCCGGGGTCCGCAGGGCGTGGATGAGCAGCTCGTGCTGCATGAGCTGCTCCTGCGGCTTCCCGACGACCATGCGCTGCCAGTAGTCGTCCAGGCCTTGTCGAAGGGCGTGCTCGAGGCCGCCGTCCACGTCGGCGGTCGCCTGCAGGACCTCGCTGATCTCGGCCATCACGTCCTCGATGACGGCCTGCATCAGCAGGTCCTTGGTGGCGAACGCGTAGTGCAGGGTGCCGAGCGGCACGTCGGCCTCGGCGGCGACGCCGCGCAGCGTCGTCCCACTGACGCCCTCGCGCGCCATGACCTCCCGCGCGGCGTGCACGAACTGCCTGCGGCGCTCGGACGCCTTGACGTACACCACCCGTCGTTCCCCTTTCGCGATGCCTTCGTGACCGAGTCTTGCACGGCCGGGGTCTTGCCATTCGGGTGAACCCCACGTACTTTCGCTCAAGTCGGTCGTCCGACCGACTCTGCGCCCCCGTGGGGACGCGACAACGGTGTCGCGTCGACCCGAGAGGACCCCGTCCATGCCGTCGTCCGAACTCCCCCGTGCCACCACCCGTGGTCGTCGGGGCCCCGCCCGCAGGACCGTGCGAACCACGGTCGGCCTGGCCACCCTCGCGCTCAGCATCGGCCTCGTCACGGCGCCGACCCTGACCGCCTCCGCCACCTCCCCCACCGCGCCGGTGACGAAGCCGCACCGCGTGGGGCCACCCACGGTCAAGACGGTCACCCTGGTCACCGGCGACGTCGTCCAGGTCACCAGCGGTGCCGACAAGCGGCACACAGTCACCCTGCTGCCCCGCCCGGACGGCACTGTCCCGCAGGCGGCCATCAACGACGTCCACGGGCACCTGTACGTCGTCCCCGTCGAGGCGTTCGGACTGCTCGCCGCCAAGCGGCTGGACCGCGACCTGTTCGACGTGACCGCCCTGCTGGCGGACGACTACGACGACGCCTCCCGCCCCTCGCTTCCGGTGCTCGTCGACTACGGCCGCGGCTCCACCGCGGCGACGCAGGCCAAGGCGGCCAGGCTCGACTCTGCCCGGCGCACCCTGACGATCCCGGCGCTCGGCGTCGCGGCGTTCGCCGCGGACAAGAAGCACGCCCGGGCCTTCTGGGACGACCTCACCACCGGCGCGGACCGGGCCGGCCACCCCACCGGGCTGGCGGACGGCGCGGCCCGGGTCGACCTGGACGGCCAGGTCACGGCCTCGCTCGAGCACTCCGTGCCGCAGATCCACGCCCCGCAGGCCTGGGCCGCGGGCTTCACCGGCACCGGCGCCACCGTGGCCGTGCTGGACACCGGCTACGACAGCACCCACCCCGACCTGGCCGGGCGGGTCAGCAAGACCGCGAACTTCACCACCGACGCCACGGTCACCGACGGCAACGGGCACGGGACGCACGTGCTGTCCACCGTCGGCGGGACCGGCGCCGCGTCGGGTGGCCTGCGCAAGGGTGTCGCCCCCGGCGCCGACCTGATGGTCGGCAAGGTGCTCGGCGACAACGGCTCGGGCGAGGACTCCTGGGTGCTCGCCGGCATGGCCTGGGCTGTCGCCCAGGGCGCGGACGTCGTCAGCATGAGCCTCGGCAACGGCACGCCCGACGACGGGACCAATCCCCTCGCGCTCGCCGTCGACGAGCTGTCCGCGTCGTCCGACACGTTGTTCGTCATCGCTGCCGGGAACGAGGGCGGCAACGGCGCCTCGACCGTGTCGGCCCCCGGTTCCGCGGACGCCGCGCTGACCGTCGGCGCGGTCGACGTCCACGACGCGATGGCCGGCTTCTCCAGCCGTGGCCCGCGGGTGCGCGACGGAGCGCTCAAGCCCGACGTGGTCGGCCCCGGGGTGGACATCACCGCGGCACGGGCCGCCGGCACCGAGCTGGGCCCGGTGGTCGACGAGTACTACACGACGATCAGCGGCACCTCCATGGCCACGCCCCACGTGGCCGGGCTCGCGGCGATCCTCAAGCAGGAGCACCCGGGCTGGGACGGCGAGCGCCTGAAGTCGGCGATCGCGAACAGCACGGTGCAGGTCGCCGACGCGACCGGCTTCGACGCCGGCACGGGGCGGATCGACGCCCTGCAGGCGATCCACCAGGACGTGCTCGCCCCGGCCTCGCTGTCGCTGGGCAACTACTCCTGGCCCTACTCCGACCTGTCGCCGACCAGCACGACCCTGACGTACACGAACACCGGCGCGGCGCCGGTGACGCTGTCGCTCGCGCTGACCGGCGAGGACGGCGCGGCGGAGCCCACGGGCTCCATGAAGCTCGCGGCGTCCACACTCACCGTCCCGGCCAGCGGGACGGCGTCCACCGCCGTCGTCCTCGACCCGACCGTCGCCAAGGCGGGCGCCTACTCGGCCGTCGTCACCGCGACGGTGGCCAGCGGCGGCGGCACCGTGCGAACCGCGCTGGCCTACCAGCTCGAGCCCGAGCGGTACGACGTGAAGGTCACCATCAAGCCCCGCGCCGGCTCGCAGAACGTCACGCACCAGCTCGGTCTGAGCGGGTACGGCGAGCCGTGGGTCTACGAGCAGCGGACCTTCGACGCCTCGACGGGCGCGCAGAGCGCCACGTTCCGGCTGCCGCCCGGCACGTACGGCACCGGCGCCATCTCGTTCGGCCTGGCCAAGGACGGCGCGCACGAGGGCGTGGTGTCCTACAACCCGTCGTTCACGGTGTCCAAGAACACCGAGATCGTGCTCGACGAGAACGCGGCCCGGCGCTTCGACTACCGGGTCGACAAGCCCGTCGTGGACGGCGGCGCCATCCTCGACGTGTCCTGGAACGGTGACGCCGGGTACACCGGCTTCACGTTCTTCGGCTCCGTCGACCGGCTGTACGCCCAGCCGTCGAAGGGGCTGGCCGGTGGCACCGCGGCGGTTGCCGCGAACTGGCTGCTGAGCGAGCCCGAGGGCCTGATCGTGCCGCGCCGCGGCAAGGCCGTGCCGCTGCGGCCGGTGACGGCGGCCGGCGCCGTGGCGTACGAGACGCCCGTGCCCCGGCTGAACGGCGACCTGCGGGTCGTCGACGCCGGGCCGGCGGCCGCGCCCCGGCTGCGCAAGGTCAAGGGCGCCGTCGCGCTCGTGGCGGGGACCTGCACGGACCTCGGCGCGACCGCCGCGGCGTTGAAGAAGGCCGGTGCGGCCGCGATGGTCGCCTACGCCGGCCGGGGTCAGTCCTGCGCCGGGACCATGGAGGGCACGCCCGTGCTGCCGTCCTTCCAGGCCCGACCGATGGACGTCCCTGGCTTGCTCACGCACTCGGCTGGGCGCGCGCACGTCGTCACCCACGCCAACACCGGGTACATGTACGACCTCGTGCACTACTGGGCGGACGGCGTCCCGAACGGCGGGACCGTGGACGGCACCGGCCGCGCGGTCACGGCGCTCGTCGAGACGTACAACGGTCTCGGCAGCACCAGCAACGACGGCCTGCGGGTGGTCGAGGAGCTCATCGGCTGGGTCCCCGAGCGCGACGGTACGGCGAACATCGGCCTGGAGCGCACCGTGCGCTTCCCCTCAACCGTCACGCACTACGTGTCCACCGGCGCCGAGTGGGAGCGCACCGTCTCCGTGGTGGACGCCACGTACGGCGGCGAGTACGGCCGGCTGTGGGCGCCGCGGCAGACCTTCGCGGGCGGCGCCACGCACCGCGAGACGTGGTTCGGCGGGCCGATCGGCTCGCGCGTCTCGCCGCAGTTCCAGCTCACCAACGGCGCGCCGCCGCCGGTGCGCGAGAACGACGAGATGTTCCTGTCGATGGGCGCGTACACCGACGCCTACGGGCACATGGCGAACTCCGACCTGTTCAACGACCAGGAGTTCAACGGGAAGATCTACGCGGACGACGAGCTGGTGCTGGACATGTTCGCCTCGGTGTTCATGAACACCACCGTGCCAGCGGGCAAGCACCGGTACCGGGTGATCACGGACACCCAGCGGGACAACCTGTTCTGGCGGCTGTCGACGCGGGTGCGGACCGAGTGGGGCTTCGACTCGGACACCCCGGCCGACTTCCGGACCATCCTGCCGATGCTCGGCGTCGACTACCGGATGGCGCTCTCGGCGACGGGCAGCGCGCCCGCCGGGCGGTACCGGTTCGGCGTCGACTTCGTGATGCCGAACGGCGTCGCCACGGTGCCCGTCGTCAAGCGCAGCGTGGACGTCTCCTGGAACGGCGGCACGACCTGGAAGCCGGCGTCGCTGGCATGTGGGACGACGTCCTGCCAGGTCCGGGTCACCAACAAGTCCGGCGCCAAGGCGAGCCTGCGGGTCAGGGCCACGGACTCCGCCGGCCGCACCGTCTCGCAGGAGATCACCGACGCGTACTCGGTGCGCTAGCCCGCCGCCCCTGGCCCCGACGTCCCCCACGTCGGGGCCAGGGGGTGGCTAGGGTCGACCCGACGGGCAGCCACCTGAGGGGAGCGGACGTGACGACGAGAGCTGACTTCACCGACGAGGAGTGGGTCCGGATCCGGCGCGCGCCCTTCGTGGCCGGCATGGCGATCTCGCTGGCCGACCCGGGTGGTCCGATCGAGATGAGCAAGGAGACGATCGCGACCATCCGGTCCGCGACGAACCCGCCGAGCCGCGAGCAGCTGCTCGCGGAGGTGGCGCTGGACATCCAGGCGATGAGCCAGCAGAAGCAGAACCCGCTGAAGGACTTCAAGCTCAGCAAGGACTCCAGCCCGGGGCAGCAGGTGCTCGACGAGCTGGGCGCGGCCGCCGGGCTCGTCTCGGCCAAGGCCACCGCGGACGAGAGCGCCGGCTACAACCAGTGGCTGCTCGCGACCGCCCAGGCCGCTGCGGACGCCGCGAAGGACGGCGGATTCATGGGTTTCGGGGCGAAGCAGGTCAGTGACGGCGAGCAGGCCATGCTCGACCAGGTGAAGGCGACGCTCGGGATCTGACGCCGGAGGCCGTCCTGGGCTCGAATGCTCGGACGTGGGGCCAGGGACCCCCGCCGGACGACGGGACCCTGGCCTTCGCGCTGTCGGGGCTCAGTCGATCTGGAGGTCGATCTCCGTCACGTGTGGGCCGAGGATGGCGCGCCGTCGGCGCCGTACGCAGAAGGCCCCTTCCCTGCGTCGGGGCAGGTCGGGGGCCGTCTGAGACGGAGCCGCCTATCGGAATCGAACCGATGACCTACGCATTACGAGTTCGATCTGACCAGATCCAAACCCTGGCTGGTGGTTCTGGAACCGGTCCTCCCCAGCACAGATCCAGAGCATCTTGCTCACGCCTCGTCCTGCATGGTTGTGCCTGTCCTGCCCACCACCTGCCCACCACCTGCCCCCTGGACAGCCGAGCGGGATGCCACCCATCCCCATGACCTGGGGTTGCTAAAACGGCCGCCCACCCCCACCACCTACTGTGCCTACAGAAGTATTCTCCCGGTATCGCCGGGCGGCCGTCACGGGCAGATCTGGCAACCCCCACTTGCCGGGGATGCCGGCGTCCCGGGCTGACGCGCCGGGCCTTGCAGTTGTGGAATGGGCGGTCGTCTCTCCTGCTCGCCGACCACGCCTCAGGGCTCACGGTTCGACGGACCTCGAATCGGTCGACGCCGGTTGACTGAATTGAGCCACGACACAGCCGCTCATGGCACTAACCTCGCCAGAGCCAGGAGCGAGGAGGCACGATGGCGACAGGCTGGCGCAAGAAGTGCGACTCGTATCAGGTGTTCGAGAAGAACATGAGGCGATCGCGTGCGTTCCTCAGGTTGTTTGAGGGGGCGGAGAAGCGATCGCCGGGCGCGCCGAAGGCGGACGAGCGCGAGCTGCTCCGCGGGGCGGTCGTGTTCTCTGTTGGCGCACTGGACAACTTCATGCACGAGCTCATCCTGGAGCTCGTGTCGAAGTTCGGCGGTGACAAGGCCCAGATGCGTGAGCCTCTCCGGTCAATCGCCAGGGATGACCCTGGCCTCAGCCTTCGGGTGGCTCTGGCGAGGGACGAGACGTCCCGCGAGCAGGAGTTCCGGTCCGCGCTGGAGGGTTGGCTCGAGTCCAAGTCGTTCCACGGCGTGGAGAAGGTCAAGTCTGCGGCGTCCATGGCCGGGCTCCGGTTTCCCACCGGGCTCCCCGCCGGGTGGGAGGGAACACTTACGGCCTTCACCGAGGACCGGCACCAAATCGTTCACCGCGGCCAGGCGCCCGCGTACACCCGTGCCAAGGCCACCGAGTGCGTGGACCTCATCGCATTGATCGGCCAACGCATCAATGCCGAGGCGATCAAGGTCTACAACGCGGCCTAAGCCGCCCGGACTGCGGCCTCGACGCGGTCGGCGATGTCCTCCACGGGCTCGTGTTCCCAGACCCGGATGACCGTCCAACCCTCCAGGAGGAGGAGGCCGTCAACGAGCGCGTCCCGCTCCCGGTTTCGGGCGATCTTCGGCGCCCAGTAGCCGGTGTTGGTCCGGGGTTCCTTGTAATGCTCTGGGCAGCCGTGCCAGTAGCAGCCGTCGACGAAGACGGCCACCCGTGCTCGCGTGAACACCACGTCGGCTGTGTAGCGGGCCGACGCCAGCGGTCGGTGGCACACGCGGAACCGCAGGCCGCGACGGTAGAGCTCGGACCGGAGGCGAAGTTCCGGCTTCGTGTCCCGCCGGGTGTTCGCCTGCATGTTTCTCCGCCGGCCCGGGTTGAGCGCCCACGATGCCGTCACAGGGTCGAGGCTACGACTATTCGTCGCCGATGATGTCGTCGATCGCCTCGAGCATCCGCTCCTTCTCCGACGGGCGGAGCTTGAGCACACGGTCGTAGGCCAGGTCCAACTTCGAGCGCGACCTACGACCCGCAGCCATCCAGTTCCGCACGTCCCTCAGCTCGGCCCTCTTGAGGGCGCGCACGGCGGGCAGGACCTCGTCGAAGTCCTCGGGGTCCGGGAGGACGTCGCGCGCGGCCTCGTTGTGGTGGGCGCACTCGGTCTGGAGGTCGTCCGGGCTGGCGCCGCCGCGTCTCGCCCCGGGGACTCGGTGCCCGATCGTCATCCGTGCGAAGGAACCAGGTTCACCGGGGTACTCTTCGCCGGCCCCAACGCCGCAGACGACGCACCGTCGGCCGTCGCGCTCGATCACGACCTTCTCGGTGAGCTTGGACACCTTGTCCCGGGGATTGCGCTCTCCCAGCCAGACGCGCGTGCCGACGGCCTCCAGGCGGTAGGTGTTCGGCGGAAGACTGTGGTCGTCCTTGTAGGACCTAATGATCCAGTCGTCGGGCCGGAGGGCGCGCAGCCTGCGGTTGAGCTGCTCGGCGTCGTCCGCTACGCCATCAGTGCCCAGCCCCTCGCGCAGTTCCCGCATCGTGAACCGGTCCCCGACCTCTGCCTCGAAGTAGAGGTAGGCCGCCAACCGCTTCTCGCCACCGTAAGGCTGCCATTTGGTGCCGGGGGTTAGCTTGAGGTGCCACCACAGCGTGCCGTCGGGGGACTCTGGGCCGTCGGTCTTGTATTGCTGCTTCACGTGACCAAATGATTGCAGAGAGCAACCGGGGGGCGCAGCAGAACGACCTATTTCGACGCCTCCAGCGCGGCCGCGATTCTCCGGCCGACTGCCTCGGCAACGGGCGGCGGGAAGGCGTTCCCGACTTGGCGGTAGGCGGCGGTCTTGCGGCCGGCGAAACGCCAGTCGGTTGGGAAGCCCTGCACTGCCGCTGCCATCCTGACGGTGAGCCGGGGGAGACCTTTGAAGCCGGGCGCTGGGGGGCCGTCTGCGATGCCCATGCCGTCGACGCCAAGGTCCCGCCAGGCCGCTTTCGCTCGCGTCGGACCGACGTCCGCGCCGCCGTGCTTCTTCGAGCCACCGACCAGCGCGGGTGCGATGCCCTGGGCCTTCTTGGCCCAGTCGCCGGCGCCCTCCCAGAGCAGTTCCCCCATCAGCGGTTCGAGGAGTTCGCCGACGGTCACCATCACACCGTCAGGTTCCGGCCAGGTGAAGTGCGTGGCCGCCTGGGGCTTCATCAGCACCAGGATCGCCCGAGGCCTTGACTGCGGCACCCCGTAGTCGGCGGAGTTGAGCAGCTCCCAGCCGCAGTACTCGTAGCCGAGCTCCTCGAACTCCGCCACGATCTCGGCCCGGTACGCGTCGAACTTCTTTCCCAGAAGACCACGTACGTTTTCGATCATGACTGCCTGCGGATCGAGTTCACGTGCGAGGCGGACCATTTCCGGGAACAGGTCGCGCTCGTCCTCGCGTCCAAGTTGCTTTCCCGCCAGGCTGAACGGGGGGCAAGGCACCCCCCCGGCCAAAAGCGTCACGCCACGAAGGTCGCCTGCAGGCGTCCACTCGCGGACGTTGCCCTCGAGGACATCCCACTGGGGGCGGTTGTCACGGAGCGTGGCGCAGGCATGGGCATCAATCTCGACGCACGCCAAGTGGTCGAACCCTGCCCGCTCCAGCCCGAGAGCCTGTCCCCCAGCTCCGGCGCATACTTCGACGGATGTGTACCTGCTCACTACGTGGTCCTCTGGCTAGTCTGCGGAGGCGGGAAGCCGTAGACAGGATTTCATCACAGAGCGCCGACACTCCTGCGACACCACGCTGGATGGACTCGAACGTATGAACGAACAGCCGGGCGACCGACCTCCTGCACCCTGCTCAGGGACGGGCCGGCGCCCCCGCCCCCGTCCTACCGCAACTCGGGTGCCGTAGCTGTTGCTGTGCGGGGTCGACGCCGTTTCGGCGGAGCGACTAGTGATCTCACTCGAGCGCAACCTCCTTGCAGTGGTTGCGTACTGGACAGCTGCGGCAGGTCGCCGCATCGTCGATGCCCGCCGGCAGGAATCGCCCGGGGGTGGGAGCGATAGCCGAAGCACTCGGACTCGCGCGAGTTGAGGCTGCCTTGTAGGCCCGGTCCAGTGGCCGCGACCCAGACTTGGACCCGGCGAGCGTGAACAGCCATTCTGGATCAGCAGAACGCGACCCCTGAGGCTTGATCACTGCGCGGTCGACGGAACTCCCGCGCTGACCCGGCGTGAGAAACGGCCAAAGCCGGTTGGCAAGGGCGCTCGCGGCCAGCTCGTTGTTGACGAAACCAAGTCGCACGAGCGCGTTCCTCATGTTGCCGTAGAGCATGAGTAGATGGTGGGCCGCTTGAAACGCGGCCGTCGGACCCACTGCCCACTGAAGCGCGAACCTGCGTGGGCACGCCTGCCCTGCCCCTGCCGCGCGGGGGTCTATCTCTGCAACGGCCAGGTCCAAGCTCGCGGCGTCACAGTGAGCGTCCACGGTGAGCGGTCGCGCTGTGAGCGGTGGGAGGTCGGACCCCGGAGCCACGATCTCCGAAGGTAGGCCACCGGCTCGCTGACGTACGGCTGGACTGTCGTAGTCGGGGACGGTGAGAAGCGTGACAAGTGGCGACGCGTTTTGAAGCTCTCCACCTACCCTTGCGATCCAACTGAGGGTCACCCCGCCGGTTTGCTCCACGCCATCAAGCCCTAGCCATAGCAAGTACAGATCGCCCAGTGCACCAAGTTCGGCCCGCGCCTCCAAGATCTCCAGCGTGGCTGCCGCCATGGTCGGGGAACGGCGCAGGTCTTCGAGGCGAAGCGGCCACCCGACACTTGGCCCGCGACTGGGAAAGGTGGTGGCACTAAGGTTCGCCAGGTGCACATCGCCAGGTGTTCGGGCAAAGCCAAGGGCATCAAGCCCGCGGAGCTCGCGGACGCCTGTAGCATCCGGGCGTCCGTCATCTTCGAACTCGACGTGCCGCCCGAGCAGCATGGTGACAACGTCGATGAGGCCGTCGGCGTCCAGCTCGAAGTCGGGTCCGCCAGTCAAGCCCTGAAGCTTCTGGCGGATGCTCTGCTGCTCGGCCCGCGGGACGCCGCGCATCCCGCGTTCAAGATGACCGTTGAGGAATGTGACATGCTCGCGCAGCGAGACTCGCTCCCTGCTCGCCACTCGCCCCGCAAGCTGCAGAACGGTTTCGACTACGCCCTCCACCGATCTGGCCTCATCTACGGTTAGGTCGGCCCAGGGCACGAGCCGCAGCGGATTTGACGCAGCGGTTTGCCAGCGCGCTACATCGCTTTCGGTCCCAGCCCTAGATCCGTGCGTCGCGACGTCACCGATGACCAGCGCGGTGAGCAACCGGGCTCGTTCCCGCCAGGACGTATCAGTACTGCAACCTTGAAAGAACGGGGTTGCGCGGCGCAGCACGCCAACGAGGTCGGCAGCGTTGCTTCCACCGTCAACGTCCAGGAAGCCCGTCGAAGCCATGTCCAGCAAGTCTTCAGACGCAAGCCTGATGAGTGGGAGACCGGTCTGGACCGGTTCTATGCAGCGGTGCAGGGCGAGCAGAAATATGCCCACCGGCAACTGTGCGAGATCGACGGTGCCGTCAGCTGCTTCAGTTCCCAGCCGTCGAATGAACCTGTCAACTTGGGCTGCCTGAGCTGCGTAGAGCGTTCCTCCCAGAGACTCAGCATTTTCTATCGACTCTCGGGTCAACTGCTTGACCAACTCGGTGGGGCTGGCGCACTCAAGCACCCGGACCTTGCCGACCACGGCGTTGGAGTCAACGGGCTCGCCACGCAGAGCGTCTTCGAACGCAATCGCGGCTGGTGTGGGGGCGTCCCGCAAGGAGTCGACGTGGACCGGGCGCGGCATGTCCCAGGAGGTCGTAAAAAACCTACGCCAACTTTCGAACACCTCTGAGTGCTGGTCGTCGTGGACGACAAAACACTGATCAACGTACGAAAGCTCCCGGAGGAGCTGAAACAGTGCCCACTGCGGCGGAGTGAAGAAGTAGAAGCCGTGGTGGATCACCTGAATCCTCTGCGTTCCTGTGACAGGGAACAAGTGACGCAGGGCGCGATCCATTCGGTCTGCTAGCGCTCGCGCATCGGGATCCGCCTGCTTCCGAAACCGGTCAGGGTCGATCCAAAGATCGTCCCGCGTTGCGGTCAGGCCAGGGACATGGGTCTCGATGTCCTCCCAAGCGCGAACTGCGAGATTTGCGGTGGGATCTTGGGGCGTCACCTCGCTTGGATGGACTCCGGACGCCGCCAGGGTGACAACGGTGCGAGTGAACTCCCTCCGCCCACGCGTCACGACCCTGTACTGCTCGGGGGAGGCGTGCTCCCTACAGTAGGCCCTCAGTCTGTCTTCGAGCTGAATGTATTGCTGGATCCGGAGGCCTGACGCCCGGTCCTGCCAGGCGCTCATTTTCTCGCCGTAGCGCTTGGGGGAACTGAGTTCCGATGGGCTTGGCAGACCGTCGACTCTTAGTTCTTCGCCGCCCGCAAGCTTCGGCATCACGATGGCGTCGATAAGCGTTGCGATGGGCAGAGCGACTGCTCCGCGCTCGCGTATCGCGCTCGCGAGGGTGGTTGTCGCCGTGACGTGCGCGGATTCGTTCCAGACGATCCCGCGCTCGGCCAGCGCCGCACGTACGATCGGGCCGCGCACCGAGTCGAAAGCGAGTGCTTCCCAATTGCCCATCAATGGCTCCCTAGGTTAATCAGGTCCAGCCAGGAGTCTGGGCGAGGAGGGGCAGGTCGATTTTGGCGCGGAACAAGAACGGTCAGTTGATCCTTCGCACGCGTCAGGGCTACGTAGAGCAGGCGCGCCTCCTCGCGGGAGGTCTCCAGGTCGTCATCTGCCCAGGCCCGCGTGTCCGCGTTCGGAACGTTCGAGATCGAAGGGTTCTTTACACGCCATTCCCAAAGCAGGCGGGGCAGCTCGCCGTCCTTGCGGAGCACCGCCACGCGGGAACTCGCACGGCGGGGTGGCCCAAAACTGGTGGCAACGTAGGGAATGAGAACTCGATCGAACTCCAGTCCCTTCGCCTTGTGCACGGTAAGCGCCGTCGTAGTTGCTAGCAGCCGGTCGTTATCGACGGGCTCATCCTCCAATCGGTTCGTCGCGATCTGGAGTTTCAGCCATGCCAGGATTCGCTCCAAGGTCGTGGACCCGTCCTGGTACTGGAGGTCCATCAGTGTGACCAGGTGGTCCAGGCAGGCTGCGTATCGCACACGCTCAGTTACATCGTCCGGCCCCGGCAGCACTGACGCGGCGGGCGCGAACGACCGTACGCATTCGATCACCCATGCCAGCGCAGGCATTCGGCGCGACAGGTCCAGAAGCGCTCGTAGCCTGTCGTGGACCGGCCGAAGGTCCGTCAAGTCGAGGGAACCCGTCGAGGCGAGAGTTGATAGGCGCGACTGCCAGTCAAGGAGCGCTGGGACGGGGTCCGTCCAGTCGCGGGCTCTGATGCCCCTCGGTGGCTCGCCAGCCAGGATGCCGGCAGCCCAGCGGGACTCGCAGAGTTCGAGCGTCGGACCAGCGGCATCCGGCTGGGTAACCGCCTCCAATAGCACGCGGAGTTCACGAACCGCTGGCGATGTATAGAAGCTGCCGCCCACGAGCAGCTCACAAGCCCCCCCTCGGTCGCGGACCTGGGATTGAACTTCGACCGCCTGCCAGTTGTTTCGGCACAGGATGGCGATGCTTGCTTGGGGGTGGGTTTCCCGCCACTCGAGGGCCAACGCCGCCGCTTCCGCTGCCGCCTGGGCAGGGCGAACTGGGCGCTTCGCCAGGGGCTGGCTCCTGTCGCTGCCAACGTTGCTCGGACGCAGCCGGTCCCGATCGCTGTAATCGAGGAGGCGATCCTGCGCCCAGGACGTGAAGAGCGGATGCAACGACTCCAGCAGACGTGGGCCGGATCGGAAGTTGGTGCTTAGCGAGAAGGGACGGAGAGCTTGCATCCCGCTAGCTCGCACTCGCCGCTCTAGCTCCCTGAATGCGCTGCCCTCCGCGCCTCGGAAGCGGTAGATGCCTTGCTTGGCATCTCCAACAACAAACAGACTTGCGTCAAGCCTTCTCGCGACCTCGATGATCAAGTCCATCTGCGCGGAATCTGTGTCCTGGAATTCGTCAACAAAGAGAAACCTGGGTCTGCGGACCGGCGGATCGCTTTGCGCTCGGAGGGCGGCCAACGCGAGCGGGACCAGCTGTCCTGTGCTCACGACTTGTTCACGCAACGCATGCTCGGACATCGAGCGCGACACCTCACAGATCGCTGAGGTAACCGCATTACAGATCTGTGCCGGAAGGTCAGAACCGTCGAGCCCACCAAGGTCCACAGCGTCCGCGAGGCTGGCGTCGGGCTCATACGAAATGACGGGAACGCCGTTGTTCTCCAGCGCGTCCCAGACCTGCCGAAGGTGGTTTTGCCACTCATAGCTGGCTGGCACCTGTCTGTTGCTATAGGCGGTCACCAGGTCGGCGAGCTGTCGCGAGAGTGCTTGATCCACCAGATCGCGAAACTCCATGGTCAGCCTAGACACTGCCGATTCTGGACCGAATCCCACGGCCGCGCCGCCCGCCAGGGCGAGGCTCTTCGCGTAGGAATGGATGGTGCCGATCTCCGCGGTTGCCAACTGAAGCATCCAGGCAACGACCGGCAGCACGCAGCGTCTCGATAGGCGCCGACGCAACAGCAAGGTGCGGGCAATTCGATGACGCATCTCCAGCGCGGCTTCCCGAGTGAACGTCATGAGCACAACGTCGTCGGCGCGCAGATTCCGGCGTTGAGCGTCGAGGGCGCCTGAACATTCCGACGTGGCGAGCAGAAAGAGAATGCGCTCTGACATCGTCTCGGTCTTGCCAGTGCCCGCTCCGGCTGTCACAAGGACGTTTGCGTCCGGGTCGGCATGAACGATGCGGTACTGACCGACGTTGATCTGTCCCGTTGCGTCGGCGGCTTGAAGTGCCGCCGAGAACGCCGCGTCGTTCTCACTAGGGAGCTGTCCGTCGACAACCCAGCATCCCTCGACTGCGGCGGCTTCTGTCACGACGGCGCATTCCAGCATTCGGCTCTCCCTGAACGCCTGGTAGTCATCGTCTGAAAGCGAGTGGGTAACGGACCTCGGGGTTACAACGAAGACGCGAATACCGTATTGCAGCAGTCCGAGCACATCGTCCCAAGCGGGTGCCCCCGCGCCCAACCAAAGCACCGAGTACCTCGGCAGAACCGGGAGGCCAAGAGATTGGCGCAGTACGTCCAGGCCCGTACTTGGATCTTGGTTTAGCACGGTGGCGGCGCGACTTGCAGAGTCGCGAAGCGGCTCGCTGGTCTCCGGTACTCGCTGAGGGCGGCGCGAGCGTAGCGCGCGCTCCACAGGCGCGAAGTCGGAGAACTCCAGGGGAGGCCCCTCTCCCTCGGCCGGCATCAGAGGATCAGGAAGGGGCCCTTCGGCTGGCGGGGGCACTTGCGGGCCCCGGACCGCCGTCATAGCGGAAACCGGCCAGACAAAGGCATCAACCTCAAGGCCGCCTTGGCCTGTGCGACGCGCGCGTCGGCCGGCGTCCCGCAATTCCCGGACCTCGGCACGAAGCCAACGACCGTCGGTCAGAGCGCTAGCCGCTTCGTAGAGGACGATCCAGACGCGTGTACCGCCTGCTTCCGCCGTCGCCAGATAGTCGCGATATGCAGCCGCCTCCATCCAATGGGACCGCTCGCCTGTGAAGGGGTCGACCTCCGACCGAGTTCGAAACGTCACTTCCCAATAAGCCGATTGCCCAGCCTTCGTGGTGTGAAGGTCTGGGGACCGCATGCGGTGAGGTCCAGCCCCGACCAAGGGGGCTTGAGCGTTCGGCGTGTTATTGGTCGCCTCCCCGAGGCGCGTGACGAGGTAACCGTCAGCGAGAAGCCACCTGGACCACGCGATCTCGCAACGTCGCCAGTGACTGTCGTCCTCCAGGTCGACCGCCATCCTGATCCTTTCAGCCTCGGAAAGCTCACGGCCCTCCTGCGACTCCGAGCATGCTCGGCACAGTCGCAGATCCAGGGATCCCTAATCTCTAGGCTCATACTGCCGAACTTTGGGGCAGACGATGGAGAACTAACCCTTGAGCAAGCCCACACCGACGTTCAATGCCCAGGTCGGGGCGGTGACCGAGAGCATCGGACCATGGATCGAGAACGACAGTCTCGATCACGCCCGACTTGAGCTGGCGCTTGCCCAAGTGGGCGCGGATGCTGCCGTTCGAGCACGAGTCGTCGCCATGTTGAGCGCGGCGCAGATCACCGTCGTCGGGGGCGACGAAGAGCTGCGCACTGGGTTGACCCACGACCAACGAATGCACAACGGCGTGGCACCTGACCCGAAGGCCCCCAGGAGAGCTGCGATCGCTGCGGCACGACGTGTTCTCGAGCTGGACCGTCGAGCGCATCGTCCTGACAAGCGTTTGCTCACGGCCGAGGAAGAGGTCGGGCTGAGTCTCATCATCCGTGGGACTGAGGAGAGGGCATTGCCTCGGGGCGGCTTGGCTGACCTATCGGGCGAACCCCGCGTCGCGGCCGACGCGATGGTTCTGCACAATGTGCGATTGGTCCACAAGATTGCGCGCGGGTATCACGGACAGGGCTTGGAACACGATGATTTGTATCAGAGTGGTATCGCTGGACTCATTCGTGCGGTGGAGATGTTCGAGCCTGAGTCGGGATTCAAGTTTTCTACCTATGCGACCTGGTGGATCAGGCAGTCGATCACGCGGTCCATCGCGAACGAAAGCCGGCTGGTGCGCATTCCTGTGCACATGCATGAGCTCATCCAGCGCGTCCGAGCCACGCAGCAGAGCCTTACCTTTGATGACTTCGGCCCGTCGGTCTCTGCCTTGGCGACTGAGTGCGGGCTGTCCATTGGAAAGGTGATCGAGTGCCTGCGACTGAGCCGACCGCCGCTTAGTCTGGACGCGGAGTACGGCGAAGATGGCTTTACATTGGGTGATCTCGTCGATCAGCAAGCCGATCAACCCGAACACGTCGAGGTCGGTGGCTTCTTTCCTGAAGATGTCTGGCCATGGTTGTCGCGCCTGGATGCCCGAGGCAGGGAGGTCGTGCTGCGTCGGTTCGGGTTTCATCCCTTCGCTGAGCAGCAGACCCTCGACGAGGTCGGCCGCGCATACGGGGTTACGCGGGAACGGATACGCCAGATCCAGGTCGTGGCGATGCGTCAGCTCGGTGCGATGGCGGCGGAGCCTCGAGCTCGGCCTTGATGAGCCCCAGGCGCCGGCAAGCGCCATCACCAAGTTGTTAGGGGAGTGGAACTGCTCCCACTCCCGCTCCTACGAGAACGATCGGAGGCGACTCGACAACGCAAGCAGGCCATCGGCGTCTTCAGGCACGCTTCATCGTGACGGATGCCGAGCGTGAACTGCGTCCGGACGCGCCGCCCGCATCCATAGCGCGCAACCAGCTACCAGATCGGCGGCGAATGCTCACCGTGCGCGTACGGTGCAGAAATGGCTAACCCCGTGGACGACGTGATCCGTCAATTCATGATGCCGAAGGCCGTTGCGATAACGGGTCGCTCGTCGAGTATCACGAACTCGTTCATCAACTCCATCATCCCAGTCGTCATCCCGACGCCTGAGGAGATTCGCAGAGCTCTCGAGATTCTCGACATGACGGAACAGGTTCGCTGCGCCTACTGCGCCGATCCTCACACCGAGTGGGACCACCTCCGACCGTTAGTGATCAACAAGCAGCCGACCGGCTATATCTCCGAGATCCACAACCTGGTCCCTTCATGCGGAAAGTGCAATCAATCAAAGGGAAACAAGCACTGGCGGGTCTGGATGCTCGGGTCCTCGCCCCTGTCCCCTGCCTCACGGGGGGTCTTCGACCTCGACGTGCTGGCGCTGCGACTCGAGCAGTACGAAGCTTGGAGTGCCCCCACTCGCCTCGACTTCGCCTCATTGGCCGGCCCGGCCCTCTGGGCCGAGCACTGGGATCACCACCGGCGGATCCTTGGCCTCATGCAGGAGGCGCAAGTCGTAGCCACCTCGATTCGCGAGAGTGTAAGGGCCGGCTACCTGGCACAAGCGCCGACGCGATATTCAGCCACCGACTGATAGTCGGGCGGCACGACACCGAGCCCGCCTGGGTCACGCATGCCGCTCGGAGGATGCCCGTGTTATCGAGGGTGCCGTGCATCAGAACTCGGCTCAACGGCAGCGATTTCGAGCACTCAGCCGGACGCGCAGCTACGTCCCGAGCATGCGAGGCAACGCTTCAATGCTCAGCGTGGCGCCTGGCCACGCCGAGCCCAGAATCAATTTATCCGTGTTCATTACACCCAACGGTGGCGCCAAAGGCGCCAGCCTTGTGTCTAATAGAGTGGCGGCGCCGGATAGGCGCCTTGTCGATACTGAAGCAGATGCTTGATGCATTGGCAGGCCGCCCCCATAGGGGCGGCCGTGCCTTGTTTCCCACCCCCACCCCTTTGTTCGCCGAAAGAGACTGACTCAAGAGAACGCGTGAGTACCTGCAGGTCAGCGGCCTGCCGACACGTGCGGAACGCTCCCCGTGGGAGCCGTGGGCGTAGCAGTTTGAGGCGAAACCGCTACGGCGATCGATCCCCGCAACTTGGACACCGGCCCCTGCCGAGCCACCCTTGTTGGGCGACGTGTCGAGGCAAAGCGAGACAGCGCCGACCCGAGCCTGGCGCAAGAAGGCCAACGCGCACGGCCTGTCTGATCGACCGATCCAGACTCGAGGCGACGCTCTCGAGGGTCCCCGGTCCGACTTCTCCTTGTTGATCGACGGCAAAATAGCCCGACCAACTCTCCCTGCCGAAACGGCGCGTGCCCGCTCTTCTCCATGCGCGAGACCGCTAAGAACCAGACCCTAAGCCAACCCGGGACAACCCCCCTCGCTCCCCCGATCTCTGCCGCCCAGGACTGAGCGACCGCCGCCCAGGTTCCTGAGCGGTCCTGAGGGCCAGCGAAATGAATCTTGTGCGCGACCCTGGCTTTGGCTGCCGATGCGCTTGCCTCGGCGGTGCCTGGCAGTGCCTTCAGTTGCTTGCTCATGGGACTCGACAAGACCAGCCACCACCGGAACCTGACCTTGCCCTCGCGGGACTCCCCAACACGAGTCTTCCGGGGAGGTCGGCCTCGAGCCGGTCGCCGTCCGATCGCGGAGGCCAGCCAGCCCGATTCACGGCCTCACCATTCGATGGGCCGCTGAAGCGGCATCCTCATTCAGCCAGCGCTCCAGTTCCGACAACCGGTAGCGGTACTGCTTGCCGATCTTGTAGCGGGGCACACCAGATCTGGCGGCACAGTTGTGCAGCCAGCTTGGCGGCTTGTCCAGGAACCTGGCCGCCTCCCTGGTGCTTACAAACGGCTCAGGCAACTTGCTGGTCAAGATCAGTCCTCCTCATCTTGGGCGCATTGAGTAACGCTAGACCCCATGTAATCGTCTTTCCATTAAGTCTGTCAAGACTCCATGCATGGACATGGGCCAGGGGGTCGGCTAGACTCACTGTCATGACCAACGGCGCATCGGAGACCCGCCAGTCACTCGGCGCGAGGCTGCGCAGCCAGTTGGGCTCCCAGCCCCTCGCCGCCCTCCCGGCGGCCCCGCAGGCACAGACGCACGTTGAGGATGACCGCATCACCACGATGTGCCGCTTGGGGGAGGACTGGATCATCGGCATCGAGTTCGTGCGGGACGAGCTCGACCTCGACCGCCCGGTTGAGCTGACAATCCTCGCGGCCCGCAGTGACTCGGACGTGGCGCTCACCACCAGCGTGCTGCGCGCCATCCCACTCGGACAGCTCATCGATGCTGCCCGAGCGGTATCCCGCGACGCATCGGTGCTTTACGACGCGTACGAGGCCGCGATCGCGGAAGAGCTGATCGTGTGGACGCAGGATGCCCGACGCACCGGCGCAAAGCGCAGCGGTTTGGCATACGCGGCCCTAGCCGCGCGCTACGCCGACCTGGTCGCACGCGGAGATCGCAAGCCCGCAGAGACGCTAGGCGCAGAGTTGGACATGTCGCCTGTGACGGTCTCGCAACGAATCCGGGAAGCGAGGCAGTCGGGCCTTCTCACTCCCGCTGTCCCGGGCAGGGCTAGCGGTCGTCTAACCAGGGAAGCCGTGCGCTTGCTCGGCGACCTGTGGATGAAGGCTCATGGGAAGGTGCGGGCCAGCAAGGTTGAGGAGGCAGGAGATGGCCTGGATTGAGAAGCGAGCCGCGGGTTACATCGGGCGTTATCGCGATGCCAACGGACGGACGCGATCGACGCGGCTGATGCGCCGCAAGCGGGATGCCGTTGAGGCAGCCGAGCTGCAGGAGCGGCGCGTGAAACGCGGGGACTGGACGGACCCTGCCCTGGGCAAGATCACCGTAGGTGAGTGGTCCAAGCTCTGGCTCGCCGGGCTAGAGGTGACGCCTAAGACCAGGCACGGCTACGACGAGCGTCTCCGGTCGTTGATCCTCCCGCGCTGGCAGGACACGCGCCTGAACGCCGTCATGCTGTCCGAGGTCAAGGCCTGGGTCGCCACGATGGCGGGTGCCCGTGGCCGGTCCGCAAGTGACACCAGGCGACGCGACGCGGGGGCACAGCTGGTGCGGATGCTCGACGCAGCCGTCGACGAGGGGCTGATCAGGTCCAACCCTGCCAAGACCAAGGCCGGCAAGACCACGTACCTTCCCCGGGCCAAGAAGGCCAAATCGCACCGCTACCTGTCGGACAACGAGCTGCTGGCCGTGGCGGACGAGTGCGGTTCCTACGGCTCATTCGTCCTGCTCGCTGGGTACACGGGCCTACGTTGGGGCGAGATCACTGCCCTGCGCGTCCGGGACGTCAACCTGCTGCACGGCAGGATCACCGTCGAGCGCGCCCACTCGATGGTCGGCGGAAGGCTCCTCGTGGGGGACACGAAGACGCACGAGCGCCGCCAGGTGGTCGTGCCGGGCTTCTTGCGTGAGGACCTGTCCCGGCTGATGGTGGACAGGGATCGCGACGACCTGATCTTCGTCAGCCCGGACGGGAGCCCGCTGGACAACCGGAACTTTTCTCAGCGCGTGCTCGCCAAGGCCTGGGTGCGTGCGGGCGTCGAGCGGCTCACGTTCCACGACCTGCGCCACACCGCGGCGAGCCTGGCGGTGGCGTCCGGGGCGAACGTGATGGCCGTCCAGCGCATGCTGGGGCACGCTTCTGCGGCGATGACGCTGGACACCTACGCGGGGCTGTTCGACGACCACCTGGTCGACGTGGCCGACCGCATGAGCGAGCGCGCGATGTCTAGCCGTGCCCACTCCGTGCCCACTAGGGGCACGGAGCAGGTCACGGCATTGCGAGCCTAGGACTCGCGTTCAGCACCTGACCAGCAGGTCCTGTCGGAGCCGCCTATCGGAATCGAACCGATGACCTACGCATTACGAGTGCGTCGCTCTGGCCGACTGAGCTAAGGCGGCAGCGCCCCCGCGAAGGGGCACGAGCATCGAGTATAGAGGGCCGCGGGCAGTGCTCGTGCACGGAGTCACGGCGCGAGCAGCACCCGGGTCCAGATGTCGAGCAGGAGGCGCTCGACGTCCGCCGGACTGAACCCGCGCGAGGCGAGCAGCTCGTAGTACTCCGGCGCGTTGGTGGACCACACGAGGTCGGCGACCTGGTCGTCGGTCAGGTCGGCGCGCAGGTCGCCGGTGGCCCGCAGGTCGGCCGCGAAGAGCCGCATGTTCGCCGCCCGCCGGTCGGCCAGGGAGGTCAGCGCCGCTCCGGCCGCCGCGTCGGTGGCGGCCGCCTGGCGCAGCGCGACCACCAAGGGCACGACCTGGGGGTGCCGCCGCACGATCGCCGCGGCGTACACCTCGAGCTTCGCCCGCGCCCCGGGGGTGGCGCGCACCTGCTGGACGTAGTCGCGCTCGATCGACGGCGTCGCCTGGCCACCGGGCGCGTCGGTCTCGTGACCGGCGAGCGCCTCGTCGATCAGCGCGAGGACCAGCTGCGGCTTGCGCCCCACCGAGGCGTAGACGGTGTCGACGGCCACCCCCGCTCGCCTGGCGATCGCGGTGACGGACGTCGCGGCGTACCCCTGGATGGCGAAGAGCTCGTGCGCGCTGCGCAGGACGGCGACGCGGGTGGCGGCCGCCTGAGCGGCCCGCCGCGGGGACCGGTAGGGGCGGGGGTTGACCGGCTCGCGCATGCGATCTACCTTAGCAATATTCGGCAGAACGCACTTCGGATGAACTGCCACCCCAGGCACGGAGGTGCCTCGTGGACGAGACGACCCTGACGACCGCGGTCTTCCGACCGGCCGGCACCGGAGCGGCGACCTGGGCGATGGGCTCGCTGTTCGAGCACCTGGTCACCGGGCAGGAGAGCGGCGACGAGCTGGGCGTGTCGCTCGTGCTGCAGCCGCCCGGCACGGCCACCCCGCTGCACGTGCACTCCCGTGAGGCCGAGGCGTTCTACCTCCTCGCGGGCACCATGACCTACCGGGCGGGCGAGCAGACCTTCCGGATGTCGGCCGGCGACTTCGTCTACCTGCCGAAGGCCGTGCCGCACGCCTTCCGGGTCACCGGGGACCGACCGGCGCAGATCCTCGGGATGACGGTGCCCGGTGCCCTGCTCGCGCTGTACGACGAGGTCGGGCTGCCAGCGACCGAGCGCCGCCTGCCCGGCGCCGACGGCCGGCCGATGCCCGAGGAGATCGCCCGCTGGAACGACGTCGGCCCGCGCTACGGACTGCAGGTGGTCGGCCCACCGATCCCGGCGGACGACGTCCCGGTGGGCTAGGACCGCCGGCCACCAGCTAGCAGGTCAGCCCGTCCTTGGGTTTCGTGCCGCGCAGCAGGTAGGCGTCGACGGCCTTGTCCACGCACCGGCTGCCCCGCATGTACGCCGTGTGCCCGTCCCCGCGGTAGGTGATCAGGTGCCCGTCGGACAGCTGCTCGGCCAGACCCTGCGCCCACGGGTACGGCGTGGCCGGGTCGCGCGTCGTCCCCACCACCACGATCGGTGGGCTGCCGGGGGCGGTGACCGCGTGCGGCTTGCCGGTGGCCGGCAGCGGCCACGAGGTGCAGGGCAGCTCGCCCCACGCCAGCAGGCCACCCCAGGTCGGCGCGGCCCGCTGGAACGTCGGCAGCTCCGCCTTCACGTCGGCGGCGCCGTCGCCCACCGGGCGGTCGAGGCAGTTGACCGCGTACAGCGCCGGCGTGCCGTTGCCCGCGTAGGTGCCGTCCGGCTGGCGGTCCGCGTACATGTCGGCCAGCTGCATCAGGCCGCGTCCGTCCCTGGAGAACGCCTGGTCCAGCGCCTCACGCAGGCTCGGCCAGAAACCCTTGTCGTACATGCCGAGCGCGATGCCGTAGCTGCCCCAACCCTCGGTCAGCGGCCGGCTGGGGTCGCCGGACGGGAGGGGCTTGGCGTCCAGCGACGCCAGCAGACCCTGGATGCGCTGCATCCCGCGACCGACGTCCGAACCGAGCGGGCAGCCGGACCGGTCGACGCAGTCGGCCACGAACGCCCGAGTGGCCTGCTCGAAGCCCTTCGCCTGGCCGAGGTCGATCTCGCGCGCCGACAGCCGGGGGTCGATCGCGCCGTCCAGCACCATCCGGCCGATGTTGGTCGGGAAGAGATCGGCGTACGTCGCGCCCAGGTAGGTGCCGTAGGACTTGCCCAGGTAGAACAGTCGCTTGTCGCCGAGGGCGGCGCGCAGCACGTCCATGTCCCGGGCCGCCGAGACCGTGTCGACGTGCCCCACCAGGGCGGGGTCGGCCCGCTGGCACCCGAGCCCCATCCCCTTGCCGATCGCCGTCATCCTCGAGACCTCGGCCGGGGTGTCCGGGGTCGGGTCCTGGCCGATGAAGGTGTCGGTCTGCGCGTCGGTCAGGCACTCCAGGGGGTCACTCGTGGCGACGCCGCGGGGGTCGAACCCGACGACGTCATAGGCGCGCCGGGTCGCGGCACTGATCGACGTGCTCGCCCGGCGGGCGTAGTCGACGCCGGAAGCGCCGGGGCCGCCGGGGTTGACCACCAGCGAGCCGAGTCGCTGCTTGGGCTTGCCGGCGGGGAGCTTGATCACCGACAGCGGGATCGTCGCCCCCGACGGGTCGGCGTAGTCGACCGGGACGGTGAGCTTCGAACACTGGTACCCGTCGCCGCAGTCCGTCCAGCTCAGCTTCTGGTCGTAGTAGGTGCTCAGCGCGTCCGGCACCGCTGGAGCGCTGACGGACGGCGCGTTCGGACCGCTCGCCGCGGGTTCCGGGGCTTCGTCGCCCCCCGAGCAGCCCACGAGCAGCAGCAGCGCCGCGGTGGCGGCGGCGAGGACTGCCGGCCGCGCCCTCACGCGTCCGTCCGCAGCTGCAAGGTCATCGCCTCGAGGGCGAGCAACGGGGCGACGTTCGCCCCGATCCGGTCGCGGGCGTCCCGGATGGCATCCATGCACCGCACGGCCTGCGACGGCGAGAGCCGGGCTGCCAGCCGCTCGACGTCCACCCGCATCTCGGCGTTGATCAGCTCGGCGGTCGGGTCGGCGTGCAGGACCAGCACGTCCCGGTAGAGCGAGAGCAGGTCGAGCAGGGAGCGATCCACCATGTCGCGCACGAACCGGGTGGCTCGGCGTTTCTGGTTGTCCGACAACGTCTTCAGCTGGCCGCGTACGTGCGGCGGCTGGGTGCGGGCCTGGGGATCGGCGCCGAGCGCCCGCAGGAGGTCGACCCGCTCCGCCTCGTCCCGCTGCGTCGTACCGGCCTCCGCCTCGGCCTTCGCCGTGTCCAGCAGGGACGCCGCGTGCAGCACCGCGTCGCCGACCTCGCGCAGCCGCAGCGGCACGCCCAGGACGTCCCGGCGCCGGATCCGGGCCTGCTCGTCCGTGGCCAGCCGACGGGCCATCCCGATGTGGCTCTGCGCGGCCCGGGCGGCGAACGCCGCCATCTGCCGGTCGACGCCGTCGCGCTGGACCAGCAGGTCGGCCACCGCGTCCGGTGGCGGGGTGCGCAGCCCGACGTGCCGGCAGCGGCTGCGGATGGTCACCAGGACGTCGTCCGCGCTCGGTGCGCAGAGCAACCAGACCGTGCGGGCCGTGGGCTCCTCGATCGCCTTGAGCATCGCGTTGCCCGACGAGTCGTTCAGCCGGTCCGCATCCTCGACGAGGATCACCCGCCAACGGCCTGTCGAGGGACGGCGCTGGGCCAGCGGCAACAGCTCGAGGGCCTGCTGCCGGCTGATGATGACGCCCTCGGTGCGCAAGGTCGTCACGTCGGGGTGGCTGCCGGCGAGCACGGTGTGGCACGCGTGGCAGGCGCCGCAGCCGGCCTCGTCCTGCTCGCACAGCAGCGACGCCGCAAAGGCCCGGGCGGCCACCGACCGGCCGGACCCGGGCGGCCCGGTGAACAGCCACGCGTGGGTCATGCCGGAACCGTCGCCGCGCGAGGACCGGACGGCGCTGCGCAGCACGTCCACCGTCGGCTGCTGCCCGACCACCTCGTCCCAGACGCTCACCGCTGCTCGCGCTCGCCGAGGTTGAAGATCTCTTCCTCCAGGGGCAGCGGCTGGGTCGCGCTGGCGGGCAGCGGGGCCGTCGCGTCGTCGCCCGCACCGGGGCGCTGGTCGCCGCCGACGGCCCGCATCGGGCGGGTCTGGGCAGGCGCGGCTTGGGTGGCGTCCTGGCGGGCGGCCTCCTCACGGGCCGCACGCTCGCGGGCCGCACGCTCGCGGGCCGCACGCTCGCGGGCCGCCTGCTCGCGGGCTGCCTGCTCCTCGGCCGCGCGCTCGGCTGCAGCCGCGGCGGCTGCGCGA